>JACFMS010000008.1:9427-128138 GCA_019455285.1 Sphingomonadales bacterium
ATTTGGCCCATATTGGCACGCTAGAATTCACCGCGCCCGATCATGAGCGGTTTCCGGCCCTGTCTCTGGCCCGCCATGCCCTGGCCGAAGGCGGCAGCGCGCCGACCGTGCTCAACGCCGCCAATGAGGTGGCCGTGGCTGGGTTTTTGGCCCGAAAAATCGGTTTCCTTCATATTGCGGAGATTGTACAAACGACCCTTGAAACTTTGCCGGCCCGGCCGCTGACAAGCCTGGACGACGTCATGGCGGCGGATCATGAAGCCCGCCATCAGGCCGACGAGATCATGAGGGAATTGGAGCCTTAAAACCCGCGCCATGGACCTGTTTTCCGACATCATTCATACCGGTGTGACGTTCGTGGTGGTGCTCACCGCGCTGGTCTTTGTGCATGAATGGGGCCATTACTGGGTCGCCCGGCGCTGCGGGGTTAGGGTGGACGTGTTTTCCATCGGCTTCGGCCCGGAAATTTTCGGCTGGACCGACCGGGCGGGTACCCGCTGGAAAATCAGCGCCTTGCCGCTTGGCGGCTATGTCAAGTTCTTCGGCGACATGAACGCCGCCAGCGCCGGCAAGCTGACCGCCGGGCTTGATCCCGCCGAACGGGCCTACGCTTTTCACCTCAAGCCGGTCGGCCAGCGCGCCGCTGTGGTCGCCGCCGGCCCCATCGCCAATTTCCTGTTCGCCATCGTGCTCATGGCCGGTTTTTTCGCCACCGTCGGTCAGCCTTACACCCCGGCCGATGTGGGCGAGGTGCTGCCCGGTTCGGCGGCAGAGCGGGCGGGCTTTGAAGTCGGCGACCGGGTGCTGGCCATCGATGGCCAGAAAATCGACCGCTTTCTCGATATGCAGCAGTTGGTGGGCATGAGCCCCGGCGATACCCTGAGCTTTACCATCGACCGCCAGGGCGAGCGGGTGACGCTGACCGCCGTTCCCGATCGTTATGAAAGCACCGATCCCTTGGGCAATCCGCAGATCATCGGCCGGCTGGGGCTGTCGCGGGCGCCGGAAGGATTTGTCCGCCGCGGCCCGGCGGAGGCGCTGTGGTACGCCACGGTGGAGACCGGCAATATCGTCCGCCTGACCTTCAAGTTTCTCGGCCAGATATTCGAGGGCAAGCGCTCGGGCGAGGAGCTGGGCGGACCGTTGCGCATCGCCAAGTTCTCCGCCGAGACGGCCAAGGACGGCATCGCCTCATTGATCATGTTCATGGCCATGCTGTCGATCAATCTGGGGTTCGTGAACCTGCTGCCGGTGCCGATGCTCGATGGCGGTCATCTGGCGTTTTACGCCTGGGAGGCGGCGGCGGGACGGCCGTTGAGCGAGCGGGCGCAGGAATACGGTTTTCGCATCGGTCTGGCGCTGGTGTTGTCGCTGATGGTGTTCGTGACGTGGAACGATCTTAATTATCTCAACATTTTCAATTTCGGGTAAGGGAACGGCCGGGCCGGTTAGCGGTCCGATCCAAGAGGGGGGTCTTGTTGCGTAGGTCATTGAAGGGAACGGTTGCCGGCATGGCACTTGCGCTGACACTCGCGGCAGCAGTGTTGCAGACGCCTGAAGCGTCGGCGCAAACCTATGTCATCAGCAATATCGAAGTCACCGGTACGCAACGCATCGAGCCGGATACCGTGCGCTCCTATCTGGTGGTGGCGCCGGGCGACATCTATACCGACGAGAAGGTGGACGAAAGCTTGAAAGCGCTGTTCGCCACCGGTCTTTTCGCCGATGTGACCATTACCCGCCGCGATACGGTGCTGACCGTCAATGTGGTGGAAAATCCCATCATCAACCGGCTGGCCTTCGAGGGCAACAAGAAGCTCGATGACGAGAAGCTCGGCAAGGAAGTGCGGATCAAGCCGCGCACCGTCTACACCCGCGCCAAGGTGCGCGCCGACGTGCAGCGCATCCTGGAGCTTTATCGGCGTTCAGGACGTTTTGCGGCGCAAGTCGAGCCCAAGGTGATCCAGCTGCCGCAAAACCGTATCGACTTGGTGTTCGAGATTTCCGAAGGCCCGAAAACCACCGTCTCGAAGATCAATTTCATCGGCAACAAGCGCTTTTCCTCCGGTGACTTGCGCGGCAAGATCGCCACCCGGGAGTCGCGCTGGTGGCGGTTCTTGACCTCGGACGACACCTATGATCCGGACCGCCTCGCTTACGATCGCGAACAGCTGCGGCAGTTCTACCTGTCCAAAGGCTACGCTGATTTTCGCGTCAATTCGGCGGTGGCCGAGTTGTCGAACAACAAAAAGGATTTCTATATCACCTTCACCATCGAGGAAGGTGAGCTGTACCACTTCGGCGACATCGATGTGGAAAGTGAAATCCGCGATCTTAATCCCGACGACTTGCGGCCTTTGATCAAAACCTTCAAAGGTAAAAAATATAACGCCAAGCTGATTGACGACACCATCGAGGCAATGACCGACGCCGCCGGCTTGAAGGGCTATGCCTTCGTCGATATTCGGCCGCGGGTGCGGCGCGATCGCAAGGAGCGCATCATCAACATCACCTACCGCGTGATGGAAGCGCCGCGGGTGTACGTGGAGCGCATCGACATTCACGGCAACGTTCGCACGCTGGATAAGGTGGTGCGGCGCGAATTCCGCCTGGTGGAGGGCGACGCCTTCAACACCGCCAAGCTGCGCCGCTCGCGCCAGCGCGCCAAGGCCTTGGGCTTCTTCAAGGAGGTCGAGGTCGAACAGGTGCAGGGCTCGACGCCGGATCGCACGGTGATCGACGTCAGCGTGCAGGAGCAATCCACCGGCGAGTTGTCCTTGAACGTCGGCTTCTCCAGTGTGGAGAATTTCATCGCCGGCTTCGGCATCAGCGAGCGCAACTTGTTGGGCAAGGGCCAGACGCTGCGCGCCAACTTCTCGATTTCCAGCATTCGCACGCAGGTCGATCTGGGCTTTACCGAACCTTATTTCATGGACCGGCCGATCGCCGCCGGCGTCGACCTTTACGCCCGCGAGGCCGACTATCGGGATTACAGCTCGTTCCTGCAAACAACATACGGCGGCGGCTTGCGCGCGGCGTTCCCGATTACCGAATATTGGACCATGGGCCTGCGCTACACCTTGCGCCAGGACCGCATCGAAGGCATCGGCAGCACCACCAACCGCTATCTCTTGGCGGCGGAGGGCACGTTTACCACCTCGTCCGTCGGCTACAGCCTGATTTTCGAGAACGTCGACGATCGCCAGAACCCCACCACCGGCCATCGCTTCGTGGCGTCGCAGGATGTCGCCGGGCTTGGCGGCTCGGTGAAGTATCTGCGCAGCCGCGCCAACTACGATTATTACTTGCCGGTGACCGAGCGCTGGGTGATCAAATTCGCGGCGGAAGGCGGCTATATCTTCGGTTTTGGCGAGGATGTGCGCTTAAGCGATCGCTTTTATCCCACCTTGCGCGGCTTCTCACCCCGCGGCCTTGGTCCGCGCGACCGCGATTCCGACGATAGCCTGGGCGGCAACATATACTACACCGGCACTACCGAACTTCTGGTGCCGCTCGGATCGGCCGCCAACGAACTCGGGCTGAAGAGCAGCGTTTTCGTCGATGTCGGCGCGCTGTTCTCGGTGGACGACAAGGACATCATCGATCCCAACAACGGCAACGTCATACAAAAAATCGTCGCCGATTCCGCCAAGCCGCGGGTCTCTCTGGGCGTCGGGTTCTCGTGGAATTCGCCGTTCGGACCGTTCCGCATCGATTTTGCAAAGGCGTTGGTCAAGAACAAATACGACGACACGGAATTCTTCCAATTCAATATCTCCAACCAGTTCTGACAGGAATGACATGAAACGACTTATTAAAAGCCTTTTGGCTGCTTCCCTGATGGTCACCGCCTATATGGCGAGCTCTGTCGGGTTCTCCACCACCGCGCAAGCGCAAGCGATGAAACCGGCGGTGATTATCGTAATCGACTCCCGCCGGCTGTTCAGCGAGTCCTTGGTCAGCAAGGATATTCGCAGCCAGTTGACGCAGGTCTCGCAAACCTTCGGTGCCGAGGAAAACGCCACCAAGGAAAAGCTGTTGAAGGAGAAAGAGGATCTCGATAAACAGCGCGCCCTGCTGCCGCAGGCGGCCTATGAACAAAAATATAACGAATTGAAGAACAGGGCCGATCAGCTGAACCGCAAGGTCGATCTTGATCAAAAGAAGCTGAACGTCACGCAAGTACGCGCCAATCAGGCCCTGCAGCGGGTGTTAAATCCGATCATTGCTCAGGTTGCCGATAAGAAGGGCGCCACCATCGTGCTGGAAAAGGCGCAAATCATCCACCAGGCGCCGGGCCTTGATGTGACCACCGAAGTGATCGAGCTCCTCGACAAGCAATTGCCGAGCTTGAAAGTCCAGGTACCCAGCGAAGCCGAGATATTGGAGCTGGAGCGCCAGGCGCAGCAAGGCGGCCGCTAAGTAAGGCAAGATGACAGTGCGGCCGGGCAATACGCCCGGCCGCATCAACTTTCGAGGTGAGAAGGAAGATGAGCGAGACGACGACCGGCGTGGCCGAGCTCGATATTCACGCCATCATGAAGCTTATTCCGCATCGCTACCCGATGCTGCTTCTCGATAGGCTGACGGCAATTATTCCCGGTGAATCCGCCATCGGCATCAAGAACGTCACCATCAACGAGCCGTTCTTTCAAGGCCATTTCCCGCAACGTCCCATCATGCCCGGGGTGCTGATCATCGAGGCCTTGGCGCAGACCGCGGCGGCGCTGGTCGTCCATACGATGGGCGATGATGCCCATGGCAAGCTCGTATATTTCATGGGCATCGAGAAGGCGCGTTTCCGGCGGCCGGTCGAGCCGGGGGCGCAATTGCATCTTGAGGTGATTAAAGAGCAAAGTCGCGGTAATGTCTGGCGTTTCGCCGGCAAAGCCAGGGTTGACGGCGCGGTGGCGGCCGAGGCAACCTTTGCCGCGATGATCGCGTCAGGTTGAGGGAGACTTGGGTGCAGGCCTGACGCATAACGCGGAGGGGAAGACATGTCGCAGAACGCGGCCGCAAATTTTCGCATTCTTCATACCATGATCCGGGTACGTGACCTAGATCGCTCGCTGGATTTCTATTGCAATAAGCTCGGCATGAAGCTCATTCGCAAGAATGACTATCTGGGCGGTGAGTTCACCTTGGCTTTCGTCGGCTACGGCCATGAAAAGCATGGGGCGACCATCGAGCTGACCCATAACTGGGGCCAGAAAGAGCCATACGCCATTGGCGGCGGCTTTGGCCATATCGCCATTGGGGTCAAGGATATCTATAGCCTGTGCAATCGTCTGGAAAAGGATGGCGTGCCGCTGCCGCGTCCGCCGGGACCAATGAAGCACGGCTCCACCGTGATCGCCTTCATTGAAGACCCCGACGGCTATAAGATCGAGCTTATTCAGGTGTGAGGCGCAATAGATTTAGTCATTGCGAGCCCGATTAGGGCGAAGCAATCCAGAAAAACAAAAAAATATGGATTGCTTCGTCGGCTTGTAGCCGCCTCGCAATGACAAGGCCTTGTCTCTTCACATACCCCTACTTCCGCTTCGCCACCGGCATGTAATCGCGTTGCGTGGCGCCGGTATAAAGCTGGCGTGGCCGGCCGATCTTCTGGCTGGGGTCTTCAACCATTTCATCCCACTGCGCCACCCAGCCGACGGTGCGGGCAAGGGCGAAGATGGCGGTGAACATCTCCACCGGGAAGCCCATGGCGCGCAGGATCAGACCGGAATAGAAGTCGACGTTGGGATAAAGCTTCTTTTGCACAAAGTAGTCATCGTTTAGCGCAATTTTTTCCAGCTCCATCGCCACCTTGAACAACGGACCGTCCTTGGATCCCAGCTCATCCAGCACTTCATGGGCGGTCTGCTGCATCACCTTGGCGCGCGGGTCATAGTTCTTGTAGACGCGGTGGCCAAACCCCATCAGACGGAAGTTGTCCTGCGGATCCTTGGCGCGCTTGATGTATTCGGGAATGCGATCAACGCTGCCGATTTCTTCCAGCATTTTCAGCGCCGCTTCATTGGCGCCGCCATGCGCCGGACCCCACAGCGAGGCGATGCCGGCGGCGATGCAGGCAAACGGATTGGCGCCGGAGGAACCGGCCAGCCGCACCGTCGAGGTTGAGGCGTTTTGTTCATGGTCGGCATGCAGGATGAGGATACGATCCATGGCTTTGGCCAGGGTCTTGCTGGATTTCCATGGCTCGCAGACCGGCACGCCGAAGGTCATGTAGAGGAAATTCTCAGCGTAGCCGAGATCGTTGCGCGGATAGACGAACGGCTGGCCGACGGAATATTTATAGGCCATGGCGGCGATGGTCGGCATCTTGGCGATCATGCGGTAGGACGCCACCAGACGCTGGTGCGGATCGTTGATGTCGGTGCTGTCATGGTAGAAGGCCGATAAAGCGCCCACCACCCCCACCAGCACCGCCATCGGGTGCGCGTCGCGCCGGAAGCCATGGTAGAACCGTTGCAGTTGTTCATGCACCATGGTGTGATAGGTGATGTCGTGCTCGAACTTGGCCTTCTGCTCGGCGTTCGGCAGATCGCCGTAAAGCAGGAGATGGCAGACTTCCAGAAAGTCGCTGTTCTTCGCCAGTTGGTCGATGGGATAACCGCGGTACAACAGCACCCCTTCGTCGCCGTCGATGTAGGTGATCGACGAGCTGCAGCTTGCCGTGGAGGTAAAGCCGGGGTCGTAGGTGAAATGCCCGGTCGAGGCATAAAGCGAGCGGATGTCGATCACGTCGGGGCCGACCGCTCCCTTATAGACCGGCAGGTCTACCGTCTTGCCGCCCACCGTCAGTTTCGCCGGCTCTTTCGCCTGAGTCATGGTGCCGAGGTTTTTCATCGCAACTCCTTATACGTTT
Organism: Sphingomonadales bacterium; assembly: GCA_019455285.1. Taxonomy (GTDB): domain Bacteria; phylum Pseudomonadota; class Alphaproteobacteria; order Sphingomonadales; family Govanellaceae; genus PRO5. The sequence continues at coordinate 16,299 of JACFMS010000008.1, forward strand.
CTAATCCACCCGCAAACCGGGTCATTAAGCGCCGGCAAGGGGCGGTTGCGGTACCGATTTTTGTCCTGTGTTATAGCCGGTAAATGTTACGAAAGTATACTCTTCCTTATGCCGCCGCCTGATCGGCGATGCGGGCCACGCTTTCCTCCCGGCCAAGCAGTGCCAAAACCTCAAAAATCCCCGGTGAGGCGTCAGAGCCGGTCAACGCGGCGCGCAGCGGCTGGGCGATCTTACCCAGTTTCAAACCGTGTTCTTCAGCCAAGGCTTTGATTCGAGCCTCGATCTCGCCTTCGCTCCAGACCTCGACGGCGTTGAGCGCCGCTATCGCTTCGCGCAAGGTTTGCCGGGCCTCGCCATCAAGGAGCTTGGCCGCTTTCTCACTCAATGGCAGCGGTCGGGCGCGAAAGTAGAAAAGCGCGCTTTCCGCCAAATCCACCAGAGTCCGGGCGCGGGGCTTCAAGCCGGCCATGGCGCGCGCCAAGAGGGCCTTCTCGGTGTCCTGGAGCGCCCGGCCAAGCTTCTTTTCCACGAACGGCAGGGTATGATCCGCCAGCGCCGCATCGTCGGCGGCGCGCATGTAGTGGCCGTTGAGACTTTCCAGCTTGACGAAATCGAAGCGCGCCGCCGCCTTGCCGCAGCCGTCGAGGTCAAACCACTCGATGGCTTGCTCGGTGGAAATGATCTCATCGTCGCCGTGCCCCCAGCCCAGGCGCAGGAGATAATTGCGCAGGGCTTCCGGCAGATAGCCCATGTCGCGGTAGGCATCGACGCCGAGCGCGCCGTGGCGCTTGGACAGCTTGGCGCCGTCCGGCCCGTGAATGAGCGGGATGTGGGCATAGACCGGACGCTGCCAGCCGATGGCGTCGATCAACTGCGCCTGCCGGCCGGCGTTGGTCAGATGATCATCGCCGCGAATGACGTGGGTGACGCCCATGTCCTGATCGTCCACCACCACGGAGAGCATGTAGGTGGGCGTGCCGTCGGCGCGCAGCAGCACCATGTCGTCCAATTGCTCATTGGCGAAGGTGACCGGGCCTTGCACCTTGTCGTCAATGGTGATGGTCCCTTCGTTGGGCGACTTGAAGCGGATGACCGGGGCGACGCCCTTGGGCGCATCCGCCGGATCACGGTCGCGCCAGGTGCCGTCATAGCGAATAGGCCGCCCTTCGGCGCGGGCGCGGGCGCGCATCTCCTCCAGTTCCTCGGGCGAGCAGTAGCAGGGGTAGGCCTTGCCGGCAGCCAATAGCTGGCGCGCCACCTCGGCATGGCGCTCCCGCCGCGCGTATTGGTAGACCGTCTCGCCATCCCAGTGGAGCCCGAGCCAGCTCAGACCGTCGAGAATGGCGGCGATGGCTTCATCGGTGGAGCGGGCGCGGTCGGTATCCTCGATGCGCAGGCGGAACAGGCCGCCGTGGTGCTTGGAAAAAAGCCAGTTGAACAGCGCCGTGCGCGCCCCGCCGATATGCAGAAAACCGGTGGGCGAGGGGGCGAAGCGGGTAACGACGGACGCCATGGCGGAGATACCTTCTTGATGGTCTGGCGGGTGTTCTAACACAAGCCCCCCTCAAGTCAAACGCATGGGGGTGATTGCCAGGAACGCGGGCCGGCCGCACAATGAAAAGATAAGGGGCAGGGATGGCGGACGACGCAGGGGAAAAAGCGTTATCAGCGATAAAACGGTTCGGCGCGCCATGGCGCGCCGCGCTTCTCGATCACGCGCACAGCCTGGCGGAAGAAGCCCGGTACGCAGCGGTCATCTGGATCGTCGTCGCCTTTGCCGCCGGCATCGGCGGTTATTTTGCCCTCTCCCGTGAGCCGCCCGTACTGGTCTCTCTTATTCCCGCTCTGACTTTTGCCGTGGCCGCCTGGCGGCGGCCTGCTGGCGTCTCCCGGTTGAGCTTGGCGCTGCTGTCCGCCGTCGCCGCCGGCATCGCCTGGTCGTCAATGATGGCGATGTGGCGACAAGCGCCGCTCCTGGAGCGGCGCATCGGGCCGGCGGCTGTTACGGGCGAGGTCATCTCGATGGAGGAGCGGACCCGCGGCGAGGTCCGTCTGGTGATCGGCGTGCGGTATATCGAGGGTCTGGCGGCGGAAGAGACGCCCCATAAAATCCGCCTCAGCGTGCGCACGGAGATCGGTGATGTCACGCCAGGCCGCCGGGTGCAATCGCGGGCGATCCTGTGGCCGCCCAAGCCGCCGTCGCTGCCCGGCGATTATGATTTTTCCCGGGAACTTTATTTCCGTCAAATCGGCGCCCTTGGCGTCGCGATATCGCCGGTGACGGCAACCGCAGACGGCGCAGACGCCGATGCCGATGCTGATGCCGGTTTTCGCGCTCGGACCGAACGGTTACGTTTGGCCATCTCGGCGCGGTTGAAAGCGGCCATTCCCGGCGACGCCAAGTTCATCGCTGACGCCCTGGTCACCGGCTTTCAAGGCGCGATCCCCGCGCCCGTGGTCGACGCCATGCGCAATGCCGGACTGGCGCACTTGCTGTCAATCTCCGGCCTGCATATGGCGATGGTGACGGGCATCGTGTTTTTCACGCTCAGGGCGATGCTGGCGCTTATCGAGCCATGGGCGCTGAAATATCCCATCAAGAAATGGGCGGCGGCGTTGTCCATCATCGCCGCCTATTTCTACCTTCTCATCAGCGGCCTTCAGGTGCCCGCTGAGCGCTCTTTCATCATGGCGAGCCTGGTGCTGATCGCCGTCATTCTCGACCGGCAGGCGATTTCCCTGCGCATGGTGGCGCTGGCCGGCTTGGCGTTGCTGGCGCTGTCGCCGGTATCCCTGGTCAGCATCAGCTTTCAGATGTCGTTTGCCGCCGTCACCGCGCTGGTGGCGTTTTACGAGTATATGCGTCAGCGTCGGCGCGCCGCGACGGAACGCCCGGCGACCGGCATGGCCGGCAAGCTCGCTTTGGCCTTGGCGGGGGTCCTGGTGTCCACCTTGGTTGCCGAGGCCGCCATCGCGCCGGCGGCGCTGTTCTATTTCGGCAATGTGCCGCTCCTGGGTGTGGCGGCAAACGCGGTGGCGATCCCGCTTACCGGCAGCCTCATCATGCCGCTACTGATCCTGGGCATCGTCGCCATGCCGTTTGGCCTGGAAGCCTGGCCCTTGGCGCTGGCCGGCAAGACAATCCAGTTGGTCATTGACATCGCGGCCTGGATTTCGTCCTTCGATAAGGCCATGGTGCACGCGCCGGCGATGCCATTTGCCGCCTATCTGGCGTTGATTGCCGGCGGCGTCTGGTTGGTGGCGTGGCGGTCGCGGATTAGGCTGCTGGGTGTTGCGCCGCTGCTGCTGGGCGTTGCGCTGACGGTTTTCGCCCGGCCGGCGGATGTGTTCGTGGCCGGCGAGGGCAACTTGGCGGCGGTGCGTCTGGCCGATGGCAGCTATGCGCTGACGCCGGGGCGGGCGCAGAAATGGGAGCGCGATCGCATCGCCCAATGGTCGGCCAAGGAGACCACGACTTGGCCGGACCACGGAGCGAGCTCTGACCGTTGGTTGAGTTGCGATGGCTTGGGCTGCGTCTATCGGCCGTCTTCCGGTCATGTCGTGACGTTGCCGAAACACACGGACGCGCTGGCCGATGATTGCCGCCGCGCCGATGTCCTGGTGGCGGACCTGTGGTTGCCGCGCGCCTGTGTCGGCCCGCAGATCAAGATCGGTCGGCGCGAGCGGCGGGATAACGGCGGCTACGCGCTGTGGTTAGAGGCGGACGAAGTGCGGGTGGAGACGGTAGGCGATCGTCGCAACGGCCGGCCGTGGGGCCGCCGCTTAGGCGGAGAGGGTCAATCCAACTCTCGCCGTCATTCCCACGAAAGCGGGAATCCATAGTAAAATTAAGTGACTGGATCCCTGCTCACGCGGGGATGACAGTTAAAGTATGTAATTGCAGCAAATCTATCTGAACGGAAACAAGCCTACGAATACCGCCGGTAGAGCCCCACCAGCTTGCCCTGAATCTTAACCTTATGGGCGGGGTAGATCTGCGTTTCCAGGCGTTGATTGGCCGGTTCCAGCGCCACCTGGGAGCCGCGCTTGCGCAGGATCTTCAAAGTGGCCTCGATGTCGTCCACCAGCGCCACCACCACATCGCCGTTATCGGCGGTATCGCAGCGCTTGATGACCACCGTGTCGCCGTCATGGATGCCGGCTTCGACCATGGAATCGCCCGATACCTCCAGCGCATAATGATCGCCACGGCCCAAGATCGCCGCCGGGACGGCAACGCTGCCGTCCTGCTGCAAAGCCTCAATGGGTGTGCCGGCGGCGATGCGGCCATGGAGCGGCAGCTCGACCACCTCGATGCCGGCGGGGGCGGCGGGTTCGGGCTTGCGGTTGCGGGTAAAGTCGGGGGTGATGACGGCGGCGCCGGGACGGCTCGGCGTTACCTCCGGCAGGCGCAAGACTTCCAGCGCCCGGGCGCGGTGCGGCAGGCGGCGGATGAAGCCGCGCTCTTCCAGCGCATTGATCAGGCGATGAATGCCCGACTTCGACTTCAAGGACAGCGCTTCCTTCATTTCATCGAATGACGGCGCGACGCCCGCCTCTTTAAGTCGTTTATCGATGAAAATGAGCAGTTCTCGCTGCTTTCGGGTTAACATGCCGCCCTCCCACGCGAAAGATCAGACATCTCATTGATGTTTCCTTATTGTTCTACTTTAGTTCGCATTTGTCGTCAAGAGGTTCAGGCTGCGTCAGGATAATTTGATGATGGCTGTGATATCGCCGACGGCGGCTGGCGGCGCGAACGGTGGCCGGATGATGAAGGCGTCCGCCGCCGCCAGGGGGGAGAGCATGCTGCTGTCCTGGTTGGCGAAGGGGGTAGCTACCAGTTCGCCGTCCTTCTCCGTCAGCCGGGCGCGCAGGTATTCCTGGCGTTCGTCGTTCTCGGGCAGGGCGGTTCCCAATCGCGCTGGGATTGTCGGCAGACGTTCGGGCGTGCGGCCCAGCATGCGGCGGATCGCCGGCACCAGGAAGAGGTAGCCGCAGACCAGCGATGATACCGGGTTGCCGGGCAGGCCGAGGAGAGGAAGGCCGGCGAACTTGCCGTAAAGCAAGGGCTTGCCCGGCCGCATGGCGACCCGCCAGAATTCCAGGTCGAGCCCCAACTCGCCGAACGCCGCCTGGATAAGGTCGTGTTCACCCACCGAGGCGCCGCCCGAGGTCACCAACAGGTCAAGCTTGGCGGCCAAGGCGGCCTCCCCAACACGCTTCAAATCGGTCACCGTATCGCGAGCGATGCCGAAGTCGATGGCCGCGCCACCCTCTGCCTCGATCAGTGCCGCCAAGGCAAGGCTGTTGGAGCTGACAATCTGGCCCGGACCGCAGGGCTCGCCGGGTAGCACCAGTTCGTCGCCCGAAGCCAGAATGCCGATACGCGGCCGGCGGCGCACCGGCAGGGTTGGCCAATTGGCGGCGGCGGCCACCGCGATATGGCGGGCATCCAGGCGGGCGCCGGCGGATACCAGTACTTGGCCGGCGGTGAAATCAAGCCCAGCCGGGCGGACGAAGCGCCCCACTCCCACCCCTTCCTTGATGACGACTGTATCGCCCTGGCGCTCGGTATTTTCCTGCATCACCACGGCATCCGCGCCAGAGGGCAGCGGCGCGCCGGTAAAGATCCGCGTGGCTTCTCCCGGCTTGATGGTAACCATGGATACCTTACCGGCGGGAATTTCATCGACGATCTTGAGCGTGGCGGGACAACGGGCGGTGTCCGCCGCGCGCACCGCATAGCCATCCATGGACGAGGCGGCAAACGGCGGCTGCGAGGCGTGGGCCGTCACGTCGGCGGCCAGGGTACGGCCGGCGGCCTCAGCGATCGCCACGGATTCCGCGGCCAGCGGGGCGAACGGCGTCAGCGCGGTGGCGATGGCCTGATCGATGGGCAAGAGGGGGGAGCGGGCCATGGCTGCTAAATATCCTTTCGTTCTAACGGGCTCACACCCAATTCTCATCCGTCATTCCCGCGCAAGCGGGAATCCAGATTCTTTGATAAAGGACTGGATCCCCGCCTTCGCGGGGATGACTAAGTAAGAAAGCGGCAGCTTTTAATTTCATTGGCGATATTCGTCTTACTCCGCCGTAAAATGGCCGGAGCGGCCGCCTTCTTTGGCCACCAGTCGGATGTCACCGATCACCATGCGCTTGTCCACCGCCTTGACCATGTCATAGAGGGTGAGCGCGGCGACGCTGACGGCGGTCAGGGCCTCCATCTCGACGCCGGTGCGGCCGCTGACGGTAACCGTCGCGGTGATCTCGATGGCCTCCTTCTCGACCGTAAAATCCACGTTCACCGCGGACAGCGGCAGGGGATGGCACAAGGGAATGAGATCGGCGGTTTTCTTGGCCGCCATGATGCCGGCGAGCCGCGCCGCGGCGAACACGTCGCCCTTGGGCGCCTTGCCCTCGACGATCAGCGCCAAGACCTCAGCGCTCAACCGGACACGGCCCTTGGCCACCGCCTTGCGGCTGGTGACGTCCTTCTCGGAGACGTCCACCATGCGGGCCTGACCTTTATCGTCCAAATGGCTGAGCTTGCTCATCAGCGGTTCCCTTTCAGGAGGGCGCGGGTGGCGGCCTCGACATCCGTTTGGCGCATCAACGTTTCGCCAATGAGAAACGCCCGAACGCCCGCCGCCGCCAACCGGTCCAAATCGGCGCGGCTCGACAAGCCGCTTTCGCCCACCACCAGCCGCCCTTTCTTGACCTGAGGGGCCAATTCAAGGGAGGTTTTAAGATTAACCTCTAATGTCTTTAAATTACGATTGTTTATGCCGATAATTTTACTTTTCAGACGGTGCGCGCGCTCAAGTTCGGCGGCGTCATGTACTTCGATCAAAACATCCAGGCCCCAGTCAATCGCTGCCGCCTCCAGCTCCGCCGCCTGGGCGTCGCTCAGCGCCGCCAGGATCAGGAGAATGCAATCCGCACCCAGCGCCCGCGCTTCAACCACCTGATAAGGATCAAGCATGAAATCCTTGCGTAATATAGGCAAATCGACCGCAGAGTGGGCCGCCATCAGGTAGCTGTCATGGCCCTGGAAATAAGGTTCGTCGGTCAGTACCGAAAGACATGTCGCGCCGCCCGCCGCATAAGCGCGGGCGAGCGCTGCGGGGTCGAAATCGGCGCGGATCACGCCCTTCGACGGACTGGCCTTCTTGATCTCGCAGATCAGCCCATAGCCATCGGCTTTGCTGGCCGCCGCCAGCGCCCGGGTAAAGCCCCGGGGCGGGGCGGCAAGGCGCGCCAAGGCTTCCAGGCCGGGCAGCGGCATCATCGCTTTGCGCGTCATGACATGCTGGCGCTTGTCGGCGCAGATTTGGGCCAGGGTATCGCTCATGACTGGGCTTCCGCCGCCGGTTGATTGGTGAGTGCGATCCAGCGATCGAGGAGGGCGTTGGCGCGGCCGCTGTCGGTGGCGGTCGCCGCCATCTTCACCCCCGCTTTAAGGTCGTCAGCCTTGCCGGCTACCACCAGGGCGGCGGCAGCGTTGAGGAGGGCAATATCGCGATAAGCGCCGGCCGCGCCGCGCAGGAGGGCGCGGAGCGCCTCGGCATTGGCCGCAGCGTCGCCGCCCTTCAGGTCGGCCAGCGCGGCGCGTTTCAACCCCACCTCCTCCGGCGCGATGGCAAAGGTGCGCACACGGCCGTTCTCGAAGGCGGCGACGTCGGTTTCCGCCGTGGTGGTGATTTCGTCCAGACCGTCGCGGCCATGCACCACCCACACCCGCTCGGAGCCCAGCCTTCCTAGCACCTCGGCCACTGGCTCGATCCACTTGCGGTCAAAGACGCCGATCAACTGGCGGCGGGTCTCGGCGGGGTTGGCCAATGGTCCTAAGAGGTTGAAGATGGTGCGGGTGCCCAGCTCGCCGCGCGTTGGCGCAACGTGCCTCATGGCGCCATGGTGGCGCGGCGCCAGGAGGAAGGTGATGCCCAGGTCGCTGAGCGACCGCCCGGCCGTTTCATGCCCGGCCTCGATGTTGACGCCCAGGGCGGCCAATACGTCGGCCGAGCCTGATTTCGAGGACACCGCCCTGTTGCCGTGCTTGGCCACCGGCACGCCGCAGGCGGCGGCGATCAGGGCGGCGGCGGTGGAGACGTTATAGGTGCCGGCGCTGTCGCCGCCGGTGCCGCAGGTATCGATGGCCCCTTGCGGGGCGGCGATGGTGTGGGCGCGCTTACGGAGCGCCATGGCACCGCCGGTGATCTCGTCCACCGTCTCGCCGCGCACCCTGAGCGCCATCAAAAAGCCGCCCACCTGGGCCGGCGTGGCGTCGCCCGACATCATGATGTCAAAGGCCTCGCTGGCCTCCGCGACGCTCAGCGCCCGCGCCTCGGCCACTTTCGCAATCAGTTCCTTAAACCGCGACATTCCAGCCTCAATGAACGGTAAAGGACCGCGCGCGGTCAATGAAATTTTTCAAAAGCTTATGCCCATGTTCTGAAGCGATGCTTTCAGGATGGAACTGGACCCCGTGGAGGGGCAGGGTCTTGTGTTCCAAGCCCATGATCAGCCCATCCTCGGTTTCCGCCGTGACCGCCAGGCAGGCGGGCAGGTTTTCCCGCGCGACCACCAGCGAATGGTAGCGTGTGGCGTGAAAGCCGTTGGGGATGCCGGCGAAAATACCCCGCGCCCGGTGGTAGATGGCGCTCACCTTGCCGTGTATGGGCACGGGCGCGCGCACCACGCGGCCGCCAAATGCCTGGCCGATGGTCTGGTGGCCGAGACAGACCCCCATCAGCGGCACCTTGCCGGCGGCCTTGGCGACAAGATCGAGGCAGATGCCGGCCTCATCCGGGGTGCAGGGACCAGGCGACAGGACGATGCCCTCGGGCTTGAGCGCCAGCGCTTCATCGGCTGAGAGGGCGTCATTGCGGCGCACCTCGACGTCGACCTTCAATTCCACCAGATAATGGTAGAGGTTGTAGGTGAAACTGTCATAGTTATCGATCAGCAGAAACATGCTGGACCCTAATCCCTGGCAAACGGTTTGCTTCTTCTAAACCATTTCAGGGTCATATTAAAGAACGGCTGATAAGCATTTGAAAGGAACTGGAGTGGCCAGGCAGCGGCAGAGCAGCCAGCGCAGTACGACGTCTGCCCCAGGGCGGCGGCGGGCGGCGCTTGGCCTGGCGGTCGAGACTCCTGCGCCCGCGCCGGCCCCGCGCCGAAAAACCAAGCGCTCCGCCAAGCCGCGGCGAAAATGGCTGGCCGTTCACGCCTTGGCGGTGCTGGCGGCGACGGCTGTCGGCGTGATGTATGTCGCCGACCTGATGCGCCAGCCGGCGGCGGAAGCGGCGTTGGCCGCCACGGTTCCGCTTGCTCCCGAGGTGAGCGCCGCCATGCCGTCGCTTAAATCGACGCCGCCATCGCCGCTGCCGCGTCCGGCCCAGCATGAGGCAGCGCCAGTGGATGATGACTTGCCGCCGTGGCGGCGCTATGCCGCCGCCGTGCCGGCCGGCGCCGAGCATCAGCCGCGGCTTGCCATCGTCATTGATGATTTAGGGCTCAACGAAGCGGCGGCGCGGCAAGTGGCCGATCTGCCGCGGCCGATCACCATGGCGTTCCTGCCCTATGCCCGCAATCTGCCGGCGCAGACCTTAAACGCCCGCCTCAAAGGCCAAGAGCTTCTGGTGCATCTGCCCATGGAGCCGGCAAGTCAGGGGGTAGACCCAGGGCGGAACGCGCTCCTGACCGATCTGCCGCCGACCGAGATCGAACGGCGGCTGGACTGGAATTTGAGCCGCTTTACCGGCTTCGTCGGCGTCAACAATCATATGGGCAGCCGCTTTACCGCTGACGCCGACGCCATGACGCTGGTGTTGCGAAAGCTGGCGGGCAAGGGGTTGTTGTTCCTTGACAGCCGTACCGCCGAGAATTCCCAGGGCGCTCGCATCGCCGCCGCCCTCGCCATGCCCCACGGCGCGCGCAACGTGTTCCTCGACAACGAACGCAATGCCGACGCCATTCTGGTCCAACTGGAGAAGGCGGAAGCCGTGGCGCGCAGCCGCGGCCAGGCCATCGCCATCGGCCATCCCCACGCCCAGACCATCGCTGCCCTGCGTCAGTGGATTCCCGACGCTCGCCGGCGCGGCATCGCCCTGGTGCCGCTGTCATCCCTGGTCAAAGCGCCAGCCCCGGTGACGGTTGCCAGCCGCTGAAAAGTAAGGCTCATTCAACTCATTCTGCCGTCATTCCCGCGAAGGCGGGAATGACGGATAGGGATGCGGGGGTGGCGAATAATAATTCGCAATTATCCTACTGCCCCAGGCCGGCTTGCGCGGCGAAGCGCACCGCTTCTTCGGCGGCGCGCATGAGCGCCCGCGCCTTGGCCCGGGTTTCCTCGTATTCCTTGTCGGGATCGCTGTCGTAGACGATGCCGGCTCCGGCCTGGACGTGCATGACGCCGTCCTTGACGATGGCGGTGCGCAGCACGATGCAGGTGTCGACGTTGCCGTTGGCGGAAAAATAGCCCACCGCGCCGGCATAGACCGAGCGCTTCTCGGGCTCCAGTTCGTCGATGATCTCCATGGCGCGGATTTTCGGTGCGCCGGACACCGTGCCGGCGGGAAAGCCGGCGGCCAGCGCGTCGATCTCGTCGTGCGCCGGATCAAGCTCGCCCTCGACGTTGGAGACGATGTGCATGACGTGGGAATAGCGCTCAATGGTCATCTGCTCGGTGACCCGCACGCTGCCGCCCTTGGCCACCCGGCCGACGTCGTTGCGCCCGAGGTCGAGGAGCATCAAGTGTTCGGCCAGTTCCTTGGGGTCGGCGAGAAGATCGGCCGCCAGAGCCTGGTCTTCCTCCACCGTCGCGCCGCGCGGCCGGGTGCCGGCGATGGGTCGGATGGTAACCACGCCGTCGCGCACTCGGACCAGGATTTCCGGGCTCGATCCCACCACCGACAGTTCGTCAAGGGCGAGGAAGAACAGGAATGGCGAGGGGTTGGTGCGGCGCAGCGCGCGATAGAGCGCCACCGGCGGCAAGGTAAAGGGCAGGAAGAAGCGCTGCGACAGCACCACCTGGAAGATGTCGCCGGCGATGATGTAATCCTTGGCCTTGGCCACCATGGCGTGAAAGTCGGCGCGCGACATATTGGCGCTGGGCTCGGCCAGCGCCAGCATATCGCCGCCGCTACCCTGGGCATGAACCAGCGGCCGCTCCAAGGCGGCCAGCACCTCTTGCAGACGATCTTCAGCGCGGGCGTAGGCGTCGGCGGCGCTCACCCCCGGCTCAGGGCGAACCGGGGTGACCGCCGTGATGGTGTCCTTGATGGTATCAAAGATCGCCATCACCGTGGGCCGGATGAACACGCCGTCCGGCGCGCCGATGGCGTCCGCCTTGGGCGCGCTCAGGCGCTCCATCAGGCGCACCATGTCATAACCCATGTAGCCGACCACGCCCGCCGCCATGGGCGGCAGGCCCTCGGGCAGTTCGATGCGCGATTCATCGAGCAGGGCGCGCAGCGAGGCGAGCGTGCCTTCCGGGCATGGCTCGAAGGCTTGCGTGTCGAAACGGGCGCGGCGGTTGATTTCGGCCTCGTTGCCGCGACAGCGCCAGATGAGGTCGGGCTTCAAGCCGATGATGGAGTAGCGGCCGCGCACCGCGCCGCCTTCCACCGATTCCAAAAGAAAGCTCGGCGGGTTGCCGCCGGTGAGCTTCAAATAGGCGGAAATCGGCGTTTCCAGATCGGCGACCAGGGCGCTCCACACCACCTGCGGCCGACCGGCATTGTAAGCCGCGGCGAAGGTAGAAAAATCAGGATCCACCGCCATGCCGCCGGCTACTCGCTGAGCCGTTCAACCGTCTCGTCGAACAGTTTTTGATTGAAGGCGACCTCAAACGCGCGGCTCAAGTGGAGCCGATAGGCTTGCAGGACGTCATTGCCGTACTGGGCCGCCATGCCGCGCTTGAATTCCTCAAATTCCCGGGCATTGGCGGCGGGGTCGCCGGCTGCGGCGCTGAGCACATGGACCACCACATAGCCGTCGCCATCGGCTGCCCTCACCGTAGCGCTTTTGCCTACGGTAGCGGCGAAAGCGGCGTTGCGGATTTCCGGCGTCAGCGCCTGGGCGTCGGGCGAGGGCAGGCGGCTGGCTGTTATGCCGGTCTGCACCACCGCGCCGGCGGGAATTGCAGCGGCCAGCGGCTTGCCGGCGGCCAGCGCTGCTTTGACGGCTTCGGCGGTTTCCTTGGCGCGGGCGTCGCGGGCGGTAGCCAGCCATACCGCCTCCACCGCCGCCTTCACCTTATCGAGCGGCCGCACCGCCGGCGGGGTTACGGTATCGACGCGCAGGAGATAATAGGCGTCGTTGGCGGCCTCATGGAGGACCGGCTCAGCGCCCACTTCGGCGGCAAAGGCATCGCGCAGGAAATTGGCCGCCTTGGGCAGATCCGCCACCACGCTGCCGTCTGGCGAGAGACCATTGTTGTCGACCGCCGGGATGACAGCCACCGTAAGGCCGAGGTTTTTCGCCACCTCTTCCAAGGTGGCGCCGCTGGCCAGTTCGTCCTCGATCTTGTTGGTGGCGTCATAGAGGAGGTCAATCGCCTTATCGCGGCGGGCCTTGGCCTCGATTTCGGCACGCACTTCGCTGAGCGGACGTCGCACCTCGGGCGTCAGGGCCACGACTTTCACCACATGCCAGCCGAAGCTGCTTGCCGCGGGCCCCGCCACTTGGCCGACCGGGGTGGCAAACACCGCCCGCGCCACGTCTTTACCCAGTTCGTCAGCGATCTGCTGCTCTGAGCGCTCGCCAAGCGCCAATTCGTCGGCATTGAGACCCGCCTTTTCCTTGGCCACGGCGACAAAGTCGGTGCCGCCGCGAATGGCGTCAGCCGCAGCTGCCGCCGCTTTTTGGTCGGAAAATACCATCTGCTCCAGCTTGCGCGTCTCCGCCGTCGCGTATTCGGCGGCGTGATCGTCGTAGTAGGCGAGGATGTCCTGCTCGCTTAAGGCGACTTGGCCTTCAAAATCGGCGGCGGTCAGGAAAAGATAACTTATGGCCCGGTATTCCGGAGCCGTGAACTGCTCTTGATGTTCTTTATAGTAGGCGTTGAGCGCCGCTTCGTCCGGCGGGGTGATATCCTGCATGGCAGAAGCGCGGATCGCCGCCACGTCGATGACCCGGCTTTCGCCGTGGTAGGCGTAAAGCCGCTCGGCCAGGCTGTCCGGCAGATGAGCGGCAAGCCCGAGGGCGTTGAGGAGCTGCTCGCGGGTCAGGTCGGCGCGCGCCGCCGCCTCAAACTGCGCTTCCGACATGCCGACATAGCGCAGGACATTGGCGTAAAGGCCACGGTCGAACTGCCCTACGCTGTTGCGGAAGGCCGGATTGGTGCGGATGAAGTCGCGCACCTGGGCGTCGGATACCGCCAGCCCGAGATCGCGGCCGGCGGCATCGAACACCTCGCGGTTGACCATGCGTTGCAGTACGTCGCGGGGCATGCCCATGGCCTTGGCCTGCGCCGGGGTGAAGCTTTCGCCCATCTGCTGCTGCCAGCGGTTGAGTTCGTTTTGATACTCGCGAACGAACGCCGCCGGCGTGATCTTGCTGCCGCCGACCATCGCCAACGAGTCCGCTCCCCCGGCGCGAAACACGTCACCGATGCCCCAGATGGCGAAGCTGGCGATCAGCAGTCCCATCAGCAACATGACAATAAAGGAACCCGTGCGTTTGCGAAGCGATGAAATCATCTACCGGCCCCCTTGGCGCCCGGCCTAAAATGTGAACTCGGGCCCCGTTGTACGGTATTCGTCGCCGCGTCTCAATGCTTTTGCCGAGATGTTGTGAGCGAGGGAGGAAAAGTGTTAGAACCCCGGCAGCAAAACAGGACAGAGGAGACCCCCATGCCGCCACGGCCGTTGGTTGCCGGCAACTGGAAGATGAACGGGCTTCGCGCCAACGCGGCGGAAGTGGAAAAGCTGAAGCGGTTGATGGCGGGACATGGTGCGCTGCCCTGCGACGTGCTGATTTGCCCGCCGGCGACCCTGGTATCCACCGTGGCTGCCGCCGCCCAAGGCAGCGCCATCCTGGTCGGCGGCCAGGATTGCCATCCCAAGGTCTCAGGCGCTCATACCGGCGACGTCAGCGCCGCCATGTTCGCCGACCTCGGCTGCAGCCATATCATCGTCGGCCACTCCGAGCGTCGCGCCGATCATGGCGAGACCAGCGCCCTGGTGGCGGCCAAGGCCGCCGCTGTCCACGCCGCCGGCCTTGCCGCCATCATCTGCGTCGGCGAGACCGAGGCCGAACGGGATGCCGGGCAGACCTTAAAGGTGGTGGGGGAGCAGGTGGCGCAATCGTTGCCCGCCGGCGCCCTGCCGGGCAATACCACCATCGCCTATGAACCGGTCTGGGCCATCGGCACCGGCCGCACCCCCACCGAGGCCGAGGTGGCCGAGGTGCACGGCTTCATCCGCGATGCTCTCCACAAGCGGTTTGGGGCGGCCGGCGGCGAGGTGCGTATTCTCTACGGCGGCTCGGTCAAGCCGGCGAACGCCAAGGCGCTGATGGCGGTCAATAACGTCGATGGCGCGCTGGTCGGCGGGGCGAGCCTGAAGGCCGACGATTTCTGGGGCATCATCGGGGCGTATCTAGGCTGACGATAATGCCCAGATGCGTCATTGCGAGCCCCAGTAGGGGCGAAGCAATCCAGTCTCTGGATCGCCACGGCCCCTAACGTGGCCTCGCGATGACGTCGAAGAGGTTTGTCGGTCCGCGGCCATTTCTGATCTGGCATTGCGGCGGCAATTGGTATAAACCTGCCACGTCGCCCTCAAGGGTCGACTTCCCTGATGCATTAATACTAAAGACGAATAGAAGAGCCGTTCCATGCATGCCGTACTGTTGGTCATTCATTTAATCGTGGCGATCGCGCTGGTGGGCTTCGTGCTCATTCAGCGCTCGGAAGGCGGCGCGCTGGGCATCGGCGGCGGCCCGGGCGGCCTGGTGTCGGCCCGCGGCGCGGCCAACTTCCTCACCCGCACCACGGCCATCCTGGCGGCGGCGTTTTTCCTCACCTCTATCGCGCTGACCATCCTGGCGCAGAAGGATACCGGCCGGAGGTCGCTCATGGACCAGCCGGCGACGGAAGCGCCGGCGGAAACGCCGGCACCAGCGCTGCCAGAAGTGCCGCTGCCGCAGTAGGTTTAAGACGAGAAGGTTTAGCGATTTAAGGTCAGATATTTAAGCGGAAGATCAGAAGTCGGCGAATGACACGCTTTATCTTCATAACTGGCGGCGTGGTCTCCTCGCTGGGCAAAGGTCTGATGTCCGCCGCATTGGGCGCGCTGTTGCAGGCCCGCGGCTTCAAGGTGCGTCTGCGCAAGCTTGACCCTTACCTGAACGTCGATCCGGGGACCATGAGTCCCTATCAGCATGGCGAGGTCTACGTCACCGACGACGGCGCGGAGACCGACCTTGATCTTGGCCACTACGAGCGCTTCACCGGCGTGCCGTCGCGGCAAAGCGACAACGTCACCTCGGGCCGCATCTATCAAACCATCATCAACAAGGAACGGCGCGGCGATTATCTCGGCGGCACGGTGCAGGTCATTCCCCATGTCACCGACGCCATCAAGGAATTCGTGCTCAAGGACACCGAGGACCACGATTTCATCTTGTGCGAAATCGGCGGCACCATCGGCGACATCGAAAGCCTGCCGTTCCTGGAGGCGATCCGCCAGCTCGGTCAGGAGATGGGCCGCGATCGGGTGTGCTTCGTGCATTTGACTCTGGTGCCTTACCTGGAAGCGGCGCACGAGTTGAAAACCAAGCCGACCCAGCATTCGGTCAAGGAACTGCGTTCCATCGGCATTCAGCCCGACGTGCTGGTATGCCGCAGCGAGAAGGAAATTCCGCTGGGCGAGCGGCGCAAGATCGCGCTCTTTTGCAACGTGCCGGAGAAAGCGGTCATCCAGGCGCTGGACGCGCCGAGCATTTATGCTGTGCCGCTGCAATACCATGGCGAAGGATTGGATGCGGCGGTGCTGTCGGCGTTCCGACTTGATCCCGCCGCCACGCCGCCCGATCTTAGCCGCTGGCGGGAAATCGTTGGCCGCATCTCTGCGCCGGAAGGCGAGGTGACCATTGCCGTCGTCGGCAAATACACTGGCTTGAAGGATGCTTACAAGTCGTTGATGGAAGCGTTGGTCCATGGCGGTATCGCTAACAACGTGCGCGTCAACATCCACTGGATCGAAGCCGAAATTTTTGAGGCGGAGGATGCGGTCGCTCACCTGGAAGACGTCGACGGCATCCTGGTGCCGGGCGGCTTCGGCGAGCGCGGTTCGGAAGGCAAGATCGCCGCCGTACGCTTTGCCCGCGAACGCAAGATTCCCTACTTCGGCATTTGCTTCGGCATGCAGATGGCGGTGATCGAGGCGGCGCGCAACCTCGCCAGCATCGAGGGCGCCAGCACCAGCGAATTCGGACCGTGCAAACACCCGGTGGTGGGCTTGCTCACCGAGTGGCAGAAGGGCAACGAAGTGGTGTCGCGTTCTGCCGCCGACGACAAGGGCGGCACCATGCGGCTTGGCGCCTATGAAGCGCGGCTGATGCCAGGCTCGCGCGTGGCCGAGATTTATGGCGATACGCGGATTTTTGAACGCCACCGTCACCGTTACGAAGTCAACATCGCTTATCGCAAGACGCTGGAAGAGCAGGGCCTGCTGTTCTCCGGTCTGTCGCCTGACGGTGAGCTTCCCGAGATCGTCGAGATCCCCGATCATCCGTGGTTCATCGGCGTGCAGTTTCATCCCGAACTGAAATCCAAACCCTTCGACCCGCATCCCTTGTTCGCCTCCTTCATCGCCGCCGCCGTGCGGCAATCGAGGCTCGTCTAACAATAAAAAGGATCATCGCTCATGACCGCCATTCTTGACATTACCGCGCGGGAAATTCTCGACAGCCGGGGCAATCCCACGGTGGAAGTGGACGTGACGCTGGATAGTGGCGCCTTTGGCCGCGCCGCGGTGCCGTCCGGCGCGTCGACCGGCGCCCATGAAGCGGTTGAGCTCAGGGACGGCGATAAATCGCGCTATGGCGGTAAGGGCGTGCGCAAGGCGGTTGACGCCGTGAACGGGGAAATCTTCGATGCGCTGTCCGGGCTTGATGCCGAGGACCAACTGGGCATCGACCGCACGCTGATTGAACTTGACGGCACCGCCAACAAAGGCCGCCTGGGCGCCAACGCCATTCTGGGCGTCAGCCTGGCGACGGCCAAGGCGGCGGCGGCGGATTGCGGGCTGCCGTTATGGAAATACGTCGGCGGCCCGGCGGCTCATGTGCTGCCGGTGCCGATGATGAACATCATCAATGGCGGCGCGCACGCCGACAATCCCATCGATATTCAGGAATTCATGATCATGCCCGTCTCGGCCGCCAGCGTGGCCGACGCGGTGCGCATGGGCGCAGAAGTATTCCACGTGCTGAAGAAGCTATTGAAAGACGGCGGACACAACACCAACGTCGGCGACGAGGGCGGCTTTGCACCGAATCTCGCCAGCACCGATGCGGCGCTGTCCTTCATCATGAAGGCCATCGAGGCGGCGGGCTATAAGCCGGGCGAGGACGTGGCGCTGGCGCTTGATGCCGCTTCCACCGAATTCTTCAAGAAGGGCAAGTACGAACTGGAAGGGGAGGGCAAGACCCTCGATTCAGAAGCCTTCGCCCGATACCTTGCTGACCTTGCCGGCCGCTATCCCATCATCTCCATCGAGGACGGCATGGCCGAGGATGATTGGGACGGCTGGAAGATTTTGACCGATATGCTGGGCAAGAAAGTGCAACTCGTCGGCGATGATCTGTTCGTCACCAATCCGGCGCGGCTGTCGGACGGCATCAAGCGGGGCGTCGCCAATTCGATCCTGGTCAAGGTCAATCAGATCGGCACGCTTTCCGAGACGTTAGAAGCGGTCAACATGGCGCACCGCGCCGGCTATAGCGCGGTGATGTCGCACCGCTCCGGCGAGACCGAGGACGCCACCATCGCCGACCTGGCGGTGGCCACCAACTGCGGCCAGATCAAGACCGGTTCGCTGGCGCGCTCCGACCGCTTGGCGAAATATAACCAACTGATGCGCATCGAGGAGCAGTTGGGGCCGGTGGCACGGTTCGCGGGACGCTCCATCTTGCGTCGCTAAGCGCCTATAATCACAAAATATAGTGTCCTGAAGTTTTCGCTTGACCCGCGGAATCGGCCGTGATTCGCTAGCCTTCATGAAACTCTGGTTGGAAGTTCGTCCGCGGCTGAAAGGCGCCATTTTCCCGGCGCTCATGGTGCTGTCGCTGTTCTATTTCAGCTATCACGCCATGGAAGGAAACCATGGTCTGAAAGCCTGGCTGCACTTGCGCGGCGAACAGGCGATCCTGTCGCAAAAAGCGGCGGCCATTCGCGCCGAGCGCGAGGCCTTGGAGCGCAAGGTGGCGCTCCTAAAGCCCGATAACCTCGATCCCGACCTGCTGTCGGAGGAAGTGCGCGGCATCCTCGGTTATACCCATGAAAACGAAGTCGTGATCTACCAGACGCCGCCCAAGTCTCCCTCAAAGCCCTAAATCAACTGTCTCTCCAAGGCCTTAACCATTTTTTGGTTAAGCAAAGATATTTCATGGAAAAACAATAACTTTTACTATATTAAAAGGACCCGCAATTACAAAAAAAGCCGAATGGTGCGCCTGCCAGGGTCAGTGTGAACTTTCGCCCCCTCATGACGTGGAAGGACGGCTTTATCTCATGGCTAAGCTTGCAACGAAGAAGATTTCCCCGCGATATCGGCCGTTAAGCCAGATCGCTACGGCCACCTATGACGCCTCTGCCGAGGAGTTGAAAACCTATTACCGCCAGATGCTGCTGATGCGCCGCTTTGAGGAAAAGGCGGGGCAGATGTACGGCATGGGGCTGATCGGCGGCTTTTGTCACTTGTATATCGGCCAGGAGGCGGTAGTCACCGGCATTCAGGCGGCCCTGAGGCCCGGCGACAAGGTGATCACCGGCTACCGCGATCACGCCCATATGCTGGCCTGCGGCATCGATCCCAGAGCGGTGATGGCGGAATTGACGGGCCGCGCCGGCGGCATTTCCAAGGGCAAAGGCGGCTCCATGCACATGTTCAGCGTCGAGCACGGCTTCTATGGCGGCCATGGCATCGTCGGCGCGCAGGTATCCTTGGGCACCGGCATTGCGTTCGCCGAGAAATACCGGGAAACCGGCGGCGTCACCGTCGCCTATTTTGGCGACGGCGCGGCCAACCAGGGCCAGGTTTATGAGTCCTTCAACATGGCCGAGCTGTGGAAGCTGCCGGTGATCTACGTCATCGAGAACAACCAATACGCCATGGGCACCTCGGTCAACCGCGCCTCGGCGGAGGGCGAGCTTTATCGGCGCGGCGAAAGCTTCCGCATTCCCGGCCGCCAGGTGGACGGCATGAATGTGCTCGCCGTCAAGGCAGCGGCGGATGAGGCGGTCGCCTGGAGCCGCGGCGGCAACGGCCCGATCTTGTTGGAAATGAAAACCTACCGCTATCGCGGCCATTCCATGTCAGACCCGGCGAAATACCGCTCCAAGGAAGAAGTGCAGAAGATGCGGGCCGAGCATGATCCCCTTGATCAGGCGAAGAAGCGTCTTCTCGATGCCGGCATCCTCGACGAGGAAAGCTTGAAGACCATCGACCGCGAGGTGAAGGAGATTGTCGCCGACGCCGCCGATTTCGCCACCGCCAGCCCCGAACCCGAGCCGTCCGAATTGTGGACGGACGTGTACGCGTAAAGGGAGGCGGATGATGTCAATAGATGTGAAAGCCGGACTGAAATCGCAAACCGTGCGCGAGGCGTTGCGCGACGCCATGGCCGAGGAAATGCGTCGCGACCCGGATGTGTTTTTAATGGGCGAAGAAGTGGCGCAGTACCAGGGCGCTTACAAGGTAAGCCAAGGTCTGTTGGATGAATTCGGACCGAAGCGGGTGATGGATACGCCGATCACCGAGCATGGTTTCGCCGGGCTCGGCGTTGGCGCGGCGTTTGCCGGCCTTAAACCCATCATCGAGTTCATGACCTTCAACTTCGCCATGCAGGCCATTGATCAGATCATCAACTCGGCGGCGAAAACCCGCTACATGTCGGGCGGCCAGATCGGTTGCCCCATCGTCTTTCGCGGACCCAACGGCGCGGCGTCCCGGGTTGCCGCCCAGCACAGCCAGAATTACGCCGCCTGGTACGCGCATATCCCAGGGCTGAAGGTGGTGGCGCCCTATTCAGCGGCGGATGCCAAGGGGTTATTGAAAGCCGCCATCCGCGATCCCAACCCGGTGGTGTTTCTGGAAAACGAAATTCTCTACGGCAAAACCTTCGACGTGCCGGAGGGCGACGATTGGATCGTGCCGTTGGGCAAATCGGCGGTGGTGCGCGAAGGTTCGGATGTGACGCTGGTCGCCTACTCCATCGCCGTCGGCCAGTGCCTGGAAGCGGCCGATGCCTTGGCGGCGGACGGCGTATCGGCGGAAGTGATCGATCTGCGCACGCTCAGGCCCTTGGATCTGGAACCGGTCATCGCCTCAGTGCAAAAGACTAATCGCCTGCTGGTGGTCGAGGAAGGCTGGCCCACCTGCGGCATCAGCGCGGAAGTATCGGCGCGGGTCACCGAACAGGCGTTCGATTATTTGGATGCGCCGGTATTGCGCGTCGCCAACGCCGATGTCCCGACGCCCTATGCCGCCAATCTGGAAAAGTTGTGGCTGATATCCCCGGAAAAAATTATCACCGCCGCAAAAGCGGCGCTCTACCGCGATTAGGGAGACCAAATAATGTCCATTGAAATTCGCATGCCGGCGCTGTCGCCGACCATGGAAAAGGGAACGCTGGCGAAGTGGCTGATCAAGGAAGGCGATACCATCGCGGCGGGCGATGTCATCGCTGAGATCGAGACCGACAAGGCGACCATGGAAGTGGAAGCGGCGGACGAAGGCAAGGTCGGCAAGCTCGCCGTGGCGGCTGGCACGGCGGATGTGCCGGTGGGGACCGTAATCGCGGTGTTGTTGGAGGAAGGCGAGGCGGGCGTCGCCAGTCCCTCAACTTCTCCGTCACTCCCGCGAAAGCGGGAGTCCAGTGCAGAAGAAAAGGTGGATTCCCGCTTGCGCGGGAATGACGAACAAAAAAAATCCGCACCCATACTTCCATCAGCGCCGACACCGCAGCCGACCGTTCCCGCCGCCCATGATGACGCGCGGATTTTTGCTTCGCCCCTGGCGCGCCGCATCGCCAAGCAGAGCGGCATTGATCTGAATACCCTGCAAGGCTCCGGTCCCGGCGGCCGGGTGGTGAAACGCGATCTGGAAGGCAAGGCGCCGCTGGCACGGCCGCAAGTTGCCGCCACTGCCGCTACCGCTGTCGCGCCAGCGACGGTTTATGGACCGGCGGATGCGCCGCATGAGGAGGTAAAACTCTCCACCATGCGCAAGGTGATCGCCGAGCGCCTGTCGGAATCAAAACGCACCGTGCCGCACTTCTACATGACCGTGGACGTGCAAATGGATCACCTGCTGGCGGCGCGCAAGGACATCAACGAGGCGGAAGGATTAAAGCTTTCGGTCAACGACTTCATCATCAAGGCGCTGGCCATCGCGTTGAAGCGCGTGCCGGAAGCCAACGTACAGTTCGCTGGCGACAAGCTCTATCGCTATAGCCGCGCCGATGTCTCGGTGGCGGTGGCGATCGACGGCGGGCTGATTACACCGATCATTCGCGGCGCTGATACAAAGGGGCTGATTGAGATCAGCAATGAAATGCGCGCGCTGGCCGAGAAGGCGCGGGCCGGCAAGCTGATGCCGGAAGATTACAAGGGCGGCACCATCTCTCTATCCAACCTCGGCATGTACGGCATCAAGGAGTTCGAGGCGGTGATCAATCCGCCGCAAGCGGCCATTCTGGCGGTGGGCGCGGCGGAACAACGCGCGGTGATCAAGAATGGGCAGATCGTGCCGGCGACCGTGATGTCGGCGACGTTGTCGGTGGATCATCGCGCCATCGACGGCGCCATCGGCGCGAAGCTCCTGACCGCGTTCAAGGCGCTCATTGAAAACCCGGCGCGCCTGGCGCTTTGAAAAAAATAAGGACAGACTCATGACGGAACAAACATTCGACCTCGTGGTGATCGGCGGCGGGCCGGGCGGCTATGTGGCGGCGATCCGCGCCGCGCAGCTGGGACTGAAAACCGCGGTCATCGAGCGCGAACTCCTCGGTGGCATCTGCCTCAACTGGGGCTGCATTCCCACCAAGGCGCTGCTGCGCTCCTCGGAAGCTTATCATATCATGACGCACGCCTCGGCGTATGGCTTGAAGGCGGACAACGTCAGCTTTGATATTGCAAAAATCGTCGAGCGCAGCCGCAAGGTGGCCAAGCAGTTGAACGGCGGCGTCACCATGCTGTTGAAGAAAAACAAGGTGACGGTGATCGAAGGTCATGCCCGCCTGGCGGCTGCCGGCAAAGTGACGGTGGATAAAAAAGACAGCAAGAAGGAAACGGTGGCGGCCAAGAACATCATCCTCGCCACCGGTGCGCGGGCGCGGGAACTGCCGCACCTGAAGGCCGACGGCAAGCTGATCTGGACCTACCGCCACGCCATGACGCCGGACGTGATGCCGAAGTCGATTCTGGTGGTGGGCTCGGGCGCCATTGGTATCGAATTCGCCAGTTTCTATCGCGACCTCGGCGCGGAAGTCACCGTGGTCGAAATGCTCGACCGGGTGCTGCCGGTGGAGGATGAGGAAATTTCCGCCTTCGCCCAGAAAGCCTTCGTCAAGCAGGGCATGAAGATACTCACCTCGGCAAACGTCAAGGAATTGAAGCCCGGCAAGGCCGATGTCACGGCTGTTGTTGAAACCAAGGACGGCAAAACCCAGGAGATCAAGGTCGAGCGGGTGATATTGGCCATCGGCATCACCGGCAATGTCGAGGATCTGGGCCTCGAAGCCGCCGGGGTCAAGGTGGAAAAGGGCCATGTGGTCACCAACCAGTGGGGCGAAACCAACGTCAAAGGCGTGTGGGCCATCGGCGACCTGACCGGCGCGCCCTGGCTCGCCCATAAGGCGAGCCATGAGGGCGTGATCGCGGTGGAAAAGATCGCCGGGGTCAAGGACGTCCATCCCCTGGACAAGGGCAACATTCCGGGCTGCACCTACTGCCGGCCGCAGGTGGCCTCGGTGGGGCTGACGGAGGCCAAGGCCAAGGCGGCGGGCCGGGAGATCAAGGTCGGCCGCTTTCCCTTTATCGGCAACGGCAAGGCCATCGCCCTGGGCGAGTCGGAGGGCTTTATTAAGACCGTGTTCGACGCCAAGACCGGCGAGCTTCTAGGCGCGCACATGATCGGCGCCGAGGTGACCGAGCTTATCCACAGCTATACCCTGGCCCGGACGCTGGAGACCACGGAGGCCGAACTGATGCACACCGTATTCCCGCATCCGACCCTCTCTGAGATGCTGCACGAAAGCGTGCTTGACGCCTACGGCCGCGCCCTCCACATTTAGGGGGCAAAACTACCTCCCCCTCGATGGGGGAGGTCGTCCACCGAAGCGATAAGCGTAGGTGGGCGGGTGGGGGTGATGAGGCGCGCGAGACACCACCCCCATCCAAACCTTCCCCCATCAAGGGGGAAGGCTTAAGGAGTACGCATGAGCAAGGTTGAAAACATCAGGGGGGAAGGCCCCCGTAAGCCCAAGCCTGAATGGCTGAGGGTCAAGGCCCCGACCTCGGCGGAATTCGCCGAAACCCGCCGGCTCATGCGCGGACTGAAGCTCCATACCGTGTGCGAGGAGGCGGCCTGCCCCAACATCGGTGAATGCTGGCAGAAAAAGCACGCCACCATGATGATTCTGGGCGATATCTGCACCCGCGCCTGCGCCTTTTGCAACATCAAGACCGGCTTGGGCCGTCCCGTCGATCCCTTGGAACCGCAGCATGTGGCGGAAGCCGTGCGCGACATGAAGTTGGAGCACGTGGTCATTACCTCGGTCGACCGCGACGATCTCGACGACGGCGGGGCAAGCCAGTTCGTCAAGGTGATCGAAGCCTTGCGCTGCGAAGCGCCCAACACCACGGTGGAAATACTTACGCCAGATTTTCGGAACAAGCCCGGCGCATTGGAAGCGGTGGTGGCCGCCAAGCCCGATGTTTACAATCATAATCTTGAAACCGTGCCGCGGCTTTATCCGACCATCCGCCCCGGCGCACGCTATTTCCATTCGCTCAGGCTCCTAGAGCGGGTGAAGGAACTCGATCCGACGATCTTTACCAAATCCGGCATCATGGTGGGTCTCGGCGAAGATAAGATCGAAGTGCAGCAGGTGATGGACGACATGCGTTCTGCCGATATCGATTTCTTGACCATCGGCCAGTACTTGCAGCCGACGCCGCGGCATGCACCGATTGACCGCTTCATCACCCCCGATGAGTTCAAGAATTACGAAACCATCGCTTATGCGCGGGGATTTCTGCTGGTGGCGTCCTCGCCGTTGACGCGCTCGTCCTATCATGCCGGCGACGATTTTGCTCGGCTGCGCGCCAACCGCGCCGCGCAGCTTGCGAAAAATCCATAAAATAGATGCCTCGCCACGAAGAACGGCGCACGCTGCCTTTCAGTGCAGAAGAGCTTTATGCCGTCGTCGTCGATGTCGATCGCTACCCGGAATTTCTCCCATGGTGCCTGGGAGCGCGCATCTTCAAGCGGGCGCCGAACCAGTTCTGGGCTGATCTGATCATCGGCTTTAAGATGTTTCGCGAAAAGTTCACCTCCCACGTCCATCTCGATCCGGCCAAAAGCATTGAAGTCTCCTATGTTGATGGCCCGTTGAAGTATCTGCATAACCGCTGGGACTTCATTCCTGAACCGAACGGACACTGCACCATCGATTTCGTGGTCGATTTCCAGTTCAAGAGCCATCTGTTTGAAAAACTCGTCGGGGCGCTGTTTACCGAGGCGGTGCATCACATGGTGATGGCGTTCGTCAAGCGCGCCGAGGAGATTTACGGCAAGCGCAGCTAATTTTGCTGCCGACCCACCCATTTTTTTGGGCGACCCACCCGTCGCCGCGATTGCCTGTCGCGGGCCCTTCCCATATTCCCTCTTGCCACGAACGACGGATGCTTTTTGTCGTTCCGTAGTTGTGTTTGGAAGCATCCATTCCTCTGTCGGGCAAACTTCGGCATACGTCGGCCGACGGGGTGCATATCCCGCATGCCGACTCGCCCCCCCCCCGGTGCGCTTTTACGTGCGCCGGGGTTTCTTTTTTGCCATCTTGCCAAGCCTTTACGCCCGCGTCATGCTGACGCTGGTCAAGAGGGTTAAGCCATGCCTGACGGAACTCATGACAGTCACCGCCATTCCCACCAGGGCGACCGGAAGCGGGTGGGGTTGGCCTTGGCGCTCACCGTATCGTTCATGGTGGTGGAGGCGGCGGGCGGCCTGATCTCCGGCTCACTGGCGCTGCTCGCCGACGCCGGGCACATGCTGGCCGACAGCGGCGCTCTGGCGCTGGCGCTGGCCGGCTTTCACTTCGCCGCCCGGCCATCAGACGAAAGACGCTCCTACGGCTATGGTCGGGCGCAGGTGCTGGCGGCGTTCGCCAATGGCGTCATGCTGTTGGTGGTGGCCGCCTGGATCATTGCCGAGGCCGCCGAGCGCTTTGTCGCCGGCTCTCAGATCGCCGCCATCCCGATGCTGATCGTGGCGATAGCCGGCCTCATCGCCAACCTTGCCGCGTTTCGCATTCTCCATGGCGGCGATCGTCACCAAAGCCTCAATCTGCGTGGCGTGCTCCTGCATGTCGCCGGCGATATCCTAGGCTCGCTGGCGGCGATTATCGCCGCCCTCGTCATCATCTTTGGCGGCTGGACGTTGATCGACCCCTTGCTGTCGCTGCTGGTGGCGGCGCTTCTGCTGTTCGGCGCCATCGATCTTATTCGCCGCTCCGGCCATATCCTCTTGGAAGGCGCGCCGGAGACGGCGGAAGCGGACGACATCCGCAAGCGGTTGCTGGCGGCCTTGCCCGAGATTGAGGACGTGCACCACATTCATGTCTGGTCACTGACCGAAAAGCACCCGCTGGTGACCTTGCACGTTCGGGTGGCCGGGTCCGCGGACGGCGACGCCGCATTGAGCCGGATCAAGGCGTTTCTCGACGAAACCTACGGCATCGCGCACGCCACGGTGCAGCTTGAACGGGGACCGTGCCCGGACCGCTGAGAGGGGCCGAAAATTTCTTGCGGCCACGCCCCCCAGACCCTACTTTACCCGCCGATTGCGCCCCTTGGTGAGTATGCTGGCATGACCTTGATGCAAAGTTCTGGCCTGACCCTGGCTACCGCGCGGCCGCCGGCCGAGTGGGCGCGCCATGCCGCCCTGTGGTCGGCTTGGCCGAGCCATGGCGAGCTGTGGCTTGACGACCTGGAGCCGGCGCGGGCCGAGGTGGCGGCGCTCTTTGCCGCCATCGCCGACGTTGACCGGGCCACCGGCCGGGCGCGAGGTGAAGCCTTGAAAATCTTGGTCGCCAACGCCGAGGCGCGGGCCTCGGCGGAACGGGCGCTGGTGGGTCTCGGCGCACAGATCATCGACGCCGCTTTCGGCGACATCTGGCTGCGCGATACCGGGCCGATTTTTGTCGCTGATAAGATGGGTGTTAGCGCTACCGCTTTCCGTTTCAACGGTTGGGGCGGCAAGTACGAGCTTACCGGCGATGATCAGGTGGCCGCCCAAGTGGCCGCCCGCGCCGGCATCGACTTGCGGCGCTATGACTGGATCTTGGAAGGCGGCGCCCTTGATGGCGATGGGCGGGGCTGTGTGCTCACCACCCGGCAATGCCTTCTCAATGCCAACCGTAACCAGGGCATGAGCGAGGCTCAGGCCGAGCGGCTCTTGGCGGAAGCTTTGGGCTTTGACAAGGTGGTGTGGCTCAATGACGGCCTGATGGCTGATCATACCGACGGCCATGTGGATAATCTGGCGCGCTTTGTCGCGCCGGGCCTGGTGCTGACCATGGAAGCGCGCGCCAGTGATGATCCCAACCGCGACGTATACGCCGATGCCCTGCGGGTGCTGACGTCGGCCGGGCTGGAAGTGGACACCATACCTTCGCCGGGCCGTATCGAGAATGAGGATGGCGACGTTGTGCCGGCCAGCTACATGAACTTCTACATCGCCAATACCACCGTCGTGGTGCCGGTCTACGGTTCGCGCTATGATGATGAAGCGGTGGCGCGCATCGCCAACCTGTTTCCCACCCGGCGCACCGTGGGGCTGCGCGCTGATCACTTGCTCACCGGCGGCGGTTCGTTCCATTGCATCACGCAGCAGCAGCCGGCTTGGCCCATCGAGGAGATTTGAGCGATGACCGAGATCACCGTCGCCGCCATCCAGCTTTCGTTCACCGACGTCATGGCGGATGATATCGCTCGCGTTGCGGCGCGGGTGCGCGAGGCGGCCGCCGTCGGGGCTGAGATCATCCTGCCGCCGGAACTGTTCCAGGGCTATTACTTCTGCCGCCATGAGGATGAGAATTTATTTTCCCGCGCTTACCCGGTGGCGGATCACCCGGCGGTGACGGCGATGCGCGAACTGGCGCGTGACTTGCACGTCGCCATTCCCACCTCGATCTTCGAACGCGATGGGCCGCACTTTTACAACAGCCTGGTAATGATCGACGCCGGCGGTGAGGTGCTTGGCACTTATCGCAAGAGCCACATTCCCGATGGCCCCGGTTATGAGGAAAAATTTTATTTCCGTCCCGGCAACACCGGCTTCAAGGTGTGGGACACGCGCTTTGGCCGCATTGGCGTCGGCATCTGCTGGGATCAATGGTTTCCCGAGTGCGCGCGCGCGATGATGCTGATGGGCGCGGAACTTCTGCTTTATCCCACCGCCATCGGCTCGGAACCGGAGGAACCCAACCTCGACACCCGGCGCTTATGGCAGCGCGCCATGATCGGCCATGCGGTATCGAACGTCGTCCCGGTGATCGCCGCCAACCGCACCGGCACCGAGGAAGGACAGCATTTTTATGGTCATTCCTTCATCGCCGATCACCGCGGCGACACCAAGGCCGAACTGGGCGATGGCGAGGAAGGGGTGATCGTGCATAAATTCGATATTGATCAGATCCGCGCCCACCGCGCCGCCTTCGGCTTCTTCCGCGACCGCCGCCCCGATCTCTATGGCCGGCTGGTGGAGGACGCTTAGATTTTTTACGCCGCCTCGACGGCTTTTTGCACTGTCTTAGGCGCGGCAGCAATTACTCGTAGCAGGACTTGGGCGGGGCGGTCTGGTACCGTGCGGCCCTGTTCCCAATTGCGGATCGTCGCCACCGGCAGACCAAACCGCTTGGCGAACGCTCCTTGCGACAAGCCCAGCCGTTTGCGGATGGCTTTGACATCCGGCCCCATGTCATCGGGATAGCCTTTGGGCAGATATTTGTATCCCCGGCGCAAAGCGAGGCTCATGTCCGGCGCGGCATCCTGATCCGCGGCGATGGCCTTGGCGATATCAGTGTCCGTCAAGGCGTCTACGCGCGCCCAATCGGTGGCGCTGTTGCGCCTCCTGGACTTGGCCAGGCTTACCCCGACGATCCGGCTCTTACGGGTTTTGGTGGTCATGACGCTCTCTCTCATTGGCTTTGCGTAAGGAAATAATCCGATACGTCTTGCCGCGAAGGGTAAAAACACAGACGCACAAACGGCCGTTAATAGGACCAACGGCGATGTATCGGGCTTCTCCGTAATCGTGGCGTTCGTCCACGGTGATCACAGGTTTGCCGGCCAAAAGTTCAACCGCATCCCCCAAAGAGAGACCATGTTTGGCGATGTTGGCTTTATCTTTGGCCGCGTCCCATTCGACCCGCATATTAACTATTGTACGCTATAAGCGTATAAATTACAAGCGAAGTCCGCTTTATGCAGAGTTGTTGCCAGGCGGTGGTAATAGCCGTACTCCGTCGCCAGGTCCATATCGGTTTCGGTGAGATGAAGGAGCGGGATGCCGCTGGCAGCGAGGGACAGGGGCGGCAGGGGATAATCGCTGTGGCGGTGGATGGTGGGGCCGGCTTGGCAAAGGATCATCTGCTGGCGGCGGGAGAGGGGCGCTTGCGCCGCCAACGCCCGCAACAAATGGCTGATCTCCCATGCCTCAAGGTGCAGCCTCAGCGTCTCCCATTCCTCGGCGGCGCAGTCGATGGTCAAGCAGGCAGTTGTCGGAATGGATGACGCTTGGCGCAGCAAGCGGCCAGAAATAGGGTCGGCGCGATAGAGGCGAATGGATGTTTGATCGCCGGCGTCAAATCTGACCGCCAGCTCTCGGCCGGCGTGGGCCAGCGCCGTTAAAAACAGACGTAAGGATAGGAAAAGTCCGCCGCCGCCCATGGCTACGGCGCGGAGCATCATTTCTTCCATGGTCATCGGCTGATGGTCGTGAAAGACGGCCCAGGTGAGCCGCCGCGCCATCGCCATCATCGCCGCATGGCGGCAGGGCAGGTTGCGGCGGCTGAGGCGCATCGGCTGTCTCTGGGCATGGGATCATGAGCCATGCCCAGACGACGGTCTGCGGTCGGTTTACGTGACGGTCAGATATGACAGCTCGCCAGCCCGCGCTTTTCCAGATAACGCTGGTGGTATTCCTCCGCCGGATAGAAGGGGGCGGCAGGGACAATTTCGGTGACGATGGGACGGGGAAAGCGGCCGGCCATCGCCGCCATGGAGGCTTCCGCCGCCGCTTTTTGCGCCGCCGAATGATAGAAGATCGCCGAGCGATATTGCGTGCCGACGTCCGGCCCTTGGCGGTTCAAGGTGGTGGGGTTGTGGTTATCCCAAAACACCTTCAGCAAGTCCTCATAGGAAATTTCAGCGGGGTCATAGGTGACCAAAATGGCCTCGGCGTGGCCGGTAGCGTCGCTGCACACTTCCTGATAGGTAGGATTGGCGGTATGCCCGCCAGTGTAGCCGACAATGGCGTCCTTGACCCCCGGCGTGTTGCGGAATGTCACTTCGACGCCCCAGAAACAGCCCATGGCGAAGGTGGCCTGCTCGGTTGCCATGACGATATCTCCTTGGATGGCCTAGCGTATTTCCCTGTGCTACGGTGTACAAATTATCGTGAAGAGGGAGCGCGCCGCAAGTGAGTATCGCCTCGTTGGCCCTTCGCCGTCTTTTTACGGCGGTCCCAACCCTGTTCATCATCATCACGGCGGCGTTTTTCATGATGCGGGCGGCGCCCGGCGGCCCCTTCGATTCGGAACGCGCCCTGCTGCCCGAGATCGAAGCCAACATCAAAGCCGCCTATGATCTCGATAAGCCATTGGTGGATCAATATTTTATATATCTTAAGCGGGTGGTGCGGGGTGATTTCGGCCCCTCCTATAAGTTCAAGGACTTCACGGTCAACGAGCTGATCGCCACCGGCTTTCCCACCAGCTTGAAGCTGGGCGGCGCGGCCATCATCCTGGCGCTGGCGCTGGGGGTGTCGTTGGGCACGGCCGCCGCCCTGCGCCAGAACAGCCTGACCGATCATGTGGTGATGACGGCGGCAATGACCGGCATTGCGGTGCCCAATTTCGTCATGGCGCCCTTGATGGCGCTGATCTTCGGCATTTATTTGAAGCTCTTGCCGGTGGCGGGATGGGAGGAAGGGACCATCAAGGACATGGTGCTGCCGGTGATCGCCTTGACGCTGCCCTATACCGCCTACATCGCGCGCCTCACCCGGGGCAGTATGATCGAGGTCTTGCACACCAATTACGTGCGCACGGCGCGGGCCAAGGGACTGCCGGAGCGCCGCATCATCATCCGTCATGCGCTGCCCGCTGCGATTCTCCCGGTGGTCAGTTTTCTCGGACCCGCCACCGCCGGCATCATCACCGGCTCGGTGGTAATCGAGCAGATTTTCCAGGTGCCCGGCATCGGCCGCTATTTCGTGCAAGGGGCGTTGAATCGTGATTACACCCTGGTGATGGGGGTGGTGATTTTTTATGCGGCGCTGATCATGCTGTTTAATCTCATTGTTGATCTTGTCTACGCCTTCCTTGATCCTCGGGTGCGCTACAAATGACGGCGGCGGTTGAACAGGTTGCCGGACGCAGTTTATGGCAGGATGCGCAGCACCGTCTGCGGCGCAACCGCGCAGCGGTGATCGCCTTGATGCTGATCATCGGCATTACGGCGCTGTCGATCGTCGGACCATGGGCGGCGCCGCACCCTTATGACACGCTAAATTATGACTTTATCGCCATTGCGCCCAACTTGGCCCATGGCTTTTTCCTGGGCACCGACGCGGTGGGCCGCGACTTGTTCGTGCGCATTCTTTATGGCGTGCGAATATCGCTGATGGTGGCGTTGGCCGCCACCACGGTCAGCCTGACCATCGGCATCGTCTATGGCGCGGTGGCGGGATATGTCGGCGGTCGGCTCGATGAAGCGATGATGCGCGTTGTCGATGTTCTCTATTCGCTGCCGTTCATGTTCTTTGTGATCATTCTAATGGTGGTGTTCGGGCGCAATATTATCCTGATGTTTCTCGCCCTGGGCGCGGTGGAATGGCTGACCATGGCGCGCATTGTGCGCGGCCAGGCGATGTCCTTGAAAAACCGCGAGTTCATCGAGGCGGCGATTGCCGCTGGCGCACGCACGCCAACCATTATCCGCCGTCATATCATTCCTAATCTACTGGGACCGGTGGTGGTCTATGTGACCTTGACCATTCCGCAGGTGATTTTGGTGGAAAGCTTTTTAAGTTTTCTTGGTCTAGGCGTGCAGGAGCCGCTGACCAGCCTGGGCGTTCTCATCTCCGAGGGCGCGGACGAGATGGAAACCGCGCCCTGGATGCTGATTTTCCCTGCTGCGACGCTGGCCGTCTTGCTGTTTTCCTTCAACTTCCTGGGTGACGGCGTGCGCGACGCCCTCGACCCGAAGGATCGCTGACCATGGCGGCGGTGTTGGAGGCATCCGATTTGTGCGTTTCGTTCACCACGCCGGAAGGCGCGGTGGCGGCGGTGACGGACGTGAATTTTACCGTGCGTCCGGGCGAGTGCTTAGGGATCGTCGGCGAATCGGGATCGGGCAAAAGCCAGATCTTCATGGCGGTGATGGGCCTTTTGGCAGCCAACGGCCAGGCCAGCGGCCGGGTGCGGTTTGAGGGCGCGGAAATTCTCGGCGTCTCCGCGGCAGAGCTCAACAAGGTGCGCGGCGACCGCATGACCATGATCTTCCAGGATCCCATGACCGCGCTGACGCCCCATGTGCGTATCGGCGATCAATTG
Source organism: Sphingomonadales bacterium (assembly GCA_019455285.1). Classification (GTDB taxonomy): domain Bacteria; phylum Pseudomonadota; class Alphaproteobacteria; order Sphingomonadales; family Govanellaceae; genus PRO5. The sequence continues at coordinate 48,597 of JACFMS010000008.1, forward strand.
GCGGAAGTGCTGGAATGGCATCGCCACATGCCGCGTGCGGAGGCGTGGCGGCGCGCCACCGACATGCTGGAGCGGGTGCGCATCCCCGATGCGCCGCGGCGCATGACGCAATATCCGCACCAATTATCGGGCGGCATGCGCCAGCGGGTGATGATCGCCATGGCGCTGCTATGCGAACCGCGCCTGTTGATCGCGGATGAACCGACCACCGCCCTTGACGTCACCGTGCAGGCGCAAATTCTTACCCTGATGCGCGAGCTGAAGGATCAAACCGGCACCGCACTCATTATGATTACCCATGATCTCGGCGTCATCGCCGGACTGGCCGATCGCGTTAATGTGATGTACGGCGGCCGCGTGGTCGAAGAAGGGCTGGCGCGCGATATCTTCCGTGCCCCGGCCCATCCTTATACCGCTGGGCTGTTGACATCCGCCGCGCGCCTGGATCGCGCAGAGACGCGATTGCAGGCGATACCGGGTCAGCCGCCGAATTTGCAGTGCCTGCCGCCAGGCTGCGCGTTCAGTCCGCGCTGCGTTCATAGGCAAGCACGCTGCGAGACGGAACGCCCGGCGCTTCTCAGCGTCGGCGAGGAGCGGACCTGCGCCTGCCATTTCAATCTGTTGAAAGGCCGCGCCGCATGAGCGAGACGATCCTAAGGGTAGAAGATATGAAAGTGCATTTCCCGGTGCGCGTCGGCGCTGGCTGGGGTGGAAAGACGCTGCCGTTGAAAGCGGTGGATGGCGTCAGTTTCTTGCTCCGTCGCGGCGAGACGCTGGGCATCGTCGGCGAGTCAGGCTGCGGCAAATCGACGCTCGGCCGCGCCATCTTGCGTCTGATCGACCCAACCGCCGGACAGGTGGCGTGGCTGGGTGAGGACTTGGCGTCTTTGGACAAGGCCGCCATGCGGCAGAAGCGGCGGCAGATGCAGATCATCTTTCAAGACCCGCTGGCCAGCCTTGATCCGCGTCTGACCATCGGTGAAATCATCGCCGAGCCGTTGCGTGAATTGGAACCGACGCTGAAGCGGGCGGAGCGCCGCGCCCGAGTGGAAGACGCCATGGCCCGCGTCGGATTGCTGCCGCAAATGATCAACCGCTACCCGCATGAATTCTCCGGCGGCCAGTGCCAGCGCATTGGCATCGCGCGCGCCATCGTGGTGCGACCGGCGCTCATCATCTGTGACGAGCCGGTGAGCGCGCTCGATGTGTCGGTGCAGGCGCAGGTGGTGAATTTGCTGATGGACCTGCAACGCGATCTTGGGCTGTCGTTGTTGTTCATCAGCCATGATTTATCGGTGGTGCGCCATATCTGCCATCGCGTGCTGGTCTTGTATCTTGGCCGTGTCATGGAGCTGGCGTCATCACGCGCCCTCTTCGATCAGCCGCGGCACCCTTATACAAAGGCGCTGATTTCCGCGGTGCCCATCCCCGATCCCGAGGTTGCGCATCGACCGATCCTTCTGGAAGGCGACTTGCCGTCGCCGCTGGCGCCGCCCTCGGGCTGCGTCTTTCGCACCCGCTGCCGATATGCTACGGATAAATGCGCGCAGATACGACCGGCGCTTGAGGATGTGGACGCCGGCGGACATCAAGTTTCCTGTCATCATTGGAAGGAGATTGCGTCATGAAACCGGAAGTAATCAGTTTCTTCCATGACAATACCGCCACCATCAGCCACCTCGTCATTGATCTAACGACCAAATCCTGCGCCGTCATCGATCCGGTGCTGGATTATGAGGCGGCGTCGGGCCGCACCGCCACCACGGCGCTGGAGGAGGTGATATCAATCATCACGAAGCGCGGCTTGAAGCTGGAATGGATATTGGAAACCCACGCCCACGCCGATCATTTATCGTCCGCGGCCGTGTTGAAGAAGAGGTTGGGCGGCAAGATCGGCATCGGCGATCACATCGTCAGCGTGCAGGAGACGTGGAAAGAAATTTATAATATTCCTGATTTATCGACCGATGGATCACAGTTTGACCGACTGTTTAGGGATGGCGATACCTGCAAGATCGGCGCGCTCGATGTCACCGTGTGGTGGCTGCCGGGCCACACTCGCGCCGACATCGGCTATGTCATGGATGGCGCGGCGTTCGTCGGCGATACCTTGTTCATGCCCGACTATGGCACGGCGCGGGTGGATTTTCCCGGCGGCAATGCCCATGATCTTTTTAAGTCGATCCATCGCCTTTATACCCTGCCGGATGATACGGAGCTTTATCTCTGCCACGATTATCTGCCCAAAAGCGGCCGCGCCAAGCATGCCTTCATGGCCACGGTGAAGGAACAACGGCAGGGCAACATTCATATTCGTGAGGGCGTCAGCGAACAGGAATTCGTATCCATGCGGGAAGGCCGGGACAAGACTCTGGCGCTGCCGGCGCTGCTGTTACCGTCGATCCAGGTCAATATCCGCGCCGGACATCTGCCGCCGGCGGAACAGAATGGCGTATCTTATCTGAAGATTCCCTTGAACAAACTGTGATCGCACGCCATGACGCCGGTTTTCGACATCCGTGGCCTGACCAAGACCTACGCCATGGGCGAAACCGTGGTGCGGGCGCTGCGGGGCGTGGACTTGCGCGTTGAGGCGGGCGAGCTCATCGTGCTGTTGGGGCCATCGGGCAGCGGCAAGTCGACGTTTCTTAATATCGTCGGCGGCCTCGATGTGCCCAGCGAAGGCCAGGTGATATTCGAGGGCCGCGATCTCTCGTCCTTGAGCGAGGATGAATTGACCTTCTACCGCCGCAACCATGTGGGGTTTGTCTTTCAGGCTTATAACCTGGTGCCCAGTCTGACGGCGAAGGAGAATGTCGATCTGGTGACCGAGATCACGCCCAACCCGCTGTCTTCGGTGGAAGCGTTGTCGCTGGTGGGGCTTGGCGAGCGCATCAACCATTTCCCGGCGCAGCTTTCGGGCGGCGAACAGCAACGGGTGGCCATTGCCCGCGCCATCGCCAAGCGACCGGCGGTGCTGCTGTGCGATGAACCAACCGGCGCGCTCGACCACACCACCGGCATCGTGGTGCTGGAAGCCATCGCCGATGTCAATATGCGCTTCCAGACCACCACCATGATCATCACCCACAACGCCGCCATTGCCGCCATGGCCGATCGGGTTCTGCATTTCGCCGATGGCCGCATCGCGCGGGAGGAAAAGAATGCTAGCCGCGCCCTGGCATCGGAGGTGACATGGTAAGCTGGCGTTTGAGGACGCTTGATCGCAAGCTGATGCGCGACTTATGGCGGCTGAAGTTCCAGGCCTTGGCCATCGCCCTGGTCATGGCTTGCGGCATTTCCACCTACATCATGTCCATGGGTACGCTGCATTCGCTCACCGAAACTCGGGATATCTATTATGACCGCTATCGCTTCGCCGATGTGTTCGCCGCGCTCAAGCGCGCGCCTTTAAGCGTCGCCGAGCGCATCGCCGACGTACCCGGCGTGATGACCGTTTATCCCCGCGTGGTGTTCGGCGCCACCTTGGACATGCCGGGCTTGGACGAACCGGCGACGGCGCGGATCATTTCGGTTCCCGACATGGGCGAGCCGCCCTTGAACGTCGTGCATCTGCGCCGCGGCCGCATGCTGGAGCCGCGCGAGACGGATGCGGTGCTGGTGGGCGAAGCATTCGCCGAAAAGCATAATCTCAATCCTGGCGACCGCGTGACCATGGTGATCAACGGCCACAAGCGCACGCCGATGATCGCCGGCATCGTGCTCACCCCGGAATACGTGTTTTCCATCGCGCCCGGCGGTTTGATGCCGGACGACAAGCGGTTCGGCGTCTTCTGGATGAGCCGGCAGGCGCTGGAAGCAGCGGTCAACATGGATGGAGCGTTTAACGACCTGTCGCTGAAATTGACTCATACCGCGCAGGTGAAAAACGTGCTCGATGCCGTGGATCTGGAGCTTGCTCCTTATGGCGGGTTGGTGGCCTATGAGCGCGCCGACCAGCTCTCGAACTGGTTCCTCTCCGGCGAGCTTGATCAGTTGAAAGTGATGGCCACGGTGTCGCCGGCGATTTTCCTGTCGGTGGCGGCGTTTCTGTTGCACATCGTACTGGTGCGCCTGATCGCCACCGAGCGGGAGCAGATCGGCACGCTAAAGGCGCTCGGCTACGGCAACCGCGCCATCGCCCTGCATTATTTGAAATTCATTGCGGTCATCGCTCTTCTGGGCGCGCTGATGGGCGCCGTTGCCGGCTATATCTTGGGCAAAAATCTGACCGGTCTTTACGCCAGTTTCTACCGCTTCCCGATGTTAACCTACGAGATTGTACCGCGCGTATTCATCGAAGGCGCGCTGTTTTGCATCATCGCCGGCTTTTCCGGCACCCTTGTGCCGGTGGTAAGGGCGTCACGCTTGCCGCCGGCGGTTGCCATGCGACCGGCGGCGCCTCCCTCCTTCCGGCAGACCCTGGTGGAGCGCTTAGGATTGGAACGCTGGTTCAGCCAGCCGGCGCGCATCATCCTGCGCCATCTGGAGCGGCGGCCGGTGCGCTTTGCCTTTTCGGTGGCCGGCGTCGGCATGGCGTTGGCGATTTATGTTGGCTCCTCGTTCGTCGTCGACGCCCTCGATTACCTGTTGGAAGTGCAATACGACATCACCGACCGCCAGGATGCCCTGGTTACCTTTGTCGAAACCCGCGGCAGCCGCGCCTTGGAGGAGGTGCGTGGGCTGCCGGGGGTGATGCGCGCCGAGCCGGGGCGCATGGTGGCGGCGCGGCTGAAGGCCGGCCCGCGGGAGGAGCGCACCAGTATCACCGGCATCCTGCCCGGCGGCGAATTGCAGCGCGTCATCGATGACAAGCTGCGCGCCGTGACGCCGCCGGAGAGCGGCCTGGTGCTCGGCCGCAAATTGGCCGAACTGTTGGAAGTGCGCGCGGGCGATCCGGTTGAGGTCGAGGTGCTGGAAGATCGTCGGCCCAAGGCGACGCTCCTTGTCACCGCCATTGTCGAGGGATTCATCGGCGCGCGCGCCTTCATGGACATCAACGCCCTGCATCGCCTGATGTATGAAGGGCCCAATGTCTCGGCGGTGGCGGTCAGCCTTGACGCCAGGGAGGCCGCCGGCTTCTTTGCTCAGCTGAAGGAAAGCCCCCTGGTCGCCTCGGTGCTCAGGACCGAAGCGGCGCGCAAGAATTTCGATGAAACCATGGGCGAGAACATGCGCACCATGACGCTATTCCATATTTTCTTTGCCGGGCTCATTGCCTTTGGCGTCGTCTACAATACGGTGCGCGTCGCCTTTTCTGAGCGCTCGCGGGAATTGGCCAGCTTGCGCGTCATCGGGCTGACAAGGGGCGAGGTCGGCTATATTCTCCTCGGCGAGATCGGCGTCGTGGTATTGCTGGCCCTGCCCATTGGCTGCGCCGGGGGCTATGGCGTGGCGGCGGCATTGTCGGCGGCGCTTGATACCGAGCTTTACCGCATTCCCACCATCGTCGCGCCGATGACCTACGCCCATGCGATCCTGGTGGTGGTGACAGCGACCCTGATTTCCTCATGGACAGTATGGCGGAATATCCGCCATCTTGATCTGGTGAGCGTGCTGAAGACAAGGGATTGAGCGTATGCTCGATAAACTGAAAAATCTCTCTAATCTTAAGGAGCTTGACAAGCTCAAGGAGCGCGTCACCCGCCGTCATCTGCTGATCGGCGGCGTGGCGTTGGCGCTCCTCCTGGTGCTTTATTTCCTGATGCGGTCGCCACCGGTATCGGCGGATTTCGGCGCCGTCGACAAGGGCGATCTTGCCATCGCTGTGGCGGGGGAGGGCAAGACCCGGGTGCGGGAAATCTATACCGTTTCAGCGCCCATCGCTGGGCGCATGGAGCGCATCCGCTTCGAGCCCGGCGATCCGGTGACGGCGGAAGAAACCGTGCTCGCCCGCATCGAGCCGGCCGATCCCTTGTTCCTCGATGTGCGCAGCGCCACCCAGGCCAAGGCCGATGTCGATGCCGCCACCGCGTCGGTGGCGTTATCGCGGGCCAAGCTGTCGCGCGCGGAAGCGGAACGCGCCTTCGCCCGCTCGGAATTGAAGCGCGCCGAGGAGCTTTTCCAGAAAGGCAACATTTCCTCCCGCGCCCTGGAAAAAGCCCAGTTGGAGGCGCGTATGCGGGGGGCGGAGGTGGATACCGCGCGCTCCGATCTGGGGGTTGCCCTGGCGTCGCTGGAGGCGGCCCGGGCGCGGCTCATCCAGCCCAATGACAACAAGGGCAATACCGGCCAGACCTGTTGTCTGGCGGTGCGCTCGCCGGTTTCCGGCCAGGTGCTGCGGGTGCCTGATAAAAGCGAGCGCGTGGTGGCGGTGGGCGAAGCGTTGATCGAGGTCGGCGATCCGACCGATTTGGAGGCGGTGATCGATATTCTGTCCACCGACGCGGTCAAGGTTCGCCCCGGCGATAAAGCCTTCATCGAGCAGTGGGGCGGCGGCGACCCGTTCGCGGCGGTGGTCAGCCGGGTGGAGCCGGCGGGCTTTACCAAAATCTCGGCCCTCGGCATCGAGGAGCAGCGGGTCAATGTGATCCTAGCCTTTACCGCGCCCGGCGATCGCTGGGCGCGGCTTGGCGATCATTATCGGGTCGAGGCGCGCATCATCATCAGGGAAGTAAAGAATACGCTGCGCGCGCCCATAAGCGCGCTGTTCCGCCGCGGCGATCAGTGGGCGGTGTTCGTCGTCAAGCGCGGCCGCGCGCGAGAGCGCCTGGTCGAGATTGCCGCCCGAAACGATACCCATGCGGCGATCAAGTCCGGCCTTGAGATGGGCGAGACGGTGATCCTGCATCCCGGCGAGAAAGTGCGTGACGGCGTGCGGGTGCGTCGCCGTAATGACTAGCGGCGCAATAATGCGTATATGGCGGCGCGCACCGACTCCGGTTGAGCGGCCACGGCGCGGCTGAGCGCGTGAAGCTGGCAACGCGCGCCATAGAGTTGGTCAAGAAGCGAAAGTACCAGCGGCATGATATCCGTCTCCACGCCCATGTCGTAGCGCATCTCGACGATCAGTCGCAGGCGCGCTTCTTCAGCCTCGGAAAAGAGATAGCGGTCTTCTTCCCGAATGGGATGCAGCCATGCCGCCGCGATCCATTCGGTCACTTCCGCTTCTTGAACGTAGGCAATCTCGGCTACTAGTTCGGACAGCGTTTTCATGCCGAGCCTCCCATGTTGGATCGCGGCTTGTCCTCCTTCGGCTGCCAGCTTTCGACGAAGGCTTTCAAGGCGGGATCGATGACCTTCGGCAGCACCACCTTGAACTTGACGTACTGGTGGCCGCGGGTTTTGCTGCGCGGGTCGTAGATGCCCTTGTCCTTGAGCCGCAGGGTGGTTCCGGTATTGGAGCCCGCCGGCACGTTCATGCTCACCGGACCATGGACGGTCGGCACATCGACCTTGGCCCCCAAGACCGCCTCCTTGAGGCTGATCGGCAGCTCCAGGTGGACATCGTTGTCCTTGCGGGTGAAATAGTGGTGGGGCTCGACATGCAGCTCGACGAAGGCGTCGCCCGCCGGCCCGCCGCCGTAACCGGGGCCGCCCTGGCCCTTCAAGCGCAGGGTCTGGCGGTCATAGGCTCCTTCGGGAATTTGCAGGGAAAGGGTGCGGCCGTCGGGCATGGTGATGGATTTGCTCACCCCCTTGGCGGCGTCAAGAAAGGAAATGCGCAAGGTGTAGCTGACGTCGGCGCCCCGTGCCTTCATGCCCGCGCCGGCGGCGCTGCGGCCGCCAAACAGGCTGGATAAGAGGTCTTCCAGGTCTTCCGGCGAGGCGGAGCCTTCCTGGGCGTAAAACCCGGCGCCGCCCATGCCGTCGGCGAAATCGCGGTAATAGGCGCCGCGCGGCGCGCGTTCCTGGCCGGCGGCATCGATTTCGCCGGCGTCGAACCGCCGCCGCTTGTCAGGGTCGCTTAAGAGGGCGTAGGCCGATGAAATTTCCTTAAAGCGCTCCTCGATGCCCTTTTTGCCGGGATTGAGGTCGGGGTGGAACTCCTTGGCCAGCTTGCGATAGGCGGCCTTGATTTCCTTCTCGCTGGCGGTTTTGGCCACGCCCAGGATGTCATAGGGGTCGCGCATGTCGTTTTGTTGGTCCCTTGCCGATGACAGTCATGCTACCTTATGTAAAAGGATGTGGATCGCCAATGGCTAAGATCAAGACCATGGTTGCGGAGGAGCGTTCGTGCTCAAGTTGAAGTGCGTTGAAATCGACACCTACGGCGAAAACGTCGCCTTTCTCAACCGTCGTTGCACGCCCTACCGGCCGGAGGACTTCCAGGCCCTCAACAAGATCGAGATCATCGCCGACGGGCACCGGCTGCTGGCCACCCTCAATATCGCCGATGATCCGGAGATCGTGGCACCCGATGAGATCGGCCTTTCCATCGCCGGCTTCAAGCGCTTCGGCATGCCCTGCGGGGCGGCGGTGTCTATCATCCAGGCCAAGCCGCCGGCCAGCCTCGATGCGGTGCGCCAGAAGATCAACGGCGAGGTGTTGAGCGCCGACGCCCTTTACGCCATCATCGAGGATATCGCGACGCACCGCTACTCCAAGATGGAGATCGCCGCCTTCCTGGTGGCCTGCGCCGGATTTATGACCACCGATGAAGTTTTGGGACTGACCCGCGCCATGGCCTCGGTGGGCGGCCGGCTCGAGTGGGGGGTCGAGCAGGTGGTGGACAAGCACTGCATCGGCGGCATTCCCGGCAACCGCACGTCGATGATCGTGGTGCCCATCGTCGCCGCCCACGGTCTGCCGATTCCCAAAACCTCGTCACGGGCCATCACCTCGCCCGCCGGCACCGCCGACACCATGGAGGTGCTGGCCAACGTCGACGTGGCGGTGGACGACATGCGGCGCATCGTTCGGGAAACCAATGGCTGCCTGGTATGGGGCGGGCACGTAAATCTATCGCCCGCCGATGACATCCTGATTTCCGTTGAGCGGCCGCTGGGCATCGACACCCGGGAACAACTGGTGGCGTCGATCCTGTCGAAGAAAGTGGCGGCGGGATCCACCGATCTCCTGCTTGATATTCCCATCGGTCCGACCGCCAAGGTACGCTCCCGCGCGGACGCCAACCGGTTGCGTAAGCTCTTTGAGCACATCGCCCAGGAGATTGGCATTCGCGTCGATGTGGTCATCACCGACGGCGCAGAACCCATCGGCCGCGGTATCGGTCCGGTGCTGGAAGCGCGCGACGTGATGGCGGTGCTGCGCAATGATCCTGATGCGCCGGCAGATTTGCGGGAGCGGGCGATCCTGCTCGCCGGCCGAGTACTGGAATTCGATCCCAAACTCACCGGCGGCGAAGGCGAAGACAAGGCGCGTGACATCTTGAAGAGCGGCGCGGCGCTCGCCGCCATGGAACGCATCATCGCAGCGCAAGGCCGGCAGACCAAGAGCTTTCCCTTAGGACCGCTGACCCATGAGGTGATGTCATCGGCCGACGGCGTGGTCGGCGCCATCGACTGCTATCGCATTGCTCGCATCGCCCGCATCGCCGGTGCGCCCATCGACAAAGGCGCTGGCATCGACTTGTTGAAGAAAGTCGGCGATCCGGTGCAGGCGGGCGAGCCCATCTATCGCATCCATGCGCACATCAAGGCGGACTTCTTATTCGCCCTCAACATGGCCCATGAGAACAATGGCTACGCCATCGTTACCGCCGATGGCCCTAAGGCGGCCCATGGCTGAGGTTTACGCCTTCGCCGATAGCGCCCATGCGGCGCAAAGCTTCGCCGCCGCCGCCGGTCTGACGCTGCGCTGGATCAAGGAGCACCGCTTTCCCGATGGTGAAACCCTGATCCGGGTGGAGGAGACGAGCGCGGAGGTTTTTCTGTTCCGCTCGCTGCACCAGCCGACAGCCAAGATTTTTGAGGTGTTGCTGGCGGCGTCGGCCTTGCGCGACAACGGCGCGACGTCGATCACCCTGATTGCGCCCTACCTTGGCTATATGCGTCAAGACACGGCGTTTCATCCCGGCGAGGCGGTGAGCCAGAAGGTGATGGGCGAGGTGCTGGCGCGCTATGTGGATCGCATCGTCAGCATCGAGCCGCACCTGCACCGCACCCGTGATTTCTCAACAGTCTTTCCCGGCCGCCGGGCGCTCGCCGTCTCCGGCGCTTCCGCCATCGCGGCAAGCCTGGGACAGGCCTTGCCGGGCAACACGGTGGTTCTGGGTCCGGATGAGGAATCGGCCACGCTCGCCGAAGCGGTGGCGGCGCCGATGCGGCTTCGGTGGGCGGTGGGAACCAAGGTCCGCCATGGCGACCGGGCGGTGACGCTGCAATTACCAGAAGACATTGATCTCAACGGGCGGCCGGCGCTGATCGTGGATGACGTGATCAGTTCCGGCACGACGATCTTGGCGGTCGCTGACGCGGCGCGCGCGCGCGGCGCGACGGTCGTGGAAGTTGCCTGCGTGCATGCTCTCTATGATGAAGCCGCTGCGCGTGAATTTAGCAAGGCAGGGATCGAGCGGGTGCGATCGGGCGATGGCGTGCCCCATGTCAGTAACGCCATGCCGCTGGCGCCGATGTTGGTAGACAAGTTGCGTCAGGAAGGATGGTTGGAATGAAGGTCGAGGTAACATTTCATGGCGCGGCGGGGGTTGTCACCGGCTCCTGCTATCTACTCAAGATCGGCGAGCGCACGCTTCTTATCGACTGCGGTCTTTTTCAAGGCAACAAATCGCTGCGCGAATTGAACTACGGCCCGTTTCCCTTCGAACCGCGCGAGATTGACGCGGTGCTCCTTACCCACGCCCATGTCGATCATTGCGGCCTCATTCCGAAACTTTGCCGCCTCGGCTTCAAGGGGCCGGTCTATGCGACGCAAGGCACAGCGGAACTCATCGGCTTCGTGCTGCCTGACAGCGGCCATATTCAAGAGCTTGAGGTGGAGCGCCTCAATCAACGCAACAGCCGGCGCGGCCGCGAGACGGTGCGGCCGATCTACACCCGCGCGGAGGCGGAGCGCTGTCTTGGCCAAGTCAAGGCCATCGACTACGAACGCTGGGTCGACATATTGCCGGGAGTGCGGGCGCGCTATTGGGATGTCGGGCACATTCTCGGCTCGGCCTCTATCGAGCTGAGCATCCGCCAGGACAACGGGCGAGCACTGCGCCTGTTGTTCTCCGGCGACATCGGCCCCGGACATCATGTTTTCCATCCCGATCCCGATGCGCCGCAAGGCTTTGATTATGTGTTTGTGGAATCGACCTACGGCGATCGGGTGCGCAATGGCGGCGATCCGGTGGCGCGCCGGCAGGAGTTGGCGGAAATCGTCACCGACGGCTTGCGGCGCGGCGGCAACATTCTTATTCCCGCCTTTGCCATCGAGCGTACGCAGGAACTACTTTATGATCTGGACGTGCTGTTCGACGATCGTGTCATCCCCACCGTCGATGTGTTTCTGGACTCGCCGCTGGCGATCCGTGCCACGGAAGTGTTTGATCGCCACCTGACGGAAATCAACAAGGAAGGCACGCCGCATCCATTCCGCCGGCCTAACCTGCATTTTCAGGAAGACGTGGCCGACAGCAAGCGCCTGAAGCGGCTGTCGGGCGGCGCCATCATCATTGCCGGCAGCGGCATGTGCGACGCCGGACGCATCCGTCACCATCTGCGCGACAATCTCTGGCGGCCGGACGCCACCGTGATTCTGGTCGGCTACCAGGCGCCGGGTACGCTCGGCCGGCTGCTTGAGGAGGGCAAAGAGGCCGTACGCATTCAAGGCGAGGATGTGACGGTGCGCGCGCGCTTGAAGAAAATCGAAGCCTACTCCGGACATGCCGACCGCAATGGATTGGTGGAATGGCTCCTGGATCGTCTGCCGGTGTGCGGCAATATCTTTCTCACTCATGGCGAGGAATTGGCGCGCAACGGTTTCAAAGCAGCGCTGCTGGCGACTGGACGGTCTTTGCCGGAAATTTCCATTCCCCAGCTTGACCAGACGGCGCGGTTGAAGTGCGGCCAATGCTGCGATTGGCTGGAGGGGCCAAGTCGCGCCACCCCCGCCATGACCGAGGAATTAGACTGGCACAACGACTATGCGGCGACGATGATCGACATCAACCGTATTCTGCAAGGCCTGCCAGACGATGCGGCGCGCCATGCGTTCTTGAAAAGCATTCGCGGCGTTATGGGCAGGGCGGAAAATAAGGTAAGCTGATCGGCAAGGCGGATAGAAGACGATGGAAAGCCTCGGCGATATCAAGACCTTCGAGAATTTGGCGGCGGCCTTGGCCTTGGGCTTCGTGGTCGGCTTGGAGCGCGGCTGGAGTTTCCGTGAGCGCGGCGAGGGCACCCGGTTTGCCGGCTTGCGAACCTTCATGCTGATCGCGCTCCTCGGCGGCTTGACCGTTATCTTGAGTAACGCCCTGGGCGAACTGGTGTTGATCATCGGCTTCGGCGCGCTGGCCCTGGTTTTGGCCGCCGTGGTGCTGCGCGCCGGCGCGGCGGCCGGCGGTGATCACGGCATCACCACGGTGATCGCGGCGCTCATCACTTATAGCCTCGGGATGCTGTCTGGGCTTGGGCTTTATACCATTGCCGCCTCGGCGGCGGTGGTCACGGCGGTTATCCTGGGCTTGAAGCCCGTTCTTCACAGTTGGCTGCAAGGCATTGAAAGAAATGAACTGGCCGCCGCTTTGAAATTTCTCGTCATTTCCGCCGTGGTGCTGCCGATCCTGCCTGATCAAGGCTATGGGCCGTGGGCGGCGCTTAACCCCTATCAGATCTGGTGGATGGTGGTGCTGATCAGCGGCATTTCCTTCATTGGTTATTTTGCCATCAAATGGACGGCGCCGGGCAAGGGCATCATGCTCACCGCGCTCGTCGGTGGTCTGGCCTCCTCGACGGCAATTACCATCAGCTTTTCACGTCTGGGCAGCAAATCGGAGGGTTTGCGGCGGATGTTGTCGGCCGGCATCGTCGCCAGCTCCACCATGATGCTGCTGCGTATGCTGGTGGTGGCCGCCGCCATCGAACCGATGCTGGCGCAAAAATTATTACCGATGCTGGCTGTGGCGGCGGCAACCGGCGGCGTGGCGGCATGGCGGATCTGGCCGGCAGGCGAGAAGGGTGCGGTGAATTTAAGTGAGCTCAGCGCTACCTCCTTTGATCTTGACGTACCGTTGCGCTTTGGCGCGCTGTTGGCCATCGTCCTTCTGGTGTCGGCGGCGGCGCGCGCCTATCTCGGCGATTCCGGGCTTTATCTGGTGGCGGCACTGGCCGGCTTGACCGACGTCGACGCCATGACCTTAACGGTGGCGCGCAACATATCACTTGGCCTGCCTTTATCCTTGGCGGCGGGGGTGGCGCTGACGGCGGCGGTGGCCAATACTTTGGTCAAAGCCGCCATCGTCGCCGCCACGGGCGGCAAGGACATGGCGGTGCCGGTGGCGGCGGCTTTTGTGGCGATGATCGCCGCTATCATTGCCGCATTGCTGATTTTCTAAACCGGCGGCTGCTCCATCGTCGAGCGGATGGTGGCGACGAAATTGGCGATTTTTTCATGATCGTCGCCATCGTGTCGGTCTTTGCTGCTCAACGACATGCGGGCGATGGGCTGGCGGCCGGCCAGCTCCGCCATATCAGCCAGGGTAGGGCGTCCGCCTTGACCGTCAAAGGTGACGAAAAAAGCGATGGGGCCTTTCCAGGCCCTAATCGATTCCATATAGGATCGCACCGGCGGCGACACATGCCCCACCCACACCGGCGAGCCGATGATTAGCAGGTCATAATCGTTCGGCGAGCGGACGGCTGGCCGGATGGCCGCCCCCCGATGGCGCAGGGCGCGCCACCCCCGTTGCAGGAAGCCAAGGACGCCGGGCCACCTGAAATCATCGGCGACGATTTCCATCAGATCGGCCGCCAGCGCCGCGGCCACGCCTTCGGCGGCGGCCCGGGTATGGCCGGTTTCGGAATAATAGGCGACGAGAATCTTGGGCGATGCCATGCCCTTACTATAACATCAGACCGCCGTTGGCTGTCAAAAGCCGTAAAGCGCCGCCAGTTCGGGGTCTTTGGCCGCCACTTGGCGGGCCAGGTCGACGATCACCTTGGCCTGCTTCCAGGTGGCGTCATCCTGCATCTTGCCGTCGATCATCACCGCGCCCGAGCCGTCGGGCATGGCATCGAGGATTTTCTTGGCAAAGGCGACCTCATTGACATCGGGGCTGAAGACGCGCTTGGCGATATCGATCTGACTGGGGTGTAGGGACCACGCGCCGACGCAGCCCAAAAGGAAGGCGTTGCGGAACTGCGCCTCACAAGCGGCGGCATCAGAAAAATCGCCGAACGGGCCATAGAACGCCTTGATGCCATTGGAGACGCAGGCGTCCACCATCTTGGCTACGGTGTAATGCCAAGGGTCTTGCTGGAAGAGCGTGCGCGCGCCGCTGTCGGCACGGGCATCCTCCAGCACGCCATAGAAGGGATGGCCGCCGCCGACCCGGGTGGTCTTCATGCCGCGCGAGGCGGCCAAATCCGCCGGCCCCAAGCTCATGCCGTGCATGCGCGGGCTGGCGGCGGCGATGGCCTCGACGTTTTTCACCCCCTCGGCGGTTTCCAGAATGGCGTGAATGAGGATGGGCTTTTTGACACCATGGCGCGCTTCCAGTTGCGCCAGGAGCTGATCGAGATAATGAATGTCCCACGGCCCTTCCACCTTGGGCAGCATCATTACGTCAAGCTTATCGCCGACCGCGGCGACGATCTGGGTAATGTCGTCGAGCACCCAGGGGCTGTTGAGGCAATTGATGCGGGTCCACAGGCCAGTGGCGCCGAAATCATGGGCGCGGGCGACCTCGATGAAGCCTGCCCGGGCAGCTTCCTTGGCGTCGGCTGGGATGGCGTCTTCCAGGTTGCCCAGAAGCACGTCAACTTTGGCCGCCATTTCCGGGACTTTGGCGCGCATTTTCTCATTCTGGGGCGGAAAGAAGTGGATCATGCGCTCCACTTTTACCGGCAGCTCGCGGTAGGGGACAGGCGCGCCGATGGCGAGCGGCTTGAAGAAATTGCGCGGCGTTTTGGTCATGCGTTGGCCCTTGAGAGCTTATGGAAGAATCGCCGCGAGTGTAGCGGCGGCGGTTTTCGATGAGAAGAATAAATGTCCGGACCTTTTTTAAAAGATCATGCACTGAAAAAATTACTTGGCCGATATACGTATAAAGATTATATTCACTATCAATTTATTGCTCTATAATCTGATAGGAAAGATACTTTGTCTCTACGAGAACAACGTAAGCAAGAACGCAGGGACGCCATCTTGAAGGCCGCCGAGACGATATTCGGCGATGTGGGCTTTTCTGGCGCCACCATGGACGAGATTGCCCATAGGGCAGGCGTCGGCGTGGCGACGGTCTATAAATATTTCGGCACCAAGGCGAATATTTTGGAGGGGATCATTCGTCCCAGCCTGGAAAGAGCTTTTGCCGAAGCGGAGAAAATCATCGCTAATCCGCCAGCCGATCCTGGCATTGCCATGGCGGAATTAGTTGATAAATATAGATATTTACGCAATGACTGGTCCGACAGAAAGATGCTTCGCGCGCTATCCGCGCTGGGTCCGCACAATGAAGACGTTTTAAAAGGCACCGTGCGGGAATCCGATAGACGCAGCCAGCAGCAAATCCGCGATCTGCTGCTCGTGCTCAAGGGACGGGGAGATATTGATCCTGGCCTTAATCTGGATGACGCCACAATCATCATCTTTTGCGTTTTCAACCAGCATTATGAAATCTTCATCACTCACGAAGACCTTTCCGCCGATAAGTTTTTCAACGATATGGCGCGCCGGATCGGGATGCTTTTTGCTGATTGGAAAAAAAGATAGTAATAAAAAAATTACTATTGATTTATCCTTCATAAAAAGTATAGTCATAGAAGAATAACTATTAAAATCTGTTGCGGCTCGAGTATGGCCGCAGAATTCCGGGGCTGTCGGCTTCCCGCAGGGGGTTGCTGTGATCGAAGCGCATGGAAAACCGGACACTTCGTTAGAAATAATCAAGGGAGACGCCAATCATGACCAAACGAGACAATCGGACTTTACGTCAGGCTGCAACTGGTATTGCCACTTCTTTTGCCGCTTTATGCTTTGGCCTAGCCGGACAATCCTGGGCGGTGGAGGCCGACACGCTGGCGCTGGAAGAAATTCTGGTTTCCGCTCAACGCCGGGAAGAAAGCCTGCAAAAGGTTCCAATCGCCATCACCTCATTCAGCGCGGAACAGTTCAATCGTTCCGGCCTGCAGACCACGCTTGATCTGCAATATCGCACGCCGGGCTTAGTATTCACCACCAACGCCGCCTTGGGTCAGCCGTACATTCGCGGCATCGGCACGGATATCATCAATGTCGGTACCGATCCCAGCGTCGCCGTGCACATAGATGGCCTCTATCAGACTCGGGCAGCCGCGTCGATGCGGGATTTATTCGATATCGAGCGCGTCGAAGTGGTCAAGGGGCCGCAAGGGACGCTTTATGGCCGCAACGCCACCGGCGGCGCCATCAATATTCTCACCAAGGAACCTTCCAATGAGATCGAGGCTGCCGCCGATCTCCTCTATGGCAATTATGACAAAAAACGCGCGCGCGGCATGATCAATGTGCCGCTGGTGGAGAATAAAGTCTCCTTCCGGGCATCCGCCTTCATTTCAAAACGAGATGGTTTCTCCTATGACGCGCTGCGCGATGTGGACCTCGACGATGAGGATGTCTGGGGCGTTCGCGGCAAGCTGCGTATCGATCTGTCGGAAAACTTAAAGCTGACGCTTAGCGCGGATCACTCCAAAGAGCGCAGTACCCGCAATTTGGCGCCTAAGGTAAATCCTTACCTTCCGTCGCCGGCGCGGGATATTTTCGGAGCCATCATCGGGCTTGATCCGCGCGTCGTGAATAACAACAATGACATGTTCACGAACATTGACCATACGAGCTTCAGCGCCCATCTTGAGTGGGATCTTGGAGAAGTCGTTTTCAAATCGATTTCAGGCTACACCAAATCGAAGAACGATGTGCAATTGGATATCGATGCGACGGAAATCGATTTTTCCTGGGATACCGAAAATGAAGATGACAAATCCTTCAGCCAGGAATTTCAGTTGGCCTCGGCAAACAATGATAAATTCGAATGGGTTGTTGGCGCCTTCTATTTACATGAAAAAGCAGGACAGCACTTTCAAATTTTCATCACGCCGCTGGCGGCAGATATGGACTATCCGGTAGAAAACCGGGTGGATGCCTACGCCTTGTTCGGGCAAGGGTCTTACAATGTATCTGATAAGCTGCGGCTGACCGCCGGTTTGCGCTACAGCTACGAAAAGAAGAAAGGGGATTTTCTTAACATTGTAACGGATCCCTTCGGACTGTTGACCGGCGTTCCGGGCGGCGGAGTCTTTGTCTCCCAGTCCTCGCCTAATGAAAGCTGGAAGGCGTGGACGCCTAAGTTCGGCATCGACTACTTCATCAATGACGACGTGATGCTCTACGTCTCCGCCACCCGTGGCTTCAAGAGCGGGGGCTTCAACCTTCTGGGCAGCGGCGAGCAGTTCGACCCCGAGTATATCTGGAGTTACGAGGCCGGGTTCAAGTCCATGTTGCTTGACCAACGGCTAAGATTGAATGTCGCCGCCTTCTATTATGATTATACCGACTTGCAGGTGAACCGCTTTAATCCGGCGACCGGCGGCGCCACAACTTCTGTCACCAATGCGGCATCCGCCGAAGTCAAGGGGCTTGAGGCTGAGGTATTGGCGCTGCTGGCGAAAGGCCTGGAGCTTGATATGGGCCTTGCCGTATTGGATGCCAAATACAAGGACTTCCTCTCCGCCAATCCTGATGCGCCAGACCCGTTCGTCGATCAGGATTTGTCCGGCAATACGCTGCCACGCTCGCCCAAGTTTTCTTTGAGCGCCGGATTACAGTATACCCATGACATTGGCAACTACGGCAGCGTCACCTTGCGCGGTGAGGCAAAGTACCAGTCCCACATCTGGTTCGATCAGTTCAACTCGTCGGATGTGGAGGAGGACAACTATACGCTGCTCAATGCCTTTGCTACCTTTGAAAGCGCCGATGATCGCTGGCGGGTGCAGGTCTATGGCCGCAATCTGACGGATAAGCTCTACCGTCAGAGTGTCATTCGCGCCACTTCGCTGATCGGCACTTTGGATTTCTGGGGCGCGCCGCGCACTTACGGTATCGAGGTCGGCTTTAGGTACTAAAGACCTTGTTATTGCGAGGAGGCGCAAAGCACCGACGCGGCAACCCATAAAATAGTTTTAATATCTGGATTGCTTCGTCGCTTCGCTCCTCGCAATGACGACCAATGGCTTATCACCTATTGTTGCGACTCAAGGACATCGATATGAAAATCTCGGAATACGCCAAATACGACGGCATCGGCTTGGCCGAACTGGTCAAGGCGCGGCAGGTTAGTCCGCGCGAGCTTGCAGAGACGGCCCTTGCGGCAATTGACAAACTCAATGGTAAAATCAATGCGGTGATCGCCAAGGTTCCGGAAGAAACCGAACGTTCGCTGAAAGAGGTGCCTGCCAAAGGTACTTTCGAAGGCGTGCCGTTTCTGATCAAGGATGTGGGATCGCATTACGCCAACGTGCCCATGGAATTCGGCAGCCGGTTGTTTGAAGGGATGGTTTTTCCTTATGACAACGAACTGGCGGCAAGATTCAAGAGGTCAGGGGTGGTGGCGGTGGGCCGCTCCAACATTCCGGAATTCGGCGCCAATTTATCTACCGAGCCGGTGAGGCATGGCCCCACTGGCAATCCCTGGAACACGGGGCATATCGCCGGCGGCTCCAGCGGCGGCGCGGCGGCGGCGGTGGCGGCGGGCATGGTTCCCGTTGCCCATGCCAATGACGGCGGCGGCTCCATTCGCGCGCCTGCCTCCTGCTGCGGGGTGTTCGGCCTGAAGCCCAGCCGTTTCCGTCAACCCTGGGGACCGGATCAGGACGAAGGCATTTTCGGTCTTGGCAGCGAGCTCATAGTCAGCCGCAGCGTGCGCGACAGCGCCGCCATGCTGGACGCCACTGCCGGGGCTGATGTTGGCGCACGTTACCTGTTGCCGGAACCGCCGATTTCTTTTCTAGAGGCTTCGAAGCGCGATCCTAAGCGTCTGCGCATCGCATTTTCGGTCACGCCGCCGGCTGGTGCGCCGGCGATACACCCGGAATGCAAGGAAGCGGTGCTCAATGCCGCCAAACTTTGCGAGAAATTGGGGCACGAGGTGTTCGAGGCGTCGCCGGATGTCACCCATGATGAATCTTGCGCCATTTTCCGCGACATCGCTTCACCCATGATGGCCGGAGCGGTGCAGAAAGTATGCGCGGCAACCGGGCGGAAAGTGAGCCCTGATAACTTCGAGGCCACCACGCGCGCGTTGATGAAGCATGGCGAGAGTATGAGCGCCGTCAATCTGGCCGACGCTTTCGGCGTCGCCAATGTGGTGAGCCGCAAACTGGGTCAGTTTTTCACCACCTGCGACGTGTGGCTGACCCCGGTTCTTTCCTCACCGCCGCCCAAGCTCGGCGTCCTCAACGCCAACGAGGAAGGTCTGGACGCGCACCAGTGGGTCCGCAAACTGATGGATTTGGCTGCGTTCTGCCCGATGTTCAATGGCTCCGGCCAGCCCGCCATGTCGGTGCCGTTGCACTGGACCAAGGATGGCTTGCCGGTTGGCATTCATTTCGTCGGTCGATTTGCCGATGAGGTCACTTTGTTCAAGCTTGCCGGGCAACTGGAGCGAGCGCAACCGTGGATCGACCGCGTGCCTCCTGTCAGCGCCCTCAGGTTGTCTTGATGATCAAACATACACATTATTTCTCATTTTGTAAGGACTGAAGCGTTATGGCTACTTTGGAAGGAAAAGTTGTAAAACCGTTGCCCAAGACCGGCATCAGCGTCGAGGCGATCAAGGGACACTTGGATAAAATAGAAATGCGGGATCCTTATGCGCATTTCGCTAGGGCCTTTCGCGGACCTAAGGATGTGCAAGAGGTAGCCAAACTGGCGTTCGAGCGCTTCATCTCCGATAATGGCTTTTTCTCGATGTATTTGCCCTATATGCAAAGCATCGAACAAGAAGTGATCGCCATGGGGGTGAGCCTTCTGCATCCGGAAAAGAACTCCACTGGCAACTTCACCAGCGGCGGCACGGAGAGCAATTTTTCCGGCCTGCATGCGGCAAAAGAATGGGCCAAGGTTCATAAGCCCAAGGCCAAGAAGCCGAACATCGTGGCGCCTTTCACCATTCATCCCTCGTTCCAGAAGAGCGCGCAGTATCTGGATATCGAACTGATCACCACCGATCTTGATGAGAATGGTCGCGGCGTCGCCAAGAACATCGCGGCGGCGATCAACGACGATACCATCATGATCGCGGCGTCGGCCCCCACATGGCACTTCGGCAGGATCGATCCCATTCCGGAGATTGCCGCTGTGGCCAAGGATGCCGGATTATGGATGCATGTCGACGCCTGCGTCGGCGGCTATGTGTCGCCGTTCTTGGAAAAACTTGGCGAAAAACTGACGCCGTGGGATTTTTGCGTCCCCGGCGTGATGTCCATTTCCGCCGATCTGCACAAGTATGGCTATTGCCTGAAGCCGGCTTCCACCATCTATTGGCGGGATGCGGAGCTGCAAAAATATCATTATGTCGCCATCGAGGATCATTTTCTTGGCACCTATAAGCTGGCGGGCTTTTCCGGATCGCGCTCCGCCGGGCCGATTTTCGCCGCCTGGGCGGTGATGAGCTACTTGGGCGAGGAGGGTTATTTGCGCCTCACGCGCCGGCTGTTGGAATTGAAGAAAAAAATCACGGCGGGCGTGAACGCCATCGAGGGCCTGCGCATGTGGGACGTGGATGTCATGCCGTTGCATTTCCAATCGCACAAGGCGCCGACCGCCGCCGTCTATCAGTGCCTCTTGGACAAAGGCTGGATCATGCTGGGGCTGGTAAACCCTGAGGCTATTACCATTCCCATTGATCCCGGCTTTTCCGATGAAGCCGCCGACCTGTTTTTGAAAGATTTGCGGGATGCGACGGAAAAAATCCTCGCCGGCGGCGAAGCGAAGAAGGGTGATATTCGCTACAGCTGAGCTTTAAGCTCATTATGTCAATGACAGTTCTCACGACCTCTCGGATAGAGCGTCATTCACATCGCGAGCGCTGTGCAAGGCGCGGACAATTTCTATGCCGCCCGCTATGGGTCTGTAAAACAGAATATAGGTTTTGATGGGGAAGCTGCGTAAATCCGGCGCCAGATTAGGAAGAAGATCAGGTCTTGCGCGGCCAAGATGCGGTTGTTCGGCGAGTATGAGTACTTTTTCCATCAAGGCGTCGAGCCATCGATCCGCCGCTGCGGGATTATCGGCGGCAATATACAGCCATATGGCTTCAAGATCACGCTCAGCCAGCGCTGTCTTAAAGACCCGGGCCATAACTTAACGGGGTGAGTGCTTTAATTTTGTACGACCACGCCGTTTGATCGCTTTTATATCGAGTTCGCCAGCCGATCCGCTCGCTATTCCCTCGCGGAGGTCGTCCTGCAAAGCCGATAGTCTTAGGGCTTGCATCTGAGCCAACTGCAGCCGGTCATGCGCTTCCATCAGGCGAAGGGCATCCCGGATGACTTCGCTCGCGTTGTTGTAAAGCCCCCCCGCCACCTTTTTGCGCACCATTTCTTCCAATACAGGGGTTAGGTTTACGTTAAGCGTCATGGTTGAAGCTCCTGGGGTGGTCGCGCAGGAAGAATAAGGCAGGGGTAGATTATTGTCAATCTTTGACAATAATTGAAGGAATAACATCGCGCCACTGCCATCCGCCGGGGCAGCCGGGCGTCCCATGATCGTCTCCTTGTCCTGAATCGGAGAAGGAGTCTAACAAGAACAAAACAAGAACACAAGCGTTTCGCGAGCGGAAACTTATTCGGCGGCCTTATGCTCGAAAACTACCTGGTGCGGGAAGGGGATTTCGATGCCCTCAGCGTCCAGGGTTTCCTTGATGGCCCGGAGAAGATCGAAGCGCACCGGCCAGTAATCCGCCGTCTTCACCCAGGCGCGCACGGTGAGATCGAGCGAGCTCGACCCCAGCCCCGATAGCGCCGCCAAGGGTTCCGGCTCCTTTAGAATGCGGGGATCCTTGGCGATGGTGGCGCGGATGGCGTCAAAGGCATGTTGCAGGCGGCTGCCGTAGCCGATGCCCACCACAAGGTCGATGCGGCGGGTATCGTTGACCGTAAGGTTGCGGATGACGTTGCCCCAGATCTGGCCGTTGGGAACGGTGATCTGAATATTATCAGGCGTGGACATCTCGGTAATGAACAGACTGACGTCCTTGACCACGCCGCCGACCCCCGCCACCTCGACATAATCGCCGACGCGAAACGGCCGAAAAATCAGCAGCATCACGCCGGCCGCCACATTACTCAACGTTCCCTGCAAGGCCAGGCCGATGGCGAGGCCGGCGGCGCCCAGCACGGTGATCAGGCTGGTGGTCTGGACGCCGAACTGGCTCAGGACGGCGATGACTGTAAAGGTGAGGATGGCGTACTTGACGAAGCTGGCGAAAAAGCCAACCAGCATCAAGTCGAGCTTGCCGGTGCGCGCCAACCGCTGATGCAGGAAGCGCTTGGCCCAGCGGGCGAACCACCAACCTAGAATCAGAATGATGATGGCCGCTACCACATCCAGGCCATAGGTGGCGAGAATGGTCAGAATCTGCTCGGCGATTTTTTCAACCTGTCCGCTCATGGCGATGATTTTATTGTGGACTTGCCTGTGCTTAACTTTCCACTAGTAGCAAATATGCGCGGCGGGTCAAGCGTTAGCGGCCCGAGAAAACCTTGACCAAGGCCAGCGGTGACGCGCGCCGCCCATATAGGCCCCGGCCAAATGGGGGGTGTTTTGCCCATGCACTCGGCGATTATCAAGATGCCATCAACCTAGTCTGGGATGGGCAGGCGGTACTTTAGTTTCATACATGAAACAACCCCGCCAATAGGTGCGGGGCAGCCATACTCGAAAGGTCAGATCATGAAGGCTATCGATAAGACGAACCGGGTTACCCCAAAACGGCCCCTTGCGGTCTCCGCCATACGGCCGTTACGCCGTCTTGCCCTGGCGAGCACGCTGTTGGCCGGCTTGTTTGGCATGGCCCCGTACGCCTACGCCGATGGCCTCTCGGAATTTGGCCCTTGCCCTGAAGACGAGCTGCCCAAACGGATCGCCGGCAAGGCGCAGTGCGCCATGCTGGTGGTGCCGGAAGACCGCGCCAAACCCGACGGGCGGAAGCTGAGCCTGCCGGTCCTTAAAATTCCAGCGGCAGATAAAAACCCCGGCGTGCCGGTTTTTGTGCTCAATGGCGGACCGGGGGAATCAAATTTTGGCGCCATCAGGCCGACTTCCGTTCTCGAGAAAAAACATGACGTCTTCTATGTAGGGTATCGGGGCGCCGATGGATCGGTTGTGTTGGCATGCCCGGAAGTAAACGAGCGCGTCGACGCTCCGGAGCTGATGTCTGAGGAAAATCTTGCAAAGTTTGCGGACGCCTTCCAGGCTTGCGCTGAACGGCATCAAAACGCCGGCATTGATTTGTCCCGCTATACGATCTTTGACGTTATCGAGGATATTGAAACCGTCAGATCCTCGTTGAAATACGATAAAATCAATCTGATGAGCATCAGCTATGGCACGCGGGTGGCGCAATATTATGCCCGACGTCATCCTGACAGCATTTTTCGCTCCATCATGATCGGCGTCAATCCGCCCGGACATTTCGTTTTCGGCGCCGAGACAAACGACATGGTTCTCGATAGGCTTTCGGAGTTGTGCGCGGCGCAGGAAAAGTGCGCGGCAAAAACCGATAATCTTAAAAAGACCATTCTCTACGCTATCAACGGCAGAACCAATGGCCACGCCAAGGACATTGATGACAGCGTGTCACGTATGGCGTTGTTCCATACGCTTTATAATCGTGAGATGACGCGACTTTTCATCGAAGCGGCGATCGCTGCGGAGAATGGCGACTGGACGCCTCTTGCCGAAGGCGGCAAAAAGGCGCTCGGTGGCATGAAGATGATGATCTGGGGTGATCTGATGGCGAAAGGCGGCATGGATTCTTATCGTTATGCCGCAATGGCGTCTACCTTCCCGACTACAAACGAATCAATGGGATCGCCGGCAGACGCTTTCTATGCAGTCGTATCGAAAAAATGGCCGATAACATTTGCACCGGCAGAATATAATCACGCGGTGATGGATAGGACGCAGACCCTCCTCGTCAACGGCGAAATCGATGTGGCGACACCCATCAAGTTCGCCAAGACCGAGTTGCTGCCCTATCTTCCCAACGGCCAGCTGCTTGCCCTGAAGGATTACGGTCACCAGGACATGGTGTTGCAGGCGGATGCGCTGGCGCAGATTTATTTTACCTATTATGAAACCGGCAAGCTTGATGCCTCGCCCTTGAAGGAAGATCCCTACATCATTTTCGAATAAGAAGTTTTTGAAGAGCTCCTAGCCGTCGGCGAGGAAGAATCCAACCTCCTGTTGGCAATGAGAACCGGGCAGCAGAGTTTCGTTGCCCGGTTTTTTTCTATCTGCGTGACAGCGCAGCTAAGTCTCTCCAGCAAAAAAGGGAAGGGCGGATCGGCGAGGGCTGCCTTGATGAACAGCGCCAAACCTTTCCGCCCTTTTATTCGGTAGTCTCAGCGCCGGCCTCGCCAGCGCATCAAGCACCCTACGGTTGTTCAGCCTTATTGCCATAAATAGGCTGACCCGGCTTTACCCCTTCGACAAATTTATAGTCTGAGACCACCGCCTGACCGTTGACGATGACATAAGCGATGCCCTTCGACGGCAGCGCCCCGTCGGCAAAGGTTGCCTGGTCCGCAATCTCGTTTGCATTAAAGATGGTAATATCGGCAATCGCGCCTTCCTGGATGCGGCCGCGCCGCTTCATGGCGGGGGCAAAATTTTCAAGTCTCTTGGCCGGCATGTAGCTGACTTTCTTTACCGCATCCATAAGACTCAGCGTCTGCCTTTCACGCACATATTGACGGAAAATGCGCGAGAAGGTTCCGGCCCCTCTGGGGTGTCCTTTTCCGTCCACATAGGCGCCGCCATCGCTGCCGATCGAGGTTATCGGGTGTTCCACCGCCAGATCGATGTTTTCCTGCTTCATGACATGGGCAATAAGCTCGCCGGAGGCATCATGCTCTTTATAATAGTCATAGGTTTTCTCGGTGAGACGTTCGCCGGTGGAGACAAGTTGCAAGTCGCTATAATCTAATTTGAATCTGGCGAGCGTTTCCTTGCTGGCGATGGGGGAGTGCAGATTTGCGTGCGCGCCGGTATAGGGATAGACTTCGGTTGAAACGTCAATGCCTCTTTTTTGGCCGCCCTCTAAAAGCTCCAATACCTCACGGGTCTGCCATAAGCCACTGCTGTTGACATGGACGGCATGGATGGCGGCCCCAGTCTTTTCCGCCCCATCGATGATCTCACGTGCGCCCTCAAGCGGCGTGACTTGGCCGATGGAACGGTAATGCACGAAGTTCGGCACCTTTTCTTTGGCGGAAAACTCATAAAAATGTAGCATTTCTTCATGGTCGGCCCCCGGCGTATAGGCGAGATGGTAGCCGACGCCGACCGCCCCATACTTCAATCCTTTATGTATCAACGCATCCATTTGAGCGCGTTGTTCCAGCGTGGTGTTTTGGTTTTGCCAGCCTATTTGACGCGCAGCCACATTTTCATCCTGAGACGTATCGCCGGTAAGCTCGGCCTCCTTCATCACACCGAAAGCGATAGCGCGGACAAGGCCATGGGATACGGAAGCGCCGAAATTAATGGTCGAACCGCCAATTCTACTGCCATACCATTTGTCTACCGGAAAGACGCCGGATTCCAGCTCAAGGGCGCTCGTTACGCCGTCCTGGGCATGCAGGCGGTGGGTAAAATCGCTGTGATCGTGGGCATGCATGTCAATAAAGCCTGGCGCCACGACCAGGCCCGCCGCGTCAATGACCTTGGCGCCTTTTATGGGCTGTTGCGAAATGCTGACGATTTCGCCGTTTAACACCCCCACGTTCCTGACCGCGTCAAGACCGGTTTCGGGGTCCATCACCCGGCCATTCATAATTGCCAGGTCATACGTTTTCTCGCTGGTTTGGACCTTTTCGCCGCCGCAACCGAACAACAGGGAACCGGCAATGGTAAGGGTCGCCAGTCGATAGGCCATGCGGCGCGCGGAATGCGTGTCCGCCCGATAAGGGACAGCTTGAGCCGGGCTTATATTTAACGGGTGTTTTGACATTAACCTCACCATCTGGGTTGGATTTTCTCAGCAGGATATCGCCGAACAATATATGCGCAACCCCTCCCTTAC
The DNA here is from genome assembly GCA_019455285.1 of Sphingomonadales bacterium. Taxonomy (GTDB): domain Bacteria; phylum Pseudomonadota; class Alphaproteobacteria; order Sphingomonadales; family Govanellaceae; genus PRO5. Next base: position 75,004 of record JACFMS010000008.1, read on the forward strand.
CCCCGTAGAACGGAGGGGGAGACTGGCAATCAGGCCGAGTAAAGAGATAAAGCCGGCTAGCACATCGGTATGGACACTCTGAAAACTGTCGCGTGGGTGATGGCGGGCAAGTATGTTCATATATAAGCCAAGGTTAGGGAGCATGATGAGCAACCAGAAGATCATATCGCAAGGCGTAATCAGCAACACCGGTGCCGAAAAATTGGCCCTTGCCCGGCCAATTCGGGCGTTGGGAATACGGTCCTTGCTAATCGCTAGCACGGCCCTTGCGCCATTCGGCATAGCAAGCGTCCCCGCCTTGGCCGCGGGTGACGAGGCATTCGAGGAAATCGTGGTCTTTGCGCGTAAACGCTCGGAAAGCGTGCAGGCCATCCCGATTGCCGTGTCGGTTGTTCCAAGCGAACTTATGGAGGACGGACAACTTGATGAGGTTTCCGACTTCCTCGAACTGGTGCCTACGGCCACGTTTACCCGGGACAGCGAAACATCGACCGAAATATCAATCCGCGGCAGCGGCCGGAATATTTCCGATGAAGATCCAAGCGTCGGCGTCTACCGTGACGGCGTTTATATCGGCGGTCTTCTCTTCTCCACCTCAAACCTCTTTGATCTGGCCCAGGTTGAAATCTTACGCGGTCCGCAAGCCGGTCTTTACGGGCGGAACGCCGTAGGCGGCGCGATCAATATCACAAGCGCAAAGCCGGTGCACAAGCTTGAAGGCAACGCCGATGTCCGTATCGGCTCGAAGCAGCGGCAGGAATACCGCGCCGTGCTCAATGTGCCGGTCATTCAGGATCAATGGGCCGTCCGGATCGCTGGGATGCACATCGACCAGGATAAGGGGTTTGACTACATTGTTAATCAAGATCAGTATACCGATGCGGTCGATAACAAGACCCTGCGTGTCCGCTCGCTATACACCCCCAACGAAAACTGGGAATTCCTTACCACGGTTGAGTATTTCAAGACCGATGGCGGCGCCGGTCTGATGGTGATGGCACCCGATGCAGAAGTCGGATACCTTGATAGGTACGAATTTTTTGAAGTTCCGGGAACCAGCCCGGATGAGACCGATGAGCAACTTCGCAATGGCAAGCAGATTTCAAAACTGAAGCAAGCGCAAGCCATTCAGGAAGTTAACTGGAATACGGATCTCGGCACGCTGACCGGGTTGGTCAGCTTTCGCTCCGCCGATTATGAATCCTGGAGAGACGAGGATAACACCGGGTACGACATCAAAGACATTGCCTTCGATTCTTCGCAAGATTCGCTCTTTGCCGAGTTGCGATTTGCGTCCAAGAGCTTTGATGGCTTCAAATTCATGGCCGGCGTCAACTATATGGACGAGGACACGGTCTTGAATTTTGAAAACAGGATCGGCGGTCTATTCGCCGGCGCCGTGGGCGGCGCAAACATTGCCGATTTGTATGCTGCCGGCGTGGTTACGCCCGAGTGGGCCCCGGTATTCTCGGCGTTGGCCCACATGCCCATCCCGGTCGGGACGCCCATATCGATGTTTGGCTTCACGCCGTTTGCCACCGGCTGGACCGGCTATCTGGGAGATACGTTCCCGACAGAGTATATCAATGAGCAATCCCTTAAGTCAGTGGCGCTCTTCCTGGAAGCCAACTATGAGGTTACCGACCGGATCGATATCTGGGCCAATTTGCGGTATACCCGCGACCGGAAGTCAATCGATTTTGCTCAGGAGTTCACCGACGAGTGTCCGGTGGCCTGCGGCGAAATATTCGCCGCGTTTTTTGGCGGACTTGATCCCGTCATCCTTGGCGAGCACACGAGCCGGACATTTTCAAATGTCAGCCCCGGCGGCGGCGTGAACTTCCAAGTATCCGAGAACTTCCTGGCGTACGCGAAGGTCGTCACCGGCTTCAAAGCCGGCGGATTTAATGCGATATCGGGCTCGGTGGAGTACTTGCCCTTTGATGAAGAAAAAACTATCAGCTACGAAATCGGCGCCAAGAGCGACTGGCTTGATCACCGCTTAAGAGTAAACATCGCGGCGTTCTTCCAAAAACGCAAGGATACGCTGGTCAGGATTACAGATCCGGTCATGCCGATCCAGGCGCTTGGCGTCAACGCCGGTGAGATCGAAAACAAAGGATTTGAGATTGAAGTTGTCGCCCGGCCTGTGGGGGGGCTTCAGATCCAAACCGCTTTCGGCTATCTCGACGCGACGTTTAAGGATTTTGGCATTGCCGGGAATGACTATGCCGGCAATCGCGTGCCAGGCACGTTCAAATATACGATGTCGACCGTGGTATCCTACACCCACCGTCTTACGGATGAGTTGGACCTCTTTTCCTATGCGTTTTATAGGAACGCTTGGCAAGGATATACGGACAACAATAACATCGAGAAAATGTCAAATCCGGAAGTTGTCGACATACGTCTTGGGGTAAAATCCGATCGTTGGAAACTTCTTGCCTATGTCGATAATCTCTTTGACAATCGCTACACGGTCGCCGAGAACCGGCCGATGGATAACGGCGATCATAACGGCATTTTCTCTCCTGGTAGAACCTATGGCATCAATGGCGCTATCAATTTCTAAGGCGTGAGCACTGCCGTCTGACGATGGCAAAATTAACGGCGGCATATGATTATGCCGCCGTCTTTTTTTGTGTTGAATTTTAAAGTAGGGACTTGATTAGAGGAGAGAGGATACGGCCTTAACGGCTACGTCAAGCTCATCGGTGGTGACGTAGATATTGGGGCTGAACCTGACGGCTGACTTGCCGTTGACGGGATAAGCCACGGCCGAGATGTTATATTTGTTATAGAATGTTTCCATGACGCTGCGGGGATTTTCGGTATTGAGCATGAACATGACGATACCGGCGCTCATTTCAGGCTGGAAGGGGGTTATGAAATCGACCTTGCCTAGGGCCGCAATGGCGGTGCGTACATAAGCCGCCAGGAAGCGAATGCGCTCTTCGACCCGCTCATGTCCCAGCGTATTATGCAAGTCTACCGCAACCTTCAGCGCATCAATGCGGCTATCCTGGCGCTGCCCCAGGCATTCGAACTTCCTGGCGCCGGCGCGGGACATTTTTTCCCAGTTGTGGGTCACCATTGACGGCCATAGCTGTTCGATGCGGGAAGCGCGCACATACAGAACGCCTACTTCATGGGGGCCGGCAAGCCATTTATGAGCGCTGCCGGTAAAGAAATCGCAGCCCATCTCGTGCAAATCCAAGTTCATCATGCCGAACGTTTGCGCGCCGTCCACCAACGTGAGGATGCCATTCTTGGCGGCGATGCGGCATAAGTCGGCGGCCGGCAAGGCGATGCCTGACACGTTTGAAACATGGCTAAAGGCAAGTACTTTTGTACGGGCATTGAGCGCTGCCCTGAAGGGCTTGATTAGGTCAGAGGGGGCTTCAGGTTGGTGGGGCGTTGACACTCGAACGACCTTGAAGCCGTATCGCGCCGCCCACACATCCCAGGCGACGTTGTTTGATTCATGGTTCTGATCCCAAATGACCACTTCATCCTGGGAACCGAGGTTAAGGCCGGCTATGACCGTGCGGTTACCTTCGCTGGTATTGCGGGTGATGGCAATTTCGTCCTGATTGGCGCCCAGCATAGTTGCCAGCGAGGCGCGGACTACCTCAATGCTTGCTTCGAACTTGAAGCGGTTTTCAAAGGAAGGGTCGCCGTTTACATCGCGGGAAAGAGCTTCCGCTGTATCAAGCACGGCCGTAGAGGAGGGAGCAAAGTTTGCTGAATTGAGGTGTATAAGCCCCGGCCTTAAAGGAAACAGGGTTTTGACCTGCGCCCAGAGCTTATTTTCATCGATCTGGCCGCCATTTGCCGCATGGGGCAGATCAAGGACCGACTTGGATAGCGGTTGCGCATCGGCGTTAGACGCTGCAGCCAAACCGATCGTTCCGGTCAAGCCAAACAGGAATTTTCTACGATCAATATCTCTTAAGCTAGAAAAATTGCTCATTGACCACTCCAGAGATTTTACTTTGACCGCCAAGCCTAGCAGGATGGACAGCGCAAAACCCCCTCACTCTGGAGTGGTATGGAAGGGCAAGCAGGGACAAGGGTTAATGAATGAGCTTCAAGGCGCGCGCCTTGGCGCTGGCCTCCGTACGGTTGTGCGCTTCCAATTTTGCGTAAAGATTACGCACGTGCCAACGAACGCTTGATTCGGCGATGAGCAGTTCGCTGGCGACTTCCCGGTTTCTCTTTCCCGCCGCGATGAGCTCCAGAATCTGCAGCTCGCGGCCGGTAAGTCGATCATAGGAACCTTCAGCCTGGAGCGGCTCGGCCATTGATTTTCGGGCCGTAGTCTTAACGGCTTTTATGGGTGCGGCACCCCCTTTAGCAACGTTCAGCAAATGCCGGACATACTGTAACCTTTCCTCGTGTCCTGAGGCCTCCTCGGAGCGGGAAAGGCGTTTTTGATAGTCATCGATTAGGGCAACCAGGTCATCGCCAAGATCAATGATGGTGCGGGCAAACCCTCCCTGCTCGCCAAGCAACAGCATTTCGCGGACATTTCTGAGCGCGTTATCGGTCTGGTCACGCTGGATTTGTGCAAGCGCCAATAGACCATTGATGACGATACACGATTGGGTCCGTCTGCACTGTTGCGCCTGACGCAGGAGATAGCGCAGCCAGTTGACGGCTTGTTCTGCTTTATTTGCGGCAATCAGATAGCGGCATAACGCCAGATAGCGGATTTCCAACAACGGATTGATGGTCAGCGTGGGCGGCGGCGCCGCTCGGCCGGTGGGCGCCGATATTTGCTTCAAAATGCCTTCCGCCGCATCGAGATCGCCGCAGCCGGTCAGAAACCAGGCCTGGTAAGACCTGACGCGATCAATCGATTGCGGCATGCTGAGATCAAGCAGACGGTTATTATACTCGATAAGCCTGTTTGCGGCGGCATGCTCGCCATGGGTCACCGCGATATGCTTGGCCGCCAGGATCTCCGTCTCGCACAAGATGTCGGGGCTTTCATTGAGAGCCGTCAGCCGCATGGCCTCATCGAGGTGGCTGTGGGATTTTTGCAGATCGTTCGATTCGTAATAAATTTTGGCGAATAGCAGATGGAAATGGCTGGCCACAGGCAGCGGCGCGCCAATATCATCGAGCGCTCGATCAATCGCCTGGCTGCAATACTGCCGCGCTTCATCCAGACGGCCTTGTAAAAATCGGATTTGGGCAAGCTGCTCGAGCGCCAAATTGGCAATAAATGCATTGGGCACCTTCTTGGCGAAAATCACCGAATCCGAGGCGGCTGCGAAGGCGGCGTCAAGTTTGTCTTCCTGTATGTTGGCATGGCACATTTGCAGTTCGACATAGGCGCGCAGAAAATGCCAATCCGGACTGAGCCGATCTTTAATCGCTTTCAGGATTTTGATGTCGGGCACCTCGCCCAGTTGCGTTCGCTTGATATCAAGCTCGGCAATTTCAGTTTCGACAAGAAATTCATCTAAATGCGCCTTATCCTCCTCACTAAGCCGTTCGGGCCGTTGCGTCAGCAGGATTCTAGCCTGCGACAATAACTCTTGCGCTTTTTTCATACGCCTGGCCACGAAATATGACCAGGCCAGGGGGATCAGCACATTTGGCTTATTTTCAGAAAAAGCTTTCGGCAAGCCTTCGAACCAGCCGATGGCAAGGGAGATCTGGCTTGCGCGCACCATGCTGAGAATGGCGGCCTCAATGAGCGCTTCTTTGCGCGCTTCAGCGCCGCCCGCCATGGCGTGTTCGGCGGCGGCATAGGGCTGTCGGTTTACTTCAAACCAAAAGCTTGCCTTGCGATGAATGTCCGCGCGCTTAAGGCGTGGGTGTTTCTCAAGCCTGTCGATAAGGAATTCGGCGAACAGCGAATGATAGCGGTACCATTCCCCTTGGGCATCCAAGGGTTCCAGAAACAGATTTTCGCGCAAAAGCTTATCCAACATGGCGCGCGCATTGTTGGAGCCGGTGACGGCATCGCACAAGGAAGCACAGAACCGATCAAGAGGCGCGGTCTGGAGAAGAAATTCCTGGGTCTCCTGGTCCTGTCTTTCAAAAACCGTCCCGGCCAGATAATTGACGAGGCCTCTGTGGGTGCCTGAAATGACCTTATCTGGCAGCAGTCCGGAATGTTGCTTTTCCAAGGACAGCGAGGCGAGCTTGACAGCGGTAATCCAGCCCTCGGTTTGCCGATAGAGCGCTTTCAAGCTGGCATCATCTAGGGTAACGCCATGCTCTTCTTTCAGGTATTCCGCGATTTCCTCGGGATTAAAACGAATTTCCGTATCCTCGAAAACGCGAACCGCGCCGCCATGGGAAATTTCCGCCAAGGTCCAGGGGGGAAGGCTGCGGCTGGCGACGACGCAATGCACGTTCTGCGGCATATTTACAAGAAAGTAGAAAAAGGCCTTGTGGACCTCCGCGTCATGAATCGTGTGATAATCATCGACGAGAAAAAAGATGTGCTTGTTGATGCTCTCCAGCCGATTAAGCAGGGCGGCGAGGATATCTTCCACCGGTAGGGGAGGCAGCGCGGAGAAGATAGGCGCCAGATCAGCGTTAAGTCCGGGGTCGATTTCCGCGAATGCCGCCGCAATATAGGCGACTGCTCGGGTCTTTTCATTTTCCGCCGCGTCAAATCTTAGCCAGGCGACGGCGAAATCATGATCGGATAGAAAATCGTAGTATTGACGCAATAGCGTTGTCTTGCCATAGCCGGCAGGAGCTTTTAGTAAAACGAGTCTGGAAGATTCCAATTCCTCCGTAGGTGGAACCAGACGAGGCCGCAAGGATGCTGCCGAAGCGCCCGCAGGCGCGCGCACCTTGTTGGTCAGAATGATTGGCAGGCTCACACTGCGTTCAGAAAAAGCACCGTGCCGTCCACTGCGCTTTACCATATCCAATAGCCGGTCAGAAGGGGCCCCATCGCCATAACCAGGCAACTGTAATGCTCTTTTGTGGAGGTGACCCCCTCAAAACGCAGGGGGAAACTCGGGTGATTTTCAGCACATTTTATACCTTAAGTCAATTACGTCCCCCGGGCGGTAAGCCCTTGGGACAAATTGAGAACATGAGTAAATGGTGAGAAAGTTTATCATGCCAAAAACAAGCCGCGGGCCTAACATGCAGCTGATCGGCAAACCTGCGGCGCGGACCAGATTGAGCACTCCGGCCTTGATCCTCGATCTTGATGTGTTGGAGGCAAACATCCTCAGGATGGCTGAAGCCGGCAAGGAATTCGGCGTCGGTATCCGGCCGCATGTCAAGTGTCACAAATCGATAGCAATCGCCCAAAAACAAATTGCAGCGGGCGCTATCGGCATTTGCTGCGCCACCATCGGCGAAGCTGAGGTCATGGGCCAGGCCGGCATATCCAACATTCTCATTACCTCACCCTTGATCACTGAGGATAAAATTTTTCGTGCGGTCGAATTATCCGGAAGTGACAAGGGTCTTTGCGTTGTAACCGACCATCCGCTCAATGCGATGCGTCTATCTGCATTGTTCAAGCAGGCGGGGCGGCGCATCGGAGTGGTAATCGATATCGATTCAGGTATGCAACGCACCGGCGTTGCCAGCCAAAAGAACGCGATCGAATTGGTGAAACTGGTTCATGACCTCGATAATCTCGACTATCGCGGGGTTCAATGCTACGCCGGCCATGTGCAGCATATTGAGAATACCGAAAGACGCCAGGAAGCGGCCTTATCTGTCATGGGTGGGGTAAAGGTTCTATGCGAGGAACTGAGCGCGATAGGACTTTCGCCGGCGATTGTTACCGGCGGCGGCACCGGAACATTTGATATTGATGGTCCTGCCGGCGTATTGAATGAGCTGCAGGTCGGCTCCTACGTCTTCATGGATGCCCAATATAACCGCGTTTGGATGAATAGCGGGCTTACTCCTCCCTTCGATGTGTCGCTTTTTGTGCAGTCATCGGTGATCAGCAGCAATTTTGCCGGTGGCGTTACTTGCGATGCCGGCCTTAAGCATTTTGCCGTTGATGGCGGTGTGCCGGTTATCGCCCGCGGTGCACCGGGCGGTGTGAGGTACGAATATCGCGGCGACGAGCATGGGCATGTGACGTTCGCCGAAGGCGCAAGCAAGCCTGATCTGGGTGATCGCATGGAATTTATCGTGCCGCACTGTGACCCGACGGTCAATTTGTATAACTATTATCATTGTGTTCGCGGAGATGAACTGGTCGATATCTGGCCAATCGACGCCCGTGGCCTGTAATATCCGCTGCAAAGGAAAGCGTAATGGGTATCCTGAGTAATGATTTGTCTGCCTTAAGCAGCAAGAATAAGAGCTTTCTAGCGGACAATCGCCGATTGTTCATTGGCGGGCAATGGGTCGAGGCCACATCCGGGCAAACATTCCCCGTATATGACCCGTCATCCGGTCTGGAAATCACCAGGGCGCAAAGCGCTTCGCCCGCCGATGTCGACCGCGCCGTGGCCGCCGCCCGCCAAGCGTATGATGTTGGCCCATGGAGCAAGACAAGTCCTGCCGAGCGCGAACGCCTGTTATGGCGGTTATCCGACCTGCTAGAAAAGCATGCCGATGATCTGGCGCAGCTTGAATCATTGGATAACGGCAAGCCTCTTGCCCATGCCCGCGCCATAGACTTGCCGTTATCAATAAACTTCCTCCGCTACATCGCCGGCTTTGCCACCAAGATTCACGGTCGGACGTTTGATCTATCGGTCCCTTATGCGCCTGCGGCGCGGTTTTCCGCCTACACGCGCAAAGAACCGGTTGGCGTGGTCGGCGCGATCATACCCTGGAACATGCCGCTTCTCATGGCGGTATGGAAGCTGGGGCCCGCGCTGGCGGCGGGCTGCACGATCATTCTCAAGCCCGCCTCGGATACGCCGCTGACGGCGTTGCGCATCGGCGAGCTGGTAGCGGAAGCCGGCTTTCCCGAAGGCGTGGTCAACATCATCACCGGGTCCGGCGGGATGGTCGGCGCGGCGATGGTCAACCATCCTTCCATCGACAAGATTGCCTTTACCGGCTCCACGGCGGTGGGCAAATCCATCGGGCGACAAAGCGCAAATACCATGAAGCGCATTTCGCTGGAGCTTGGCGGCAAGTCGCCGGTCATCGTGCTTGATGATGCGGACTTAAATGTCACGGTGCCCGGCGTGCTCTTAGGGATTTTCGCCAACTGCGGTCAGGTCTGCGCGGCAGGCTCCCGGCTTTATGTCCAAAAATCGATTTATGAGCCGCTGATGGCGGCTTTAGAACAGGCGGCGAAATCGATCAAGGTCGGGCCGGGTCTAGATCTGGCGACTGAAATGGGACCAATGGTTTCGGCCACGCAGCGGCGCACAGTGGCCGAGTATATCGCCTCAGGCCTCGATGAAGGGGCAGAGCTGGTCGCCGGCGGCCGGGCGCTGGAAGCCGACGGCTACTATATAGAGCCGACGATCTTCTCCAATACCAATCACGCCATGCGCATCGTGCAGGAGGAAATCTTTGGCCCGGTTCTTTCCGCCCAGCCTTTCAACGATGAGGAAGAGGCGATAAAACTTGCCAACCATTCGCCTTTTGGCTTGGCATCCAGCATCTATTCCACCAACAATAACCGCATCCAGCGGTTGACGCCGGCGATCAAGGCCGGCACGGTTTGGGTCAACTGCCATAATATTTTCGATCCCGCGTTACCGTTTGGCGGCTACAAGGAGTCAGGCATTGGCCGCGAGATGGGTGAAGAAGTGATGAATATGTATACGGAGGTAAAATCCGTCTGTATGGCTTATGGTTGAGCTTTGTAACTGAACAGGCGGGAACGTAAAAGATATGTCGTCGGTCGCAAGAATATTCAAAGTCTATATTATGCCTGGCTGCATCTTCCAGTCGGTCATGGTAGGGGGCGGATATGGAACCGGGCGCGAGCTCGTCGAATATTTCACTCAATATGGTTTCTGGGGCGGTCTTCTTGGATTGACGGTATCCACGGTGGTGATGGCGATCATTCTCGCCCTCACCTTTGAGATCGCTAGATTGTGCCAGGCCTACGACTACCGAACCTTCATTCGGGGACTGCTTGGACCCTTTTGGGTGGTCTACGAGGTAACCGCCCTGGTGATGCTGTTGCTCATGTTATCCGTCCTGGCGGCGGCGTGCGGATCCATCTTCACCGATGCGTTCTTGCTGCCACGGTGGGTTGGTATTCTAGGAATGGTGGTCTCCATTGGCCTTCTGGCGTTTTTTGGACGCTATATCCTAAGCCTGGCCCTGACCTTTTGGGCGTTTGTTCTTTACGCGGTTTTCATCGCATTCCTTGTCATCGCCTTGCTGCATGGTTCAAATGAAATCGTGGCCCATGCCCAAAGCTGGGTGGTTCATGATGGATGGCTTACCAGCGGCTTGAAATATGCTTTTTACAATCTTGCCATCGCTCCGCTCGTGCTTTATGCCGCCAGACCCATCGAGAAACGACGGGAAGCCATAGGCGCCGGCATACTCGCCGCGGTCATTTCGTTGTTGCCGGGCGCCATTTTCCATGTGGCGTTTTTCGCAGCTTACCCAGGCGTCACGGAGCAGGAAGTACCGGTTTATTGGATGATCCAAAAATTCTATGTGCCGGGCTTTCTGATTATCTACTCCATCATGCTCTTTGGCACCCTGATTGAAACCGGCGCCGGCAGCCTGCAAGGCGTATTCGAGCGCATTGACACTTTTCTGGGTGAAAAGGGCTTGAAGCCGCTGCCAAAACTGGCAAATGCGCTGATCGCCATTGTCACCATCGGCGTCAGCATCGGGCTATCAAGCCTCGGGGTTATTACCTTGGTAGCCAAGGGGTATGGGCTCATGGCCTGGGCTTATATGGCTATCTTCATCATTCCGATTTTGACCATAGGAATTTACAAGATTATCCGTCATTCAAGAGAAAACGAGGTTGTTACATGCTAACCATCGAAAGTCTTAAAAACTCTCTCAGCCTGCCGGTCATTGGCGCGCCGCTCTTTATCATCTCTGGCCCTGAGCTCGTCATTGCGCAATGCAAAGCGGGCATCGTCGGCTCTTTTCCCGCGCTCAATGCGCGTCCGCAACATGTGCTCGATACCTGGCTGAAGCAGATCAAGGATGATCTTGGCGCATACAAGGAAATGAATCCCGGCAAGAAAGTGGCTCCCTTTGCCGTAAATCAGATCTGTCATAATTCCAATGACCGTCTTTGGAAGGATATGGAGCTGTGCGTAAAGCACGAGGTTCCCATCATCATCACCAGCCTGCGGCCGCCGGCAGATATCGTGAAGGCGGCGCACTCCTACGGCGGTCTTGTGTTTCATGACGTAATCAATGTGCGTCATGCCATGAAGGCGGCGGAGCAGGGCATTGACGGGCTGATCCTCGTCTGCACCGGAGCGGGCGGGCACGCCGGAACATTAAGCCCGTTTGCCCTGGTGCGGGAAGTAAAACCCTGGTTTAAAGGCGCGATCCTGCTATCCGGAGCGATTTCTGATGGCTACGGGATTGCTTCCGCCATCGCGCTTGGCGCTGACTTTGCTTACCTGGGAACGCGGTTCATCGCCACCCAGGAAGCCAACGCTTCCCCTGAATACAAGCAGATGCTGATCGACAGCACGGCGGACGATATCATCTATTCATCGCTCTTTACCGGTGTTCACGGCAATTACCTGAAGCCCTCGGTTTCAGCGGCTGGCCTTGATCCTAATAATCTTCCAACGGCCGATAAATCGACCATGGATTTCGGCTCCGGCGGCAACACGGAGAAGAAGGTATGGAAGGATATTTGGGGCGCAGGGCAGGGCGTCGGCGGCATTCATGATGCGCCGACCACGGCGGATATTATTGCTCGTATGAAAAGCGAGTTTGAACAGGCATTCAGCCGGTTCACGGCATATGCATCGCGGTTTAGCGAAAACGATGAGTCATATGCGCCAGCAAGTCAGAAACGGATGATATCGTAATCGGCAAGGCGAGAGTATCGGGGTGGATCAAGAACGGGTTTCATGATGTCTGAGATAAACGCCCGCGCAGTCAACAGCACCTATGATCTGTTGGCGCGGGCCGCCCGCCAATCTCCGGAGCGGGAGGCGATTATCTACTTGCTGTCAGGGTCACTTGAGACAGATCCAATTCGCCTAACTTATGGCGGTTTACTGTCACAGGTGACTCAGGCGGCAAACTTATTCTCATCGCTTGGCGTGACGTCATCCGACGTGGTTTCCCTCCTGCTCCCCAATGTAGTTCAGGCGCAGATTGCCTTCTGGGGCGCCGAGGCGTGCGGCATCGCCAATCCGATTAATTTTCTGCTCAGTCCTGGTCACATTGCCGATGTGATGAATGCAGCACAAACAAAGGTGCTGGTGACCTTGGGGCCGCACCCGTTCATCGACCTGTGGGAAAAGGTGCAAAAAGTTCGCCAATTGGTGCCGAGCTTAAGGAGCATTCTGATGGTGGGCGGCGATGGCAACGCTATCGACGGGGCCTTGCCTTTTGATGCACTACTGGCCAAGCAGCCTGGCGACCGCTTACTAGGCGTCGCACAAAAAACGCCGGATGACGTCGCCGCCTATTTTCACACAGGCGGCACGACGGGCACGCCAAAGCTTGTCCAGCACACCCATGAAAACCAAGTCCACGTCGCCCAGGCGATGGCCTCGACCTATCATTTCGGCAAAGACGATGTGGTGCTAAGCGGTCTGCCGCTATTTCATGTGGCGGGTTCCATGCTGTTGTCCTTGGCACCGCTCTCGGCCGGTTCCGCCATTCTGCTGCCGACCCCATCGGGAAACCGTGATCCGCTGGTGCTCAAGAATTATTGGCGGATCGTCAATAGCTGCAACGCTACATTGTTTGGCGGCGTGCCGACGTCCTTGACCGACATCTTAAATCTTAGTGACGACATAGGCGTCAGACCTGACGGAATCAAATTCTGCATGACCGGCGGCGCGCAGTTGTCGATCGGGTTACAGAAACGTTTTTTTGAGGAAACCGGCTTCCCCGTTTATTCGATGTACGGCATGACCGAGACAGCCGGGGCCATTACCGCGGTGCCGCGCTCGGCCACCCCCCGCTTGGGTTCCGTGGGAAAAGCCATTGCCGGGGTCGAGGTAAAGGTTCTGCGCCTACAGGCATCCGAAAAGCTCGGCCAGCCATGCGGCCCGCGGGAACCCGGCGTGGTGGTCGTCAAAGGCCCGAATGTGACGGCTGGTTATTATGATGCCAAGTCAGGTCTTCAGTCCGCCTGCGACGACGATGGCTGGCTGAATACCGGCGATCTTGGCTATATCGATGAGGACGGCTGGCTTTACCTGACCGGCCGCGCCAAGGACGTGATTATTCGCAGCGGTCACAATATTGATCCGGCTTCCATCGAGGAAGTGGCGGAAAGGCATCCGCATGTGAGACGGGCGGTAGCGGTCGGTCGTCCCGACCTGCGGGCGGGGGAGGTGCCGGTGGTATTCGTTGAAGCCAATGACGGCGTCGTTACGTCTGCCGACGCGATCAAGGACTATATCATCGAAAACATTTCCGAAGCCCCGGCGAAGCCAGCCGCCGTCTATATCGTCCCTCGGATTCCCATGACGGCGGTTGGCAAGATTTTTCGGCCGGCCTTGCGGCGGCAGGCAGCGCAATCCCTGGTCAGTGATAGGATTCAGGAAATGTTCGCTGCCGCCGACCGACCGGAGGTAGTGATTGATGAATCGTGCGAACACGCCATCAAGCTGCTCATCCGCTGCCGCAGCGAGGCGGCCAAGGGTGAAGTGATCGACAAGCTTGATGCATGGCTGTCGCAACACACCATAGAATACGCCTTTATCTAGGTCGGCATATTCTATCGAACGGGCTCTTTGTAAATCTGCCCTTCCTTCATGACGAACTTGACGTCCTCCAGCCGGCTGATGTCGGCCAAGGGGTCACCGTCAACGGCGATGATATCAGCCAGGAATCCTGCCGTGATCTGTCCACGTTCGGGAACATTCAGGAGCTCGCTGGCGTAAAGCGTTGCGCTTCTGATCGCTTCCAGGGGCTGTTGGCCTAACCTGACGCGAACGGAAAATTCCTTGGCGTTAAGCCCATGCGGGTAGACGCCGGCATCCGTGCCGAAGACAATTTTAAGATTTTCCTTCAGCGCCAGCTTGAAGCTTTCCCGGGAGGATTCCGCGATGAGCATGCCCTTCTTCAAGAATTCCGGCGGCAATGAGGCGGGGTCTACTGCCTCCAGAAGGTAGAGCGTGTGCACCACATAAGCGCCGCTCTGCTTGATCGCTTTGGCGGCGGCGGGGGTGAGCAGCGAGGCATGCTCGATCGAATCGATGCCGGCCTTGGCGGCGGCGATGATGCCCTCTTCGCCCACGGCGTGGGCGGCGATCTTTAAGTTATGGCGATGTGCTTCCTCCGCTGCTGCCTTGAGCTCTTCAAAGCTGGTTTGCTGCGCGCCGACGGTCTGTTCATGAGACATGACACCCGATGTGGCGCAAATTTTCACCACGCGCGCGCCGTGCTTGATCTGGTAGCGAATGGCCTTGATCAAATCGTCAGGACCATCGCCGATTCCGGTACGGTAGCCGGTCAGCTCCACCCCCGGCGCGTATCCGGTTGCATCGCAATGTCCGCCGGTAATGCCCGTTCCGTGACCGGCGGCGATCATATACGGTCCCTGCGTCATCCCATTATCGATAGCGTGGGCAACAGCGACGTCGGCGAAATAGGGAGCGCCTAAGTCGCGAACGGTGGTGAAACCGGCCATCAGGGTTTTATGTGCATTGGCGCTGCCGAGGAGGGCGAAATCGCCGGCTGTTTTGGTGACGGCGCTATGCTGCCAGCCTTCGGATAATTCCATGGTCAGATGCGTATGAGCATCCATCAGGCCGGGAAGCAGGGTAAGCCCGTCCAGATCGATGACGCGGTCGACCTTAGGCATCTCAGCAGGATTGATGGCAAGGATGCGGTCATCCTTGATGACGACCACAGCCGGCGCGATCATCCTGCCTCGCGCCACGTCCAGATACCGGCCAGCCTTCAGGGCAATGGTTTCCGCCCCGGCGTTTACCCCCGAAAGAGCCGTGAAAAGAGCCGCAATCAGGCTCAACTGCTTCAGATTCCACGTCATGTTCGCCTATACTCGCTTGCTGATTTGGTCTCAGAATAGGGCGCGGCGATCCGACAATCCCCCTCCATTGGGACGGCTTTTTTGACGGCCAGCTATGGCATGAAGTCAGGCGAGGGAATGGGAAAACCGCTTTTAAGGATATCTTTATGCTGAAACATCTCGCCTTTAGATTGCAGACCATTTTTCTGGGCTGCCTGGCCGTTCTGGCCTTCGCCGCGCCTGCCCAGGCGGAACGGCTCATCGATCCGCAGGAGATTGAGGCCTGGGCCGACGCCTATTACGGTCGCGCCGTCGCCGAAAAGCGCGCCGCCGGCATCACCGTTTCTGTCGTTCAGGATGGCGAGGTGATCATTGCCAAGGGCTATGGCTACGCCGATTACGCCAAGCGGATTCCCGTCGACCCCGAGACATCGGGTTTCACCATTGGCTCCATCACCAAGACATTCATCGCCACCGCCATTGCCCAGTTGGTCGATCACGGGGCGATCGCGTCGTTCGATGACCCGGTTAATAAGTACCTGAAGCGCATACAACTGCCCGGCGAGCGCGGCGCGCGGGTCACCATCCGCTATTTGCTGAATCATCGCGGCGGATTCGAGGATAGATTTTTTGGGATTCGGCATAGCGGCAAGGGTATCGAAGTCCCGCTTAAGCCTGCGGAGTTAGAGCGGGTTTTGCCTGAACTGGTTATGGAGCCCGGCGGTCTTGCAGCCTACTCCAATTGGGGGTTCTCGCTGCTCGGCTTCATGATCGAGGACGTCACCGGCGAGCGCTTGGACGACTATTTAAGAAAGAATATCTGGGAGCCGCTCGGCATGGCCCATACCAGCATGGTTTACGGGAAAGTGCCTGAGAACTTGAGCATAAGCTATCAGTTTGAAGCCGATGGAACGCCGGTGCGGGAAACTTTTCTCGATCCCGATAATCCTCCCCATCCGGGAGTTGGACCGATGGGAGGGATTGTCACAACGGCGGCGGACATGGCCCGCTACATGAATGCTCAAATTCTTGAGGGCGAGGATGGCGGCTATCCGCTGGTCAGCAAAAAGATGTTTGCGGAGTTGCACACCGAACAATTTCGCAATGCGCAGGTAGGCAACGGGTTTGGTCTAGCCTTTTGGACATCTAATCTCAACGACACCCGGTCTATTGAGCATGGCGGCGGCGCGCCCGGCTTTCAAAACATGATGGTGATGATTCCGGAAAAGCGGTTGGGCTTTTTTGTCTCTGCCATGCAAGGCGGACTTGTCCCTTGGGCGAAGAAAGCCGGAAACGACGCCATCGCGAAGAAGCCTCTCAATGGTTTCGAATTACGGGAGTCCTTTGTCGATAAATTCCTGAAGCCCACGGATCATTTCAAGAATGGCCCCAAATCCGATCTTAATAAGCTTGTTGGAGCGTATTGGTCATTAAGACGGCCCTTTACCACGGTCGAGGTGCTTGGTCAGGCATTTGATCCCGCCGCGGTGCTTGTCGTTACGCTCACTAGTGACGGCAAAGGCTTGTTGATGAGCGGCTCGGGTCCATACACGGAGATAGGCAATGGGGTTTTTGTGAGCCCCGCCGGAAAAAATGTTTGGAACGATCCTTACGCCCTCGACATGTTCTCGCCGCCCTATATTTCTTTCAATCTTGACCAGAATGGAAACGCTACCGCCATGACCGCTGGCGTTCCTGATCAGATTTGGGTGCCGGCAGACCCGATTTTTAATCCGCGTACAATGTTAATGGGTTTGGCGTTGTTCGGCGTGCTTGCCATGACCGGAGCCTTGTTCTTTCTCTGGCCGCAGAAGAAAAGATTCGCCAATCCGGGCAATTATCTGGGTCTTCTGGTTACGCTGGCGATTGTTGTCATTCCTTTAGCTATGGCGGTTGGTTTTGGGCGCGGAGACAGCCTGATCAAGCAGATGCTGGTTGGCGATAAGACGCGGTTCTGGATCATGGTCATTGCCGCCAATGCAATGGTCGTTATTGCCTTCCTGCTCTTGTTCCAGACAATAAAGGAATGGAAGCAGGCAAACAGCGGAGCCATAGCAGGCTGGGCGGGTATCGGCCGCCGGGTGCACATGAGCGTGGTGGCGCTATCTTCCCTGGCGCTCTTGGTCGCCTTTAACTTCTTCAATCTCTTGGGCATGCATATACCGGGGTAGGAGGCAAGGTTCGACGTCGACCCGATCGCCCTGAGCGCCGCCAAGCGGCAGTCGAAGGGTTTCTTGCAAACGGGCGGGCGGCGGCGATTGAGCAAAAAACCATTCGGCGCGCCTCGTTGGGACGGCTTTTTTGGTTGCTATTTATGACATGAAGGTAAGCGTGGGGTTGTAGCATTTTCATTTGAGGGCATCACGATGCTGAAACATCTCGCCTTTAGATATCAGGCAATTTTTCTGGTCATTCTGGCGGTTCTGACGTTCGCCGCCCCTGCCGCAGCGGAACAACTCATCGATCCGCAGGAGCTAGAGGTCTGGGCCGATGCCTATTACGGCCGCGCCGTTGCCGAAAAGCGAACCCCCGGCATCACCGTTTCCGTCGTCCAGGACGGCGAGGTGATCTTCGCCAAGGGCTATGGCTACGCCGATTATGTCAATCGCACCCCTGTTGATCCCGAAACATCAGGGTTCATCATTGGCTCCATCACCAAGACATTCATCGCCACCGCCATTGCCCAGTTGGTCGATCGGGGCGCGATCGCATCATTGGACGATCCGGTCAATAAGTATCTTAAACGCATACAGCTTCCCGGCGCGCGCGGCGCGCAAGCCACCATCCGCCATCTGCTGAGCCATCGCGGCGGATTCGAGGATAGAAATTTTGGCATTCATCAAAAGGGCGATGGCGTTGAAATCCCGCTCAAGCCGGCGGAGATGACACGGGTTATCCCTGAACTCGTCATGGAGCCCGGCGGTTATTCGGCTTACTCCAACTGGGGCTTCACGCTACTCGGCTTCATGATCGAGGACGTCACCGGCGAGCGCCTGGACGACTATCTAAGAAAGAATATCTGGAATCCGCTCGGCATGGCCCATACCGGCATGCTTTATGGGAATAGGCCCGAGAACCTGAGCATGAGCTATCAGTTTGAAGCCGATGGCACGCCGGTGCCGGAACCATTGCTCGACGCCGATTATCCTCCTCATCCGGGGATTGGGCCGATGGGCGGCATCGTTTCCACGGCATCTGATATGGCCCGTTATATGAACGCTCACATTCTTGAGGGCGAGGATGGCGGGTATCCTCTGGTCAGCAAAAAAATGTTCGCGGAGCTCCACACTGAAAGGTTTCGCAATTCTTTGTATGGCGTCGGTTTTGGCCTTGCCTTTATGACTGCAAAGCTCAACGGCGTCCAGTCGATTGAGCATGGCGGCGGTGCGCCCGGCTTTCAAAGCATGATGGTGATGATTCCGGAAAAACGGATTGGCTTTTTTGCCTCAACCATGCAGGGCGGGCTGGTGCCGTGGGCCAACACTGGTGCGACCGCAAAAGACGATGTCGCAAAAGACGCTTTTAGCGGTTATGAGCTGCGGCAGTCCTTTGTCGAGAAATTCTTAGAGTCGACGGATCATTTTGAGAGTGGACGCAAATCCGATCTTAAAAAGCTTGTCGGTACGTATTGGGCATTAAGGCGGCCCTTTACCACGGTCGAGATGCTTGCTGAGGCATTTCATCCGGCATCGGTGCTTTCCGTCAAGCTTACCAATGACGGCAAGGGCCTGCTGATGAGCGGTATGGGCCCTTATACGGAAATCGGCAATGGGGTTTTCGTGAGTCCCGCCGGCAAAACGGTGTGGAAAGATCGTTACGCCATCGACATGTTCTTGCCGCCCTATATTTCCTTCAATCTTGACCAGGATGGAAATGCCACCGCCCTATCCGCCGGCGTTACAGACCAGTTCTGGGTGCGGGTAAGTCCGATTTTCAACCCGCGTACGATGTTGTTGGGCCTCATGATCTTCGGCGCGCTGACCTTGACCGGAGCCTTGCTTTTTGTCTGGCCGCAGAAGAAAAGATTGTCCAATCCGGGCAATTACCTGGGGCTTCTTGCAGCGCTGGCGGTGATCGCCATTCCCGCCGCCATGACGCTTGGGTTTGGAGAGCGGGATGACTTGATCAACCAGATGCTGGTTGGCGAGAAGGGGCGGCTCTGGATCATGGTAATCGCCGCCAACGCGATGATCATCCTTGCCTTCCTGCTGGTATTCCATACAGTGAAGGAATGGCGGCAGCCAAAAGGGGGGGCCGCTACCGGATGGGCGAGCATCGGGCGCAAGGCGCATATGAGCTTGGTTGCGGTGTCGTCCCTGGCGCTACTGGTCGCCTTTAACTTCTTTAATTTATTGGGCGTGCATATACCAGGATAACGAAGCAAGACGGATGCTCAGTGGGTTCGCTGGCGCTTAACCCACACTACATCATTTCTGAGTAGCGTGGGCTAGCGTTAGCAAACCCACGAGAATCCTACTTAAACATCTTCGAAAACCGGCGCTTTTCGCGGCCTTTCCATAAGCCGCGGTGATAGGCGTCGGAAGCGAGAAGCGGGATGACGCTGGTGGCTTCGGCGAACACCATTTGCTCATAGGTGGTATCGACCTTGCCCCACGAGCAGGCTTCCTTCAGCGTCGAGGATGAACACGCGCCATCGCGGGTGTCGGCCACCGTGATCTGCACCGCATACTTGTGCATATCGACTTCCTTGCCGAGAATTTCCGCGCACACCACAGTGTCCTGCACGAAGTTCTTCGGCACGCCGCCGCCGACCATCAAGAGGCCGCTGGTGCCGGCCTTGATCTTGATCTCGGTCAGCTCGCGAAAGTCGCGGATGGAATCCAGGGTCAGGTGGTTGTCGGGGCGCTCCACCTGATGCACCACCAACCCGAAGCCGGCGCTGGAATCGGTGAACGCCGGGCAGAAGATCGGCACGTCGTAATCGAACGCCGTCTCGATCAGCGAATTCTTCTTCTTCGAGTTCTGCTTCAGCCAACGTCCCATCTCGCGGATGAACTCGCGCGACGAATAGGGCTTCGCTGGCAGGCTGTCGGCGATCAACTTGATGGTGTGATCGCAGGCTTGCAGCTCTTCCTCGTCGATATAGGTGTCGTAGATGCGGTCGATATAATGGTCGCGCAGCTCCTTGTCATCGGCGAACTGCGAGCCCTGGTAATGGCGGAAGCCCAACGCCTCGAAGAAATCCATGTCGACGATGCTGGCGCCGGTGGCGACGATGGCGTCCACCATGCCGTTCTTGACCAGATCGACATAGACCTGCATGCAGCCGGCGGCCGAGGTGGAGCCGGCGAGCGTCAGGAACACTGAACACGATTTATCTTCCAGCATCATGTTGTAGATGTCGCTGGCGCGCGCCAGATCGCGCGAGGTGAATGACATCTTGCGCATGGAATCGATGATCGGACGGGCATCGAACGAGGTAATGTCGATGTGCTCCACCGGGCGCGACAGCAGCTCCGCCTTGGTGTTGTCCTTGGCTTTCTCTTTGATCATTTTACTATAAAACTCACTTGGTGGCTTGGCGGCCGGCGCGGGCCGCCAGGCGATCATGCAGACGGATGGTTTTGGCCGATGACCGGCGCGCCCGCGCCGAAGCGGCGTCCTCGGGCAGGATGGCGACGGTGGTGTCGGAATAGAAGCCGTTGAACGCCGTGCGCATGGCAAAGCCGTAGGCGCCGAGGTTTGCAACCTCGATCCAATCGCCTTCCTGCACGTCCTCGGGCAAGTAGAACGGTCCCTTCATGACGTCGATGCAATCACAGGTCGGACCATAGAAGCTGAACGGGCGCAACGTTTCCGAGGCCGGGCCGCGGGCGCGAATGAGCCGCACCGGATAGCGCCAGCCCAGTGCGCCGGCGTCAAACAAGCTGCCGTAGGTGCCGTCGTTGATGTAAAGCCGGTCGCCGCGCCGCATCTCCACCTTGACCAGGATCGAGCCGGCGGTGGCGCCGATGGCGCGGCCGGGCTCGCACCACAGCTCGACGCCAGCAAAGCCGTGGGCCTCGGCGGTGGCGCGGATGGCGGCGAGGAAGGTATCCACCGGCGGCGGCGTCTGCCCCGGATAGGCCACGGGGAAGCCGCCGCCGACATCGAGAATATCGACCTTGACGCCGGCCTGATCAATGACTTCGCGGGCCAGCTTGATGGCCTCCTTGTAAGCTTCCGGAGACAGGCACTGCGAGCCGACGTGGAAACACAGGCCGAGCTTCGCCGACAGCCGCCGCGCCTGGCGCAACAGCGTCACCGCTTCCTCCGGGGTGGCCCCGAACTTTTCCGACAGGTTCAAGGCAGCCTCGCCCTTGGGCAGCGCCAGGCGCACGAACAGGTTGACGCGGCGCGCCGCGTTGGTCTCCTCGATGATCTTCAGGATCTCGCCGTCGCTGTCGACGGCGAAGTCCTTGACGCCATAGCGGTAGGCGGCGGCGATGGCGCGCCGGCTTTTCACCGGGTGCATGAACGACAGCCGGGCATGGGGAAACAGCCCGCGCACCAGCTCGATCTCCGGCAGCGAGGCGACGTCGAAGTGCCGCACGCCGGCGCGATAGAGGTACTGCAGCACGCGGCGGTCGGGATTGGACTTGACGGCGTAAAGCACGCGGCCGGGAAAGCCGTCGAGAAAGGCGCGGGCGTTGGCCTGCAAGCGCTCGGGGTAGAGGCACTGCACCGGCTCGTCCGGGGCCAGCACGGCTACCGCCTCGTCCACGGACGAGAACACGGCAAGGCCGTTGGCGTCGCGAAACGCGTCAATGGGTAAAGGAAGCAGCGGGCTGGTCATGGCCTAATGTGTTCCGCAAAAGAGCTTTGGGGCCGCACCACGGCGGCGGTTCATCCGAGCAAGGGGGAAGGTGCGAGGCGCGCGCATTGGCGGCAACCCCGACGGCGGTCAGGAGACCAGCCTCGGACTGAGCATACTCTCAGCGGTGTGCCAGAAGCGGAGATAAGAGCGGGCGCGGAAAACCCGCGACAGCTGGTGAATAGATACGCGCCCTCGGGTGCGAACGTCTCGGAAGGTCATGCGCCACCTCCTTTAATCAATCAGACAAGTTTGGTCCAACCAACAAAAGGACGCTTACGTCGTTACATAACCTTCCAGGGGCCAGCGGCACGTGCGCGTACGTCTTGATCGCAGAAATGATGTATCTCGCCCCCGATTGCAATAGTTTTTTTCCCCCCGGCCCAAAATAATCTCCCGGCCGGGCAAAATTGAGCCAAACCCGCGGCCGTCCGCGGAAAATCTGGGGTGCGGCCAGGCTCGCTTAAACCTTCCTTAAGGAACGTGGAGCCGCCGACTCGGGGCAAGAGAAAAGGGCGGCGCGAGATCGCCGCGCCGCCCGCCGATTGGATCGACTCACAGAGGCTAGTAGCTGTAGGCGCGCTCGCCGTGTTCGGCGAGGTCCAGTCCCTCGCGCTCCTCGTCCGTCGCCACGCGCAGACCGATGGTCTTGTCGACGATGAAGTAGAGGATGGAGGAGCCGATGCCGGACCAGGCTAGCGCCACCGCCACCGCCATGATCTGCGTCCACACTTGGCCGGCCATGTCATAGCCGTCGAGGCCGACCCCGCCCAGCGCCGGGCTGACGAAGACGCCGGTGCCGATCGAGCCGACGATGCCGCCGATGCCGTGCACGCCGAAGACGTCGAGCGAGTCGTCATATTTGAAGGCGTTCTTCACCGTTGTGCAGAAGAAGAAGCAGATCACCGCCGCCAGAGCGCCGAGCGCAATAGCGCCCATGGGGCCCACCAGGCCCGCCGCCGGCGTGACGGCTACCAGGCCCGCCACCGCGCCGGTGACGCCGCCCAACAGCGACGCCTTGCCCTTGGCTCCCCATTCGACGATCACCCACGACAGCGCCGCCGCGGCGGTGGCGACGAAGGTGTTGATCATGGCGAGCGCTGCGCCGCCGTTGGCTTCCAGGTTCGAGCCGGCGTTGAAGCCGAACCAGCCGACCCACAGGAGAGAAGCGCCGATCATGGTCATGGTCAGCGAGTGCGGCGTCAGCGCTTCCTTGCCGAAGCCGATGCGCTTGCCCAGCATTAAGGCGCCCACCAGTCCGGCGATGCCGGCATTGATGTGCACCACCGTGCCGCCGGCAAAGTCGAGTGCGCCGAGGTTGAAGAGATAGCCGGTGCCGGCCCACACCATGTGCGCCAGCGGGAAATAAACCGCCGTCACCCACAGCAGCACGAACAGCATGACCGCCGAGAATTTGATGCGCTCGGCGAACGAGCCGACGATCAGCGCCGGCGTAATGCAGGCGAAGGTCATCTGGAAACAGACGAAAACATACTCGGGAATGACCACGCCGTCGGTAAACGTCGCCGATACGGAATCCGGCGTCACCCCGGCGAGAAACAGTTTCGACAGGTCGCCGATGACGGCGTTGCCATCGGCGAACGCCAGGCTGTAGCCATAGACCACCCAGACGATCATCACCAGGCAGGTGATGGAGAACACCTGCATCAGTACCGACAGCATGTTCTTGGCGCGCACCAGACCGCCGTAAAACAAGGCCAGGCCGGGAATGGTCATCAACAGCACCAGGATGGTTGCCACCATCATCCAGGCGGTGTCGCCCTTGTCGGGTATCGGCGTTGCAGCCGCTTCTTGCGCCCGTGCGGCGCTGGCCAGCAGGGTGAGGGTCGCGCCTGCGGCAACGATGCGGATACGTTCATAGAGTTTTTTCATTGCAGTCGTCCTTCTCATATCGCCATCTCATTTTGTTCGCCGGTGCGGATGCGTACCGCTTGCGCCACGTCGAGCACGAAGATCTTGCCGTCGCCGATGTTGCCGGTGCGCGCCGCGCCCTCGATCACCTCGACGACGCGGCCGGCGAGCTTATCGGGCACGACGACCTCCAGTTTGACCTTCGGCACCATGTTGGTGGTGTATTCGGCGCCGCGATAAATTTCGGTCTGGCCCTTTTGCCGGCCATAGCCTTTGATTTCCGTGATGCTTAAGCCTTCAATGCCGGCCGAGGTCAGCGCGTCGCGCACCTCGTCGAGCTTGAACGGCTTGATGATCGCCATGATCAGTTTCATGCCTTGCTTCCCCTCTGCTGCGGGCGATGGTGGAGTTTGACGTTTGCTGCATTGCACACGTCATGCCAAATGGGGAAAACAAGGGAATATCAAGGAGTTAGAAAATAATAGCCAACTCACCTGGTTTAAATTTGCTTAAAAATAAAGCAAGAAAATTGTTGCGATTAAATAATAGGCAAAATAAAAAAAGCCGCCAGTGACCCGGCGGCCTTTGCACAGCTGATCGATCAAATAGCTACAGCGGCATCTCCAATTCGATCAGCCACTTCAGGCGGCCGTTGGATGAGTCATCGGTCAGGCCGAAGAGATAGCCGAGTTCATATTTCAGGTGCGCCTTGGTGGTCAGCGGCAGCCGGCCGAGGAGGGTGGGGCCCATATGGTGCTCTTGGCGCGACCAGCCGTGAAAGTCACGGATTTCGCCGAAGCTGCCGAACGCCTCGAGGGCGAATTCGATCTCCGGTTTCCAGCGATAGACGGTGTGATAGGCATAGCCCAGTTCAGTGCCGTCATCGGAATTATCGCCGATTTCCTTTTCCAGGATGATGTTGACGGTATGGACGAAGCGCCCGGTTTCCTTCTCCAGAAGCAGCTTGCCTTCGATCTTGTCCGAGCCCGCCTTGCGGGTGGCGGCCTTGTATTCCAGATAAAAGCCGGCATCCATCCAGCGTTCGCCCTGCTCGAAGAACTGAAAGATGTTCTCCCAGGCGACGGCCCGGTCGCGCAGCGGCTGGCCGGCCTTGTCCTCCAGCTCGATAAAGACACTGGAAAACCAGCGGTCGGTGAAGCCGTAACCCACTTCATAGATCTGGCGTTGCGGCGTGCCGGGGGCGTTGTCGTCAACGTCAAGATAGCCGCGCGCCTCAAGCTCGAATTCGCCGGCATCGATGGTGGGGGAGTAAACCTTGGTGCCGGCATTGCCTTGCCCGGGGTAAAGGGCGATCAACGCGCCAAGCCCGAGGATCACGCCAAGCGCCACGGAGGCCGCCGCGCCATTCTTTTTCTCACCCTTTTCGGCAAAGATGATCATCAGGAGTCCGATGGTGATCAGCGTCGCCACGTAGGCGAGAACCTGGATGCCCGAGGGTTGGGCGCTATAGCCGACCAGGGTATGCAGGGTCTGTCCCAAGAGTCCTTCCTCGGACAAGAACGCCGAAGTATTCCAGATCGCCGTGCCGAGTGCCGGCGCTACATCCGCCTGGACCAGATACTTGGCCCCTTGCGCCGCCATGCCGGCAGCCAGCAAGAGGATCATCCACGAGGTGACGGTAAACAGGTGTCGCATGGGAATGCGCAGCAGGCCGAGGTATAAAGCCGCGCCGACCACCGCGCCCAAGGTGAAGCCGACGCTGCTGCCGGCAAGCATGGTGCTCCACGCGCCGCTGCCGGCGACCATGCCATAAAGAAAGAGCACGATCTCGGCCCCTTCGCGTAAGACGGCAAGACCGACGACGATGGCCAGGCTGTAGAGTGGCCGCTCGCCCACTGTCACCGCGCCGCCGGCGGTTTTCATTTCCTGCGCCAAGGAGCGGGCATGGCGGCTCATCCAGATATTGTGCCAGGACAGCATGATGACGGCGGCGAACAGCACGCCGGCGTTAAAGAGCTCCTGACCGATGCCCTCCATGGCTTCGGCGAGCTGATCGGCGAACAGGGCGGTGACGATGGCGCCGGCAACGCCGGCGGCAACGCCTCCCGACACCCACCAGCTGCGCCCCGAGACGCCGCGGGTGGCCGCCAGCACGATGCCGATGATGAGGGCTGCTTCCAACACCTCGCGAAAAACAACGACGGCCGAGGCCAGCATGATGATTCCCCTTAATTCATGTCGCCTTATTTGGCGATCAGGCGTCCTTGCGCCGTATCCGGATTGAACTCGCCAAAGAATTTATAGGTGCCGACCTTCAAGGGGCCGACAAACACCACCGTCTGCTTGCCGCCGGGAATGATCTTTTCACGGTTAAAGTCGTGGCTCTCGAACTCTTCCGGCGTCGCATCCTCGTTCTTGACGATGAGCTTGACCTTGGTATTGGCCGGAATTTGGACTTCCTCGGGATGAAAGCGATGGTCCTTGATGCGGATGGTAAAGATGGGCATTTCCCCGGCCGGGGCGGGCGTTGAAATAGCCAGGGTAGATGAAAAAATAGCTAGTAGAATCAACCTATTTCGTATCACTGGCAGCTCTCCCAGATCGTACACATCCTGCTTGGCCGTGGGGCCATCAGCATTGTTATTAATAATTACTCGCAACAACTACGTCAACAAAAACCTTCGCCCTGTCGATTCAATCGGGCGAACAGCCATACAATATTGCAAGTAAGTCGCAAGATTCTCTGATTTAGATCAAATCCCACGGCCGGCATGTGGTAAACTATTTGCTGTCTATTCACCACGAAATTTTCAGACATGAGGACGAGCTATGCGCAAAACGATCACCTGGGTGCTGGTCGCCGATGGTAAACGGGCGCGGGTATATAAGAACGAGGGGCCGGGCAAGGGGTTGACGCCGGCTTTGGACCGCGAGTACATCGCCGTTCTGGAGCCGACCCGCGACATCGTGTCTGACCGACAGGGCCGGTCCTTCGACAGCCACGGCGTAGGTCGGCACGCCATCGAGCCACACACCGATCCGCAACGCTATGAGAAGTTGCGATTCGCCCGTCAAGTGGCGGAGGAATTGGATGGCTATAAGCAGAAGGGCGCCTTTGACCGGCTGGTGATCGCCGCCGCGCCTAAGACGCTGGGTGATCTGCGCGGCGAGCTGTCGCCGGCGGTACAGACCGCGGTGCTTGGCGCGGTGGCGAAAGACCTGACCAAAGTCCCGATGGCGGAGCTTGCCGACCACTTGCACGATGTGCTGCCGGTCTAAGACTGGTGACTGCAATTACCCTCTCCTTCGAGGCGCCTCTGCGAAAGCGGCATTCTCAAAATCAAAGCCGTCATTCCCGACAAGGCGCGATAAGCGGCGCGATCGGGAATCCATGGAAATACAATGAGTTATGGCGGAATTGGATTCCCGCTTTCGCGGGAACGACGATTGCCAGTTGAGCGTGATCATGCTTAAACGCATGGCGCGCTAGTGAATATTCAGCCACTCATCCAGCACCTTCGCCGTCAACGATTGCAGGGGCGGGCCAAAGGTTGCGGTATCGCGGCGCAGCGCAGCGACGTCGATGCCGGCGGCGGTCAATTCCATGGTGTGGCCGATCAGCCAGCGTTCGATTTTCGCCGGCTCGGCTTCGATATGAAATTGCAAGGCCAGCGCATGGCGGCCGTAGGCGAAGGCTTGGTTTGGCGTGATCTCGGTGGAGGCCAATAACTCGGCCTCCGCCGGCAGATCAAACGTATCGCCGTGCCAATGCAGCACCGGCAGAGAAGGGTTGCCGAGCGCACCAAGCGATGAGCGCGCGCCGGCCGCGCTTAAACGCAGCGGCGACCAACCGATTTCCTTTTGCGCTCCGGGATAAACCCGCGCGCCCAATGCCCGCGCCATCAACTGCGCGCCGAGGCAAATGCCCAGCGTCGGCAAGCCGGCGGCGAGCCGCGCCTCGATCACGCGCATTTCATCGCGCAGGAAAGGATAGCGATCCTCCTCATAAGCGCCGATGGGGCCGCCCAGAATCACCGCCAGGTCGCAGGTCTCGATATCGCGCACATCATCAACGCCGGCATCAAGATAGCGCACGTCATATCTGCGGGCGGCCAGCGCCGGCATTAAAGTTCCCAAATCCTCGAAGGCGATATGGCGCAGGGCGATGGCGGTGGACATGACGCTTCAAGCCTCCAGCCGTTGCACGAACCACTGCACCAGGCGCTCCCACAGCGCATCTTTCAGCGCCGCATCCTCGACGCCGTGATCGAGATTGGGATTATCGTTGACCTCGATGACGTAAGCCTTGCCGTCCTGCTCCTTGATGTCGACGCCGTAAAGACCGTTGCCGATAAGCTTGGCGGCCTTCAGCCCGGTTTCCACCACATGGGTCGGCGCGTCTTCCACGGCGAAGGTCTTGGTGCTGCCTTCGACGGCGCTGCCGTCGGGCTTGTGCTGGATGATCTGCCAATGCTTCTTGGCCATGAAGTATTGACAGACAAAGAGCGGCTCGCCGCCCAGCACGCCCACCCGCCAGTCGAGCTTGGTGGGCATGAATTCCTGCGCCAGTATGAGATCGGTATCTTCAAACAACTTGTCGGCAAGCTCCTTAAGCGAGTCCATGGACTCCGCCTTATGGACCCCGCGGCTGAACGATCCGTCGGGGATTTTCACCACCATCGGGAAGCCCAACATATCGGCGGCAAGCTCCAGATCCTTATGCTGGGCGATCATCACCGTTTTCGGCGTCGCCACGTTGTTGGCGCGCAGCAGTTCGTTTAAATAAATCTTGTTGGTGCAGCGGATCATCGATACCGGATCGTCAATCACCGGCATGCCTTCCTGCACCGCGCGGCGGGCGAACTGATAGGTGTGATTGTCGATGGAGGTGGTCTCGCGGATGAACAAGGCGTCAAATTCCGCCAGCCGATTCAAATCGCGCTTGGTGATCGGTTCCACTTCCACCTTCAGGCGCTCGGCGACGCGAGCGAAGCGCTTCAGGCTTTCAAAATCCGACGGCGGCAGCGTCTCGTTGGGATCGTAAAGCACCGCCAGCGACCAGTCGGGCGGCGTCTTGATCTTGGGCGAGCGCCATTCGCGCTTGGTGTGTTCGTGCAGCGCGTGGCGGAAGAAAATGATTTCATTGTCTTCCAGCTTGTCCACGGTGCGGGCGCGGATGCGCTTGATGGAAAACCACGGACCGGGTTCGATGGAGACTTCCAGGATCGGGCAGCGGAACCAGTCGAAGAGATGACGGGCGAAGCGCTCATAGGCCGGGTCCGGCGCGACATTGAAGCAGACCAGCAGTTCATAAGGCTCGCTCGGCCGCTCGGTCAGCTTGGCGACGCTCTTATTGAGCGCATCCTCCAGTTCGGGAATGGCGTGGGCATAGAGAAGCTTGCCGCCCAGCTCCAGCATGGTTTCCGCCGCTGGCATGGTGCGGTGGCCGCGCGCTTCGGCCAGGAGCGCGCAGTAATAGCCCTCGCTCTGATAGTTATAGCTGCGCGCCAGGTTGATGAGTTTCGGCCGCCCGCCCTCGAACAATTGCGGCCGCTGCAAATAGTCGCGGGTGGTGATTACCTTATGCGGCGTTTCCGCATTGGGCATGTCTTTCGGGTTTTCGACGAGGATGACCCATCCGGTCATTGCTTGATGTCTCCGTGAACGATGATGGCTGCCGAGCGACGCGCCCGCCCGACGCGCGCCATGCCAACAAATTCCCCCCACGGGATCGGCAGTCCCGCTGTCGCCACCGGGCTTTCGAGCATGGTTTCCTCGAGCCAGGGGTCATGTATATAAAAGTGTTGCGCATCAGCGCCGTGGATCAGCACCCAATGCGGATCGCTATGATGAAAGATGCGGCGGCCGCTGACCAGCATGATGACCACCGCCTGTTCCCCAAGGGCGCGCTCCACGGCGTCGCGAGTCAACGTGCGGCGTTCCATGGCAATGCCCTTGGCGGTTGCCTCGGCCTTGAAGTCCTCCTGCACGAAGCGCATGATTTCGCGCCGCTGCGCGCTTTCCACCTGTTCCAGGAAGAACGGCTTGCTGTTGGACGACCAGATGGTGGGCCGCAGGCCGCGCCGGGCCAGCGCCACCGCCATGCCGTAAGGTTCGCAGCCGCCCAGGCCCGAGGTCATGAAAATCGTTGTCGACTCACGCCATAGCCGGAATTCCAGCCGGCGATCGGGTTTTAAGGCGCGGTCGAACCAGGCAAGAGCCATGATCATGCACGCCGGGCCGCAGGTAAAGTCCGTGGTCTGGTGGTAGTAGGGCGGCGCCTCCTTGGCCCGCACCTCGACCCCCGACAGCCGTTTCTCGAACCGGAGCGCGTCGGCGTGGTCGACGTAATAGTCGAGATAGCGGCCGAACTGCCGGTAGCCCCGCTGCTTGTAAAGCGCGATCGCCCGCTCGTTATCGGGCCGCACCTCCAGACGCAGGAAGACGCAGGCATGGGCAAAGGCGATCCGCTCGGCGGCGTCCATGAGGCCGGCGCCGATGCCATGCCCCTGCATTTTCGGCTCGACGGCCACCGAATAAAGCCGGGCCAGCGCGGTGCCCAACCGGAACAGAAGGAGGGCGTAGCCCACCACCTGGCCTTCCAACTCGGCCACCATCAAGGCCGCGGTCGGGCGGTCAATCAGGCGGCGGAAGCTGCGGCGGGCCATACGGTCGGTGTCGAACACCCGTTCTTCCAACGACACCAGGGCGTCGACGTCGTCGGGAGCGGCAAGGCGGATGACAGGGCCATCGTCCATGGGGTTATGCTATGAAATGGCCACGCGCTACGAAAGGATGAGCTACCGGTTGTTGTTCAGGGCGATGCGGGCCCGAGTCTAGCCGCATTTTTTCTGTTTGCCAGAGGGAAGTTACAAAGTGGTCAATATCTTGACCGCTCTTGCCTTCGCCGCCGTCGAAGGGTACCACCAAAAGAGTGCTTTCCAGGAGCAGGCGCATGTCTGAGCGACTAAATTCCCTCGCCATCCGCGACATCGAGTTCCATGTCCATGGCCAGACCGACCTCGCCCGCCATCGCGAGGTGGGGCCGTTGGTGATCGACCGGGGCGAGGGGGTCTACGTCTACGACGATCAGGGCCGCCAATACCTGGAGGGGCTGGCCGGGCTGTGGTCGGCGGGCTTGGGGTTCTCCGAGCCACGGCTGGCGGCGGCGGCCAAGCGCCAGCTCGACCGGCTGCCGTTCTACCATACCTTCAGCCATAAGGGGCATGCCCCGGTGGCGGAGCTGGCCGAACGGCTGGTGGAGATGGCCCCGGTTCCGATGTCCAAGGCGATCTTCCAGTGCTCGGGCTCGGAGGCCGCCGACACCGCGGCCAAGCTCGTCTGGTACTACCACAACGCCATCGGCAAGCCGCGCAAGAAGAAGCTCATCGCCCGCGCCCAGGCCTATCACGGGGTGACCGTCATGGCGGCAAGCCTGACCGGCATTCCCCGCATGCACGCCGATTTCGACCTGCCGCTGGGGCCAGTGCTGCGCGCCGAATGTCCGCACCATTACAAGTTCGCGCTGCCGGGTGAAAGCGAGGAGGCGTTTTCTTCCCGCCTGGCGGCGTCGCTGGAAGAGCTGATCTTGCGCGAGGACCCGGAAATGGTGGGGGCGTTCTTCGCCGAACCCATCCAGGGCGCGGGCGGCGTCATCCTGCCGCCGGCGGGATATTTCGAGAAGGTGCAGGCGGTGCTCAGGAAATACGATATCCTGATGGTGGCCGACGAGGTGATCTGCGGCTTCTACCGCACTGGCAATGTCTGGGGGTCGCAGACTTACGGCATCGCCCCCGACATCCTGACCTGCGCCAAGGCGCTGTCCGCCTCCTATCTGCCGATCTCGGCCTTGCTGATCGGCGACAAGATCTATCAGGCGCTCCTGGACGAAAGTCGCAAGCTTGGCATGTTCGCCCACGGCTATACCTATTCCGGCCATCCGGTGCCGGCGGCGGTGGCGCTGGAAGCCTTGAAGATTTACGAGGAGCGCGACATCCTCGGCCATGTGCGGCGGATCGCGCCCCGCTTGCAGGATGGCTTGCGCCGCTTCACCCAACACCCGCTGGTGGGCGAGGTGCGCGGCGTCGGCCTGATCGCCGGTCTTGAGTTGATGCAGGACGGTCCGGCGCGCACGCCGTTTCCGCCGGCGGCCAAGGTCGGCCCCAAGCTTGCGGCGTTTGCCGAAGCGCGCGGCCTGATCATCCGGGCGATGGCCGACGTGATCGCCGTCTGTCCGCCGTTGATCATCTCGGACGCGCAAATCGGCGAGCTTCTCGCCAAGCTCTCCGCCGCGCTCGATGATACATATGACTGGGCGCGCGCGGAGGGGCATCTATGATCGTCAATCGCATGATCAGCCGCGCGGCGGCCGCGCTGATCGTTCTGCTGTTGGCCGGGTGCGGCAGCGGCGAGGGAACTTTTGTCGGCTATGTGGACGCCGACTTCGTGCGGCCAGCCGCCATCGCCAGCGGCCGGCTGACGACCTTGGCCGTCCATCGCGGCGATGCGGTCAAGAAGGGCGCGCTGTTGTTTGCGCTCGACGACGCCAAGGAAATCGCGGCGCGCGATGCGGCGCGCGCTGCATCGGCGCAGGCGGAAGCGCAGCTGGCGAACTTAAAGCTCGGCAAGCGGCCGCAGGAGATTGCGCTCATCCGCGCCCAGTTGGCGCAGGCGGAAGCCCGGCGCGATCTGGCGCGGCTGACCTTTGAGCGGGCGCGCACGCTTTTGGCGCAAAACGTCGTCTCGGTGGAGCGGCGCGACACGGCGGAAGCGGAATTGCGCGCCGCTGAAGCGCAAGTCGCGGAGTTGCAGGCGGCGTTGAAGGTGGCGGCCTTGCCGGCACGGGACGATGAGATCAAGGCCGCGGCGGCGGCAGTCGAGACGGCAAAGGCGCGGTTGGCCGAAGCGGAATGGCAGCTTCGCGAACGGCGCGTCACGGCGCCGTCGCCGGCAAGCGTCGAGGATACCTATTTCGAGCCCGGCGATTTCGTGCCGGCCTCCACGCCGGTCATGTCGCTATTGCCCACCGATACCATTCACGTGAAGTTTTATGTGCCGCAGGAGATCGTGCCCAAGCTCGACATCGGCCGCCGCGTCAGCATCGCCTGCGACGGCTGCGCTGAGACGATGGCGGGCAAGATCGCCTTCATCTCCACCCAGGCGGAATTCACGCCACCGGTGATCTACAGCGAAACCACCCGCGCCAAGCTGATGTTCCGCATCGAGGCGAAGCCGGAGACGCCGGCGGCGTTGCGTCCCGGCCTTCCGGTCACCGTGACGGTGGAATAGAGCATGGCCGTGAACGATGCCATCCTTGCCATCGACGTTCACGGACTGACCAAGCGGTTTGGCGACAAGACCGTGGTCAAGGGCATCGATCTGCAGGTGCCCAAGGGCATCATCTTCGGTTTTCTCGGGCCCAACGGCTCCGGCAAGACCACCAGCATCCGCATGATGTGCGGGCTGCTGACGCCGGACGCCGGGGAGGGGATGGTGCTAGGCCTGAACGTGTTGACGCAAGCCCCTGAGATCAAACGCCGCATCGGCTACATGACGCAGCGCTTCAGCCTCTATGAAGATTTATCGGTGGCGGAAAATCTCTCATTCGTCGCCCGCACCTACTGCATGTCGGATGTTGGCGATCGCGTGGCGCGCGCCTTGGCCGAGCTTGGGCTTGCTCATCGCAGCACGCAGTTGGCCGGCACGCTGTCGGGCGGCTGGAAGCAGCGCCTGGCGCTGGCCGCCTGCATGATCCACGAACCTGACCTCTTGATGCTGGACGAGCCGACGGCGGGCGTCGATCCCGAGGCGCGGCGCGCCTTTTGGAACGAAATTCACGAGCTTGCGGCGCGCGGCGTGACGGTGCTGGTCACCACCCACTACATGGATGAAGTGGAGCGCTGCCATGAAATCGCCTATCTCTCGGAAGGCCGCATCGTCGCCCGCGGTACGCCGAAGACAGTGGCGCGCACTTCCGGCCTGAAGGCCGTCAGCATCCACGGTCCCGATCTCATGGCCCTGGCGCCGCGCCTGCGCATGCTGCCGGGCATTACCTCGGTGGCGGCGCTGGGCGCCGAGTTGGTGGTGTCCAGCGCCGATGCCGATGCCCTGACTGCCGCCGTCGCCAGCCTGGAGGACGGCCGTTATCGCATGACCGAAGTTGATCCCACGTTCGAGGACGTCTTCGTCGAGTTGACCAGAAGGGTTGGTACCGGTGACATCAATCATGGGGAGGCGGCGGCATGAGTCCCTGGGGCTGCGCCTGGTCGCCGTTGCGGGCATTGATCATCAAGGAGTTCATCCAGATGCGGCGCGACCGCATGACGTTCGCCATGATGATCGCGCTGCCGCTGATGCAGCTCCTGCTGTTCGGCTATGCCATCAATACCGATCCCAAGGCGCTGCCCACCGTCATCGTCGCCGGCGATAGCGGCCCGGTGACCCGGGATCTGATTTCGGCCCTGCAAACCACCGGCTACTTCAAGATCACGGGCATGGCTGATGGGCCGGCCGAGGCCGACCGCATGCTGACGCGGGGCTACGTGCAGTTCGCCATCACCATCCCCCAGGATTTCGAGCGCAAATACGCGCGCGGCGAGCGGCCGCAGATTTTGATCGAAGGCGACGCCACCGATCCGAGCGCCATCAGCGGCGCGGTGTCGGCGGCCAATCTGGCGCAAAACTGGCTGGTGGATGGCGCGACCAAGGGGGCGCTGGCGTTCGCCGAAGGCCGCTCGCGCGGCTTCGAGGTGGTGGTGCATCGTCGCTACAACCCGGAAAATATCACCCAGTACAACATCGTGCCCGGTCTGATTGGCGTCATTCTGTCCCAGACCATGATGATTATTACCTCAATCGCGGTCAGCCGCGAGCGGGAGCGCGGCACGCTGGAGGCGCTTTTGGTCATGCCGCTGCGCCCCTTGGAAGTCATGCTGGGCAAGATCATTCCCTATATCCTTGTCGGCTACGTGCAGGTGGCGATCATCCTGGTGGCGGCGCGCTATGTCTTCCAGGTGCCGATCCAAGGCAGCATTCTCTTGCTGACGGCGATGACCATTATCTTCATCGCCGTCAATCTCGCCGTCGGTTTTTTGTTCTCCACCCGCGCCAAGACCCAACTTCAGGCGGTGCAGATGGTGTTCTTCTTCTTCCTGCCGTCGATCCTGTTGTCGGGGTTCATGTTCCCGTTTCGCGGCATGCCGCAATGGGCGCAGTGGATCGGCTCGGCGCTGCCGCTCACGCATTATCTGCGGATCGTGCGGGGCATCATCTTGAAAGGCAGCGGCATCGGCGACCTTTATATCCACCTGTTGCCCATGACGGGATTGTTGGTAGTGATCGTGGCGGGTGCGCTTTTGTGGTATCGTCGCACCCTTGATTGAGGGATGTGGGGAGAATTATTTCGACGATGTTCGATCAGCTCCCGACCGAGATGTACGGCCTGAAAGTCATCGCCACAGCGTTGGCGATTACCTTGCCGCTGGTCGCCACCGTACATATTGTTTTGACCAAGCGCAATCTGCGCGCCGCCATCGGCTGGATCGGCGTGGTGTGGCTGGCGCCTTATCTTGGCATCATTCTCTACTTTATTCTGGGCGTCAATCGTATCCGCCGGCGCGCCAGCCGGCTGCGGCCCGAGCCGATCCATCCCCGCGCGCCGCGCCGTCAGCCGCGCATGCCGCGCGCCGTCGGCGAGGCGGCCGGCCTTGCCGAACTGGTGGGCAACATGACCGACTTGCCGCTATTGGGCGGCAATCGCATCGTGCCGCTCATCAACGGCGACGACGCCTATCCCGCCATGCTGGCGGCCATCGATGGCGCCAAGCGGTCGCTGGCGTTATCGACCTACATCTTTGATAATGACGCGGTGGGTAGACGCTTCGTCGATGCGTTGTCGGCGGCGGTTAAGCGCGGCGTCGAGGTCAGGGTTCTGGTGGACAGTGTTGGCGGGCGCTATACGTTCCCGCGGATTTTTTCCGCTCTCGATCGCGCCGATATTCCCATGGGCGAGTTTCTGCATTCGTTCATTCCTTGGCGCATGAGCTATTTGAACTTACGCAACCACCGAAAAATTCTTGTTGCTGATGGCGAGCTCGGTTTCACCGGCGGCATCAATATTCGTCGTTGGCACATCTTGCGTGATAATGCGACGGCGGCATCCGGCATCCAGGATCTTCATTTCAAGATCGAAGGTCCGGTGGTGGAGCATCTGATGAACGTCTTCGCCGATGACTGGGCCTTCACCACCGGCGAGGTGCTCTCGGGGGATATTTGGTTTCCCGCGTTGAAGAGAGAGGGCGAGGTGGCGGCGCGCGGCATCACCGGCGGACCCGATGAGGATTATGAACGCCTGCGCTTGGTGATGATGGCGGCGATCAGCGAGGCCAAACGCTCGATCGTGATCGTCACACCCTATTTTCTGCCCGATGATGTGCTGATGTCGGCCTTGAACTTAAAGGCGATGAGCGGCGTTGAGGTCGATATCATCATACCGCGGCGCGGCAACTTGCGCCTCGTGCAGTGGGCGGCCATGGCGCAGTTGGATCAATTGATCTCCCGCGGCTGCCGGGTTTGGCAAACCCCGCCGCCTTTTGATCACAGCAAGCTGATGCTGGTGGATGACACCTGGACGTTCATCGGCTCGGCAAACTGGGAT
Source organism: Sphingomonadales bacterium (assembly GCA_019455285.1). Lineage (GTDB taxonomy): Bacteria > Pseudomonadota > Alphaproteobacteria > Sphingomonadales > Govanellaceae > PRO5. Next base: position 111,379 of record JACFMS010000008.1, read on the forward strand.
CAGCGCAGCCTGTTTCTTAATTTCGAATTTAATCTCGAATGTTACGGCGCGGCGTTGGCCGCCGATCTTGCCACCATCGCCGAGAAAAAACGCGCCGCGGCGCACCTGCTGACGCTTCAAGATCTGGAAGCGCGCGCCTTGCCGATCAAGCTGCGCGACGGCATCGCGCGACTGTTTGCGCCTTATTTGTAAACGATGTGTCGTCGTCATGACTGAAACCATGCGGGCTATGGTGCTGGAATCGCCGGGGCAGGGGTTGCAGCTTCGCCGGGCGCCCGTGCCGCAACCTGGCGCTGGTCAGGTTCGGGTGCGTGTTTCCTGCTGTGCGGTGTGCCGCACCGACCTGCATGTGGTGGATGGCGATCTGCCGCGTCCCAAACGCCCGGTCATTCCCGGCCATGAGGTGGTGGGCCGTATCGATGCGTTGGGCGGCAACGTTTCGGGCTTTAAAATCGGTGATCGCGTCGGCGTGCCATGGCTCGGCCATACTTGCGGTCATTGCCGCTACTGCACTGGCGGACAGGAAAACTTATGCGATGAGGCGGCGTTCACCGGCTATACCCTGGACGGCGGTTTTGCCGACTATGTTGTTGCCGATGCGCATTTTACGCTGCCTATTCCCGATGAGTATGATGACATCTCCGCCGCTCCCCTGATGTGTGCCGGCCTTATCGGCTATCGCGCTTATGTCATGGCCGGCGATGCGCCGGCGCTTGGCATCTATGGGTTTGGCGCGGCGGCGCACATCATCGCTCAGATAGCGCGCTTCGAGCAGCGCCACGTTTTTGCCTTCACCAGATCGGGCGACGAGGAGGGGCAAGCCTTTGCTCGCTCCCTCGGCGCGGCATGGGCCGGCAGTTCGCACGAGCAACCGCCGGAAGAGCTTGATGCGGCCATAATCTTCGCCCCCGTCGGCGCGCTGGTGCCGGCGGCGCTGCGAGCGGTGCGCAAAGGCGGCGTCGTGGTCTGCGCCGGCATCCACATGAGCGATATCCCAAGTTTTTCTTACGATATTTTGTGGGGCGAGCGGGTGGTGCGCTCGGTGGCCAACCTGACGCGAGCCGATGGCGAGGCATTCTTACGACTGGCGCCCAAGGCTGGCGTGCGCACCAGCACGCATTGCTACAGGCTCGATCAGGCAAACCAGGCGTTGGCGGATTTACGCGATGGAAAATTCGCCGGTGCGGCGGTGCTGACGATGGCGGAATGACGGCGCCTTAAACTTCTTCGACATCAAGGCCAAGGGCACTCAAGCCTTCCGACAGATATTCCGCCAAGAGGTCATTGGACAACAGGTAAGAGGGAGCGCGGCGCGCTTCCAGTGACGCCGCTTCTTCAAAGGCGGTTTGGAATTCTTCGGCATCATAGGTGCCGCGGCCAATCCACACCAGCGCGGTAAGCGCCGCCAGCTCTTCGTCCGATAAGGTTTCCAGGAAGCCGCGAAGCTCCTGGTAGGGCGTGTTGTATTCGTTCTCAACCACGAGTTCCGGATCGCTGGCCTCGCCGCGATGGCTTTCATCGTCGCCCGCCTCGCCGTTTGGCAGCATATCCTCGATTTCCCGCGCCATGGCGATCACGTAACTGACATGCTCGGGACTGATGGGAAGGTCTATCATGTTAGCCCCCTAACGACATAACCTCTTTCCTGCCGATTTTACGTCAATCGGACAGGGAGGCAACGGGGGAATATGATTTGTCGCTTTATTCGAGCGGCAGCGGCAGCATCAGGCGGCGCATGGAGGCCGGCATTTTCTGTACCACCTCGTAGGGCGGCTCCAGGAAGCGCAAGCCGAAGGTCCGTCCTTCCTGCCAGACCTTCTCGCAGCGCAGGCGGCCGCCGATGTCAGGCACGATGAGGTGCGTCATGTCGGCAAGATCCAGCGCCGGGCTTGCTTGAATGCGGGCGCCGTTGGACGACAGGTCGATGAGGTTGACCGTGTAGTAGCGCTCGCCGCATTCGGCGACGGCGATTTGCGCCGCCGGCACCCGCGCGAAACGACGCCGTTGCACCTTGGACTGGCTCTGCGCGGCGTTGCCTTGGGGCGTTTTTGCGCTTTTTTTGGCCAACATTCAAAAACTCCTTCCATACCTGTCGGGCATGGTATTCTCCGTATTGCTAAAGAACCCTTAACAATGGTGGCAATTGTCGGAAAAACCTTGATAATCGCCGGCGGGGGAGAAATCACTCTCAGCCATATCATCGTTACCATAACCAAGGATGACGACAGCCGATGAAGCTTTATGACTACTGGCGCAGCTCGGCCGCCTACCGTACCCGTATCGCCTTGAATTTAAAAGGCGTCTCTTATGACCTCTGGGAAGTGCACCTGATCAAGGGCGGCGGCGCGCAAAAGACCGCCGATTATCGCGCCAAGAATCCCCAGGGCTTGGTGCCGGCGCTAGAGTTGGACAACGGCGTCGTCCTGTCCCAATCTCTTGCCATCATTGAATATTTAGAAGAAACCTTCCCCACGCCGCCGCTGTTGCCGGCGGATGCCGTGGGCCGCGCCCAAGTGCGCGCCATGGCGGCGCATGTCGCCTGCGACATTCACCCCTTGAACAATTTGCGGGTGATGAACTACCTCAAAGGACCTCTGGGGCACGATCAGGCGGCGGTTGACGCGTGGTATCGCCATTGGATTGCGGAAGGTTTTAGCGCCTTGGAAACGCAGGCAAAAAGCTATGGCGGCAGCTTCCTTTACGGGGAGGAGCCAACCCTTGCCGACATCTGTCTGGCGCCGCAGATGTTCAATGCCCGGCGCTTCAACTGCGACCTTACGCCATACCCTACGCTGGTGGAGATTGACGGCCGCTGCCAACGGATCGACGCGTTCTCCCGCGCTCATCCCGATCGTCAGCCGGGAGCGACGGCGTAGACATGGTTAATATTCCCCTACATACCGGGGACGGGGCCGGCCGGCGCGAGCGAATAATGGACGCCGCCCATAAGCTGTTCCGTTCGCAGGGGTACGAACACACAGGTACCCGCGAAATCGCCGCCGAGGCCGGCGTCGGCGAGGGCACGATCTTTTATCACTTCGGCTCCAAGGCCGGCGTTCTGGAGGCCTTAAGCCGGCGCTTCAGCAGCCAGCTGTTGGAAAGCCTTAGCGCCGGCGAGCCGCTGGAGGAACTGGCGTTTCCCGTTCTCATCGACCGGGCCTTTGATTCTGTCCACCGTTTCGGCCTGCATCATCAACAGCTGGGGCTGCCGCTCGATAGCCCGGAATTGACCCATTTCATGATCGCCGAGAATGAAATCCACCTGGCGTTTATCCGTTCCGTTCTGGAGGCCCATCGCCAGCGCGGCAAGCTGCGGGAAGGGGTGGACGTGACAGCGGCAGCGGAATTGCTGCTGGCGATGTTGGCCCACGCCATTCTCACTGTCTTTGCCTATGGCCGCCGGGACGAGGAAGCCGCCTTCCGCCGTGAGGTCAACCGCGTGGCGGCGGCCTTTCTCAAATCATCAATCTAAAGTTGTAACGGATACCCGCCTTTAGGCGGCATTGCCAAGATTTTTCGCTAATTTTGCATCAGATTGAAATAAGTTCATCTATCTGAATAATAAAGGTATTTTTGATATTCATTCAGCCTGGCGCAGGCCGTTGGCGCTATATCTTTCACATTAACCATATTTTTTAAACCGGCTTTTACGGCCGTCTTTGCATAACCGTCAGCGGACAGGGGCAGCGCCCTTTGTCTGTTCGGCCATCAGCATGGGGGGTCGGGCGAATTGGTCAATAGTAGGGTGAGGATAATGATGAATAAAGTTTCGATGAAAGCGGCGGCGGTAGTGATCGCCATGGGCTTTATGGCAGCGCCGATGACGACCTGGGCCGCAGACATGGCTTCCTGGCAGAGGTCTGTGGTTGGCGTCATCGCCAAGAAACAGGTGTATCCGCGCGCCGCGATGTCGCAGGAGATCGAGGGCCGGGCCAAGGTCAAGATGACCATTGACCGCGCTGGCAAGATTACCAACTACGAAATGGTGGAAAGTACGGGCAGCGACCTTTTGGATGCCGAAGTGGTCAAGCTGATGGAGCGCATCAATCCGCTGCCGGCGCCGCCTGCCGATGCGTCAGACAGCAACCTGACCTTCGTCCTGCCGTTGGCCTGGGTTCTGGAGTAAATACGCGGGGGTTTGGGCGGCTGCGGCTGTCCATCCGGCATTTTTCAGGCGGGGATAATGGCGGGTTGCCATTATCCCCGTTGTTCCTTATGTTTTCTCCGAACAATGACCCCCCGTTCCGGGGGGTCGCCAATCCACACATGCGAGCGCCTGGTCCGGCTTTGGACCCGGGCACTGCCGGACTGGCAGTGAAGGAGGAACTAATGACGCTACCACTGATGCCGATGGCAACCGCTGTATGGCTTGTGGACAATACCTCGCTGACCTTTGATCAGATCGCCGAGCTGTGCGGGCTGCATCCATTGGAAGTGCAAAGCATCGCCGACGGCCAGATCGCCACCCATATTGTTGGCCTCGATCCGGTGGCCAGCGGTCAATTGACATGGGCGGAAATCGAGCGCTGTCAGCAAGACCCCGCCGCGCGGCTGGTGCTGGTGAAGGATAGGATCGCGCCGCAGCAAAAGGTCAAAGGGCCGCGCTATACCCCGGTATCCCGGCGCCAAGACCGCCCGGACGCCATTGCCTGGCTGTTGCGGCATCACCCGGAATTGAGCGATGCGCAAATCTGCAAGCTGGTGGGCACCACCAAGCCGACCATCGCTTCGATTCGCGACCGCTCACATTGGAATATCTCTAATATCAAGCCGCGCGACCCGGTTGGCCTCGGCCTTTGCAAGCAGTTGGAGCTCGACGCCGCCATCGCCAAGGCTGCGGCCAAGGCGGCCAAGAATGAACCGGCGGAGGTTACCCCGCAAAGCGAGGAAGCAGAGTAGCTTTGCAATGTGGAAGAGGAGGGATCAGGCGCGTTGGTAGCGCAAGATCTCTTCCTTAAGCCTCAGTTTTTCACGTTTCAGTTCGGCGATTTTAAGGTTATCAGGGACGGGGCGGCAGTTTTCGGCATCAATTGACTTCTCGAGGGTGGCATGTTTGGTTTCGAGGGCCGATAGATGCGTATCCATGTACATCCGGACTTCTCCTTCTCCTGAAGAGGGATTGATCGAGACCTTTCATTAGAGCATGATCGCGCAAAGCTGTCACGGGGCTTGTGGAAGGTATTGAAAGGACGGACGGTGCTCATGCCTCTTGGCTGGAGAATCGCCTGCTCATGAGCGATAAAAAGCGACTCGTCGTGGGCATCAGCGGCGCCTCGGGCGCGATCTACGGCATCCGCCTGCTGGAGCTTCTGGAAAAGGCGGGGATCGAAACTCATCTCGTGGTCAGCCGCGCCGCCAAGGCCACCATCGCCGCCGAAACCGGCCGCACCCTGGCCGAGGTGATGAGCCTGGCCAGCGTCTCCTATCCTCCGGACGACATCGGCGCGGCGATCTCCAGCGGGTCATTTCATACCCTTGGTATGATCGTCGCTCCTTGTTCGATGCGCAGCCTGGCCGAAATCGCCCAGGGCATGAGCTCCAGCCTGTTGACGAGAGCGGCCGACGTGACACTGAAGGAGCGGCGGCGTCTGGTGCTCCTGGTGCGTGAAACGCCGCTGCACAGCGGGCATTTGCGCAATATGTTGGCGGTTTCGGAATTGGGCGCCATTGTCGCGCCGCCGGTGCCGGCGTTCTATAGCAATCCGCAATCCCTGGAAGAAATGGTTGATCACACGCTAGGACGCGCGCTTGATCTTTTCGGCATCGAGTGCGGCCGTGTTCGACGCTGGCAGGGCATGCGAGGGAGCGGCTGACCGCATCACCTGCCGATTTGGCCTTTGGGCTCTTAAGACTGTGCTAAGCTGAACAATTAAAATACCGCCGGGACCCGCATCTATTCATGGCCGATCTTGCTGACGACGACGAAGAAGCGCTGAAGGCGAAACTTCAGGATCTCTATCTTGAACATCGCGATCTTGACGACGCCATCGCCGCGTTGATGAAGGACGGCATGTATGATCAATTGCAGATTCAGCGTTTGAAGCGCAAGAAATTGAAACTGAAAGATCAGATCGCGCACATTCAGTCGCTGCTCATTCCCGATATTATTGCGTGATCGGGCGAGTGTCCGAAAAAAATCGAGAAATACCGTAGGATGGGTTAAGCGTCAGCGAGCCCATCATTGGCTGCCGTAAAGGTCGCGGGTTCGCTAGCGCTTAACCCGCGCTACCCCTGATATTGATGCTTACCCGCTGGCTTCCTTCAAAAGCCGCTTGTGATCATACATTTTGCGGTCGGCTTGAGCGAGCGCTTCCACCGCATCTTCGCCGGGCTTGAAGCAGTAGGCGCCATAAGCGACGCGGATGCGAATTTGCTTTCCTTCCCAAACGAAGGGCGTATCGTGAATCACCGTCTCCAAACTGCTTGCTTTGGCTTGCGCCGCCGCTTCATCGGCATTGGGCAACACCACCGCGAATTCATCGCCGCCAAGCCGGCCGACAAGGTCGGATTCACGAATGTGTTTTTTCAACAGCGTGCCGACATGCACGATGACGGCGTCGCCGGCGCTGTGGCCGAGGTCGTCGTTGATCCGCTTTAAATCATTGACATCCAGATAAATGATGCTGGTGGGAATATTGTACCGGTTGGCGAATGACAGCATGCGCCCCATCTCGCGCACGAAGGCGCGCCGGTTGGCCATCGGCACCAAGCCGTCCTGATCGGCCAGCTGTTCAAGCTCGGCTAAGCGGCGCTGCGCCATCTCCAGATCGCGCCGCACCTTTTCCACTTCTTCCATCAAGGTCATGATGGCGGCGCGGACCTTGGGCGTCATTTCCTCCTCGGGAATGCCCATCACGCTCGCCTGGTCGGCGATGTTGCGCGCATTGGCCGCACCCGAGACGGAGGTGGCCTGCGGATCATAGCGCCGCACCGGCCGGGCGCCGGCAAGTGGGCGGGTATCGTTAATTCTCATAGCGCCATCCCGACCTTAGGTTTCCCCTAGGTATAACCTTACTATACTAAGCGAATTGTTAATGAATTATTCACTCCCCCTTTAGCAAAGGGAGGCATTGCGGTTGTCTTCGTCTCCAGTATAATCCCGCACTTTCCTTGAGGGGACAATAGCTTGGCCAAGCCAACGACGCGAAAAAAAACGGCTAAGGCGGCATCGGGGCCGCAGGTCGGCATCATCATGGGCAGCCAGTCTGATTGGCCGACTATGCGCCATGCGGCGGAGATCCTGGAGGCCTTGGGGGTAGCCCATGAGCGGCGGATCGTCTCCGCCCACCGCACCCCCGACCGGCTCTACGCCTATGCCAAAACGGCGGCGGAACGGGGCTTGAAAGTGATCATCGCCGGGGCCGGTGGGGCCGCCCATCTGCCGGGCATGACCGCCTCCATGACCCTGCTGCCGGTGCTGGGCGTACCCATCGAAAGCAAGACCTTGAAAGGGCTCGACAGCCTCCTGTCCATTGCCCAGATGCCGGGCGGCGTGCCGGTGGGCACGCTGGCGGTGGGTAAGGCCGGGGCCATCAACGCCGGCCTGATGGCGGCTTCGATCATCGCTCTGGAGGATGGCAAGGTGGCCAAGGCGCTGGCTGCCTGGCGAGCGAAGCAGACGGCGGCGGTGGCTGAATTTCCCTCTGACGACGACTAGGGCCCATGCCCCTTATTCCACCCCATAGCACCATCGGCATCCTCGGCGGCGGCCAGCTTGGCCGCATGCTGGCGCTGGCGGCGGCGGAGCTGGGCTACAAGGTTCATATTTTTGCCCCCGAGGCGGATAGCCCGGCCGCTGACGTGGCGGCGGATTTCACCTGCGCGCCTTATGAAGATATCGCCGCCCTCGAGCGCTTCGCGGCCGCCGTGGACGTGGCGACTTATGAATTTGAAAACATCCCGACCGCCACCGTGCGCCATCTGGCGGCGATGATTCCGGTGTTTCCCGATGCCGATGCCTTGGAAATTACCCAGGACAGGTTGCGCGAGAAGGATTTCGTTAGCGCCGCCGGCGCCCGGACCACGGCCTATGCGGCGGTGGATAGCGCGGCGGACGCTGTCGCGGCGGCCGAGAGGCTGGGCCTGCCGCTGGTGCTGAAAACCCGTCGCTTTGGCTATGACGGCAAGGGCCAGCGGATCGTGCGTGACAATTCCGAGATCGCGCCAGCGGTGACGGCGCTGGGCGACGTCAATCTGATTGCCGAAGCCTTTGTCGCTTTTGAGCGCGAAGTATCGGTGGTCATCGCCCGCGGCCAGGATGGCGCGATGGCGGCTTATCCGTTGGTGGAAAATCGCCACGAGCATCACATCCTTGCTGAAACCATCGCGCCGGCGGAAGCTTCGCCTCGGCTTGCGGCCTGCGCCGATCAGGTGGCGCGGGCGGTGGCCGGGAAACTTCGTTACGTTGGCGTGCTGGCGGTGGAGATGTTCGTCCTCGGCGAGGAGGTGCTGGTCAACGAACTGGCGCCGCGCGTGCATAACTCCGGTCACTGGACCATCGACGCTTGCGCCGTCAGCCAGTTTGAAAATCATATTCGCGCCATCTGCGGCCTGCCGCTGGGGTCTCCGGCGCCGCACAGCCGGGCGGTGATGCAAAATCTCTTGGGCGATGATATTGGGCGCTACGCGGAATTTCTCGCCGAGCCCAACGCCCGCTTTCATGATTACGGCAAGCGGGAAGCGCGTGCGGGGCGCAAGATGGGGCACGTGACACGGCTTTATCCGTTATCATAATGCGTGACAATTTGTTCCCTCTCCTTCGAGGTGAGGGTTAGGGTGAGGTGGCCTTGCGGCTATATCAATATCACCTCATCCGCCTCGTTGCACTCGCCGCCTTCTCCTCAAGGAGAAGGCTTAAAATAACGCCCTTACCTGTCATGGAAAAAATCGTAGATCACTTTGGCGGTGGCGCGGCTGACGCCGGGCGCGGCAGCCAGATCGTTGATGCCGGCGTTGGCCACCGCTTGCGCCGAGCCGAAATGCAGGAGCAGGGCGCGTTTGCGTCTGGGACCAATGCCGGGCACGGCGTCGAGGAGCGATTTGCGGGCATCCTTCAACCGTCGCGCGCGGTTGCCGCCGATGGCGAAGCGGTGCGCCTCGTCGCGCAGGCGTTGCACATAATATAATACCGGACTGTTGGGATCGAGCTTGAACGGCGCGCGATCGGGCAAGTAGAAATCCTCGCGCCCGGCGTTGCGATCCTGCCCCTTGGCGATGGCGATCAGCGGCACATCCTCGATGCCTAGATCGGCCAAGGTCGCGCGCACGGCGTTGAGCTGCCCAAGGCCGCCGTCGATCAGCACCAGATCCGGCCACGCAGCCGTGTCGCGGTTGGGATCTTCCTTTGCCAGCCGGCCGAAGCGGCGGCTCATCACCTCGCGCATCATGGCGAAGTCATCGCCCGGCGCGATGTCATCGGAGCGGATATTGAACTTGCGGTAGCTGTTTTTTTCAAAACCCTCCGGTCCAGCAACGATCATCGCACCGAGCGCCTTGGTTCCTGAAATATGGCTGTTGTCATAAACCTCGATGCGGCGCGGCGGCGCTTCCAGGCCGAAGGTTTCGGCCAACGCGTCGAGGAGTTTTGCCTGCGTGGAGCTTTCGGCCAGCCTGCGCTCCAAGGAGGCCTTGGCGTTGGCGAGCGCCATCTCCACCAGATTGCGCCGCTGCCCGCGCTTGGGCGTATTGAGCTTGACCGTGTGACCGGCGCGGGTCGACAGGGCTTCGGCAATCAGCGCCGCTTCCTCGACATCATCCGACAACAAAATATCGTACGGCGGCGTCTTGTCTTCGTAGAACTGGCTGAGAAAAGCGGTCAGCACCGCCGCCGCGCCGTCGCCTTTGTCGTGGCGCGGAAAGAAGGCGCGGTTGCCCCAGTTGTGGCCGCCGCGAATGAAAAATACCTGCACGCAGGTCTCGCCGCCATCCTGATGGGCGGCGATGACATCGGCGTCGCCCAGGCGCAAGTTATTGATGTCCTGATGTTGCTGGACGTGGCTTAAGGCTTTCAGGCGATCGCGGTAAATGGCGGCGCTTTCAAAATCGAGATACTCGCTGGCGGCCAGCATTCTCTCGCTCAACGCTTCCTTAAGGCGCTGACTGCGTCCCGTCATGAAATCCCGCGCGTCCGCTATGAGCGCGGCATATTCCTTCTCGCTGATGCGTCCGACGCACGGCGCCGAACAACGCTTGATCTGGTAGAGGAGACACGGACGGCTGCGGCTCGCAAACACGCTGTCGGTGCAGGTGCGCAGCAGGAATGCCCGTTGCAAGACGTTCAAGGTTTTGGCCACCGCGCCGGCCGAGGCGAAGGGACCGAAATACTCTCCCTTGTCGGTGCGCGCGCCGCGATGCTTGGTGACCCGGGGGAAGGGATGACCCAGCTCGACCCTGACATAGGGAAAGGTCTTATCATCCTTTAAGAGGATATTGTAATGCGGCCGGAAGCGCTTGATCAGGTTGGCTTCCAGTAAGAGCGCCTCAACCTCGGTATGGGTGGTAACCACGGTTAAGGAGCGGGTGCGCGCCACCATGCGGCGGATGCGCTGGGAGAGCTGGCGGGTATTAGTGTAGCTGGTGAGCCGGGCTTTCAGGCTTTTCGCCTTGCCGACGTAGAGCACGTCGCCGCGCTCGTCGACCATGCGGTATACCCCCGGGGCGGCGGGCATGGTCGCCAGGTGCAGGCGGATGGCGGCGACGCCCTTGGCCAGCGGCTTTTCGCTGTGCTCCTCGGGGATCGAATCTTGCTCTAAAATCGTCATATCATGCCCATACTTGCCGCAATCATCGCCAGGGTTGCCCTAGCCGTCAATCGGCCTTCGGATTCGCCGGGATTCTATCCACGACTCCTGTGGATAACTCGGTGGGTAATTTTCCAGTCAACAAGTCAATTTGGCGGAATTCCGCGACTCCGAGCACATTGCCCATTTTTTAGGCAAAAATATTAACCGTTTGAATTTGCTTATAAAAACATAAGTCAAGCGGAGCCTAAGCGAAAAATCTCCGATCAAGGTCCTTCTATGACGAAAGGATGACGTTATATTGCCGCCGTGTGTACAACTGACGGCCTTCGGGCGATCCCTGTTTGGCCACAAGAGCTTAACGCGAGCTTTCAAACCGGCGCGTGAGCCGGGCGTCGAATTGCAGGCTCATCTCTCAGATGGCGAGCCGCTCGATCTCGACGCCGACGCTGGCGGTGCCGGCCACCGCATCCAGTTTTTCCACCCGTACCCGCGCCCCTTTGACCCGCCGGTCCTGCAGCACCATGTCGGCGATGCGCTCGGCCAGGGTTTCAACCAGTTGGATATGGCCGGAATCGACGATGGTGCGGATTTTTCGCACCACGCTGTCATAGCAAACGACGGTGGAAAGGTCGCCCTCGACCACGGGGCGCGAATCGTCCACCGAGAGGTCGACATTAAGGCGAATGCGCTGCTGGCGATCTAATTCATCGTGAAAGACGCCAATCGAGGCCATCATGACCAAATCGCGCACGAACACATGGCGGATCGAGCGCAGGGCGTCGGCGATTTTTAAGGGCTGAACGTTGCTCAATTCCATCAGGCGGTCTCCACCAGGCGGACGCTTATTCATCGGCCAGGGTATCGGCGGTTTGCCAGCTTAAATGCTGGCCGCCGTCCAGGGCAATCATTTGCCCCGTCATGGAGGGAGATTCAAGAATAAAGCGCACGGCGCGGGTGATCTCCTCCGGGCTGGTGTGGCGGCCCAAGGGCAGGGCGGCGGCCTGGGCGGCGAAATCCGCCGCCGACTGACGAGGGCTGGGCAGCACCGGGCCGGGTCCGACGGCGTTGACCCGCACCCGCGGCGCCAGCGCCAGCGCCATGGTCTGGGTCAGCGTCCACAGGCCGGCCTTGGACAAGGTGTAGGTCATGAACTTCGGCGTCAGCCGCCACACCCGCTGATCAATGATGTTGACGATATTGCCAGTGACGGCAGGGGGCAGTTGGCGCATCAGCTCCTGCGCCAGCACGAACGGCGCGCGCAGGTTGGTTTCCATGTGGGCGTCCCAGCTTTGCCGGGTGGCGCTCAGCGCCTCGTCGGCCTCGAAGATGGCGGCGTTGTTGACCAGGAGCGTGATCGGACCCAGCGCTTCGGCGGCCACCGGCAAGAGCGCGCGGGCCGCCTTTTCATCGGCCAGCTCCGCGCCGACGGCCACCGCCTCGACGCCAAAGGTTTTGGCGGCGCGCACCACTTCCTCGGCCTCGGCGCGGGAGTGGCGGTAATGGATGGCGACGTTCCAGCCGTGGCCAGCCAAATCCAGCGCGATGGTGCGGCCGATCCGCTTGGCGGCGCCGGTGACCAGCGCCGCCGGTTTCAGGTCTTTCATGTCGCAACTCCAGAGCTGGGCGTCAACAACGCCAGACCGATGATGTAGCCGATATACGCGATGATAAAGGCAATTCCCGCCCAACGTCCAATGGGTTGCCGCCTGAGCACGAAGTAGGCCAGCGTCAGGGCGGCGGCGGTCATGACCGGCAGATCAAAGCCATGAAAAATCACCGGCACCGGCACCGGCGCGAGGATGGCGGTGATGCCAAGGATGCCGAAGATATTAAAGATATTGCTGCCGACCACATTGCCGATGGCGATATCGCCATGGCGGTGGAGGGCGGCCATGAATGAGGTGACGAGTTCCGGCAGCGAGGTGCCGACGGCCACCAAGGTCAGCCCGATCACCACCTCAGGAATGCCGAAGCGGCGGGCGATCGTTGTGGAGCCATCCACCAGAAGATCGGCACCCCAGGCCAGGCCGATCAGCCCGGCGATGGTCAACGCGATGGCCAGCGGCAAGCGGTAAGGCTTTTCAGGTACGCCTTCGATGTCTTTCAGTTCATGGGACGCATAGGCCATGCGCCGGCCATGCCGGATGGACAACAGGATGAAGGCGATCAACGCCAGCAGCAACAATACGCCGTGCCAGGCCTCTAAGGTGCCGGTGGCGGCAAGCGCCATTAAAAGCACACTTGCCGCCAGCATGTAGCCGATGTTGTAGCTGATGTTATGGTCGCTACTGAGCACGGGGACGATGAGCGCCGGCAGCCCCAGCACCAGGAGGATATTGGCGATGTTGCTGCCCACCACATTGCCCAGGGAGAGCACGGGAACGCCGCTCAGCGCCGCGTCAATACCCACCACCAGCTCCGGCCCGCTGGTGCCGAAGGCGACCACGGTCAGGCCGATGATCAGCTTGGAAACCCCCAGCCTTGCCGCCAGCGAGACCGCGCCGCGCACGAGAAGATCGCCGGCGACCACCAGAATCGCCAGCCCAGCCACGGTTTGGATATAAGGCCACATTCCAGTAACTCTCTATGCCGCTGGACAGTCTTAGCTGCGGCAGTGATAGCAGAGAAAGCGGCTAGTGTCCCAATTCTGATAATATGATCAAGGTCACTCGATTTTCATAAGCCGGGAGGCTAATCTCGCTGCCAATGGAAACCGCGGTTGAGCAGTCGCGCTTTATCTACGATATCGGCATTTTTCTCATGGCCGCGATCGCCGCCGTGGTTGCGCTGCATCGCTTTGGGATCAGTCCGGTGCTGGGCTACCTGTGCGCCGGGCTTGCCATCGGCCCCGGCGGCTTCGGCCTGATGGAGAACACCGCCCTGGTGCGCGCCATTGCCGAGTTCGGCGTTGTCTTCCTGATGTTCGCCATTGGCCTGGAATTGTCGTTTGACCGTCTTCGCAGCATGCGCGTCGACGTTTTTGGACTGGGCGGCATGCAGGTGGCGATGACCATGACGGCGCTTGCCGGCCTTCTTTACCTTTGGCGGGGCAACGCCGCTCTGGCGCTGGTGGCGGGCGGAGCGCTCGCCGTGTCGTCGACGGCGGTGGTGCTGCAGGTATTGAGCGAGCGGGGCGAGATCGGCACCCGGGTCGGACGCAAGGCATTCGCCGTTCTGCTGTTCCAGGACATTGCCGTGGTGCCGTTGCTGATGCTGGTGCAGGTGCTGGCAGGCAAGGAGGGGTCGTTCGGCGTCTCGGCGCTCCTCGCCCTGGGTCAGGGTATCGCCGCTCTCATGGCGGCGGTGCTGATTGGGCGGCTGGTGCTGCGGCCCTTGTACCGTGTCGTGACGGCGACCGGCAGCCGGGAGTTGTTTGTCGCGGTGGTGATCCTGACCGTCGGCGGTTTTGCGGTGATCGCGGAGGAGGCGGGGTTTTCCCTGGCGCTGGGGGCGTTCCTCGCCGGCCTTCTGGTGACAGAAACCGAGTTCCGCCAGCAGGTGGAAATGGACATCGAGCCATTCAAGGGCTTGCTCCTCGGGTTGTTTTTCATGACCGTGGGCATGGGGCTCGACGCCGCCTACATTGCCGCCCATGCAAAGGAAATCATTTTTCTCATCATCGTCATTGGCCTAGTTAAGATCGCGGTTCTGGCGCCATTGGCGCTGATGTTCCGCCTGTCGTTCGGCGAGGCGTCCTGGCTCGCTGTTCTGCTGGCGCAGATCGGCGAGTTTGCCTTCGTCATTTTGAGTCTCGGCGCGGCGCTGGGGGTCTTGGATCGCGAGGTGGCGCAGATCTTTCTGACCGCCACCGGCGTCTCATTGGCGCTGACGCCGTTACTCGCCGCCGTCGGCGCGCGGCTGCAAAATCGTATCGACGGTGGTGTGGCGCGCCATGCCGCGCCAAGCCTGGAGGAAACCAAGTCATCGCTGGAAGGGCATGTGGTGCTGGCCGGCTATGGCCGGGTCGGGCGGACCATCGCCCGCATGCTCGACCAGCACAAGATTGCCTATATCGCTCTCGATCTTAATCCGGAACAGGTGGGTGAGGCGTTCCGCCGTGGCTATCCCGTCTATTACGGCAACGCCAGCCGTCCCGACACTTTGAAGCAGGCAAACATTGCCCGCGCCGCCGCCTTCGTCGTCACCATCGATAACCCCGCCATGGCGGCGCGCACGGTGGCGGCGGTGCGCGAGCTGGCGCCGGCGGTGCCGATCCTGGCCCGCGCCCATGATGCCGAGCACTGCCGGCGCCTGGCGCGTCTGGGCGCCGCCGCCACTGTGCTGGAAGCCATGGAGGGCAGTTTGCAATTGGGCGGCCGGGTGCTGGAAGCCCTGGGCACGCCGCCTGACGTCGCCGACCAGACCATTGACGCGCTGCGCCGGGAGGACTATCGCGAGATGGTGCGCGCCACCGCTCCCAAAGCTTGAGTTTAATGATCCATGATCCCCATCGTCCCCGGCATCGTCCTTGACCCTCGCGAGATTGAGGAAAGCTTCATCCGCGCCGGCGGACCGGGCGGGCAGAACGTCAACAAGGTTTCTTCCGCCGTGCAGCTGCGCTTCGATATCGCCCATTCGCCGTCGCTGCCCGAGGCGGTACGTGAGCGTGCGCAGCGCTTGGCCGGCAAGCGGCTGACCAAGGACGGCGTGATCATCATCACCGCCGCCCGCCACCGCAGCCAAGAAATGAACCGCGAGGATGCGTTGGCGCGTCTGGTGGATATCCTGCGTCAGGCGGCGGTGCGGCCGGCGCGCCGCCGCGCCACCCGTCCCACCAAGGCGTCGAAGGAACGCCGCTTGCAATCAAAAACCCGCCGCGCCGGGGTGAAACGTCTGCGCGGCGAAAAGCCGGGGGAAGAATGAGGAGGCTAAACACGCCATGAAGAACCGATCCTTTGTCGACCGCTTGGGCTTTGCGCTCGCCGGCCTGCGCGACGCCTGGGCGCGCGAGCGCAGCTTTCGCACCCATATCGCCTGCGCGGCGCTGGCGCTGACGGCGCTCATCATCTTGCGGCCGGCGGCTGTGTGGTGGGCGCTCGTCGGGCTGGCGGCGGCGCTGGTGATCGCGGCGGAGATCATCAACAGCGCGCTGGAGCGGCTCGCCGATCATCTCCATCCCGATCTGCATCCCGAAATCAAGGCGGTCAAAGACATGGCGGCGGCGGCGGTGCTAGTGTTCGCCATCGCCGCGCTGTGGGTCGGCTTTTTTCTGCTGGTATCATTGTTGTAACGGTTATGGGAGTTGATCGCGTGAAAAAAATTATTTCCTTGTTATTCGCCCTGAGCATCGGCCTTTGTGGACAGGCATTCGCCTACAGCAAGACCTTTGACGATTTTGCCGATGTCGGCGCCATCGGCGTGCCGCTGGTCGCCGGCGTCATCACACTCGCCAAGGATGACGACGATGGGTTATGGCAGCTGGGGCAAAGTTACCTCGTGACCATGGGCGCGACATATGGCTTAAAACAGGCCATCCACTCCACCCGGCCCGACGGCAGCGATAATGATTCCTTTCCCTCCGGCCATGCCTCCAGCGCGTTTGCCGGCGCGTCTTATTTGCAGTTCCGCTATGGCTGGAAATACGGCGTGCCGGGCTACCTCGTCGCCTCGGCGGTGGCGTGGAGCCGGGTTGACAGCGATCACCATCATTGGCGCGACGTCATCGCCTCGGCGGCGCTTGCCAATGTCAGCGCTTATTTTCTAACCGAACGCTTCGAGAAAAAAGTGGCGGTGATCCCGCTGGTCGAGCCTGGCGCGGGCGCTTATGGCCTGATGGCGGCGGTAAGGTTTTGAGGGGGGATCACCTCACCCCGACCCTCTCCTCAAGGAGAGGGAGAAGAATAAAATGACTCTCCCCAAGGAGAGGGGGAAGAATAAAATATCTCTCCTCAGGGAGAGGGGAAAAATTCCTTCTCCTTCGAGAGACCTCTGTGAAACTTAATACACGATCGTCATTCCCGCGAAAGCGGGAAGGTGGATTCACGGTTGAAGTGCAACGGTTGTAGGAATTCATAGAAG
>JACFMS010000009.1:0-115731 GCA_019455285.1 Sphingomonadales bacterium
CTTGCCATCGCTAAGGCTCATGGCGCCGATGACCTCATTGACTATGGGGCGGAAGATCTAAAAGAGCGGGTGCGGGCGCTCACCGGCGGCAAGGGGGCGGACGTGATCTATGATCCCATCGGCGGCGAAGCTACCCAAACCGTGATGAGCGCCATCAATTGGCGCGGTCGCTTACTGGTGGTCGGATTTGCCAGCGGCGACATTCCGAAGCTCGCCTTGAACCGGGTGCTGATCAAGGGTTGCGACGTTATTGGCGTTTACTGGGGTGACCACCTGCGCCACGACCCCGATGGCTTGGCTGAAGAGATGAGGACGCTGAGCCGGCTCTACGCGGCGGGTCAGATCCGCCCGCATGTGTCGGCGACCTATCCGCTTGAGGCGGCGGCGGCGGCTCTCCAGGCGATAGAAAACCGCAGCGCTGTCGGAAAAATCGTTCTCCGGGTGCGTGAGGCGAGTGCTTGAAAAGTAGCGAATGGTCAACATGGGATTTCTCCATCAGGGTTTAGAGTGTTAAAGGCGCACCAGCACCTTTTCGGCAAAGCGCCCGTGCAGAGTACCGATCAGTTTTGCCAGGTTGAGCGTGGCAAGGAGTAACAACACGCCCAACGGGATCATCAGCAGCAGGACAACCGGGTTGTCGAAGAAGGTATCCATGGCGTAAAGCTCCGCATGGCCGTCGGCATGGAAGAAGTCGCCAAAGCCCAGCAATTGCGACACCGGGCCAAAAATCAGTGATACGGCCAGCGCCAAGCCAGTCACGGCGATGGTGAAATAGACGATGCCTAGCGCCAGGTGCAGCACCATGTAGAGCATGGCGGTCCAGGTGCGCGGATCGCAGAGCATGGCCTTGATGCGCGCCCAAAAGGTCAGTTCCGCGTCGGGTTTTGCCGGCAGGCGGCGCGGCATGCGCACGCCAAGGAGCGTTTCAACGATGCGGCCTTCGACAAGGGCAAGGACGCGCACCGAAGCCAAGAACAACAGCGCCACCGGCACGCCAATGATCAAAATCATCAGCCCGAAAGACAGTGACAGGCCGGTGACCACCCAGGTGAAATAGAAAATGCCGGTGGCCAGCGACAGCAGCATATAAAGGAGCGCGCCATACGCGCGGGGATCGGCGATGGCGGCAAAGAAGCCGCCAAAGCGCGGTTTTTCCGGGACGTCAGCCGTCTCGCCGAAGGGGCCCTTCTGGGCGCTTTCAAGCTGGCGATATTCCTCCGCCACCTCCTCCGGCGTGCCGTAGGCGGCGATGGTTTCGGCGAGCACCGCTTCTTGCGATTTCTCGGGATGCTGCTGCAAGGCGGCGCGCAGGTGTTCCTCAGCATCGCTCAAGGCGTCCTGAATGACGGCGCGCGGTTCGCCGGCAAGCGCCGCTTTAAGCGCCTCCAGATAGGCTTCCACGCTTATAGGGGTGGTATGGTCGGTCATGGCCTTACTCCTTGACGCCCAAGGCGTTGTCGACGAAATGCCGCATGGATTGCCAAGCCTGCATCCAGGTTTCCAGCACCTCGCGGCCGCGCGGCGTGATGGTGTAGTAGCGCCGGGGCGGGCCGCTGGTGGACACTTGCACGCGGCTGGAAAGCAACGCTGATGCCTCAAGCTGGCGCAGCACGGGATAAAGCGCGCTTTGCTTGAACAACGGGTCGTCGCCGGCCTTTTCCTCCAGCTCCTTGGCGATTTCGTAGCCGTAACGCTCGCCATCGGCGCGCGCCATCAAGTTCAACACCACCAGGGAGGCCAGCCCGCTGACGAGTTCCTTGCGAAATTTTTTCAGGTCTTCCTGAGTCATAGGAATCACTTCCCAATATCCTTGAGTTGACTGTGCTATGAACTTCACAATAGTCAAGACTTAATTATAGCTTCGATAAAAATATAGCTTTTTCAATGTATTAAGGAAAATACGCCTATTGCTGCCCGAGCTCGCGGTCCAGAAAGTCGAACATCGTGCGGAAGAAATGGGCTTCCTCCGCACCGTTCAGACGATGGCCGGCGCCGGGATAGAGCATGACGTCGAAGGGCATGTTGCGACGCTGCAGCGCCGCCATCAGCTTGCTGGTGTGAACGAATCGCACGTTATCGTCGGCCAGGCCGTGGACCAGGAGGGGCCGGGCGTGCAAGTTCGCAAGGTCGGCAAAGACGCCGCTGGCGTCATAGGCCGCCGGGTTTTCCTGGGGCAGTCCGAGGAAGCGCTCGCTGTAATGCGTGTCGTAAAGCCGCCAGTCGGTCACCGGCGCGCCGGCGATAATGGCCCGCACGTCCTTGCTGGCGGCGGCCATTTTCAGCGCCAGATAGCCGCCATAGCTCCAGCCGTAAAGCGCAATGCGCTGCGGATCGATGAAGCTTTGCGATTTCAAGAATTCGATGCCGCGCTGCTGGTCACGCGTCTCCACCGCGCCCAGCATGCCGTGGAGCGCTGTTTCAAAAGCAACGCCGCGGCGCGCCGTGCCGCGATTGTCGAGACTGAAGATGGCGTATCCCTTGGCCAGCGCCGCCTGATACCACGGCGGCGACCACGAGCGATTGACCAGTTGCACGCTGGGGCCGCCATAGAGATGCACGATGACGGGATGTCGGCCGGGGGTGGTCGGGCGATAGAGCCGGTAATGGAGCATCGCGCCGTCCTCCGCCGCGAGCGTGCCGAACTGAGGCATGACGTGATGATCAAGATAGGGCGCATAAGGATGGCCCGGCGTGATGCGATTATCCACCAGCCAGACGCGCACCGTGCCGTCCAGATTGCGCAATAGAATGCTGGGTGGTGTGACGGCATCGGAGAAACGGTCGACGATCAGCTTGGCGCTTTGGAAAAGGGCGGCGGCGTGCCAGCCCGGCTCCGCCGTTAACCGCACCGGGGCATCATCAGTACTGGGATCGAGATCGAGGGCGTAAAGATGGCGCTCCAAAGGATCTTCGATCCAGCCTTCGACAAAAAGCCTACCGGCGTCCTCCACTACCGACACCAAGCGGTCGACATTGAGCGACGGCGGGGTTAATGGGCCATTGATCTTGCCGCTCCAATCGACGGCGTAGAGACGACGTTTGCCTTCCCGCTCCGATCCCCACACCAGGATGCGCGCTTGTTGCAATACCCAGTAGTCGTCGCTGATATTGATCCAGGCGTCGCTCTTCTCCTCAAGCAAGGTGCGGACATTATCGCCTCTGCGGTCGAGGACGCGCACCGTCAACCGACGCTGATCGCGGCTTTGCGTGATGACCAGCAGCCCCTGGCCGTCGGGCAGCCAGCTGACGCGGGCAAGGTAGTCATCCTTGAGATTGAATTTGGCACCGTAATGTCGTCCGCTGGCGACATCGATGATCAACAGGCGGTTCTTGACATTCTCCTCGCCCGCCTGCGGGTAGGGCTCCGCCGCCGTCTGCTCGCCCGTCGCAAACAGCAACATTGTCGGCGGATCGTTAAGGGCGCGGGCGTCGCTTTCGACAACGGCGATGGACCTGCCGTCGGGTGACCACCAATAGCCGCTCAAACGATGCACCTCCTCGGCGGAGACGAAGTCGGCAAGGCCATAGCGCACCAGGGGATCGTCGCTTCTGGTCAGACGCCGTTCCTTGCCGGTGACGCTGTTCAATAGGTAAAGATCGCGGTCGCGCACGTAGGAGATGAAATTACCGAGCGGCGCGAAGCGGGCGTCGATTTCCGCCGCGTCCGTGGCAGTCAGACGATTGAGCGCGGAAGTCTTCAGATCATAAACGTAGAGATCGCCGTTTAAGGGCAGCAACAGCCGTGCACCGTCGCTTGACCAATCAAACTCGGCGATGCCGGCCTCGGTGCGGCGTATGCGCTGCCGGCGCGCCCACTCCTCCTTGGCGAACGCGCCGTTCGTCGTCATGGCGGCGGCATCGATGAGGCGGCGGTTGTCGCCGCTTGTCAGCGAATAAAGCCACAGATCGTAACGATCGGGCGTATCCGCCTCCGCCCGCAGGTAGGCGATTTTGTCACCCTGCGGCGAGCTGGCGAAACTTTGCGCCTTGACGCCCTCCAGATTGGGCGGCGCGACAAGCCGCTCAAGAAAGAGCGCTTCGCTCTGCGCCGATGGAACGCTGGCGAGGAGCCAGATGATCGCGATCAGCGTGATCCGCAGCATGCCGCCCTTTTCATTTGAAGATGACGTGGGGCAGCCAGGTTGCTGCTTCCGGTACCAGGGCAAGACATCCGAGCGCCAATAGCTGCATGATGATGAAAGGAATGACGCCTTTATAAATCTGGCCGGTGGTCACGCTATCGGGGGCGACGCCGCGCAAATAAAACAGCGCAAAGCCAAAGGGCGGGGTGAGAAAGGAGGTTTGCAGATTCATGGCGATCATCACCCCCAGCCATACCGGGTTGACTCCCAGGTAAAATAGCACCGGAGCGACGATCGGCACCACCACGAAGATGATCTCAATGAAATCAAGAAAGAATCCGAGCACGAAAATCATCAGCATGACGATGAACATGGCGCCAAAGACGCCGCCGGGCAGATCGGATAGCAGCCGGTGCACCGTCTCATCGCCGCCCAGACCGCGAAATACCAGCGAGAAAAACGCCGCGCCAATGAGGATGACGAACACCATGGAGGTGATCTCCATGGTCGAACGCATGACATTATTGAGCGTACCGATACGGTAGGTGCGATAAAGGCTCGCCCAAATGCCAACGGCGATCAGCGCGCAGCAGACATAGGCGGCGATCATCGCCCCCCGCTCACCGATGGAAACGCTCTCGCGCCCCATTCTTAAATCGAACAGAACAGTCAACGCCAGTACGATGACCAGCGCCGCCGCGCCCGCATATATCAGCAGGGGATGTCGTTCATCGGCGCGCAGGCCGGCCAAGAGGGTAGCGCCGATGGCGCCCACCGCCGCCGCCTCGGTTGGCGTCGCGATGCCGGCCAGGATCGAGCCCAGCACGGCGACGATCAGGATCACCGGCGGCAGCACCGAATGCAGCACCTGACGCAGCGATGGCTTATCAGCGCCTTCATCGATGATGGCCGGCGCGGCGGACGGTTTTAGGATGGCTATCGCCACCTGGTAGAGAATATAAAAGGTAACGAGCGTCAGTCCGGGAATGAGCGCGCCGGCGAACAGATCGCCCACCGACAATGGTTCCGGCGCCCAGTTGCCGAGCCGGCGCTGCGCATCCTGGTAGGCGGAAGACAACACGTCGCCCAACAACACCAGCACGATCGACGGCGGAATGATCTGGCCCAGCGTGCCGGCGGCGGCGATGGAGCCCGCCGACAGCGCCGGATCATAACCGCGCTTGATCATGGTGGGCAGCGCCAGCAGCCCCATGGTGACCACAGTAGCGCCGACGATGCCGGTGGAGGCGGCAAGCAGCGCGCCGACGATGGTCACGGAAATGCCCAGGCCGCCGCGCAAGCGCCCGAACAGCCGGCCCATGTTTTCCAAAAGCTCCTCGGCGACCTTGGAGCGCTCCAGCATCACCCCCATGAACACAAACAGCGGCACCGCGATCAGTACTTCGTTGGTCATGTTGGTGAAGATGCGCTGCGGCAGCGCCGACAGAAACGCCATGTCAAAGACGCCGAGCATTTCACCGATCGCGGCAAAAGCCAGCGCCGTGCCGGCCAGCGTGAACGCCACCGGAAATCCCAGCATCAAGAGCGCGCAGGCGGTGGCAAATAATAACAGATCGAGGGACGCGGCTAATATCATAAAGCTACAACCTCGGCGCCTGTTCGGTGCTCGGCGTCTCACGGCCGATCAGGACAAGCAGGGAGTGAAGGCCAAGCGCGACGCCTTGCAGCGCCACCATGGCGGCGAAGATGAGGGTTTCCGTCTTCAACAAATATACTGCTTGTATGCCGGAGGTTTCCCGCGATCCTTCATGTACCGCCCACGACGCGGCGACATAACCCCAGCCGGTGGACCACACCATGAAGCACATGGGCAACAATAGTAAGAGGACGCCAAAAAGATCGACCCAGGCTTTCCAGCGCGCCTTAGCCCCGCGATAGAAAATGTCGACCCGCACATGGCCATTGTGGCGCAGAGTATAGGCCGCGCCCAGCATGTAGAGGGTGGCGAACAAGTAAAGCAGCGATTCCTGCACGAAGATCGAGCTGACGCCAAATACATAGCGCATGACGACGATGGCGAACTGGATGATAACCAGGGCGAGCGCCGACCAAGCGACGCTCTTGCCGCTGATATCGCTGAAACGGTCGATGCCGTGGGCGATGCGCCGCAGCGTTTCCACTACTTATCCTTCTCCGCCAAGCACCTTGCGCCGCGCCATGATAAAGGCCTCATCGGAAATGGCGGCATAGGTCATGTATTTCGCCCGCGCCGCCTTGAAGCTCTCATAGACGCGATGGGTCAGATCATCGGCGCGGCCAATTTCCTCCAATACTTCGCCGGAAACGCGGCCAAGTTCGCGGATCACGTCGTCGGGAAATGGCTTGGCGCTGACGCCGTGCTCCTTGAGCAGGGTTTGCTGCGCCTCGGCGTTGCGGACCTTGTATTCGCATAAGGAATAAAGACATTCACGGTTGGCGATGTCTTCGAATAGTTTGCGCTCGCCATCGCTCAGATCGTTCCAGACGGAAAGGTTGATGGCCAGCGCTAGCGCCGCGCCGGGTTCGTGAAAGCCGGGGTAGTAGTAATGCTTGGCGACTTTGTGGAAGCCAAAGGCGAGATCGTTCCAGGGACCCACCCACTCGGCGCCGTCGATGGCTCCTTGTTGGAGGGCGGTGAAAATGTCGCCGCCGGGCAGCGCCACCACCGCCGCTCCTAAGCGGCGCATCACCTCGCCGCCGAGACCCGGCATGCGAACCTTCAAGCCCTTGAAATCTTCCAGACTCTTGATCTCACGACGATACCAGCCGCCCATTTGCGTGCCAGTGGCGCAGGCTAAGAGCGGCTTGGCGTTGAAGCGGGCGTAAAGTTCGTCCCATAACGGCTGGCCGCCGTCAAAATAGATCCAGGCCGCCAACTCCTCGGCGGTCAGACCAAACGGAACCGAGGTGAAGAAGGGAAAGGCCTTTGATTTGCCCTGTTGATAATAGTCGGCGTGGTGGGCGAGGTCGGCGGTGCCGCTGGACACCGCATCGAAGGCCTCGAACGCCCCCACCAGTTCGCCGGCGGCATAGACTTTGACGGTGATCGCGCCATCGGTGATATCGTTGATGCGCTGCGCCACCCGCTCGGCGCTCATGCCCAGGCCGGGGAAGTTTTTGGGCCAGCTAGTGACCATTTTCAGCGTCCGCTTCTTGCGCAACACCGCCGGCGCGCCATCCGGGGCTTGTCCGGCCCCATTCTGCTGCCCGCAGCCGGTCAGCGCCGCGGCCCCCGCCGCCGCGGTGACTGTCAAAAACTCCCGTCGCTTCATACCCTGACGATCCCCGTTACGTGACTTGAAACTTAACCTTTTTTCGTCTGTTGGCCGCTGATTGTAGAGTCTGTCCAAGAATTCGCAAGCCGCTCGCGCCCGTCACGGATCGCCAGTTTCAGCAAAAGCTTCCGCCTTATCGCCTATCATTTGCGTTGATGGGACGGTTATACCACCCTATCGGGCGGGGCATCGCCCTGAAAGAAAGCCTCCAGGTTGGCGATGGCCTTTATCCCCATGGCGGTGCGGGTCTCCCGGGTGGCGCTGCCGACATGGGGCAGGAGAAAGGTATTGTCCAGGGTCAGGTAGGCTGGGTTGATCCGGGGCTCGTCGGTAAAGACGTCAAGCCCGGCCGCCGCCACCTGGCCCGACCGCAGCGCCGCGATCAGCGCCTCATCGTCAATGATCGGCCCCCGCGCGGTATTGACCACGATGGCGCCTCGGGGCAGCAACGCCAAGCGTTCGGCATTCAACAGACCCCGCGTTTCATCCGTTAGCGGGCAATGGATGGACAGAAAATCGGCCTGCGGCAGCAGCTCCTCGATGCGTTCATGAAACTGCGCGCCGCCTTCCAATTCCGGTGGCAGACGACGGCGGTTCCAGTAATGGATCGTCATGTCAAAGCCCCGCGCCCGCTTGGCCACCAACTGCCCGATCCGGCCCATGCCGATGATGCCCAATCTTTTGCCGGTCATCTCGGTACCGACCATGAAATTGATCGCCCAATACTTCCAGTTGCCGCCGCGGATCAGCCGTTCTCCCTCGCTGGCGCGGCGGGCGGCGCCGAGCATCAACAACAAGGCGATCTCGGTGGTCGCCGCCGACAGCACGTCGGGGGTGTTGGTGACGACGATGCCGCGCCGCCTTGCCGCCTCGATGTTGACGTTATCAACGCCCACCGAATGGCAGGCAATGATGCGAACACCGGGAGGCAGCGCCGTCACCGCATCGGCGTCCAGACGATCGGTGGGGCTGATCAGAATGCCGTCAACGCCCTCGGCGGCGGCGATGATTTCTTGCGTCGACAGGGGGACGTCATCCGCGCTCAAGCGGGCCTTGAAGGAGCGCAGGAGCCGCGCCTCGGCATCAGGCATGAGAGTTCTGGTGACGAGAATCAAGGGTCGTTCCGACATAAGGCAGCCTGTTTATGGATTGATCAGGAGGCGATGATCTTGCCGGGATTCATGATGTTCAAGGGATCGACGGCGGCCTTCAGCGCCCGCATGACGCTGACCGCCTCGCCCAGCTCGGCGACGAGAAACTCGCGCTTGCCAAGGCCGATGCCGTGCTCGCCGGTGCAGGTGCCGTCCATGGCCAGGGCCCGGCTGACCATCCGGTTGTTGACTTCATGCGCCCGTTTGATCTCCGCCGGGTCATTGGGATCAAACAGCAGGACGACGTGGAAATTGCCGTCGCCGACGTGGCCGACGATGGGGGCAAGCAGACCATGGGCGTCGCAATCAGCCTCGGTTTCCAGAATACACTCGGCGAGCCGGGAGATCGGCACGCAAACGTCGGTGGCCAAGGGCACGGCCCCCGGTCGCAACGCCACCGAGGCGTAAGCGGCGTCATGGCGGGCCTGCCATAGCCGGCTGCGATCCTCCGGGCGGGTCGCCCAGGCAAAGTCGCCGCCGCCGTAATCCCGGGCGATCTCGCCCACCGCCTTGGCCTGTTCCTCAACCCCTGTCTTGCTGCCGTGAAATTCGAGAAACAGCGTCGGCGCTTCCGGATAACTGAGCTTTGAATAGGCGTTGATCGCCTTCATCGACAGGGCGTTCAGCAGTTCGATGCGGGCGATGGGAATGCCGCTCTGGATGGTGGTGATGACGGTGTTGACCGCCGCCTCCAGGGTCGGGAAATGCACCACCGCGGACGAGATGGCCTCGGGGATGCCATAGAGCCGCAAGGTTACCTCGGTGATGACCCCGAGCGTCCCTTCCGAGCCGATGAACAGCCGGGTCAGGTCATAGCCGGCCGCCGATTTGCGCGCCCGCCGCGCGGTGCGGATGACGCGCCCGTCGGGCAGCACCACCGTCAATGCCAGCACGTTCTCGCGCATGGTGCCGTAACGCACCGCGTTGGTGCCCGACGCCCGGGTGGCCGCCATGCCGCCCAGCGAGGCGTCGGCCCCGGGATCGATGGGAAAAAACAGTCCCTGGTCACGGATATAATCATTGAGCGCCTTGCGCGTGACGCCGGCTTCCACCGTGGCGTCAAGATCGGCGGCATTGATGCAGACGATGCGGTTCATGCGCGACAGATCGAGAGAGACGCCGCCCCGGGGCGCGGTGATATGGCCTTCCAACGAGGTGCCGGTGCCGTATGGGATCACCGGCAGGCGATGCTCGGCGCAAATCCGCACGATGGCCGCCACATCCTCAGTGGTCTCGGCAAAGGCGACGGCGTCCGGCAGTGCCGCCGGGTGATAGGACATGTCCTTGCCATGATGGCTGCGAACGGCCTCGCCGGTGGATAGGCGGTCACCCAGGAGGGCGCGCAAGGCGGCGATGGCGTCGGGAGCGGCGGCGGGCTTACTGGTCACGGCGGGTATATCCTCGTTTGGTTTGATGCCAACTATACCATGATACAATGGGTACTTTAGGAGCCCTAATTTTTACAGGAGACGCTCACCATGAACAAAAGCTGGATCATCCTGACGGCCGTCGGCGGCATCTTGATCGGCGCGGCCGTCGCCGCCACTGCCCAGGACCGCACCGCCATCATCACCGCCAGCCGCGCCGAGGCGGTTTCCGCCGCCGACGATGGCACGGCCTGGGTGCTCACCAGCCGGGGCGGGGTGATGTACTGTCGCTTCGAAGGCGGCGAGCGGGTGCGCTGCTTTGACCGCGCAGGCGTGGTGGATAGCGGGTACTGAACCTAATCGCGCAAAGTGCGCAAGCGGGCGACTTCGCGGAAAAGCAGGGCGGTGCTGGCCAGCGCCTCGGTATCGGCGCCGTTGCCGAGCTGAGAGCGCAGCGAGCGATAGAGCGGGGCGAAACGCGGCCACAAGCGCTCGCGGCCGCGCAGATAGGCATAATGGACTATGGCGCGCAGCGCCTCGGCGGTGGCGCGCGCCGAGGGCGCGGGGGTAGTTATGGTTCCCCGCAGCCCATCAAAGCGGGGCACCACCGCCCCATCGGCGGTCACGGCGATCGCCAGGGTGCGGTCGATGGCGTCGCCGGCAGGCCCCAGGAACAAGGGCGACAGCCCGGCGTCAGCGGCGCGGCCAAGGGCATAGGCGAAGACAAACTGATCGGCCGAGAAGGTATCGCCATCCGCCAGATTGATGGGGGCCAGCGCCGCGGTATAGCGGCGGGCGATCAGGCCGTTGCCCCGCGCCATCAGCTCCTTGGCGATGAAACGGGCGGCAATTTCGATATCCCGCCATAACGCCGCGTCCGGCGAAGCGTCATGGAGCGCCACCATGGCTTCCAAGGCGGCAATCAAAGTCTGGCTGTCATAGGGCGCGCCGGCATCGAGCAACAGCTCGCGCTGGTCGCTCTCCGTCAAGCGCGGCACGGTCATAACGGCGTCGCTGATATTTTGCCAAGTGGCGATGGCCGCCTCCAGCAGGCTCTGGTCGCCCATGACTTTATAGGCCCCCACCAGGGCCAGCATGACATGGGCCTGGGTCAAGGGGGATGCCGGTTCCGCGCCGGCGCTGCCCAGGGCGTGGTTCCGCCAGTCGGCGCTCATCGGCGCGCGATAGCGGCTGAGGAGATTGGCCGCCGCCGCCTTCAGCGAATCGTTGAACATGGCGTCCGGGGTGATTTCCTGGGCCGCGGTCAGCAGGATGACCATATCGGCCTGGGTGTGCAGTTGGGGCGCTTCGGCGGGCAGGTTATCGACAATGGCGCTTTTAAAAAGCGGCGTCACCAGCAAGGGTTGGGCGATATCGGCGACGAACTCCCGTTCCGGGTTGACGGCCTTGAAGCTGGCGCTGGGAGAAATGACCGTCGCCGCGGCATGGCGGTCGCCGGCGCGCTGCCAGGCGACGACGGCAATCCCTACGACCGCCACGACCACCGTCAGCGTCACCAGGATAATTCTCGACATTCCGGCCTCTCGTAATAAAGCGCCTATCACATAGCATGATCGGCCAGAGCCTGTTAATAAAACGGAAATCTTTGGAGTAGCGGTGCTTCACATGCCCCAAGAGTTTGTTTGGCATATCAAAAAAACGCTGAGCCTGGCCTGGCCCATGGTGCTGGCGCAGGGACTGTCGCTGGTGGCGTTGATCGTCGATACCATCATGGTTGGTCACGCCGGCATGGCCGAGCTATCGCACTTAAGCGCCGGCCGCTCGCTGATTTTCGTCGTCACCACGGTGGGCATAGGCCTTATCAACGGCATCGTGGTCTTTACCGCCCGCCTGGACGGTGCGGGCGAGGCCCACGCCTGCGGCCGCATCTGGCATGCCGGTTTGATCTATGCCGCGCTGTTGGGCGGTCTGGCGCTGGCCGTGGTCGGCCTGATCGGTCCGCTGATGCTGCACCTTTTCGGCCTGCCGCCAGAGCTTGCGGCGGGCGGCAGCCGCTATCTGGCGGTAATGGCGTTCTCGGTGCCGGGCACCTATCTGTTGGTGGCTTGCAGCCTGTTCCTGCAAGGCATCAGCCGGCCCAAGCCGGCGATGGCGGTGATGCTGGTGCTGGCGCCGCTGAATGTGGCGCTCAATTGGCTGTTCATCTACGGCAAGTTTGGCTTGCCGGCCTGGGGCGCCGCCGGGGCCGCGCTATCGACGGCGCTTTGCCAGTGGTTGGGCGCCATCATTCTGGGGCTTTATATTCTGCGATCAGGCAAGCTCAAACGCTATGGCGTCAATACGCCGCTGGCGGGAGCATGGCGCGACGGCGCGGCGCTGCGTCGTTTCGGCATCCCGCTCGGCATCGCCACCGGGCTTGAATTCGTCGGCATGACAGCGCTCGTCATGTTCGCCGGCCGCATGGGCGAGGTCACGATTTCCGGCTTCGAGGTGGCCTTTAACTTGCAGCTCATCGCCTTCATAACGGTGTTCGGCACCGGGTCGGCGACCGCGGTTCGGGTTGGCAACGCCATCGGGGCGCGGCGCTTTGACGAAATTTTCCTGGTGGGCGCCGCCGGGGCGATGGTGATCGTCATGATTATGATACCGTTTGCGCTGCTTTACAGCTTCGCGCCCGAGCCCTTTGTCGCTGCCTTCACCCGCGACGTCGCGGTGGCGGCGGTAACGCTTGGGTTTCTGCCCTTCATTGTCGCGGCGATGGTTTTCGATTCCACGCAGTTTTTGTTCTTGCACGCACTGCGCGCCGCCGGCGATCAAATGGTGGCGTCCAGCCTGCAAGTCATGGCGTTTCTGGTGCTCATGGTGCCGGCAGGCTGGCTGTTTGGATTTGTATTCGACCTTGGCGGCCGCGGCCTGATGCTGGCCTATGTGACGGGGTGCGTCGCCGCTTCACTGTCACTGGGAGGACGTTTCGCCATCATCGCGCGGCGCTACGCCAAGGCCAGCGAACGCCAAGAGATAAAATAAGGTGGCGACCGGCGGCATATCAATGAGGGTGCCGAACAGGCCGACCAGCATGAAGCTTAACAGCGTCGGCAGCAGAATGGTCGCCATGGGGTCGCCGCGCCAGGCGGCACGGGCGGATGACGCCAGCGCCAGCCCCGCCAGCGCCATAAACGCCGCCAGACCGAACAGTCCCTGCTCGATAAAAAAGTGCAGATAAATATTTTTTGCGTGCCATGCCAAGTGCTCAAAATCGCTGACCAGGAACCAGCGATCGAGACCGGAGCTAAACGTGCCGTTTGCAATCAGGTCGCGGCCATCGGGAGCAATGAGGCGCACCTCGGCGATATCGACGACGCCTTGCCCGTTGTGCAGCATCAAGGTGACAGGCCAATAAAGCAAGCCGTGGCGGCCCAAGTTGCCGGATTGCATGTCGGCGCTAAACTCGACCCAGCCGGCGGCCGGCCGGCGCTTGAAGCTATAGGTGGCGCTCTGACATTGCGGAACATAGCGCTCGCTATAAAGTAGATGCTTATGGCAGACCTTGAAGGTGAGGTTGGGAGAGCCAGTTTCGGCGCGCAGCCGGGCCGACAAGCGGTATGTGGTATCGGGCGCCATCGGCAAGCGCTGCACGATGTTAAAGTCACCGCCGCCCAGCCGTAAATAAGTTATACCGTCGGTGCGCGTCAGCGAATAGGTGGCCAGCGGAAAATCCGTGCTCAGCATGTAGGAAAAAAATAACTGGGGAAAACTGCCGACGCCGTTACCGAACATTTGCGTAGTTATTGAGGGATCGATGGCGGCAAGCGCGCGTCGCCAATGTTCGGCGCGGGTGGAGAAATCCTTGCCGACGGTGGCGAAGCGGGTCTGCGCTTGCTCGCCGGAGAGCGGCGGAATGATGCCGCCCCAAAACAGCGCGGCAAGAAACACCATGCTGGCCGCGCCGATGCGGCCGACATCGCGAAACAGCGGCCGCGCCGCAAATGCGGAACCGGCGGCCAGTACGGTGACGGCGACGACCGTGAGCGGCAGCGCCAACTGGGAACTGGTTTCGGTCCATTTGCTGTGCATGATATCGCCATAGATGCGCAGGCCGACGAACAAGACGGCGAAGCCGAGGGCGATCAATCCGTAAGGGCGCAGCCGCGGCGGCAAGATCAGACCGACGCTTGTCCCGAGCGCCACCAGAAAAATACCGAGGATCAGGGGCTCGAACCCGCCGCGGCCGTAAAGCATGGCGAGAAGCGCGGTAAAGACCAGAAAAATCGCGATGCCCGCCAGCACCGCCAGTCCGTGAGTCCTCAGCCGGCGAAAGTTGCGTACGGCCATGAGCAGGAATATGCCGATCAACGATACTGCAAAACCGGCATAAAGCCCTCGCGAGAACGTCACCATCAGCGCATAAACGCCGCCAGCGAACAGCAGCAAGCCGAGCGCCTTCAGCCAGGCGCGGCGGGCAAACAGCACCGGGTAGAGCGTCCAGGGCACGGCCAGCGCCAGATAGCCGTCGATGGCCTCGCCGCCGACATGCATGCCGGAAAACAGCCCGGTGACGCGATAGGTGCCGGAAAAATCGAGAAAACTCGCCAGAAGTCCGTAAATATTGCGCGCCGTGACAAGCTCAAGGAGAACGCCGCGCTCCCACAACACGCCAATGATGGCAAGGCCCAATCCTGCCAGAATGCCGGCGATCAGACGATGGCCGGTCAGGCGGGCATCTTGCCGCCATTCCGCATCCAGAAGCGGCAGCAACAACCAGGCGGCGGCAAAGCCTTTGGCGACGCGCAAGGCGTTCCAGGGGCTAAGATAGGTGGCGAAGCTGTCGAGCGCCACAGCTGGCCATGGGGTGAGACGTAGACCGACGCTGAACGCCACCGAAAGCGCAAACAGCGCCACGACGAGGTAACGTCGGGAGAACCAGCGGGCGAAAATCGCGCTGGAGCCATGAAAGCCGTAGCCGACAGCGAGCGTAACCAAGACGAAAAAGTCAAACTCGGTGAAATAAAACCGTCCGCTCCACGGCGCCAGATCGAGCACCGGCAATACCGCCGGCAACACGATCAGCCAGGCCCAGCGCCAGCGCATGAGGAGCGCTGCGTATGCCGCCAGCGCAACCGCCAAGGGCAGGCGGAAGAATGGGAAGCCAGAGACGCCCCAGACGGCCGCCAATAAACAGATGACCGCCAGCGTCAGCGCCGCCGCGCGTCCCGCAAGGGTGACCGTTTTATGGAGGGCGGAGACGCTCATTTGCCGTCAATGGTTCCCTTGCCGCGCAAGATGACGCCGGCCCCGATCATTTTGTTGCCGTTCAGTTCCGCCGGCACGTTCATATGATTGTGCACGAACGTACCCGAGCGATAGGCGTTGCGAAAGACATTGCCGATGATAGCCAAACGATTTTCCGCATGAATGGACTCCTCGGCGCCATAACTGAGGAGGGTGGTATTTTCCGGGGCCATTCCCTGCTCGATGAGGTTGCCTTCGATGCGGGCAATGCCGCCGGCGGCAAGGTCGATCTGATAGCTGGCGCGCCCTTCCGCGCCGTCGAAAATGGCATTGTTGGCGATGATGGTCTGGCGGGCGCGGCTTTTGACATTGTGGCCGATGCGCGCGCCATAGACTTTCGACTGCGTCAGCGTGAAGGATCGCACATTGCCGATATAGATGTTGTGACCAATGGGGCGGCTGCGGCCGCGCACGTAGTTATTGTAAAATAGCGACTTGGTGATCACGACGTCGCTTTCCGGAAACTTGCCGATCATGATGCCCATCTGGTTGTCATGGGCGCTTACGCCCTCGAGCGTGAGGCCATTGCCCTCGCCGCGAATCGCTGCGCCGTTATGGTCATCGACCACGGTTCCGGAAAACTCGATATTTTCGATGCGAACGTTATTGCCGCGGATGACCCAGATCGCCTTGCCTTGCGCAGCGCGTCCCGCCGCGCGCAAATGCGGCCGTCCGCCCACCCCCTTTAGGGTAAGTTTGCTTTGCCGCCATACCGCCACGTCGCCGTCGTAAACTGCGGCGGCGATCTCCACGGTATCGCCGTTCTGCGCCACTTTCGCCGCCGCGCTGGGCGCAGACAGGGGTAATCCCGGCCCAACCTTCCAGACCTGCGGACCGGCGGATGTTGACGCCGGCGGCAGCTTGGCGGCTTTGGAGTCGCGCACAAACTCCACCGACCGCACCTCGTCCGGCTCCACCGGAACGGTGATGGTGCGGCCGTCCTTAAGATGCACCAGCACATCGGCATGGGCCGGCAGCGCCAGGAATAACGCCAGGACGGCTATCGGGAAAAATCTCATCTCTGCGCCTCCCGCGCCAGCGTCAAAGCGGCGCGAACGGGCAAGCATAGCCGCCTTTGCGCGATCGCGGCAATCTCGTCTGAAGCCTTCGGAAAGCAATTGCACTTTCTTAAAATTTGCCACACTCTCTCTTGCCAAGGGACGGTCGCTGAGTGGCCCACCTTCCGCCGGCGATATTGAAAAAAGCATCAGGAGCAGTACATCGGATGGTCAATGAGGTCATTGCGACCGATGCGGTCGTGATAGGGGCGGGGCCGATCGGTCTGTTTACCGTCTTTGAACTGGGATTATTGGGCATTAAATGCCATGTCATCGATAACCTGGATCGGGCCGGCGGCCAATGCACCCAGCTCTACCCCGAAAAGCCGATTTTTGACATTCCCAGCCGGCCGCGCTGCACCGGGCAGGAACTGACCGACGACCTGCTGGAGCAGGCCAGCCCCTTCGAGCCGGTTTACCATTTCAACGATCAGGTGCAGGAGCTGTGGCGTCAGGACAACGGCCGCTGGCGGGTGCTGACGGCAGCCGGGCTGGCGTTCGAGGCGCCTCTGGTGGTGGTGGCGGCGGGGGCCGGCAGCTTCGTGCCCAAAAGGCCGCCCATCGCCGGCATCGAGGCTTATGAGGACAACAGCGTCTTTTATGCAGTCCGCCGCATGGAAGCTTTCCGCGACAAAAAAGTGGTGATCGTCGGCGGCGGTGATTCGGCGCTCGATTGGGTGCTCAGCCTGCAGCCCCTGGCGGCCTCCCTGACCCTGGTCCACCGCCGCGAGGAGTTCCGCGCCGCCCCCGATTCGGTGGAGCGGATGAAGGCCTTAGTGGCGGCCGGCAAGATGCGGCTTGTCACCGGCACCATCGGCTCTCTGATCGGCGCGGACGGCCAGCTATCGGCGGTGACCGTCAAGTTGAAGGCAGGCGGCGAGGAGACCCTGCCTTGCAACGCCCTGCTGCCGTTTTTTGGCCTGAAAATCAACCTTGGCCCGCTGGCCGAGTGGGGCCTGACCTTCGAGCACACCCGCATTCTGGTGGACCCCGGCACCTTCGCCACCAACCTTCCTGGTATCTATGCGGTGGGGGATATTTGCACCTATCCAGGCAAATTAAAGCTCATTCTCTCGGGCTTTCACGAGGCGGCGGTGATGGCCCATGCCGCCTTCCATGTGGTGCGGCCCAATGAAAAGATCGTTGCCGGCTATACCACCACCAACAGCGAGCTGCAGCGCCGTCTGGGCGTCGAGGCGGAATAAAAAAAGCCCCAGGAGTGACCCCAGGGCCCGAGTTCAAGGGAGGATTAACTTTACCGGCAGTTGCGGTGGTGGCGGTCGTGCTGCCTCCAGTAGCCATAGGCATAACCATGGGGCCGATGGTGACGCTTCCAGTGGTGGTCATAGCCGTGGCGGTAATGGTGGTTGTTGGCATAGGCAAACTGGCCGTAAGGGTAGAAAACCGCCGATACCGAGGTTGTGGCATGGCGATGGTGACGATCGCGGCCATGGGCCTCAGCGTTGTCAGGTACGGCGAACAGGGCCAGGGCTACGGCGCCGAAAGCGGCCAAAAGGGTCTGTTTCATGGTATGCTCCATCAGGTTGCTCGATCAGGGTCTTGGTGATTCGTCCTCGATCTGCCCCTCAACCACATGACGGGACCAGATTACGTGAGCTATCCTGAACTTGATCTGAGGGCGGCGTTCATGCGGGGTTAAAGTTTGTCGGCGTATCGATGGACCATGTGGCGGCTAGGTAAAATCATTGCCCTGGGCTTTATTGCGCTTGCCGTGACGGCGCCGCCCGCCTTCAGCTACGATCCGCCGCGGGGCGGATCGCGGCAGGAGCGTGCGGCGGAGCGCAACCGCGAGGAACGGCCCAACCACCGGCGCGACGAATTCCAACGCCGCCCGTCGCGACTTTATCCCCACGATGAAAACCGCCGCCGCGCCATGGAGCAGTTCATGGCTCATGATCAGGCGCGGCGTGCCGTGGAGACGGGCGACATACGCCCCTTGGGCGACATTCGCCGCAGCGTGCAGCGCAAGTTCAAAGGCCGCATCGTCGGCGTCGACCTCCAGGAAAGCGGCCAGCCCCACGGCCCCACCTATATTTATGATGTGCGGGTGCTGACGCCGCGCGGCGATGTTCTTTCCGTCAAAATGGATGCCGGCACCGGCGAGATCGTGGGCGTCAAGGGAAAACGCTGATGCGCATTCTGGTGGTTGAGGACGAACCCGATTTGCGACGCCAGCTTAAAGCCGCGCTGACGGACATCGGCTATGTGGTCGACGAGGCCGCCGACGGCGAAGAAGGCCAATACCTCGGCGAGAATGAAGCTTACGACGCCATCGTGTTGGACATCGGCCTGCCGGTCATGGACGGCATCAGCGTGCTGGAACGCTGGCGCAAGGCGGACCTGAAGACGCCGGTCCTGATCCTGACCGCCCGCGACCGCTGGAGCGACAAGGTGTCGGGTCTGGACGCCGGCGCCGACGATTATCTGGTCAAGCCGTTCCGCATGGAGGAACTGCTGGCCCGCGTGCGCGCGCTCATTCGCCGCGCCGCCGGTCTGCCGTCGGCCGAACTGGCCTGCGGCCCGGTGGTGCTCAATACCCGCAGCGGCAAGGTGACGGTGGATGGCGCGCCCATCAGGCTAACGGCGCAGGAATACCGCCTCTTGGCCTATCTCATGCACCACCCCGACAAGGTGGTATCGCGCAGCGAGCTGACCGAACACATTTACGACCAGGATTTCGACCGCGATTCCAACACCATCGAAGTGTTCGTCAACCGTATTCGCAAGAAACTGCCGGTGGATATCATCAAGACCGTACGCGGCCTTGGCTATCGGGTGGAAGCGCCGGCCGGGCCGGATGCGGCATGACCGCTGAGGATAAGTCGTTGCCGTCGCGGCGGGCGCGTTCGCTGGCCAATCGGGTCATTCTGTCCGCCGGGGCATGGCTGGCGCTGGGGTTGATCGCCGGCGGCCTGATGCTCTCCTACCTGTTTCGAGATGCGGTGGAGCGCTCCTTTGACGCCCGTCTCGACATGCTGATGGATAACCTCATCGGCGCCGCCAATGAAGGCAGCGAGGGTATGGTGTCGCTCTATCGTTCGATGATGGACCCTCGCTTCGACCGGCCGTACTCAGGTTGGTACTGGCAGATCGGCGCCAAGGGCGAAGCGCCGTTCCGCTCGCGTTCCTTATGGGATCAGGAGTTGCCCAGCGATTTTTCAAAAAACTTTCCGCGCGAACACTACTTTCATCTGGAAGGACCGGAAGGTCAGCATTTACGGGCGATCACTCGTGATGTCCGCTTGCCCGGTGTTGATCATGTTCATCGCTTCATCATCGCCGGTGACACATCGGAAGTGGAAAACGATATCGCCGCGTTTAATACCCGTCTGGTGTGGTGGCTCCTCAGTCTCGGCATCCTCTTATTGGCGACGATGGCGATCCAGGTCAGATTCGGGCTGCGGCCCTTGAAGCGTATCGGCGTCGCGCTGGCCGCCATCAGGAATGGCGCAAGCTCCCGTCTGGAGGGCGATTTTCCGCAGGAAATCATGCCCCTGGTGACCGAAACCAACGCCCTTCTCGACCACAACGCGGCGGTGGTGGAGCGGGCGCAAAAACATGTCGGCAATCTGGCCCATGCCCTAAAGACGCCCTTGACCGTGGTGGCCAACGAGGCGGCAGCCGGCGATGGGCCGCTGGCCGAGGTGGTCAGGCGTCAGGCCGACGTCATGCGCCGCCATATCGATCATCATCTGGTGCGGGCGCGGGCGGCGGGACGGGGCTCGGTGATCGGCAGCCGGGCCGAGGTGTTGCCGGCGGTGCGCGACCTGATGCGCGCCATGGAGCGGATTTACGCCGATCGGCATTTGAGCTTCGAGGTCGTCGTCGATGGGTCCGCCGCCCTGGCGTTCAAGGGCGATCGGCAGGATCTCGATGAAATCCTCGGCAATGTGCTCGACAACGCCGGCAAATGGGCGGCAAGGCGGGTCGTGGTGACCATTGCCGCCGCTGACGGCCGGGTGGCGATCACCATCGACGACGACGGCCCTGGCATCCCGGCCAAGGATCGCGATATGGTGTTCGCCCGCGGCGAACGCATGGACGAATCGGTGCCGGGAAGCGGGCTCGGCCTCGGCATCGTCCGCGATCTG
Source organism: Sphingomonadales bacterium (assembly GCA_019455285.1). Classification (GTDB taxonomy): domain Bacteria; phylum Pseudomonadota; class Alphaproteobacteria; order Sphingomonadales; family Govanellaceae; genus PRO5. Next base: position 20,296 of record JACFMS010000009.1, read on the forward strand.
ACGGCATTGTGCGGCGGCAGCGTCGCCCTTGATACGTCGCCGCTGGGCGGCCTGCGGGTAAAAATCAACCTGCCGAGCGCTTCCTGATCATTCATCCGCCGTTCAGTTGCGGCCTCCTAGACTTAAAGCCAATCACGGTCGATCGGAGGGGCCGGTCATGAAAAAAGTCGCCGTTATCGCCATATCTGCGCTTCTCTTGAGCGGCTGTACTCAATATGCCGGCGAGAAGGAGCAGGCGGGTACGTTCCTCGGCGCCGCCACCGGCGCCATCCTGGGGGCCGCCATCGGCTCCAAGACCAAATGTCATCGCCATCACTGCCGGTCGTCGACCAGCGGCAACGCCGTGGTCATCGGCGCCCTGGCCGGCGGCATCATCGGCAACAGCATCGGCCGCTCCATGGACGAACGCGATCGCCGCGCCTGGTCGCAGGCCCGGTATGAAGCACTAGAATACAACCGCTCGGGCGAGCCTTCCTATTGGCACAATCCCGATTCGGGCCATTACGGCGAGGTGACGCCGGAGCCGGCCTATGAGCGCGGGTCCGGTGAATACTGCCGCGAGTACCAGCAAACGGTGACCATCGGCGGCAAGACCGAAAAAGCCTATGGCACCGCCTGTCGCAAACCCGATGGCAGCTGGGAGATCGTCAATGGGTAATGGAATTTTTGGGTCTGATAGAAATTTTGGAATGCGCGATTTCGGTTTTTAGTCTCTCTCCCTCCCCACTCGTGCCTTGTGGCACATCCGAAATCGCCATGGCGCCCCGACCGAGTAGAGTAACGGTCGGGGCGTCGCTATTTTGGTGATGTTGTGAACTGGCCGCGCTCAGCGCAAACCGCCAAAGCGCTCAAAATAGGCGGCAACGGCGTCGGGCAACGGACCATCCGCCGTTTCCACACAAGATTTTAAATGCCGTTCGGTGGGCTCGCTCAAAACGCGATAGAGATCGCACGCCAATTTACGGGCGGCGCTGCCCTCCCATTCCGGCGACAGCAACGCCGCCGGCAATTGCGGATCGCGCAAGGTGATGCGGCGAAATTCATGCATCAACAGGGTGCGGGCGACGAACGCCTGTTCGGGCGTGGGTCGATCTTGCTGCAGCGCCTGCCACAACGGTGAAAACATGCCGAGGAATCGCCGATAGCTGGCGCCCAAGGTATCAAGATCCCAGCAGCGGCGAACAAAATTGGCGGCGCCGTCGGTATTGGCGTGATCAAGCCGAGCGCTCATCGTCACCGCATGCTTGCTGATGCCAAGTTCGCTTAATTTCGTCGACAAATCGCTGCCCCGCAGCGCGGTGTGGGCAAAGACATAGGGCGCCGCCATGCCGAAGCTCATCCACGCCATTTCCTGGCGTACCCGCTCGCGCTCCTCCGTTGCAAGCGACGCGCTGTCGACGATGACCAGCATCCAGGTCCCATCCCAGGCTTCCGGACTTTCCTCATAAACGCGGTGAAACGCCGCCTCGAACCGGCGAATGCCGTTGGCGGTCAGGCGGTAATAGGAGCGCCGGCCGACGGGCGTGGCGGCGAGCCAGTCTTCCTTGGCCAAACGGAAGATGGCGGTGCGCACCAGGCGGGCATTCAGTCCTAAAGGGGCCATCAGATCGATCAGGCTGCCGATCCAAAAGCTGCCGCCATGGGGGGCGATGGAATCGCCTAAAACCGAGATGATCAGCGACGGCGCGCGCGGGTTGGCGCGCTGCAAAACATCCGTGATGATGTCCCCGATCCGCTGGTTATGGGTCATGCCGGCTATAGGCTCCTTGCGGCGATTGGATCGCCACCTTAGCGGAAAAGAATATGCCAGGACAATGGGCTGTCGATGGCTAAACGGCGCTATTCGCCGTATAGTGGATGAAGTTTTCAGGTGGAGGCGGCATGCCTAAGACGATGGAATTCTGGTTCGAGTTCGCCAGTACCTATTCCTACCTTGCGGCAGAACACATTGGTGACAGGGCGCGACAGGCGGGGGTTGAGGTGACATGGCGGCCGTTTCTGCTGGGGCCCATTTTCGCCGCGCAAGGATGGCGCGATTCGCCGTTCAACATTTATCCCGCCAAGGGGCGCTACATGTGGCGCGATATGGATCGCCTGTGCGCTCATTATGGCTTGCCGTTTCGCAAACCATCGGCGTTTCCGAGGAATGGTCTTATGGCGTCGCGCCTGACGCTGGTGGGCATGGCGGAAGGCTGGGGACCGGCGTTTGTTCAGGCAGTCTATCGCGCCAACTTCGCCGATGACCTTGATATCGGCAACGCCGAGGTGCTCTCCTCGATCTTGACCGACCTTGGCGTTCAGCCTGACGCGGCCATGGATAAAGCGACATCGTCCGCCATCAAGGAAAGTTTGAAGGCGCAAACCGAGCGCGCCATGACGCTCGGCATCTTCGGTGCGCCGAGCTTCATTGTCGGCGCAGAATTATTCTGGGGCCATGATCGCCTGGACCACGCGCTCGCTTGGGCGCAAACGCATTAGCGCCGGTTGTCGATCACCCGCTTAGCCTTGCCTTCGGAGCGCTTGATGGCTTCCGGCGGCAGCACATCGACTGCAGTGCTCACGCCGATCAGCGACTTGATGTCATGCTGAAGTTGCTTGGCCGCCGCCTGCCGCGTGGCCTCATCACTCGTCTCGGGCCGCGCTTCGGTGCGTACCGCCAGCGTATCCATGTGCCCATCGCGGCTGACCACCAGCTCGTAGTGCGGCGCGAGCCGCGCGTCTTTCAAGATCAATTCCTCGATCTGAGTCGGGAACACGTTGACGCCGCGAATGATCAGCATGTCATCGGAGCGGCCGACGATCTTGTCCATGCGCCGCATGGTGCGCGCCGTGCCGGGCAGCAGACGGGTCAAATCGCGGGTGCGATAGCGAATGACCGGCATGCCGACCTTGGTGAGGGAAGTAAACACCAGCTCGCCGCTTTCGCCGTCCGCCACCGGCTGTCCGGTCGCCGGGTTGACGATCTCGGGATAGAAGTGATCTTCCCAGATGTGCGGACCGTCCTTGGTGTCGATGCACTCGCAAGCGACGCCCGGCCCCATGACTTCCGACAGACCGTAGACATCGATGGCGTCGATACCGAATGTTTCCTCGATCTCCAGGCGCATGGCGTGGGTCCAGGGCTCGGCGCCGAACATGCCGAGTTTGAGGGTACAGGACTTGGGATCAATATTCTGCCGCCGGAATTCATCCGCCAGATGCAGCATATAGGATGGCGTGCAGAGGATAATGGTGGGTTTGAAATCTAGGATGATCTGCACCTGTTTCTCGGTCTGGCCGCCCGACATCGGGATCACCGTGCAGCCCAATCGCTCGGCGCCGTAATGCGCGCCAAGCCCGCCGGTGAACAGGCCATATCCATAACTGACGAGCGCGATATCGTGCGTGGAACCGCCCGCTCCGCGAATGGAGCGCGCCATCACGTTTGACCAGGTAACGATGTCCTCACGGGTGTACCCAACTACCGTGGGTTTGCCGGTGGTGCCGCTGGAAGCATGAATGCGGACGATCTTTTCCATTGGCACGGCGAACATGCCGTAAGGGTAGTTGAGCCGCAGATCTTCCTTGGAAGTGGTGGGAAATTTGGCAAGATCGGACAGCTCCTGCAAATCTTCCGGACGGACGCCGATGGCGTCGCACTTGTTCTTGTAATGCGCGACGTTGTCATAGGCATGTTTGACGGACCATTTCATGCGCTCCAGCTGCAGCGCGGCCAGCTCGTCCCGGCTGGCGGTTTCAATGGGATCAAACGGTGTCGAACGTCGCATGGCTTCAGTCTCCCCAATAAGATTGTCAGACTCTTTCTATAATCATGGCAATGCCCTGGCCAACGCCGATGCACATGGTGCACAGAGCATAGCGTTCCTTGCGTTCTTGCAGTTCATAAGCCGCGCTCATGACGAGCCGCGCGCCGCTCATGCCCAACGGGTGGCCAAGGGCGATGGCGCCGCCATTGGGATTGACGTGGTTCGCGTCATCGGCGAGACCAAGCTCGCGCATCACCGCCAATCCTTGCGCGGCGAACGCCTCATTCAATTCGATTACCGCCATATCATCAATCTTCAGGCCGGCCAGCGCCAACGCCTTGCGGCTGGCGGGCGCGGGGCCTATTCCCATGATGCGCGGCGCGACGCCGGCGGTGGCCATGGCGACGACGCGGGCCATGGGGGTGAGGTTATGGGCCTTCGCGCCGGCTTCGCTGGCGATGATCAGCGCCGCCGCGCCGTCATTGACTCCCGAGGCGTTGCCGGCGGTCACCGTGCCGTTCTGGCGGAATGGCGTGCCAAGCTTGGCCAATCCCTCCAACGTGGTGTCGGCGCGCGGGTGCTCATCTTTCGCCACCACCACCGGATCACCCTTGCGCTGGGGAATATTCACCGGCGTTATTTCGCGATCGAAGCGGCCGCGCGACTGCGCCGCCACCGCGCGCTGTTGACTTCTGAGCGCGAAAACATCCTGATCGGCGCGCGAGATGCGGAAATCCTCGGCGACGTTCTCGGCGGTTTCCGGCATGGAATCGATGCCGTATTGTTTTTGCATCAGCTTGTTGACGAAACGCCACCCGATGGTGGTGTCGTAAATCTCCGCCGCGCGCGAGAAGGCGCTATCCGCCTTGCCCATGACGAAGGGGGCGCGGGTCATGCTCTCGACGCCGCCGGCGATCATCAGGTTGGCCTCGCCAGCCTTGATGGCGCGCGCGGCATAGCCCACCGCGTCCATACCGGACCCGCACAGGCGATTGACGGTGACGCCGGGAACCGATACCGGCAGACCCGCCAAAAGAAGCGCCATGCGCGCCACGTTGCGGTTGTCCTCGCCCGCTTGGTTGGCGCAGCCCATCACCACGTCGTCGATGGCGGCGGGATCGAGTTTGGGGTTGCGCCCCAACACCGCCTTGATAGGAATGGCGGCCAGATCGTCGGTGCGCACCGAAGCGAGAACGCCGCCGTAGCGACCGATAGGGGTGCGTTGCGCGTCGCAGATGAAGGCGTTGGATACCTTGGACATGGGGCGTTTCTCCTAAAGCACCGGTTTTTTGAGCGACGCTGAGCGGCCGCGGAAGGTGGCGATCACCGTGCCGGTCTGATTGGTGATAATGGCGTCGTAGATGCTTTGACGGCCGTTATGAGCAGTCTCGCGCGCCGTTGCCGTCAGCGTATCGCCTTTATGCGCCGGCGCAAGGTAATCGATGGCACAGCCGGATGCTACCGTCGCTACGTTTCGCGCATTGCAGGCATAGGCAAAAGCCGTATCAGCAAGCGCGTAGGTCATGCCGCCGTGACAGATATCATGGCCATTGACCATGTGCGGCTTCACCACCATGGTGACCACCGCATAGTCTGGTCCCACGTCCTCGATCTTCACGTCGAGGTGCTGGGCGGCATAATCGCGTTGGTACATTACATCTGCTACCTTGCGGGCAAGAGCATAAGCATCGCGCCCCGAATCATCGTTGGCCACGTTATTCATCCTTCCATCTTAATCTCTGTCAGCAGCCTTTAAATGAAGGCTTTCGTTTTTCCAGGAAGGCGCTAACCCCTTCCTGGTAGTCATGACTATGCCCCAGGTCGCCCTGGAGGCGACGCTCCAAGGCCAGCTGAGTCGTCAGGTCATTGCCCCATGCCGCCTCGAAGGCGGTCTTGGCGGCGGCAATGCCTTTGGTGGGGGCGGCGGCGAGCCGGTGGGCCAGCTTGGACGCCGTTTCCAGCAATTTATCGTCGTCCACCGCCTGCCAGATCAAGCCCCAGTCAGCGGCCTTTTCGGCCGGCAGCTTTTCACCGGTAAACGCCAGCGCGGCGGCCCGCGCCGGACCCAAAAGCCGGGGCAGCATATAGGTCGCTCCCGAATCGGGCAACAGGCCAATATTGCAAAATGGCAGCATGAACGCCGCCGAACGGGCGGCCAGGACGATATCGCAGGCCAAGGCCAGGCTGACCCCGGCCCCGGCCGCCGCGCCGTTGACCGCGCAAACGACCGGCAGCGGCAGCGCGCGCAGGCGTTCGATCAATGGGTTATAATAGCGCTCCAGCATGACGCCGATGTCCTTGGGCGCGCCGTCCGGCTTGACTAGCTCGTCGGACAGATCCTGGCCGGCGCAAAAGCCGCGCCCGGCGCCGGTCAGCAGCACGGCGCGCACGGACACATCAGCCGCCGCCCGGTCCAGCGCCGCGGCCAGTTCCTGGTGCATGATGGCGGTGAAGCTGTTCAAGGCCTCGGGGCGGTTCAAGGTGATGGTCGCCACCCCGGCGTCGACGCCATAGAGGATGGAGGAGGGGGCTTGGTCGGGCATAAAATTCTCTCTGGTAGGGGCATCGTCTGATCTGGATTCAGGTGATGATATGTTACGTTAATGGACAATCAAGTCAAAAAATAGTATCAGATCGTAAGCCCGCCCCTCCGGGCTGTGCACCAGAGATGACCAAAAAACCCCAAAAAGGGATGTGGAGAACCGTCACTATGAAGAACGATTTCTTTGCCCGTCACCAGGCGACCCTCGAACAGGCGATCAAGGCGGCCGAAACCCGCGGCTATTGGAGCCCTTACCCTGAGACGCCGAGCCCCAAGGTCTACGGCGAAACCGGCGCGGCGGATGGCGAGGCGGCGTTCAAGGCGCGGCTCAACAAGCCCTTCCATTTGGATCAGCCGGGGGTTGTGGGCGTGGTGGGGGCGGAACGTTCCCCCTGGGGGTTTGATCTGGGCATTGCCTATCCCAAGGAAAACCTCGACGTGCTGCTGCCGGCCATGGAAAAGCTCATTCCCCAATGGCGCGACGCCGGCATCGAGGGCCGCGTCGGCGTGTGCCTGGAAATCCTCGATCGGCTGAACAAGCGCACCCACGAAATTGCCCAAGCCGTGATGCACACCAGCGGTCAGGGCTACATGATGGCGTTCCAGGCCGGCGGGCCCCATGCCCAGGATCGCGGGCTGGAGGCGGTGACGTACGCCTATATGGAAATGCGCCGCACCCCGGCCACCGCTTACTGGGAAAAGCCGCAGGGCAAGTACGATCCCCTGAAGATGACCAAGACCTTCCATATCGTGCCGCGCGGCCTGGCGCTGGTCATCGGCTGCGGCACGTTTCCGACCTGGAATACCTATCCGGGCCTGTTCGCGAGCCTCGCCACCGGCAACCCGGTAATCGTCAAGCCGCACCCGCGCGCCATCCTGCCGGCGGCGATTTCGGTGGAGATTGCCCGTCAGGTGCTGAAAGAAGCGGGTTTTGATCCCAATATCGTTTGTCTGGCGGCCGATACCGTGGACGCGCCCATCACCAAGGACATCGCGCTGCGTCCGGAAATCAAGATCATCGATTTCACCGGCTCCACCGCGTTCGGCGATTGGCTGGAACAGAACGCCCGCCAAGCCCTGGTCTATACCGAAAAAGCCGGCGTCAATTCGGTGGTCATCGACAGCGTCGACGATCTTTCCGGCATGGTCAGGAACCTGACCACCACGCTGTGCCTCTATTCCGGCCAGATGTGCACCACGCCGCAGAACTTCTTTGTCCCTAAGGGCGGCATCACCGCCGGCGGCCAGCATTTAAGCTTCGACGAGGTGGCCAAGGCGATCGCCGGCGGGGTGGAGAAAATGACCGCGGACGGGGAGAAGGCCGCGCCGCTCCTCGGCGGCATTCAGTCGCCCGATACCGTCAAGCGGCTGGCTGACGCGACTAAGCTCGCGGAGGTGGTGCTGCCGTCGAAGGAATTGAAAACCGCAGCCTTGCCCGACGCCACGGTGCGCAGCCCCTTGCTCCTAAAAACCGACGCCAAGCATCCCGAGCTGTGGAGCGAGGAGCGTTTCGGTCCCATCTATTTTATCATCGCCACCGACAGCACCGACGACAGCATCCGCCTGGTCAAGGATCTGGTGAAAAAGAAGGGGGCCATCACCAGCGGCATCTACTCCACCGACGAAAAGGTGCTGGCCAAGATGGAAGAAGCCATGATGGAGGCGGGCGTGGCCCTGTCGTGCAACCTGACCGGTGGCGTGTTCGTCAACCAGACGGCGGCGTTCAGCGATTACCATGCCACCGGTGCCAACCCGGCGGCCAACGCCTGTCTTGCCGATGCGGCCTTTGTCGCCAACCGCTTCCGGGTGGTGCAAAGCCGCCGCGCCGCCGCGTAAAAATCTTTACGTCACTGCGAGCCGCTGACAAGCGGCGTGGCAGTCCAGTAATCTATAGAGACTGGATAGCCGCGCCCCTCCGGGGCTCGCTATGACGATTTGCTCAAGGGTGAGGGGCTTTTCATATCCGTCTGAGCGCGCTACAACAACGACCCATTGTATTTTATGCTTAAAACATAGGAGCGGCGGGGGTGTCGAAAAAATCAGAGGTAGTGGGCGTCGTCGGGGCTGGGGCGATGGGGCGGGGCATCGCCCAGATCGCCGCCGTGGGCGGCTTTCCTGTGGTCATTTGGGACGCCAACGGCAAGGTCGCCGAGGAGGCCAAGACTTTTATCGCCGACATGCTCAATCGCGCCGCCGAGAAGGGGCGGATGGCCAAGGAGGCGGCCGCTGACGCCATCGCCCGGATCATGGTCGCCGGCGATCTGCAGGGTTTTTCAGACTGCACGGTGATCATCGAGGCGATCATCGAGCGGCTCGATATCAAGCAGAAGTTGTTTGCCGACCTGGAAGCGATCGTTGCCGAGACGACAATTCTTGCCAGCAATACTTCATCCTTGTCGGTGACCGCCATCGCCGCCGGCTGCCAACGCCCGGAGCGGGTCGCGGGCTATCACTTTTTCAATCCGGTGCCATTGATGAAGGTGGTGGAGGTGATCGACGCCGTGCGCACCGCGCCGTGGGTCTCGCCGCGCCTCATCGCACTCGCCCATGCCATGGGCCACAAACCCGTCAAGGCCCAGGACACGCCGGGCTTTCTCGTCAATCACGCGGGCCGCGCTTATAACACCGAAGCGTTTCGCATGCTCGGCGAAGGCATCGCCGAACCTTCTGTCATCGACGATATCTTGCGTGAAGCCGTAGGCTTCCGCATGGGACCGTTCGAACTGATGGATTTGACTGGGTTGGATGTATCGCATGCGGTGATGGAAAGCGTTTATACGCAGTTTTACGATGAACCGAAATATCGTCCGAGCGCATTGGCGGCCGCACGGGTGTCGGCCAAATTATTCGGCCGCAAGACCGGCGAGGGATTCTATCGTTACGAAAAGGGTGAGCAAATACGTCCGGCGGTGATACCTGCGCCGGATGCGCGGCCGCAAGCGGTTTGGCTTAATCTTGCCGCAGAGAAGGTGCGTCGCCTGGTGAGTGACTTGGCGTCGCGCACCGGCGTTCAAGTAGAAAGCGGCGATAGGCCATCAACAGGTGCCATCGCGGTGGTGACGCCCATCGGCGATGATGCCACCACCACGGCGGCGGACCATGGCCTGGACGCTTCCCGCACGGTGGCGATTGATCCGCTGTTTGGGTTGGAAAAACGCCGCACGCTGATGACCACCAGCGTGACATCGCCCGCCGCGCGCGACGCCATGCATAGTCTTTTGGCCAGCGACGGCGTGGCGGTGTCGGTCATTCATGACAGTCCCGGTTTCGTGGCACAGCGCGTGGTGGCGATGATCGTCAACATCGCCAGCGACATTGCGCAGCAGCGCATCGCCACGCCGGATGATATCGAGGCGGCGGTGAAACTCGGGCTCGGCTATCCCAAAGCTCCGCTGGAGTTCGGCGATGCACTCGGTGCGGCGACGGTATTGCAAATCTTGGAAGCTATGCACGGCTTTTATGGCGATCCGCGCTACCGGCCGAGCCCATGGCTGAAACGCCGCGCCAAGCTTGGGGTGTCGTTGCTGACCAGAGAAACGTAGGGTGGGTCAAGCGGTAGCGGACCCACCATGTTTTCACCATGAAGATCGTGGGTTTGCTTGCGCTAACCCACGCTACTAGGTTCCCAATTCACGCTCCACCAACCGCGCCCAATATTTGGCGCCGATGGTCAATGCTTCATCGTTAAAGTCATAGCGCGGGTTATGCAGCAGGCAGCCGCCGTCGCCGGGTCCGTTGCCCATCAGCACGTAACTGCCGGGCCGTTCTTTCAGCATGTAGCCGAAATCTTCCGCCGTCAGCAGTGCTTTGGCTTCTATGTTGACGTTGTGCGCGCCCACCACATCCGCGGCGGCGCGCGACGATGCGGCAACACCCTCCTTGGTGCTGACCGTCGGCGGATAGTGTTCGATAAAGCGCACCTCGGCGGTGGCGCCGTTGGCCGCCGCCACCTCCTTGGCGATGCGGACGATGGCTTTTTTCATCTTGTCCTGAATGTCGTCGGAAAAACAGCGGGCGCAGCCGCTTAACAACACTTCATCGGGAATGACGTTATAGCTGTCGCCGCCCTTGATACGGGTGATCGACACCAATGCCGGCTCGGTTGGATCGAGCACACGGGAAACCACGGTCTGCAACGCGCCGACGATGGCCGCGGCGGCGACGATCTGGTCGCTGCCCAACTGTGGCAAGGCGGCATGGGTGCCGGTGCCTTTCACCACGATATCGAAGGAATCGAAGGACGCCATGATCGGGCCAACCCGCATGGCGAATTGCCCCACCGGCAACCCCGGCATGTTATGCAACCCGTAAACGGCGTCCACGGGAAAGCGTTCGAACAAACCCTGTTCGATCATGATGCGCGCGCCGCCGGCGCTTTCCTCCGCCGGTTGGAAAATGAAATGCACGGTACCGTCAAACGGTTTGGTTTCTGCCAGATACTTCGCCGCGCCCAGCAGCATGGCGGTATGGCCATCATGGCCGCAGGCATGCATCCGCCCGTCATGCACCGAGCGGTGGGAGAATTTGTTGGCTTCCAGAATGGGCAGCGCGTCCATGTCGGCGCGCAGGCCGAGCACCCGTTTCGATGTCCCGGCTTTGAGCGTACCAACGACGCCGGTGCCGGCCAATCCGCGATCGGTGGCAATGCCGAAGCTTTCCAGCCTTTCCGCCACAAAATCGGCGGTTCGCCGTTCCTCGAACGCCAATTCGGGGTGGCGGTGCAGGTCATGCCGCCAAGCCTTCATATCGTTCTTGAAACTGTCGATCCGCTCGATCATCATCTGCCTCGAAACAAGTGTATAAGTTGACGTTACGTCAAGATGATTATACGGAGGTTTGAATGCTGGCGCGAACGCTTTATAGCGAAGAACATGAGATGTTTCGAGACTCGGTGCGCCGATTTTTTGAGAAAGAGCTGGCGCCCCACCATGACGAGTGGCAGAAAAATCGCCTGGTTCCCCGGGAGTTTTGGCTGAAATCCGGCGAACAGGGCCTTCTCTGTCCGCAGGTGCCGGCCGAATACGGCGGGCCGGGCGGCGATTATCGCTATCTGCCCATTGTCAGCGAGGAATTCGCCCGCATCGGCGCCTCGGGACCGAACTTTGGCGTTCATTCCGACATCACTGCCCAGTACATCTTGAATTATGGGACCGAGGAGCAGAAGAAAACCTGGCTGCCGAAAATGGTCTCGGGCGAAGTGATCGCCGGCATCGCCATGACTGAGCCCGGAGCCGGCAGCGATCTGCAAGGGGTGCGCACCACGGCGGTACGCGACGGTGATGAATATGTCATCAACGGTTCCAAGATATTTATCACTAACGGCATCAGCGCCGATCTTATTCTGGTGGTGGCGAAAACCGACCCTAAGGCCGGGGCCAAGGGCACCAGCCTTATTCTGGTGGAAGCGATCCGCGAAGGTTTCCGCAAAGGGCGCAATCTGGAAAAGATGGGCTTAAAGGCGCAGGATACCGCCGAATTGTTTTTCGATGACGTGCGGGTGCCAATGAGCAATCTTCTCGGCGGCGCGGAGAACATGGGCTTTGTCCAATTAATGCAGGAATTGCCCCAGGAACGGCTGTCCATCGCCACCTGGGCCATGGGCGGGGCGCAGGCGGCGTTTGATCTGGCCAATGCGTACGTCAAGGATCGCAAGGCATTCGGCAAAGCCATCGCCGAATTCCAGAACACGCGCTTTGTCCTTGCTGATTTGAAAACCCAGATCGAGGCTGGCTGGGCGTTCCACGACAAATGCGCGGCGCTCCATTGCGAGCATAAGCTCGATGCGGCGGGCGCGGCGATGGTCAAACTGTGGACCACGGAGATGCAAGGCCGCGTGGTGGACGCCTGTCTGCAACTCTTCGGTGGTTACGGCTACATGATGGAATACAAGATCGCCCAGCTTTACGTCGACGCCCGCGTGCAGCGCATCTACGGCGGCACCAGCGAGATCATGAAGGAACTGATTTCGCGGAGTTTGTGAGGGGTGTTTTCCCTCTCCTTGAGGAGAGGGGTTCTCTTAAGCGGCGCGTGGCGCAATGGTTTTAAGATCGTTGCCGATCTGCCGCCGCCGCTCCATCAAGTCGTAGTCCGCTTGCAGCCCGAGAAAGAACCCTTCGCTGACGCTGAAGTGGCGCGCCAGGCGCAAGTCGGTATCCGCCGTCACCGCGCGCTTGCCCAAGACCAGTTCAGGAGTGGCTATGGGATTTTATCCCTCCGTCAACGCCCGCATGACGGCGCGGGGTTCGCGGTCGATCAACGTCAGTAATATGCGGGCCGGTCCTTGCGGTTCGCGGCGGCCTTGTTCCCAATCTTGCAGCGTGCGCTTCTCCACGGCGAAGGTTTTGGCGAACATGGCCTGCGACATGCCCAGGCGGGCGCGGATGGCGCGCACATCCACCGTTTGCGGCACATGGACGCGATACTGCGAGACATCGGCTTCACCTTTGGCGAAAGCCAGCGCCTGAGACATACCCTCCAGGATTTCAGCCGCCACATCGCGCTTCGGACGGGTTGGGACTTTTACCGTTTTTTTCGCCATGGCTTGTGAAACTCCTGTTTGATGGCTTCGGCCACCGTGGATACCGCCTTGCGCATGTCAGCGGATAGGTCGGTCCGGTCGCCCTTGGCGTAGATGGTGAGCAGAAACACCGGCATATCACTGCCGCCAAAAAAGGTAATGACGCGATAGCCGCCGCTCTTACCCTTTCCCCGCGCCGGGAGACGCACCTTGCGCACCCCGCCGGTGCCTTGGATCATGTCGCCCGCCAGCGGGTTGGCCGCGATCCATGAGACAATAGCCTCCCGTTCATCATCGGAGACGCCGGTAAGCCTTGCTGCCCGGACGAACATCTCCGTTTCGACGACGGTTTGCATAAAGTATTATATACGGCATTGCCGTACATAAGGCAAGTCCATTTTATACCCCAATCGGCAGCGCGGTGGTCGATTTGACCTCCTCCATCACCACGTAGGTATGGGTTTGGCTGACGCCGGCAATAGCGGCGAGCTTTTCGCCCAAAAACCGCCGGTAGTGGCCCATGTCGGGCAGGCGGATTTTGACCAGGTAATCGAAGCCGCCGCCCACCATGTGGCATTCCAGGACTTCGTCTAATGCCCTGATCGCCGCGTTGAAGCGGTCGAGATCGGCGGTGGTGGTGCGCTCCAACGTCACCTCCACAAAGGCGATCAGCGCCGCGTTGAGCTTCTCGGGGTTTAGAATCGCCCGATATTCCTGGATATACCCCTCCCGCTCCAGGCGGCGCACCCGCTCCAGGCAGGGGGTGGGGCTTAAGCCCACCGCCTTGGCCAGATCGACGTTGGAGATGCGGCCGTCGGTTTGCAGCATGCGCAGGATTTTCAAGTCAATGCGATCTAAGGATTTTTCCGGCTTCATCAGAATAATACTCTATAAATCTCCATTATTAATGGATGATATCACGAAAAATCATAAATATTGGAGACAAATTCTCTGCATCTTATGGGATGATTTTCGCCCTAGACCTTAAAGGTTGGGAGAATCGCCATGCCGGCCACCGCCGCTGTTCATATGCCCGAATCGCAATCGCTGGATGCCTTGCGCCGGCGGCTGCGGGAGGCGACCCATCAGGACGAAACGGCGGCCGCCGATGGCCTTCTAGAGGTGCTCGCGCTGTCTTCGGGGGCGCGGCGGCGCATCGTCAAGCAGGCCCAGGACTTGGTGATGGCTGCCCGGGCGCAAAGCGATCGCCAGGGCACGCTCGATGCCTTCTTGCAGGAATTCGGATTATCGAACCGCGAGGGCGTGGCGCTGATGTGTCTGGCCGAGGCGCTGTTGCGGGTGCCCGACGCCGATACCGCCGATAAGCTGATCGCCGAGAAGATCGCTTCCGGCGAGTGGGCTGATCACCGGGGACATTCAGACTCGCTGTTCGTCAATGCTTCGACCTGGGCGCTGATGCTTACCGGCCGGGTGATCGATCTTGATCGCGAGGCGACGGAAAATCTCGCCGGCTGGCTCGGTAAGCTCATCGCCCGCACTGGCGAGCCGGTGATCCGCGCCGCGGTGATGCAGGCGATGCGCATCATCGGCGGCCAGTACGTCTTGGGCCGCACCATCGCGGAAGCGTTGGAGCGGGCCAATAAAACCAATCCGGCGCACGTGAAAAATTCCTTTGATATGCTGGGCGAGGGTGCGCGCACCGCCCGCGACGCTGAGCGTTATTTTAAATCCTACCAGGACTCCATCGCCGCCATCGGTAAGGCGGCCACCGGCGATACAGTGGCCGAGCGGCACGGCATTTCGGTGAAATTATCGGCCTTGCATTCGCGGTACGAATGGAAGCTTAAAGACCGCGTGATGGCGGAACTGGGGCCGCGCTTGAAAACATTGGCGCTGGCTGCCAGGGCACATAACCTTGGCTTTAATATCGATGCCGAGGAAGCGCGCCGGCTCGACATCTCCCTCGATCTGTTCGAGATGCTGGCTCGCGATCCCGATCTTGCCGGGTGGGATGGTTTGGGGCTGGTAATTCAGGCCTACCAGAAGCGCGCGAGCTTCGTGGTCGATTGGCTGATCGTCCTGGCCCGCGATACCGGCCGGCGCTTCATGGTGCGCCTCGTTAAGGGCGCTTACTGGGACAGCGAAATCAAATACGCGCAAGAACGCGGGTTTGACGACTACCCGGTCTTCACTCGCAAGGCCACCACCGATCTGGCGTACTTGGTATGCGCCGAGAAGCTGATGGCGGCGCGCGACGTCATCTATCCGCAGTTCGCCAGCCAT
Organism: Sphingomonadales bacterium; assembly: GCA_019455285.1. Lineage (GTDB taxonomy): Bacteria > Pseudomonadota > Alphaproteobacteria > Sphingomonadales > Govanellaceae > PRO5. The sequence goes on from JACFMS010000009.1 coordinate 35,345, forward strand.
AACGCCCACACCGTGGCGGCGATTTTGGAACTGGCCGGCGCGCGCCGTGATTTCGAGTTCCAGCGCCTGCATGGCATGGGCGAACTGCTTTATGCCGCTGTCGATGATCTCTTAGGTGAGCATAAAGCGCGGCTGCGGATTTATGCGCCGGTGGGCGCGCACAAGGATTTGCTGCCCTATCTGGTGCGCCGGTTGTTGGAGAATGGCGCCAACAGTTCCTTCGTCAACCGCTTCATGGATGCCAAAGTGCCGGTGGAGGAACTGGTGCAAGACCCGGCGGCCTTGGTGGAAAGCGCGCAGCCGCGCCGCCATCCCAAGATCGCCCCGCCGCGCGGCGTGTTGCGCGCCTCCGGCTTGCCGTTGAGCAATCGTGATGGCGCGAAAGGCCTTGATCTCGATGATCCCTTGGTGGTGGAACCGCTGCTGGCTGAGATGCAAACGGCGGCGACGGCGACCTGGACGGCGGGCGGCCAAGGCGCGGCGGAAGCAGTGCGTCGTCCCGCCGATCGCCGCGTCATCGTGGGCAGCGTGGTTACGGCGAGCACCGAGGAGGTGGCCGCCGCTGCCCAGACAGCAGCCAAGGCGCAAGCCGAATGGGATGCACTGGGCGGCGCGGCGCGGGCGGAGATCCTGGAGCGCATTGCCGATCTTTTGGAAGCGAATACGGGCAGGCTGATGGGGCTCATTGGCGCGGAAGCCGGCCGCACGGTGGGCGATGCGTTATCGGAAGTGCGCGAGGCGGTGGACTTCTGCCGTTATTACGCGGCCGGCGCGCGCGCTCATTTCGCAACGCCCGAAACGCTGCCCGGCCCCACCGGCGAGAAGAATGAAATCTCCCTGCATGGCCGCGGCGTTTTTGCCTGCATTACTCCCTGGAATTTTCCGCTGGCGATCTTTTGCGGACAAATTACCGCAGCCCTAGCGGCTGGCAACACGGTATTGGCCAAGCCCGCCGAACAAACGCCACTCATCGGCGCGGAAGCGGTGCGTCTGATGCACGAGGCCGGGGTGCCAAAGGATATTCTTCATTTGCTGCCCGGCGACGGAGGCGTGGGCGCGCACATTGTTAATGATCCGCACATTGCCGGCGTCGCCTTCACCGGCTCCACCGATGTGGCGCAGCTCATCAACCGCGCGCTGGCGGCGAAGGACGGACCCATCGCTACGTTGATTGCCGAAACCGGCGGCCAGAACGCCATGATCGTCGATTCCACCGCACTCTCGGAACAGGTAGTCGATGACGCCATCACCTCGGCGTTTTTGAGCGCCGGCCAGCGCTGTTCGGCGCTGCGCGTGCTGTTTTTGCAGGATGATGTAGCCGACGGCATGATCAAAATGCTGATGGGCGCCATGGATGAATTGCAGATCGGCGATCCGCTGGATTTGGCCACTGATATCGGCCCGGTGATCGATGAGGCGGCGCGCGATGTGCTGCTAGCTCATGTGGAGCGCATGAAGCGCGAAGCCAATATCTTGAAGGTCTGCAATCTGCCGGCAGGACTGGATAATGGCGTGTACTTCCCGCCGCACCTGATTGAAATCGACAGTCTCGATCAGCTTAAGCGCGAGGTGTTCGGTCCGGTGCTGCATGTGATGCGCTACAAGGCGCGCGATCTCGATCAGGTGATCGAGGCGGTGCGCCGCACCGGCTATGGCCTGACCTTGGGCATTCACACCCGGATCGAAGCCCGCGCCGTCGACGTCTTCGCCAAGCTTGGCGTCGGCAACACTTATGTCAATCGCAACATGGTGGGCGCGGTGGTGGGCGTGCAGCCGTTCGGCGGTCAGGGCTTGTCGGGCACCGGCCCGAAGGCCGGCGGACCGCATTATCTGTTCCGCTTCGCCAGCGAGAAAACCTTTACCGTCAACACCGCCGCGCAAGGCGGCAATGCCGCGCTGTTCTGTTTGCAGGAAGAATAATCAAGTTAACTGTGTCGGGCTGCCCCGTGGCGATAGCTTTTTAAGCCATCGCCACGGGGGGCTTTTTATCCTGCCAAAACACCAAAGCGTCCGGCCTGGTAATCAAGCATGGCCTGGCGCGTCTCGTCTTCCGTGGTCATCACGAAGGGACCGCGGGCGACCACCGGTTCATCCAAGGGCTGACCGGCCATGACGAGAATCGTGCTGGGTGTTGTCGCGGTTACCACCAAGTCGCCAGTCCCTTTACCAAAGATCAAGGTATGACCGTCCTGAGCGGCGTATTCTCCCGCCACCAGCGCGCCGTGGGCGATATAAATTCCAGCCTGCCAGTCGCCGGGCAGGGGCAGGGCGAAGCGCGCGCCTTGCGCCATCTTCACGACCGCCAGCGTCAAGGGCGATTTGGGTGCCACCGCGCCCACCGCGTCGGGCAGCGTGCCGGCGATCACTAGGCCTTCGACATCGCCGGTCCGGCTGCGATAGCGCGGCAGCTCGGCGGCGCGCACCATTTCGTATCCCGGCGACAGGGACTTTTTTCTTTCGGGCAAATTGATCCATACTTGCAATCCCTCGGCGGTGCCGCCTTTTTGTCGCAACTCCGCTGGCGGTGTTTCCGAGTGGACGATGCCGGAGCCAGCGGTCATCCATTGCACATCGCCGGGGCCGACGACGGCATGGCCGCCAAAGCTGTCATGATGCTCGATGGCGCCACTGATCATGTAGGTGACCGTCTCGAATCCCTTGTGCGGATGGGGCGGGAAGCCCTTCGAGTGAGGGCCAATGGCGGCGGGGCCGAAATGATCGAGCATCAAGAACGGATCGAGGAACACGCCGCCATGGGCGGCAAAGCCGCGCCGGACCGGCATATCAGCGCCTTCGGTTAAGGCTACGGCGCGGATGATCTGCGTAACGGAGCGTGGGGCTGTCATGATCAAGCTCCTTTCAGTTTGTGCGCGATCTTGGCCACGTGCTCGCCTTGGAAGCGGGCAAGGTCGAGTTCAAGGTCGCTCGGCGTGCGCGAGCCATCTGCGCCGGCGATGGTTCCGGCGCCGTAGGGCGAGCCGCCGCGCACTTCGCTGATATTGCTCAGGCCCGCTGCGGCGTAAGGCAGTCCCACGATCACCATGCCGTGGTGCAACAGCGTGACATGAAACGAGGTGATGGTGGTCTCATTGCCGCCGCCGGTGCCGGTGCTGACGAATACGCTGCCGACTTTGCCGATGAGCGCGCCCTTGACCCACATGCCGCCGGTCTGATCAAGAAAGTTGCGCATCTGCGCCGCCATGTTGCCGAATCTGGTCGGCGTGCCGAAAATGATGCCATCGTAGTCGGCCAGTTCCTGCGGCGTGGCGATGTCGGCTTTTTGGTCGAGCTTGAAGTGCGCCTGGGCGGCGACGTCGTGCGGCACCAGCTCGGGGACGCGCTTGACCGTCACCTCAACGCCGTTCACGCTGCGCGCGCCCTCGGCGATCGCGGCCGCCATCGTTTCGATGTGGCCGTAGCTGGAATAATAGAGAACGAGAATTTTGGTCATGGTGTTTCTCCGTGCAAAGGCTGGGGGGAGGTCCCGCTGACGGAAAAGTAGAACGATCCAAAATATTAAACAATTATGATAATATTGAAATCATTGTTCATTATTTATGAACAATAAAAGGAAGACCAATTTCCCAGCGCGGCGGGCCCGCAAAATGCCCCACCAGATGGTCGACGAAGGACCGCACCTTGGCGCTGACGAAGCGGCTGGCCGGGAAGACCGCGTGAATATCCAAAGGCGGCAGGACATAGGCCTCCAGTAGCGGCGTCAGCCGTCCTGAGCGCAAATCGTCATGGACGATGAAGGTAGGGGCGTAATAGAGGCCCAAACCTTGCGCCGCCGCTTCGCGCAGAAGATCGCCGTTATTGGTGGAAAACGATCCCTTGACCGCGATTTCGGTTTCCGCGCCATTCACCAGAAAACGCCAGCTATCGCCCGTGGCCAGAAGGTTATAGCCAAGGCAATTGTGCTGGCCGAGATCTTCCGGACGCTCCGGTCGGCCATGTTTCTCCAGATAGCCGGAGGCGGCGCAGACGATGCGGTGGGTATAGGACAGGCGACGGGCGATCAGGGTCGAATCCATCAAATGGCCGATGCGGATGGCTACGTCGACGCCTTCATCCACCAGGTCGATGAAGCGATCGGTCAAGCTCAGATCAACGGTCACATCCGGGTAAAGCCTGGCAAAGTCCAACAGTGCCCGCCCCAGGTGGCGGATGCCGAAGGAGACTCCGGCCGATACCCGCAGCAGGCCGCGCGGGCGATGGGTGAGTGCCGTGGCCTCCCGCTCCGCCTCTTCGACGTCGGCCAGGATCTGCTCGGCCCGGGTTTTAAAGCGCACCCCCGCCTCGGTCAGGCTCATGCGCCGGGTGGTGCGGTTCAAAAGCGCGGTGCCCAATTTCCCCTCAAGGTCACGCATTAGGGTGCTGACAGCGGACTTTGATAGGCGTAGTTTGCGGGCGGCGGCGGTAAAGCCGCCCTCGTCCACCACCGTGACAAAAACCCGCATGACGGTCAGACGATCCATGATAAACCTCGTAATCCTAAGGCTTAAAACAATTAGGCCAAGAGTAGAACACTGTTAGGCATCTGGGAACAATATGGCTCGTATCTTTGGCATCGCCGGCTGGAAAAATTCAGGTAAGACCACATTGGTGGAAGGCGTGGTGCGAGAGTTGGTCAGACGCGGGCTGCGCGTCGCCACCATGAAACACGCCCACCATGGCTTCGATATCGACCATGAGGGCCGCGACAGCTACCGCCACCGCGAGGCCGGGGCCAGCGAAGTCATCGTCGCCTCGTCCAAACGCTGGGCCATCGTCCATGAACTGCGGGGCGCGGACGAACCCAGTTTTCAGGAGATGATGGCCAAGCTTTCCCCCGCCGATATCGTCATCGTCGAGGGCTTCAAGAAGGAGCGCTACCCGAAATTGGAAGTGATCGGCCCTGCGCCCAAGGAAGCGCCATTATATTTAAGCGATGAGAGCGTGGTGGCGGTGGCCGGCGTCGCGCCGCTCAACGCCGGGCTTCCCTATTTCGATCGCAATGATATCCCGGCCATCGTCGATTTTATATTGGGATATTTTAACTGAGCTCCCGGCATGCCTTTTGCCTCGGGCAGGTCACCAGATGATCATTGACCATGCCCACCGCCTGCATGAAGGCATACGTGATGGTCGGGCCGCAAAAGACGAAGCCGGCTTGTTTTAAGGCTTTGCTCATGGCTTGCGATTGTTTGGTTTCGGCGGGGATCTTGTGATCCTTGGTCCAGCGGTTCTGGATCGGGCGGCCATCCACAAAGTCCCACAAAAAATCGCTGAACGAGACGCCCTGATCCGCCAGCTCCAAATAGGCGCGGGCGCTTTTCACCGCGCCTTCCACTTTGGCGCGGTTGCGCACGATACCGGCGTCATTCATCAAGGATTCGATTTTGCGCGGCGTGTAGCGGGCGATTTTTTCCGGCTTAAATCCATCGAAGGCGCGGCGGAAGTTTTCGCGCTTGCGCAGGATGGTGATCCACGACAGCCCGGCCTGAAAGCCGTCGAGAATGAGCTTCTCGAACAGGGCGCGGTCGTCGTATTCGGGTACGCCCCATTCCTCGTCGTGATAGGCGACGTAAAGCGGATCGTCGCCACACCACGGACATCGCATCTGCTGTGTCATCCGATCTTTTCCTCTTGGCCGGGATTGAGCGCCGTTTCGGGCAGCCACGCGGGACGTTCGGGCGTCACCATGGCGTCGCCGCAACGATATGACTTTCCCATCGCAAGATCATCGAGCCGCAGGTAGGCGATGGCGCGCGCGCCCAGTCCGCCGCGCAGCTCGCCGATCTCCTTGCCGTCCTCGGTAATGGGCGTACCATCGGGCGGCAGCGCGCCTGTCACTTGCACCGGCAACAGGCGCTTGCGCACCTTGCCGCGGTGCTTCATCCGCGCCGTCAGTTCCTGGCCGACATAGCAGCCCTTCTTGAAGCTAACGCCATTCAGGTAGTCGAGATTACCCTCGAGGATGAGGAGCTTGTCGACGATAAAGTCGCCGCTGCCTTCCGGGATGCCGAGGCGCAAGCGTTGGGCCTGGTAGGCGCTCTCATCGGCGGGCAATTTTTCCGCCTCGACGTAGGGCAGAATCGCTCGCCGGCCAAGCAGGGGATGGCGCGGATCTTCCCTGCCGTCCGGGGTGATCGCCACCGCCAGCTCGGCCGTGCGGTCAGTGATGGTTACCTTGGCCCGCAGTTTGTACAGCATCAGCCGGCGGATCAGATCGTCGCGGCGTGCCGCTTCCACGTCCAACAGCAGGCGCTCGCCGTCATCGACCACCAGGAAGTCGAACAGGTACTTGCCTTGGGGGGTCAGAAGGGCGGCGTAGGTGGTGTTGCCGGGCGTCAAAGCCATCACATCGTTGGTCACAAGACCCTGCAAGAAGCTCCGCCGGTCATCGCCGGCGATCTCGATCACGCCGCGCGAGGGCAGCCGAGTATGAGGTGGGGTCGACGTCATATCCCATCAGGTACCCCGTGAAGCCGGATCGCGCAAGGGGCGCTCACGCTCTTGTCATCGCCGCCACCGCCGCGTATCAAGGCGAGAGGCCGCCCGAGAGGATATTTACCTCTCGCCCTTCGACAAGCTCAGGGCGAACGGGTATTAAGGAAGCCGTTCGTGGTGAGCTTGTCGAACCATGAACGGCCAAATAAGATTTTTCAACATACGGACCCTTCATGGCCGACCGTTACGATCTTCTCATCCGCAACGCCACTATCGTCAATCATGCCGGGGTATATACGGCCGATATCGCCGCCTTAGGCGGGCGCACGGTTGCCATCGGCGACTTGAAATCGGCTGCAGCGGCCGAGGAGATCGACGCCACCGGCCTCCATGTCCTGCCCGGCGTCATCGACACCCAGGTGCATTTCCGCGAACCTGGCAACGAGCATAAGGAAGACCTCGCCTCCGGTTCCCTGGCGGCGGTCATGGGCGGGGTGACGGCGGTGTTCGAGATGCCCAACACCAAGCCCGCCACCACCACGGCCGGGGCGTTGGCCGACAAGGTCGCCCGCGCCACGGGCCGGATGTGGTGCGATTTTGCCTTCTACGTCGGCGCGACGGCGCACAACGTCGGCGATCTGGCGAGCCTGGAAACACTGCCGGGGTGCGCCGGCGTCAAGGTGTTCATGGGCTCATCCACCGGCGATCTCTTGGTGGCCGATGATCAGGCGCTGGAGGCGGTGTTGCGCGCCGGCCGGCGGCGGGTGGCGATCCATGCCGAGGACGAGGGGAGGCTGCTGGAGCGCCGCGCCCTGGCGGAGACCGGCGGCGTCGCCCAACATCCCATTTGGCGCGACGCCGAGACGGCGCGGCGCGCCACTGAGCGTATTTTAAAGCTTGCCCGTAAAACCAATCGCCTGATCCACGTGCTGCACGTGACCTCGGCCGAGGAACTGCCGCTGCTGGCGGCCCATAAGGACATCGCCTCGGTGGAGACGACGCCGCAGCACCTCACGCTCCACGCGCCGGAATGTTATGAAACGCTCGGTACGTTGGCGCAGATGAATCCACCCATTCGCGGCGCGGAACATCGCGAAGCGTTGTGGCGGGCCATTGCCTCGGGCGTGGTCGATGTCATCGGTTCCGATCATGCGCCGCACACCTTCGAGGAAAAAGCCAAGCCCTATCCCGCGTCGCCGTCGGGCATGCCGGGGGTGCAGACGCTGCTGCCGCTGCTCCTCGATCATGCCCATGCCGGCCGGCTGTCGCTGATGCGGCTGGTGGACTTGACCAGCGCCGGGGCGCAGCGGCTGTTCGGCCTGCGCGGCAAAGGTCGGCTGGCGGTGGGCTATGACGCCGACTACACCATCGTCGATCTGAAAAAATCCTGGGTGGTGGAGGAGAACTGGCTGCAAAGCAGATGCGGCTGGAGTCCGTTTGTCGGCCGTAAGCTAACCGGCAAGCCCATCGGCACCGTGGTGCGCGGCCGTCGCGTGATGTGGGAAGACGAAGTGGCGGGCGCGCCTCAGGGTGCGCCGTTGCGCTTCGAAGGCGGCCCTCTCTAGGCTCTCTAGTGCAGCGTCAGGCTCAAGTCGGCATGGGTGAGTTCCTTGGGCGTGATCAGCGCCGAGGACGCGACCTTTACCGAATGCAGCCGGCCATCGAGATTGCGCTCCCAGTACTGAAGAAAACCGCGCAGCATGGGAAAGCGGGGGGCGAGGTCGAGCTCCTGCCAGATGAACGCTTGCAAGAGGCCGGCGTGATCCGGCATGTGGTAGAGAATTTCCGCCGTAGTCAGGCGGTAGCCAAGACGCCACAACCGACAACGATCCATCAGAGTCCTCCTTTCAGTGCTATAAGTTTGACTCTGTTTGAAGCGTCAGACAATTGTCTCGTTGCAGGGTTAATTTTTTCTAATCACATGGCGCTGGGGGGAAACGGTTGGGCGTGCTGACGAGCGAATATCATCTGATCACCGGCATGATCGTCGGCTTGGCGGTGGCGGCGCCCATCGGTCCGGTAAATATTATTTGCATCCAAAAGGCGGTGCGGAAGGGCTTTATCAGCGCCTTCATCGTCGGCTTGGGCGCGGCCTTCGGGGACAGCCTGTTTGGCGCCATCGCCGCCCTCGGGCTCACCGTGGTGACCGATTTCGTCACTATTCATACCTCCTGGTTTGAAAGCGTAGGGGCGGTGGTGCTGCTGTTCATGGGCTGGCTGTCGTGGCGGGCGCACCCGCATTTGACCGACCCCGTACCGTCAGCCGGCGATATGCTGCGCGGGCTCGCCGGTACTTTCATGCTGACCATCACCAATCCCATGACCGCCTTAGGCTTCATCGCGCTGTTTGCCGGCATGGGCCTCAGCCGCGATCTTGACCGGCCCGAAGTTGCCACCCTCGTGGCCGGCGTGTTTGCCGGCTCAGGCCTGTGGTGGCTGTTCATCTCCCGCCTCGCCAGCGCCTTTCGCGGCCGGCTGACGGATCAGCATCTCATCTACATCAATCGCGGATCGGCGGTCATGATCTGGGGCTTTGCCGGCATTGCCGCCGTGCGCGCCCTTACTTGAGGAGGAGAGACGGATTGACGTCGCCGCGAGCCAGGAAGTACGGATTGGCAAACCCCGGCTTGCCGTAGACCAGGGCCTTTCCATCAAAGGTGGTGACCACGCCGCCGGCGGCGCGCAGAACGGCATCGCCTGCCGCGGTATCCCATTCCATGGTGGTGCCAAAGCGGGGGTAGATGTCGGCGCTCCCCTCGGCCACCAGGCAGAACTTCAAGGAGCTCCCGGCCGAACGGCTGTCGCTAATGGGTAAACTATTGAGATAGATGTCGGTTTCCGGGGTGCGGTGGGATTTGCTGGCGACCGCCACCAGGGCCTTTTCATCCGCCCGGCGCACCCGGATGGGGGTTGCCGCCGCGGCTTTTTCCGATACATCCCGGCGCGTGGCACCCTGGCCAATGATGCCGCCATAAAGCTTGGCCCGGGCCGGGGCATAGACCACGCCCAGCACCGGCTTGCCATCCTCGATCAGGGCGATGTTGACGGTAAAGTCGCCATTGCGGCGGATGAATTCCTTGGTGCCGTCCAGGGGATCGACCAGCCAGAACACGCGGCCGACGGCGGCCGGCCCCTGGCCCTTGGCCATGCTTTCCTCGGCGACGATGGGTATGGTCGGGTCCAAGGCGCGCAAGCCGGCGACGATGATGTCCTCGGCGGCGTGATCGGCTTCGGTGACTGGTGAGGCGTCGCCCTTATGGGTGACGTCGAACTCCCGGCCGTAGACGACCATGATGGTTACTCCGGCTTGTTCCGCCAGTCGCTCCACCGCGCTTAATGTCGTCCGATCGGCGCTTGCCGCCATTGCTAACAATTCCTTAACCAGAAAAAGGCTTGGGTTACAGATATGCAGCAGCCAATATAGCGCCCAGGCGCCATTGGCAAGTCTAGAGGAGATAAGAAAGTCCATGAATACCGAGATCGCCTTGTCCGCCTTGCTCTGCTCGCGACTGTGCCACGACCTCATCAGTCCGGTGGGGGCGTTCAGCAACGGCATCGAGATTTTGGCGGATGAGGAAGATCCAACGATGCGCCAGGAAGTATTCAAGCTTCTCGGCCAGAGCGTGCAGCAAGCCGCCGCGCGCCTGATGTTTTTCCGTATGGCTTTCGGCGCCGGCGGCGGCTTTGGCGACAGGTCGCCGACGGACAGCGTACGCGATACGCTCAGCGCCTATTTTGCCGGCGGCAAGGTCGCCATCGATTGGAAGGTATCGCTGGGCGAGCTTGACCGCGATACCGTCAAGATCATCCTCAATCTGGCGCTCCTGGCCGCCGATGCCCTGCCGCGCGGCGGCGGCATCACGGTGGAGGCGATGCGCGCCGCGGGCGGTCTTGATATTGCGGTAGTAGCCCAGGGCGACCGTCTGCTGGATAAACCGGAGATCGCCAAAATCTTGGCGAACGGCTGTTCGATCGCCGATCTCGATTCCAAGACCGCGCCCGCCTATCTCGTCCATCAACTGGTTGCCGCTCAGGGCGGCGCCGTCAAAGCCGCGGGCGACGGCCACCAGGCGGTGACATACCGGGTCCGACTCTAAGGCGTCAAAAGTCGTTTACGGGCGCTCCGGCAAGCCCGCGCCAGGGTTAAATATTTCTTTCGTTTTCATGCGCTTAATTCCAACTCCCGACTTTACAGCTTCTTAACCTATTTGGCTGATCTTTTAGGGAGCCAGGGAAGGCTACTCCCAAAAGGCCTGTCGCAAGCATCGCAAGAGAACGAAAGCCGGGACCATGGATGATCTTCTAAGTGAATTTCTCACCGAGACAGCGGAAAGCATCGACGTGGTGGACGTCGAGCTGGTCAAGCTGGAGCAAGACCCCAACAACAAGAGCGTGCTGGATAACATTTTCCGACTCGTTCACACCATCAAGGGCACCTGCGGGTTCCTTGGCCTGCCGCGGCTGGAAAGCGTGGCCCATGCCTCGGAGAATATCCTGGGCAAGTTTCGCGACGGCGCGCTGGAGGTTACGCCCGAGGCGGTGTCGCTGATCCTGGCCTCTCTGGATTGTATCAAGGGCATCCTGGCTGGCTTGTCGGCTACCGAGAGCGAGCCGGTAGGGGATGACTCCGAGCTTATCGGCCAGTTGAATGCCTATGCGGCGGGCGGCACTGCGTTAGCGCCGAAAGTCAAGGCGGCGACCCCGCCGCCGGCACCCCAGCAGGAGTTGGATCGGCCCTTAAAGCCCGGCGAGGTATCGCTCGATGAATTGGAGGCGGCATTCCAGTCCGCCCCCGGGCCGCAAGAGGCGGCCAATGAGGCGCCTGCTCATGACGAGGACGCGACGGCCAAGGACAACGGCTCGCGCGCCGGATCGGAGGCGCAGATCGCCGTGCAATCCATCCGCGTCAACGTCGACCTGCTGGAAGACCTGATGAACATGGTCAGCGAACTGGTGCTGACCCGCAACCAGCTATTGCAGATTCTGCGCCGTCAGAGCGATAGCGAATTCTCCGCGCCGTTGCAGCGCTTAAGCCAGTGCACCACCGAACTGCAAGAAGGCGTCATGAAGACCCGCATGCAGCCTATCGGCAATGCCTGGGCCAAGCTGCCGCGGGTGATCCGCGACCTGTCGGTGGAACTGCGCAAGAAGATCGACTTGCAAATGGTGGGAGCCGACACCGAGCTTGATCGCCAGGTGTTGGAGCTGATCAAGGATCCCTTGACCCATATGGTCCGCAACTCCGCTGACCACGGCATTGAAATGCCCAAGGAACGCGCTGCGGCGGGCAAGCCGGAAACCGGCACCATCCGCCTCAACGCCTTTCATGAAGGCGGCCATATCATCGTTCATGTATCGGATGACGGCGCCGGGCTCAATGTCGCCAAGCTGAAAAAGAAAATCGTTTCCAATGGCCTGGCGAGCGAGGCCGAAGTTGCGGAAATGACGGACCAGCAGGTCCAGCGCTACATCTTCCATCCCGGCTTCTCTACCGCCGAGAAGGTGACCAATATTTCCGGCCGCGGCGTCGGCATGGACGTGGTGCGCTCCAACATCGAAAAGATCGGCGGCACCATCGATTTGAAATCGGTGGAAGGCCGCGGCACCACCTTCGTCATCAAAATCCCGCTCACTCTCGCCATCGTATCGGCGCTGATCGTCAAGTGCGGTAATGAGCGCTTCGCCATCCCGCAAATCAGCGTTCTGGAGCTGGTGCGCGCCTCGGGCAATTCCGAGCATCGCATCGAGCACATCAAGAATACGCCAGTCTTGCGGTTACGCGATCGCCTGCTGCCGCTGGTCGATCTGCATGATGTCCTCGACGTCGCCCGCGACGATGAGGCGGCGGAAGCCGACCGCGAAGAATTCATCGTCGTCTCCCAGGTCGGTTCCTTTACCTTCGGCATTGTCGTCGACCGGGTATTCGACACCGAGGAAATCGTGGTCAAGCCGGTGGCGCCCATTTTGCGGGACCTTCAAGCTTACTCCGGCAACACCATTCTCGGCGACGGCAGCGTCATTATGATCCTCGACCCCAACGGCATCGCCGCTACCACCGGCAGCGCCATGGGCGACAGCGATCAGGTCAGCGAGAGCGATGTGGTGGCGATCGACAGCGAAGGCCGCAAGGAAACCATGCTGGTGTTCCGCGCCGGCACGGATACGCCGCGGGCGGTGCCGCTATCCCTGGTGGCGCGGCTCGAGGAAATTCCGGTCGAGAACATCGAATTCTCCAATGGCAGCCATGTCGTCCAGTATCGCGGTCAAATCATGCCTCTGGTCATGGTTGACGAGGGCTGCGTGATGAAGCGCGAAGGCCGTCAATCGGTCATCGTCTTTACCGACCGCGGCCGCACCATGGGCCTGGCCGTGGACGAAATCATCGACATCGTGGAAGATCGTGTCGATGTGGAGTTGACCTCGGACCGCACCGGCATCATCGGCACCGCGGTGATCGCCAAACGGGCGAGTGAAATCGTCGACGTCTCGCATTATCTTCTCAAGGCGTTCGGCGACTGGAAAAAGGGTGCCCGCGTCGAGACGCAAGATGGCGCCAATGGCCGTCGCGTGCTGATGATCGACGACAGTGATTTCTTTCGCAATCTCCTCAAGCCCCTACTGACCGCCGCGGGATATCGCGTTGCGTCCGCGGCTTCGGCCAGCGATGCGCTGCGAATGCGGGAGGAAGGACAGCAATTCGATATCATCTTGAGCGATATCGAGATGCCCGGCATGGACGGCTATGAGCTTGCCTCCACATTGCGCCAGGACGGTATTTGGCAGGAGACGCCGATCATCGCCCTCTCAACCCATTCTTCGCCGCAGCATGTCGATCGCGGCCGAGAGGTTGGTTTTGACGACTATGTCGCCAAATTCGATCGTGATGCGCTGTTGGAAAGCCTGGCCGAACAATTGACCAAACGGGGTAAAGCGGCATGAGCAAGGGAACGACGAACGTGACGCAGATCAAACGCACGGAATCAACGGCCATAGGCGGCGATTTCATAACCTTCCGCCTTGCCGAACAGCTCCTTGGCATTCCGGTGCTGGAGGTGCACGACGTGTTGGCGTCGCAAAAGATCACGCCGATACCGCTCGCTCCCCATGCCGTTGCCGGCGTGCTCAATCTGCGCGGACGCATCGTTACGGCAATTGATCTTAGGGCCAGACTTGGCCTCTCTGCGCGAAAGGCGGACGAAAAGCCGATGAGCATCGTGATTGAGCACAACGGCGAGCCCTATAGCCTGCTCATTGATAAGGTGGGCGAGGTGCTTTCATTGACGGCGGAGCATTTTGAGCGCAACCCGGTCACGCTCGATGCCTGCTGGCAGAGCGTGTCGAGCGGCATTTATCGTCTGGACGGTGAACTCCTGGTGGCTGTCAATGTCGATCGCCTGCTGGATTTCGCGGTCGCTGCTGCGGCTTAACCGGTCGGGCGAAAAAACAGTCGGAGCGCAACATGGGTATGGCGACAAAATCCTGCTTGGTGGTTGATGACTCAAAGGTCATCAGAATGGTGGCCCGGCGCATCCTTGAGGAATTGGAATTTTCCATCGAGGAGGCGGAGGACGGCCGAGTTGCGCTGGCGCAATGTAATCGCGCCATGCCGGACGTTGTCCTGCTCGATTGGAACATGCCGAATATGAATGGTCTGGAGTTTTTGAAAGCGCTGCGCGAACAGCCCAACGGCAGCAAGCCGGTGGTCGTTTTCTGCACCACGGAGAATGACATGAGCCACATCAGCGCCGCCATCAGCGCCGGCGCAGACGAATACATCATGAAACCTTTCGACAGGGAAATCATCGAGGCGAAATTCACTCAGGTTGGTTTGCTTTAGGCGCCGCATTTCGAGTTTTTCGTTAAACTATCATCCTAATCAAGTGGAGTATTTGGTGTCTCTGGCATCCGCCTCAAAGAAAGCAGAGCAAAGCGCCTTCCGCGTCATGGTGGTTGATGACAGCGCGGTGATTCGCGGCTTGATTTCCCGCTGGCTGGAATCGGACCCCGAAATCGAGGTTGTGGCAACAGCCCAAAATGGCGCCATGGCCCTGCGCAATCTGGAGACGACGCGGCCTGAGGTGGTGATCCTCGACATCGAAATGCCGGAAATGGACGGCCTGACCGCACTGCCGAAAATCATTGAGGCGGCGCCTCATGTCCAGGTGATCATGGCTTCGACGCTGACGCGGCGGAATGCCGAGATCAGCCTTAAAGCCCTCAAAGCCGGCGCGGCGGATTATATTCCCAAACCGGAAACCAGCCGGGAAGTGTCAAGCTCCGCCGCTTTCCGCCAACAGATTTTGCAGAAAATCAAGGCGCTCGGCACGGTGGCGCGGTGCCAGGATCCGGTGCGCGCCGCCCGCGCCCGCCGTGCGGCGCGGGGCGCAGCAACGCCGCAGCCGGCGCCGCGCGCCCTCGCCACAAGACCGATCCAGCTTGCCAAACCGTCGGCGGCCACGCCGCGCGTTCTCGCCATCGGCGCCTCCACCGGCGGTCCGCAGGCGCTGTTTGAATTTTTCTCCGGCCTTAAGATGACCCCTGCCGTGCCGGTGGTGATTGCCCAGCATATGCCGCCGACCTTTACCTCCATTCTTGCCGAACACTTGCGTCGCGCCACCGGCCTAGAGTGCGAAGAGGGCAGGGAAGGCGAACGTCTGGCGCCGGGCAAGATATACATCGCGCCCGGTGATCATCACATGATAATCGAGGCGAAGGGCGACGGTGTGTTCATCCGCATCAACCAAGATCCGCCGGAAAACTTCTGCCGGCCGGCGGTGGATCCGCTGTTTCGCGCAGTGGCCCGCGTCTATGGCGCGGCGGCGTTGGGCGTCATTCTCACCGGCATGGGGTCAGATGGCCTAAAAGGCAGCAGCGCCATCGTCGCGGCAGGTGGCACCATTCTGGCGCAGGACGAGGCGACAAGCGTGGTGTGGGGCATGCCGGGCGCGGTCAGTACCGCCGGTCTCGCCAGCGCCGTCTTGCCGCTGGGCGAGATCGGGCGGGCGGCGGCGAAAATTATCGGAGGCCGGCGATGACCCCAGATGATTTCGATTTCATCGCTGCCTTGCTGAAGGCCCGCTCCGGGCTCATCGTCAGCCGTGACAAGGTTTATCTCTTGGAAAGCCGGCTGACGCCGGTTGCCCGCCGCCGCGGCTTGGATACACTGGAGAAGTTGCTCGCCACCATGCGGCGGCAGGTGGATGAAGAACTGACGCGCACGGTGGTGGAGGCAATGACGACCAACGAGTCATTTTTCTTCCGGGATGCCACTCCCTTCGATATCTTCCGTGATCAGGTCTTGCCGCGATTGCGGGAGCATAACGCCGCCTCGAAGCGCATTCGCGTCTGGTGCGCGGCGGCGTCCTCGGGGCAGGAGCCTTATTCGCTGGCGATATATATCAAAGAGCAGGAGCACCTGTGGCGGGATTGGGCCATTGAAATTTTGGCAACCGACATCTCGACCCAGGTGCTGGATAAGGCGCGCGCCGGAATATACACCCAATTTGAGGTGCAGCGCGGCCTGCCCATTCGCACCTTGATCAAGTATTTCACCCAAAGCGGCGAAACCTGGCAGCTTTCCAAGCAGATCCGCGACATGGTGACGTTTCGGGAATTCAATCTGCTGGAAAGTTATCGCAACTTCGGGCGGTTCGATGTCATCTTCTGCCGCAACGTGCTGATCTATTTTGATCAGGAGACCAAGGCGGACGTGCTCAACCGCATGCGCGAGATTCTGCCCACCCACGGCACGCTGTTTCTCGGCGCGGCGGAAACCGTGCTGGGGTTGACCGATCGCTTCAAGCCGGTGCCGGGACAGCGCGGGCTTTATGTCACCAGCGACGCCGCCGCGGCCGCGCCTGGCTCGGGGGTGCGGCAAAACGTTGCCGCGCGTTAGAGCATCAAGAGTTCGAAAAAACCAAAGGGCGTCTCAACGGACGCCCTTTTGTCATTCTTGCGAGGGTGTAAAAATTTATCCGGCGGCGGCCAGTTCCTGGATTTCAGGGTCCGCCTCGCTGGCGGTATCACGCAGCACATAGCCGCGGCCCCAGACGGTCTCGATATAGTTCTCGTTGTCGGTAGCGGCGGCCAGTTTCTTGCGCAGCTTGCAGATGAAGACGTCGATGATTTTAAGCTCCGGCTCATCCATGCCGCCGTAAAGATGGTTGAGGAACATTTCCTTGGTCAGGGTGGTGCCTTTGCGCAAAGACAGCAGTTCGAGCATGGAATATTCCTTGCCGGTCAGGTGGACCCGCTGGCCGTTGACTTCCACCGTCTTGGTGTCGAGGTTGACGGCGAGCTTGCCGGTGCGGATGACCGATTGGGAATGGCCCTTGGAGCGGCGAATGATGGCGTGAATGCGGGCCACCAGCTCTTCCTTGTGGAACGGCTTGGTCAGATAATCGTCGGCGCCGAAGCCCAGGCCCTTGACCTTGTTTTCAATCTCGCCCATGCCGGACAGGATGAGGATCGGCGTGGCAACCTTGGCCATGCGCAGTTTTTTGAGCACGTCATAGCCGTGCATGTCAGGCAGATTGAGGTCCAGGAGAATGATGTCGTAATCATAAAGCTTGCCGAGATCGAGCCCCTCCTCGCCAAGATCGGTGGTGTAGACGTTAAAGCCGTCGCCGGTCAGCATGAGCTCGATGCTGCGGGCCGTGGTGCTGTCATCTTCGATCTGCAAAACGCGCATGCGTCAATCCTCTCTCCTTCGTATCACCCGCGACGCTTGTGCTTGGTGCGCCCCAGGCTCCCCTTCGCGTACGTTAACCAATACGAATAATTAACACGGATGGTTAATAATAGGCAACCGAAATCAAAAAAATTAACGAACCTTGCCGATTATTAATTGATGGCGGCCGAGGCAAACCCTCAGCCGGCCGCCTGCTTTATGGTTTACGGAACTTTAAAGGCTTGGCCGCGAAGATGGGCCGACTGGGATTTTACAGTAAGGAGCAAGTAGTCATTGGACCCTCTGATACGCGAGCTGGAGCGGCTGCAAACCATTGAAGTGTACGGCCGGGTGGCCGGGGTGCGCGGCCTGTTAGTCGAAGTCGCCGGGGCGCATCGCAGCTTGGCCGTCGGCAGCCGCGTGGTGGTCGAGGCGCGGGGCGGGCGCTCCGTGCCGTGCGAGGTGGTCGGCTTCAAGGATGAGCGGGCGCTGGCCATGCCGTTCGCCGCCATTGAAGGCATCGGCATTGGTTGTAAAGTCTTCGTCGCCGATACAGAGCCGGTGGTATATCCCTCTCCCGCTTGGCTCGGCCGGGTGGTCAATGCTCTTGGCGAACCGGTGGACGGCAAGGGGCCGTTGGAGAACGGCAGCGAGCCCTATCGCTTGCGCGCCCAGCCGCCGGCGGCCCATGCCCGCCGCCGGGTGGCCGGCAAGATCGACCTCGGGGTGCGAGCCTTGAATGCCTTCGTCACTTGCTGCAAGGGGCAGCGCATGGGCATCTTCTCCGGGTCCGGGGTCGGCAAGTCGGTGCTGCTGTCCATGCTGGCGCGCTATACCGCGTCCGACGTGGCGGTGATCGGGCTGATTGGCGAGCGCGGCCGCGAGGTGCAGGAATTCATCGAGGATGATCTGGGGGCCGATGGCCTGGAGCGCAGCGTGGTGGTGGTGGCCACCTCCGATGAATCGGCGCTGATGCGGCGTCAGGCGGCGTATTTGACCTTGACCGTCGCCGAATACTTTCGTGACCTGGACCGACAGGTGCTGTGCCTGATGGACAGCGTCACCCGCTTCGCCATGGCGCAGCGGGAAATCGGCCTCTCCATGGGCGAACCGCCGGCCAGCAAAGGCTATACCCCCACCGTGTTCGCCGAACTGCCGAAGCTTCTGGAGCGGGCCGGCCCCGGCGTCGGCGAGGGCGCGATCACCGGCCTGTTTTCGGTGCTGGTGGATGGCGACGATCACAACGAACCCATCGCCGACGCGGTGCGCGGCATCCTCGACGGCCATATCGTCCTGGAACGGCGGATCGCCGAGCGCGGCCGTTACCCGGCGATCAACGTGCTGCGTTCGGTGTCGCGGACCATGCCCCATTGCAACAACGATCAGGAGAATGCGCTGGTGGTGGTGGCCCGGCGCCATCTCTCCACCTATAACGACATGGAAGAGATGATTCGGCTGGGCGCCTACCGCAAGGGCAGCAATGCCGAGGTCGATGAAGCGATCCGGCTCAACCCGGCGCTGGAAGGGTTTCTGGCCCAGGGCAAGAATGACCAGGCGACGCTGGCCGACGGCTACGCCGCCTTGGCCAAGATTTTAAACGGTTAGCCGCATCATGCGCAGCCTGGCCAGCGTCATTCGCTTGCATCGCTGGAAAGTGGATGAAAAACGGCGCGAGGTGGCCGATCTGGAGGCCATGGCCGAGGCATTGCGGCAGCGCCTTCTTGATCTGGAGCAGGAGATCGAGCGGGAACGGGAAGGGGCCGATGCCCAGGTGGTTGGGTTCGCCTATGCCGCCTATGTCCGCGCCGCCATCGCCCGACGGGAGAGATTTCAGCGCTCCATCGCCGAAGCCGAGACGGCGGTGGCTGGTAAGCGCGACGAGCTTGCGGAAGCGTTTCGCGAGTTAAAGAAGTTCGAGGTCGCCGAGGCGCGACGTCTGGAGCTGGCGGCTGAGGAGTCAGCCCGGCGCGAGCGCGCCGCGTCCGACGAAACGGCGCTTAACATTCACCGCCGCCGGGAATAGTCCTCAATCCGTCGGCCATGGCCGGTGGCGGCCCACGGGGCGCAAGCCGGGAAAGTTGGGGTCAAGCCAGCGCCGCAGCGTGCTGTAGGCGCTATGGAAGGCCTTTTGTCGCACGTCCGCCGCCGGGGCATGGTCGAGGCTGACGGCGATCTCCCCATCCAGACGGGCAAGGTCTTCCGGGCTGATTCGCGTTTCAAAGGTTCTTTCCGCCCCTTCCGGCAGATCAAAGATGACGCTTTTGATCTCGGCCAGCTTGCCCACATTGACCACCCACTCCAGGCCCGTGAACTGATCGAGTCCCTGCTCCAAAGTTCGAATACGGTGTTCCAACTGTTTTTTGATCATGGCTTTTTCTCTCTCAAATTGCGGCGCCGATTCGCCCCGATTTATGGGCTAAGCGCCGGAAATCCGCAGTTTTTACGCTAAAAAAACTACACGCATAGCGAGTATTAAATTTGCCTATTGCAAATTTTCACATATCAGTTGTTTAATAACAACCATCGCGTGTGTCTAGAGCAATAATACAATTATAAAGAGATTATAGCGGGTTTGCCGCCATGATGTTTCAACCAGCGGATCCTCAAGGAGGGGAAGATGAATACCGACCGTACTCTACGGCCAAAGCTCGGCCTGTTGCGTCTCGCCGAGAAGCTTGGCAACGTCACACGCGCCTGCCAGTCACTGGGTTACTCGCGCGACAGCTACTATCGCTTTAGAGCCTTATATGAAAGGGGAGGGGCGGATGCCTTGCGCAATTTCAGCCGCCGCGGCCCCATGGTCAAGAACCGCGTCACCGAGGATGTGGCGCAGCAGGTTCTTGACCTGACGTACGCCCACCCGACTTGGGGTCAGCAGCGGATCGCCGATACCTTAAGCCGGGCGGGGATCAGCGTCTCATCGAGCGGCGTGCGCTCGATCTGGCTGCGGGCCGGGCTGGAGACCTTCGAGAAGCGGGTATTCGCCCTGGTTGCCCGATCTGAGCAGAATGCGCTGTCGCTCAGCGAGGAGCAGCAGGCGGCCATCGACCGGGCGCGCTCGCAAGGCCGCTTCGCCGCCGGCCGCTATATCTCCGGGCCGGGTAAGATCTGTTTTCAGGATCTGTCGGTGATGGGGGATCACCCCCGCTACGGCTCGATCTATCAACACACCTTCATCGATTGTTACAGTCAGTTCGCCATCACGCGGCTGGCCGTCGAAGGCGAGGCGTTGTCGCCCATCCAGTTTATGCAAGAAGATGTCCTGCCGCAGCTTAGCAATAGGGGGATTGTCGTCGATGCGGTCAGAACCGACCGCCGGCTGCCCTTTGCCGATCGCCAACGGCGGGTAGAGTATCAGCACTTCCTGGAAGGGGCGAACATTCGCCAGACCTATCGTTTGGGCCGTGGCGGGAAACACGATATTTGCAGTCGTTTCGCCGCTACCATGGCGCGGGAGGTTTACCAGCCTTTATTCCGTAAGGGTGATTTCACCTTGGAGGATGCGCGTTCGCGCCTGAAAACCTGGATGCGGGCATATAACGAGGAACGGATTGCGGAAGGGCCCTACTGCTTTGGCAAGACGCCCTTGCAGACCTTAAGCGACGCCTTGGCGCGGCGCATGGAACCTATGCGCCTGAATTGATCGCTCATTCATTTTTCCGCAACCAAGAAAGTCGCTATCATGAGTTTATATGATGAAACACAGCGCTGTTCATTGCGCCCCGAGGCGAAAGAAAAAAAACAACAACCTATTTTCCGCCCCTTGCCGTCCCAGCGATTGCGCGAGCCTGGCATTGCCTTTGACAACCGTCGCGTGGCGCGCGCGCCAGCATCGGCAACCGGCTTGAGTCAGCGCTTCTGGCATGCCTGGGTCGAGCATCGCGACTATTTGACCCAATTGGCTTTCCGATGGATGTCAGGCAACCGCAGCGATGCCGAGGATGTGGTCAGCCGCGCCGCCATCAAGGCCCATGACCGCTATTTGCGTGACGCCAACCGCATTCGCAATCTGCGCTCCTGGCTGGCCCGTCTTCTCCACAACATCTGTATGGACGAACACCGCAAGCGCCAGGTTCGGCATCGCCTGCTGCACCAGTTCCATCCCGAGCAATTGGAATACCTGGCGCTGACGGCCAATGCGCCACGCCCTGAGTTTGAGCTGGAAAATGGCGAGTCCATGAGCGCCGCCATGGCGGCGATCTTCGAACTGCCGACGCGGTTACGCCACCCCTTTGTGCTACGCTTTGTCTTTCAGTATTCCAATCAGGAGATCGCGCGGCATCTTGACTTGAGCGAGGTCAATGTCAGAAAGCGCATTCAATTGGGGCGATCCTACGTGCGCCAGCGGCTGATGCATTAAAATAGAAGATCACCAGTTAAGAAAAGGGCGGTCCCATCGGGGCCGCCCTTGGTCTGTCAGATAGACGCGCCCGTCAAGCGCCCGATTCCGGCGCGGCGTTATCGCCGTCGGTCTGAGAACCGGCGCTGGCTTCTGCCGGCGGATTTTCCGTTACGTTCGAGCCGCCATCGCCCGGCGCAGGCGGCGTTTCTAGCGGCGCGGGATCATCACTCGGCTTGCGGCGAAGGGGCTGCATCATGTTGGTATAAGTATCGATCACCCGCTGGATCGACTCCGGCGTTTGCAGGGTGCGAAACTCAAGGTCGACGTGCACGTGATCGGACGGCCGGCATCTGCCGCCATCCGCGCCGCGCGGCGACAACGATACCGTAAACTGGGCTCGGCTTTCCCCGTCAGCCGCTGGCTCCTCGCTCTGCGCGCGCAGCAAGGATAACAGCCGAGTGCGTTCCTCCTTGGCGCTTTCCAGTCTGATGGAAAGCTGCACCCGCATGCGCTCCAGCGCCAGCCCGGTGGGCGCCGCCAGCGACACCAGCGGCACCATGGAGTAATAATTCTCATCCAACTCGACCCGCACCATCTTGGCCTTAAGCGAGCCATCGGGTAGACGTTCGAAAAATTCGGACAAGACCCGGATATATTGCTGTGCCACCAATGAATTGGTTTCGGCGGCGGCGTTCTGCAGGCCGCGGGTGATGCTGACCAGTTGTTGATGTTCCATGGTTTCTCTCTTCCTTCTAAAACGGCGAAAATAACGCCGAATGCGTGAAATCATGGGGATTTCTCCCATTCCCGGTTTTCAATGCGAACGACGGGGAGCGCTTGAGACGCTCCCCGCCAATCCTTCAGCAGACGTTGTGTAACTGCTGTTAGTTACTTGGGCTTTTGGTTGGCGAGCGCGCCCTGTTCTTCCTTCGGCGACTTGACGCGGGTGTCGACGGGAAGCACATCCTTCGACTTTAATTCCTTGTTCGCGGGCAGGGTGACGGGCTTGGTGGCGGCATCAGTGAGAAAATCGATGACCCGCAACAACGCTTCCGGCGCCGGTTGACGCTTCAACTGAGTGTTGAAGGTGTATTTGGCGCGGGTATCGGTCTTGCGGGTCTGCTCCGACTTATGACTAACGCGGCCGGTGATTTTCGCCGAAATCGGCCCCCAGCCGACGCTGGCTTCCAATTCCGCCCCCGCTTCGGTTGACGATGACTCGGCTTCCGAAGCCGTGACTTCCAGCTCAAATGCGACAGATCCGGATTCAATGCAAATGTTGGGATGTTCGATGGCCGCCATCAGCGGCACCGACATGGTGCGTTGCAGAATGCCTTGGTAGTTGCCTTCCTGATCGACCACCGTTTCCTGGTAATCGAACGTCAATTGCACCGCCTTGCCGTCGCGGATACAGACTGTCTGTAAAAAATCGGCGTAGCTCTTGCTCGCCTGAACTTGGGCCGACACCATCGCCGTCAACGGTCCCGCGATCATCTTGTCGATGGGCAGGGCGTTGATGACGGAGCCGGTGAAGTTTGGATCCAGTGCCATCGCTTAGCTCCTCATCAGAAGAATATAAAGTTACGGCCCTGCGGGGCCGCGCCGGGCGTGGCGCATTGACATGCGCCACGCTTCAATCGGACGCGCGAGAGACAAACTGTGTGACGTTATCCCCCCTTGAGGTGGTATCGAGGACTTGGCGCAGCAGTTTTGCTTCTTTGCGGCGGCGGGTCGGATAGCGGTCGCCGAAGTTTTCCAATTCATTGACGCAGGCTTGCCAATCACCCTGGCAAGCCAGTTCCCAGAATTTCGGCGTGCGAAGGGCAAGGTTGGGACCATACTGGTAAGCGAGCGATGCCAGCGCCGTCTGGGCTTCGCCCGGCAGTTGATAGAAGGCATCCTTACCGACCGTTTTATCGTAAGCCTTCCGTAGTTGATCAAAGATGGGACCGCACGCAGCGGTTTCGATCTGGGTGGCTTCGTCTTCCGTGATCTCCAGCGGCAGTTCGCGCAACAGGTTGGCCGCGTCCTGTCCTTTGCGTCCAAGGTAGGGGGCAAGTTTGACTTTAAGCTTGTCGGCAATGGGCCAATTGGTGATCTCTTCGAGCGTCCGCGCTCCCAGATCCACCCCGGTGGCGATGGTAACGCCGCTGTTGCTGGTGCTTAGAGCCGGAACATAACCTTTCAGCTGCAACCCCCCTTCAAGCTCGGCGATGAATTTCCAGTTGATCATGGACGTTCTTTCCTCCTCGGGCGAGGAGAGGTCGCCCTCTCCTTCGCGCATCGTCCCATGACGGTCAGGGACGAAATTCGTGACGGCCCCTCTGCGGACATCACGCCGCGCCATGGTTGTTCGTCAGATGCTCGGGCATGCCGCCTGAGGACACGAGAAAACAGATGAAGCGGATACTGGCGGGTGTGGGGACATTCTTGCGCGGCTGGCTTGAACGAGCCGCCGCAGGCTCGCGTTTGGCGACGCCGCAGAAGGATAGCGAGGAGCTGCCGGCGGCGGTGTTTGACCGTGAATTGGCGGTCATCGCCGAACGCCGTCAGGCGGCGGGTCTGCCGGGTCCGAAGGGCGTGCGGCCGTCGGCTTCCCTGGGGCTGGTGGGCCTGTGTCTGTCGGGCGGCGGCATTCGATCGGCGACCTTCAATTTGGGGGTGGTGCAGACCCTGCACAAACGCGGGCTATGGCGGTTTGTGGACTATTTATCCACCGTATCGGGCGGCGGCTATCTGGGCGGCGCGCTGAGCAGTCTTTACGCCCACGCGACGACGGAGGATGCCCTAAACACGCTCCTCGACGATCTGCCGGAAGGCGCGGCGTCCCGGCACTTACGCGACCACTCTAATTATTTGCTGCCGCGCCAGTTTCTGGCCGGGTTGCGTCTGCCGGGACTGTTTTTGCGCGGCCTTCTGGTCAACCTTCTCATTCTGCTGCCGCTGATCGCCGCGGCGTCACTGGCGACCTTATGGATCGCCGGCGAGGCGACGCGGGAAGCCAGCATGACCACGGAGTTGACCGTTCGCGTCGATCCCGAGGGCCACTCGCGATGGCTGGCGGCGGGGGAGGGCGATCGCTACCGCCGCTACCTGAATTTGCGCGACAGCGTGCGTGACTATGCCATCAACGATGAGCTACCGATCCCCGATGACGTAGCGATCTTAAAGCCGCCGCGCGGGGTGATGGTCGGCGACCAGCCGGGCCGGCAAGTGGTGGTGATGCCGCTTCCGGAGGCCGGCCGCGTGCCGGTGACCTTCATTCCCGCCTTTGAAGGCGAGGCGACGCTGTTCATTCGCGCCTGGCAACAAGCGCCGAACGCTGATCCGGCGGCCGTCACCGTCGATCCGGTGACCAGGCTGCATGAGCTTTCCATCGGATGGTTGGGCAGCGCGGTGGCCTTGGTGCTCTTGGTGCTGGCGCTCTATCCTGTGGCGCAATGGTTTGCCGAGCGCGGGCGCGCGCCCACTTGGCAGAGCCGTGATCTGTTCACCCGCTGGGTTACCGGCGGCGTGTTGTTATCCATCGCCGCCGCGGCGTTCGTCAGCGCGCAACCTTTGGCCATCTACTACTTCGATCTCTTGGGCGAAGTCTCGGTGCCGGGGGTTGGTGATTTGAGCGAAACCTTGACGCTTATCGGCAGCGTTGCCACCGGGCTTGGCGCGTTATTCTCCGGCTCTCTCGGCCAACGTGCGCCGCGCCTTTTGCGCCGGCTCGGCATGGCGACCTTCGCCGCCTTGGGGCCGTTGACCGTGTGGCTCCTTTATTTGACGCTAACGCGCTGGATCATCATCCCCGAAACCGCGCCCCGCTGGCTCCTGGATCTTGCCGCCGCCACGGCGCGCACGTTGAGCGACGGCCACTTTGCAGCTGAGCTTGCCGTCATCGCCGAGGCCATCCATCGCGGGCTTGATTTTCTCTATGACCAATGGCTGTGGCCGGAGCCGACCAGGAGCATGGCGGTGGCGACGCTGGTGTGCGCGGTTTTTGTCGGGCTGACCACGCGGCTTTTTTATGACGTCAACGCCACCTCGTTTCACCGCTTCTACCGCGACCGCCTGAGCCGCGCCTACTTGATGGGCCGGGCGCAGCGCGACGGTACTATAAGTCATGCCGATGATCTGAAATTGTCGGCGTTGTCGCCGCACGCGCCCTATCATCTGATCAACACCACGCTCAATCTGCAAGGCTCGCGGCGCGGCAATCTGCGCGGCCGCAACGCCGCTTTTTTTCTGATGAGCCGGGAATATGTCGGCAGCCAGCTCACCGGCTATCGATCGACCAGGGACATGGAGGCGCTGCATCCCGCCCTTGATCTTGGCACGGCGATGGCGATCTCCGGCGCGGCCGCCGCGCCCAACATGGGGCGGGCGACCAAGAAGGGACTGACCTTCGCGCTGACATTGCTCAACGTGCGCTTAGGCTATTGGCTGCCCCATCCGCGGCTGTTCGCCGCGCCGTTTTATCATCAAACAATGCTCGGACGGTTGATGCAAAGGCTGGCGGCGCCCTTGGTGCGAGCGACGCCGTGGCACCTGATGAAAGAAATGTTGGGCCAGCTTGATGAACGCGGCCGGCTGCTCAACTTGTCGGATGGCGGCCATCTGGAGAACTTAGGGTTATACGAACTGTTGCGCCGGCGCTGCCGTTTGATCATCGCCAGCGATGCGGAAGCTGATCCCGGCATGGCGTTTCAGGGTCTGGCCGACGCCATTCGCCTGGCGCGCATCGATCTTGGCGTCACCATCGATATCGACATCGACGCCATCCGCGCCAATACTCATGGCCTGAGCGATAAGCATGGCGCTGTCGGTCGCATTGATTACGGCAATGGCGAAACGGGATGTCTCATTTACATCAAATCGTCTCTTACTGGCGACGAAAACGTCTACGTGGAAAAATACAAGGCGCTCGACATCACCTTTCCGCACCAAACCACCGCTGATCAGTTCTTCGACGAGGAGCAATTCGAAGCCTACCGCGCGCTGGGTGCCCATGCGGCGGATTGCGTGCTGGCGGAGGCCAAGGAAGTTTTGGCAGGGATTTGATTTATATACAAATATCTAATGGCTTGAAGAAACAATAAGTTGCGTAAGAAGTAGTGAAGGGAGTAAATTATTATAGGAAGGTAGTGTAGGTAGGGTATGACTAGAGATCAGCATCAAGCTATTAAAAAGGCCATTGATAAGTATACGAAAGAGGCCACCAAGTCTCCTCGGTCGGCGCGGGCTGCATTGGTGAAGGAAGGCATTTACCTTAGCAGCGGTAAATTAGCCCCAAAATTTGCTGAACCCCTCGAGAAGCCAACCGTTAAGAAATGAGCCGTCTTCATACGTCGTTTGTTCTGGCCTACCACGGCTGTGATCAGAAGATCGGCGAGAAAATACTTTCAGGCAAGGCAACTTTCGAAAAAAGCGAAGAAGATTATGACTGGCTAGGGCCAGGTGTTTATTTTTGGGAGTCAGACCCGCAACGCGCCAAAGAGTGGGCGGAAGATAAAAAGCGTCGCGGAGTACTGAAGAAGCCCTTTGTCATCGGCGCCGCCATTGACCTTGGGCATTGTCTGGACCTCATGAGCAGGGAAGACCTGTCTCTACTAAAAAAAGCGTACGATTCATTGAGCGAAATTCATGAGAAGGATTCCGAGCTTGGGCCACTGCCCACAAATTCCGGCGGTGATGACAAGTTTATGCGACGGCTGGATTGCGCAGTTATCAAGCGCCTGCACTATATTATTGCCGGTAATGAAAATTTGCAGCCCTATGATACAGTCAGGGGACTTTTCACCGAAGGAAAACCGCTCTTTCCTGGCAGCGGCTTCCAGGAGCGGAGCCATGTCCAAATTGCGGTTTGCAATTTTGACAGCATCAAAGGCGTATTCCGCGTTAAGTTATCCTCTTAACGCTCGAACTTGGTAGAGAGCACGATCGACGATGTGGTACGCTCGATCCCCGGAATGCGGCCGATTTCATCGAGCATGGCGTCGATCTCGCCGGTGGTGTCGGCGCGGATGATGGCGATGAGGTCATAGTGGCCGCTCACCGCGTGCAGGGCGCGCAGTCCCGCCATCTGCTTTAGGGCCATTGTCACCCGTTCGGCGAGTTTCGGATTGACGCTGATCATGACATGCGCGGTGATCTGCCGCGCGGCGTGCGCGTCGCGGTAGCGCACCGTATAGCCGCCGATGACCCCCGACCGCTCCAGGCGATTGAGGCGGTCCTGCACGGTGGAGCGCGACAGGCCCAGCCGGCGCGCCAGCACCGCCGTGGGCCAGCGGGCGTTTTCCTCCAATAACCTCAGCAAGGCCTGGTCCGTCTCATCCATTCCGTCATTATGACGGATATTATTATCAAATCAACGGAAAAATTTCGGCAATTCGTCAGATTGCTCCCTTCATTCCAACGGCCAGGCTTATTACCATTTAAGGAAATTCGGATGGAGGTTCTGATGACGCCGATTCTTCTCTTGGGCGCCGGTAAGATCGGCGCGATGATTGCCGAACTGTTGAGCCGGACGGGCGAGTATGAGGTCACGGTGGCCGACCGCGACGCCGATGGCTTGAAACGTTTGGGGCTGAACCCGGCGGTCAAAACCCGGGTGCTTGACGTCACCCATCACGAGGCGCTGAAAAATGCGCTGGCCGGCAAGTATGCGGTCCTAAGCGCCTGCCCGTTCAACGTCACGCCGCTGATCGCCACCGCCGCCAAGGAAGCGGGCGTCCATTACTTCGACCTCACCGAGGACGTGGAAAGCACCCGCATCGTCAAGGAACTGGCGAAGGACGCCAAGACCGCCTTCGTGCCGCAGTGCGGCTTGGCGCCGGGTTTTATTTCCATCGTCGCCTACGATCTCGCCAAGCGCTTCGACACCCTGCACAATGTTCATATGCGGGTCGGCGCGCTGCCGAAATATCCCTCGAACGCCTTAAAATACAATCTTACCTGGTCCACCGACGGCCTGATCAACGAATACTGCAACCCGTGCGAGGCGGTGGTGGACGGTGAGCTGCGCGAAGTGCCGCCGCTGGAGGAAAAAGAAAGCTTCTCGCTCGACGGCATTGATTACGAAGCATTCAACACCTCGGGCGGACTGGGCACGCTGTGCGAAACGTTGGCCGGCCGGGTCGATAATCTCAATTACCGCACCGTGCGCTATCCCGGTCACTGCGAGATCATGAAGATGCTTATTCGCGATCTGCGCCTAGGCGAACGGCGCGAGTTGTTGAAGGATATTTTTGAGCATGCGCTGCCCATTACCTTGCAGGATGTGGTGCTGGTGTTCGTCACGGTGAGCGGCATGCGTCAAGGCCGCTTCATGCAGGAAACCTACGCCCACAAAGTCTACGCCCGCGAAATGTTCGGCCAGGTGTGGAGCGCCATTCAGATCACCACCGCCTCCGGCATCTGCGCCATGGTCGATCTGTTGCGCCAGGGCAAGCTGCCGCAAAAGGGCTTCGTGCGTCAGGAAGACACGCTGTTCTCAGATTTCATCCACAACCGCTTCGGCGCCAACTACGCCCGCGGCGAGGATATCGCGGCGGCCGACAGCGGCAACGGCATCCGCGAAAAGGTCGCCTGAAGCCAGTATTTCGGCTTTTGACAAACTGTCATCATCCCCGGCTATACTCATGCCGGAGCTTGATACATGTCCCCAAAAGCCGCCGGCATGGATTTGCCCGAATTCGCCGCCGACCTGCCGACGGCGCAGGCAGCGGCGCTGCTTCTTAAACAGCAGCTTGCTGTGCTGACCGCCAACGAGGCCGGCATCGCGGCGGACGGCGACAGCGAATGCCTGCACCGCTTCCGGGTGGCGGTGCGCCGCTCCCGCACCTTGATCCAAGCCTTAAAGCAACACCTGCCGCCGTCCATCTTGGGGCTTGGCGAGGACTTGAAGTGGCTGAGCGCCGCCACCAGCCCGTTGCGCGACTTGGATGTGCATCTGGCGGGGTTCGAGACGATGACCCGTCTTGTTCCTGATGAGCCTAAGAGCGCGTTCGAACCGATGCGCGCGGTTCTGGAAAAGCGGCGGTTGGCGGCGCGCCGGAAGGCCTTGGCCGCCCTGCGTTCCACCCGCTATCAGGCGCTGAAAAGACGATGGCGGAGCAGTGATAAGGTTCGCCTTCGTATAGTGGATTCGCCGCCGATCGGTCCTGCCGCCGATGCCGCCATCGAGCGCGCCTATGCTCGGGCGCTGAAGAAGGGCGGGAGGATTACCAAGAAAAGCCCCGCTGAGGCGCTGCACGCCTTGCGCAAGGATGGCAAGAAGCTGCGCTACCTGATGGAGTTTTTCGCCCCTCTGAAGCAGGAGGAGGCAATAGAGGGGGCCATCAGGACGCTAAAAGAGTTGCAGGATTGTCTGGGGAAACACCAGGATTTTGCCGTGCAACACGCGGTGGTGCGCAAAATCCGGCTGCAATTTCAAAAAGATACCGTCACGCCGAAGGCCACGGTGGCGGCCCTGGCCCACCTTGAGGCGGTCCTGGCCCAGGGTCAGCGGCAAACCCGGGCGCGCTTTGCCGACCTGTTTGCGCCGTTCGCCGCGGCCAAGACCCAACGGCTCTTTCATGAATTATATGGCGCCACCCCCTAGATGTTGTGAGGCGGGGGTTGTATAGAACCCAATCCTAGGCGAAGATGAGCGCGGATTCTCTAATTGATGCCAGTCTCTCGGGATCAGGGGAGGAGGGGCTTTCATGTGGACATTGGCGGTCTACACCATCAAGGGCGGCGTCGGCAAAACGGCGACGGCAGTCAACATCGCGGCCGAGGCGGCGCGCGCCGGCTGGCGGGTCTTGCTGTGGGATCTCGACCCGCAAGGCGCGTCGGGCTTTTACCTGCGCACCGAGGGCAAGGCCAAAAGCACCGGCCAGAAGCTGGTGGAAGGCAGCAAGACCTTGATGGACGTCGCCTTGCGCACCGATCAGCCGCGGCTGCACGTGGTGCCGTCCGACATGTCCTACCGCAATCTCGATCTCTTTCTCGACGCCATGAGCAATTCCAAGAAGCGGCTGGGCGAGATGATTCAGCCAGCCGAGGACGAATACAACTTGGTGGTGCTGGACTGTCCGCCGGGTCTATCCCTGCTGTCGGAAAACATCCTGCGCGGCTCCGACGGCATCATGGTGCCAGTCATTCCGACAACGCTGTCCCTGCGCACCCTGGAGCAGCTCAACCAGTTCATCAAGGACCAGAAGCTCGACATCGAGCTGTGGCCGTTCCTATCCATGATCGACAGCCGCAAGCGCCTGCACCGCGATATCGAGGAAGCCTTCGACAAGATCGCGCCCAAGCGCCTGAAAACCGAAATCCCCCTGTCCGTCATCGTCGAGCGCATGGGCATTGAACGGGCGCCGGTACGCGCCTATGCCCCCACCAGCCGGCCGGCCAAGGCGTTTGCCGATTTGTGGTATGAAGTATCGCTGCGCCTGCCGCCCTATTACCGGACGCTGGCCGCCAGAAGGTCGCGATAAGACATCCGCCAGGTTTTGAACGGCCGCTGCGCCAGGTAGGTGTTGAAGAACCGCGGATCGCCGGTGACTTCAGGGCCGACCCAGGGCGGGAGCTCTACCTTTTCGTCCGCAGCGGCGAGCTCTACTTCAGCCAGCACCAATCCCTCGTTATCGCCCTCGAAGACGTCGATTTCCCAAAGATGCGCGCCATGACGCACGTGATAGCGGCGTTTGATGAGGGGGTAAGGCTTAGCTAAGGTATTCAGCATGGCCGCGGCATCCGCGAGGGGGATTTCGTACTCATATTCGTGCCGCGACAGGCCATCGCGACCGGCCTTGATGGTCAGGTACCCGCGCTCGCCTTTCACCCGCACCCGCACCGACAGGCCCGCTTCGCTGGCCAGATAGCCCTGACGGATCGCCACCCCCTGATCCGCAGTCGCCCGCCAGCCGTCGTCGGCCAGCAAAAACTTGCGCTCGATTTCGATCATCCGTCAGCCATCTTGCCGAGGAGCGCCCGCTCCTCCTGCTTGTCGAAGCCGGCCCGGTCTGTATCGCCGCGCGCGCTGCGGTCGGTGATCGAGACGATCCAGGTGGTCAAGAGCGCGGCGGCCAGCGAGAACAGTGTCGGATAGTCGTAAGGATAGGGCGCGCTTTGGTTGCCAAGAACGACCACCCACACCGCTGGGCTAAGCACCACCAAGGTGATCGCCACCACCAGTCCGACGGCGCCGCCCCACAATGCGCCGCGGGTGGTCAGGCCGCGCCAGAACATGGCGAGGACGAGAATGGGAAAGTTGACGCTGGCGGCAATCGACAACGCCAGGAGGCCGAGGAAGGCAACGTTCTGGCCCTTAAACAGAATGCCGAGGCCAATGGCGATGAGGCCGACGAACAGCGGCGTGATACGGGCAATCCGCATGATGTCCTTATCAGTGGCTCGGCCGTGGCGGATGATGTGGGCGTATAAATCATGGGATACCGCCGACGAGGCGGCAAGCGTCAGGCCGGCCACCACCGCCAGAATGGTGGCGAAGGCGACGGCGGAGATGAAGCCCATGAAGAGGTCGCCGACCAGTGCGCCGGCCAGGTGCACCGACGCCATGTTGCCGCCGCCGATCAACGCT
Source organism: Sphingomonadales bacterium (assembly GCA_019455285.1). Lineage (GTDB taxonomy): Bacteria > Pseudomonadota > Alphaproteobacteria > Sphingomonadales > Govanellaceae > PRO5. The sequence goes on from JACFMS010000009.1 coordinate 67,364, forward strand.
CCGGTCGCGGTCTTGGCCTCAGGATGCTGGGCTAGGATGACAATGGCGCCCAGGCCAATGAAAAACACCACGATCTGGAAGTAGCCGATGATGGCGGTGGAATATAGCGCCGAGCGGCGCGCCTCGTGGGCGTCCGGCACGGTGAAAAACCGCATCAGCACATGGGGCAGTCCGGCGGGACCGAACAGGAAAGCGAGGCCCAAGGACAGCGCCGTGATGGGATCGTCGATACTGCCCACCGGACCGACGATGGCGCCGCCGAGGGCATGGGTTACGGTTGCCGCCTCCAAAAGCTTGCCGAGGCTGAAATCGAATTCGGCGAGCACCAGGAGCGCCAGTACGGTGCCGCCGAACAGCAAGAGGAGCGCCTTGACGATCTGCACCCAGGTGGTAGCCAGCATGCCGCCGAAGGTAACGTAAAGGGTCATCAGGATGCCGACCAGGGTCACCGCCACCTCGTAGGGCAAGCCGAACAGCACTTCGACTAGCGCCCCGGCGCCCACCATCTGGGTCAGCAGGTACAAGGTGATCACCGCCAGGCTGCCGGCCGCCGAAATGCCGCGCATGGATACCCGATCGAGACGATAGGAGGCGACGTCGGCGAAGGTATAGCGGCCGAGGTTGCGCAAGCGGTCGGCGATGAGAAAGAGAATGATCGGCCAGCCCACGGTGCCGCCGATGGAATAGAGGATGCCGTCGAAGCCGAAGGCATAGACCATGGCTGATATACCTAGGAAAGTGGAGGCCGACATATAATCGCCGGAGATCGCCAGGCCGTTGGCGGCGCCGCCGAAACGGCTGCCGGCGGCGTAAAACTCGTCGGTGGTGCGCGAGCGGCGGGCGGCGATATAGGTCATGACCAGGGTTGCGCCAACGAACAGCACAAACATGCTGATGGCGGACCAGTTAGCTCCATTGCTCATGAACGACGCTCCTTACGGATGGCTTCCAGGAGGACATCGCCGCGACGGTTGAGGAGGCGAACGAACAGGGAGGTGGCGGCGACAGCGCCGATGATCAATAAAATCGCCATCACGATGCCCCGGGAAATGATGGTCCCCTCCATGATCGGCGCGGACAGCCAGCCGGGGGCATAAACTACGGCCAGATTGAAGCCGAGGTAGGCCACCACCAGCACCGCCGAGAAAAGCAGACTTAGCCGGCGCATGAAGCGGGACAGTTGGGCAAGCGAGGTCATGGGCAAATCACCTTGGGTCTGCGCCGATTGGCGTTTCCGGCTCCAAGAGCCGATGGAGATGGACGACCACGTACTTCATGTGGGCGTCATCCACGGTGCGCTGGGCGGCGGCTCGCCAGGCCGCCACGGCTTCGCGATAGTTGGGGAAGATGCCGACGATGTCGAGGGCATTCAGGTCTTCGAACTCAAGGCCGCTGGGGTTTTTGACCCGGCCGCCGAACACGAGGTGCAATTTCTGGTCGGTCACCCAATGCCTCCCTTTGCCTTAAGCGAAATCTGGCGTCATTCGTCAGAAGTGCCCTAGAATAGAGAACACCCTACGGTAAACAAGCCAAAGAGGATCCCCTCATGATCGAACCACCCGTCCCCGTCCTGATTTCCATCGTGGCGCCCGATCGGGTCGGGCTTATCGCCGAGGTGACGGGGGCGCTCTATGATCTGGGGGCCAATCTCGGCGATACCGCCTTTGCGGTGCTGGGCGCGGGGTGCGAGTTTTCCTGCGTCGCCGAAATGCCGAGGGCGGTGCCGGCGGCCGAGGTGGAAGCGGCCTTGCGCCGACTACCGTCGCTGGCCGGCGCCGACCTTAGGGTGACGGCCTTTCCCTTTGCCGAGGGAAAGGAGGCGGCGGCCGACATTACCCATGTGGTGGAGGTCGAGGGCGGCGACCGGCCGGGGCTGATCGCCCGCATGTCCGAGGTCTTCACCGAATTTGGCGCCAACGTGGTGCGCATGAACTCACGCCGGGTGGCCGGCCCGTCAGGCACCCGGTATTTGACGATGTTTGCGGTGGCGATGCCGGCGGGACGCGCCGAATCATGTCTGGCGGCGGCGCACAACACCGCCGGGCAGCTTAATCTACTGTGCCGGTACCGGACGGCTTAAGGATTTCAATCTAGAGTAGGATGATTTTAGATTGAGACAATATTACCTCCCCCTTGATGGGGGAGGTCGTCACGCCGGAGCGTCAAGCGAAGGCGGACGGGTGGGGGTGTGAAATGCTTGCGGCATCGGCTTTGCTCGTGATGACCATCACCCCCATCCAAACCTTCCCCCATCGACGGGGGAAGGCTTTGTGGTCAAGCGCTATCGATTCAATGTGAAATCATCACGCTCTAGCCGTTCGGGCTGAGCCTGTCCAAGCCCGAAACAAGGCGCGTCCTTCGACAAGCTCAGGACGAACGGATTTCCCAAACTTCTTAAGAGTGTGGCTTATTGCCGGCGCTGGCGGCGACCTGACGGGCGGCGATCTGGGTGCGTATGTGCTCCAACAGCCGGTCCAGCCCACCGGTGCCAATGACGGCGGCAAAGTCGTCGCGCTGGGTGATGATCAGGCTGATGCCCTCGGCCTTGACGTCGATGACCTTGAGCTTGCCGCCCCGGTCGGCGCGCACCCGCCAGTCGGCCAATACCGGCTCGGCGGCGGGGCGCAGGATTTTGGTATGTACAATGGTGTCGGTCGCCTTGACCGGGGTTGATCCGGTCAGTTGGACGCTGGCGTTATCAAACTTGGTGATGATGAGATCGTAGAATTTTTCAAACAGGTAGTCGGGAAACAGCGCATTATATTCCGCCAACTGGGTATCGAAGGCGGCCCGTTCCTCGGCTGTAAGCCCGTCACGGGGCCGGCCGAAGCGGCCCAAGGAAAGCTTGGCGATATAGTCGACGGCGACGGTGCGGTTCATCATCGTCCGCACCGCCGTTTTTTTCTGCAATGAGGTCAGCTCGGCATTGCGCAGCGTCGCGAAGACCTCATCGGCGACGCTTTGAATGAAGGCCTCTGCGTCTTTTTGCGCCGGCGGGGTAGCGGTGGCGGCCATGCCGCCACCAGCGTTCCCCGCAACGACGATCACCAGGACGAACCAAAGAGCCTTGACACTCTTAAGTATGCGCCGCTGCATCACAAAGGCACTCCTTCAAAGGGGGCGAGATGATCGTAAGCCGGCCTACTTGGTGGCCGTCTTCAAATAGGCGATCAGGTTCTCGATGTCATCCTCCTTCTTCAGGCCGACAAATATCATCTTGTTGCCGGGAAAGGCGGTTTTCGGATTCTTCAGCCAATTTTCCAGGTGATCTTCGTCCCACTGAATGTTGGCGTTCTTCAGGGCATCGGAATATTTATAGCCTGCCGCCGTACCCGCCTTGCGGCCGAAAAGACCATGCAGGCTCGGGCCCACCATGTTCTTGCCCGCTTCCAGGCTGTGGCAGGTTTTGCACTTCATGAACACTTTCTGCCCCTTGGCGGCGTCGCCGTCGGCAAAGGCGGCGGTGGCGAAACTGAACACAACGGCCGCTGCCGCCAACCCTAAACTCTTACGCATAGATCAATCTCCTTTGCTATACCCCTCGGCCCTTGGCGCTCCCAAGGACGTGGGATGTCTACTTAACCTTGACCCGTTCGGTCAAGAGCTACCCGCCGGTCAACGATCTCGCCGCGTCCCACCCGGGAGACAAAGCTTTGCAGATCGCGCTTTACCTCCGGAGCCATCAGGTAAAGCCCGATGATGTTCGGCAGCGACATGGCGAAAATCGCCGCATCGGAAAAATCCACGACCTTGCCGAGGCTCATGGTCGCGCCGATCACCGTGGCGGTACAGAACAACAGCTTGTAGCTGAGGTCCGCCGCCTTCGACTCGCCGAATAAATATGTCCAGGCTTTAAGGCCATAATAAGACCATGAAATCAGGGTCGAAAAGGCAAACAGCACGACCGCCAGCGACAGAATAACCGGAAACCAGTCGATGACGGTGGCGAAAGCCGCCGAGGTCATGGCCACGCCGTCGAGCCTTGGTGTGGCGTAAGTGCCTGTAATGACGATGACTAGGGCGGTTGCCGTGCATACGATCACGGTATCGACAAAGGGCTCCAGAAGGGCCACCAGGCCCTCGGTCACGGGCTCGTTGGTGCGCACCGCGGCATGGGCGATGGGGGCGGAGCCGAGCCCCGCTTCGTTGGAAAAGGCGGCGCGCCGAAAGCCTTGGATGAGGACGCCGATGATGCCGCCCTCAATGCCTTGGGGTGAGAACGCGCCATCCAGGATGGCCAGGAAGGCGGCGGGAATGTCGGCCCAATGGACGCCGATGATCACCACCGCCGCCGCCAGGTATATGCCGCACATGAAGGGTACCAGCCGGGAGGTGACCTGGGCGATACTTTTGATGCCGCCGATGATGACCAGGGCGACCACGCTTGCCATGAGGAGGCCAAATAGCCACCCCCGGCCGGCAAAAATGCTATGCTCGCCGCCGGTGACGGCATAGACCTGTTGAAAGGCCTGGTTGACCTGGAACATGTTGCCGCCGCCGAACGAGCCGCCGACGCAAAAGACGGCGAAAACGGCGGCCAGGACAGCGCCCAGGGAGCCAAGCCCGCGCCGCTCGAAGCCTTGTTTCAGGTAGTACATTGGCCCGCCGGAGACTACGCCCGCGGCGCTGATGTGGCGGTATTTGACCGCCAGGGTGCACTCAACAAACTTTGACGACATGCCAAGCAGACCGGCCAGGATCATCCAGAAGGTGGCCCCCGGCCCGCCGATGCCGATGGCCACCGCGACGCCGGCAATGTTGCCCAACCCGACGGTGCCGGACAGCGCCGCCGTAAGCGCCTGGAAATGGCTGACCTCGCCCTTGTCCGCTGGGCCGTCATAGTCGCCGCGGGTGATCTTGAGCGCCAGACGGAAGCGGCGGATATTGACAAAGCCGAGGTAGACGGTAAATCCCGCCGCCGCCGCCACCAACCATAAGACGATCAGCGGAAACGGCACGCCGGCAATGGGAATGGCGGTGAAAATCACCGCCGAGAAGGCGTCGGTGTACGGGGCGACCGCCTCGTTGATCCGCTGGTCGATGCCGGCAATGGCCGGCGCAGTAGAGAAAATAGTTAAAAATAGCGTTATAAAACAAATTCTTAAAATCATTGTTGTAGGTGTCTCCCGACGCCGGCGATGGCAGCGCCAGAGTAAAGACCGAAATCCACGGCCGACACAACATGTTTACGCTGGCTTAACCAGTTCGGCGGGAGAATAGGCGATCAAGCCATGGCCCCGGCCTTGCCGCCGCGGCAGGGACAGCGAAAGGGATCGCGTTTTGTCGAAAAAGTTATCAAGCGCCGACGTGGCGCGTTTGCTGGCCGACCCCTCCGATTCCAACCGGGCCGATACCGCTCGCAAAGTCGGCCAGCAGTTTACTGACCCGGCCTTAAGCGGGGCCGAACGCCAGATCATTCAGGAAATCTTCCGGGTCATGGTGAAGGACGCCGCGGTGCGGGTGCGCGAGGCGCTCTCCGACAGCATCAAGGACAATCCTGACATCCCGCGCGAGATCGCCCTGGCGCTGGCCAACGATGTCGCCGAGGTGGCGTCACCGATCCTGGAATTTTCCGATGTCTTCAGCGACGAAGATTTGCTCAACATCATCGCCAAAAAGGACAGCGAACATCAACAAGCCGTGGCGCGCCGGCAGCAGGTATCGGCACGGGTAGCCGACGCCCTGGTTGACACCGAAAACGCCAAGGTGGTCTCCACCCTGGTGCAAAACAAAGGGGCGGAGATTTCCACCAAGACCATGAAACGGGTGGTCGACGTCTTCGCCGACGATCGGAGCATTACCGAAGCGCTGGCGCAACGGCCGAACCTGCCGATCACGGTGGGCGAGCGGCTGGTCAATCTGGTGTCGGAGAAGATCCGCGATCATCTGCAGCAGCGTTATAAGATTTCCCAGGAAATGGTGACCGACCTTTTCCTCAACGCCCGGGAAAAGGCCACCATCGGGCTGTTGCAGCCGGATACCAACCTGCGGGACGTGCTGGCGCTCATCGATCAGCTTCACCGCAACAAGCGGCTGACGCCGACGCTGATCTTGCGCTCCATCTGCATGGGCGACACCACCTTTTTTGAAGCGGCGCTGGCGCGGCTGGCCGATGTGCCGATCGCCAACGCCTATCAGCTCATTCATGACCAGAGCGGTCTTGGCTTAAAGCGGCTGTTTGAGAAATGCGGCCTGTCTGCGCGCATGCTTGAGGTGTGCCGCGGGGCGCTGAATGTCGCCGCCGATATGGAGCTTAATTCTGGCGACGATCGCGTCCGCTTCCGCCAACTGGTGATCGAGCGGGTACTGACCCGGTTCGAGGAAGGGTTCGATCCCGACAATCTCGACTACTTCATCGCCAAGCTCGGTCGCACGGCCCAGGCTGCGTGACAACGCTACGTCAGGCGGCCCACGGTCTGCGCCAACAAGACATAGAGCCGGCCGATCTGCGATGACACCAGGGTAACGCTGAGCGCGCCCTTGGGATCCACTTTGTCGACCTCCGTCATCAGCTCCTCAAAGCCCTTCAGGAAGGTTTCCACATGGCGGCGAAAATCGCTGTCGGCGCCGTAACGATCGCGGATGCGGCGGCGGCTGGCGCGATCGCCGAGCTTCAGCGCGCGGCGGACGAACAGACCGCGGTCGCCCTTGAGAAATTTCTGCCAGTGTTCATCGCTGACATCATTGGCCAACAAACGGTCGATATCGATGGCGGCGGCTTGCAGGGATTCGATGATGGTTTCAGCGGAGCGGCCGAAGCGCCGCGCGCCGTCGTGAGAAGCGCGAGCGTCCAGGGTTTGCATCTGCGATTCCGCCGCCATCATCTGTCCGCGCACTCGTTCCAGCCGTTCTTCGAGCGCGCTTAAACGAGTGTCGATGGCGCTGCGGAAGGTATCGGTTTCCTCACCTAGCCGCGCCGTGGCGGCGACGATGCGTTCGCCGTCGGCTTTGATGGTGCGGGCCGTGGCGAGAGCATGCGACAACGCGGCCTCGCCTTCGCTGGTAATCGCCGCCAGTTGGCTGTGGGCGCGTTCTCCGGCAAGCCGCATTTCCTCGCTGATTTCGCGCAAACGGGAAAGCAGCTGATCGCCGTCAGCCGTGAGTGTGCTCTGAGCCGAGGAAAATTCCTTGGCGCTGCGCTTGGCGGCGGTTTCGATACGCTGCAGATCGCCTTCGATGGTGGCCGAGGCTTTTTCCACCGAGCCGACGATCTCCTCGATATCGCTCAAATTGACCGCCGCCAAATCAACCGCGTCCTTGGTTTCTATGGCCAGTTGCTCGCTTGCCTGACGCAGATCGCGCCGCCAATGGGCGATGGCCTCATCCAGCGCCTGGCGGGTGGTAGCCAGCGCATCGGCGATGTCGTTGCGCATGGCGCCGATCAAGGCGCGGCTCGATTGCAGGTGATCGTCATTATCAGCCAGGGTTTTGGCTGCGGCGCCGATGACTCCTTCAAAGGTTTGCAGAGCGTCGCTCAAGGTCGAGATGGTGCCAAGCAGCGCCTCGCGGCCGGTATCGATGCGGGAAATCGTCGCGTTTGCCTCATCGCGCGCGTGCGTTGCCGTTGCGGCGAAGGTTTCCGCCGTCGTCTGCAGATCAGCGGCGCGCCGCTTGGCCTCCTCCTCCAGGGCGCGGCCGCGTTCGCCCAGCAGCTGACACAACCGCGAGGTTTCGCGTTCCATGCCGGCCATGCGGGCGACCAGCCGCGCCTCGGCGTCGTTCGCGGCGTTGCCCAGCGCGCCGATGCCCTCGCTGGTTTCATTGAGCGCCGATCGAATGGTCCCGGTCAGGCTTTCAAGCCTGCCCGCCAGTCCGCCGGTCTCGGCCGCCGCCTCCTTGATCACCTCGCTTAAAGTCCGCGCCTCGGCGCGCAGACTTTCGCCAGCGGCGGCGGCGTCCTGCCGGGCAGTGGCGGCGGTATCGCGCAGATCGCGACGCAGCTCGGCCAGACCTTCCAGGCTGCCCTGGGCGGTCACCTCGATCTGCCGCCGTACGTCGTTCAAGGATTGGCGTTCGGCGGAGAGGCGGAAGGTGATGGTTTCGGCGGCTTTCTCGGCGCCGGTAGTGGCGGTGAAAAGATCGCCGATCTGGCCCTGGAACCGCCGCTCCAAATGTCCCAGACGGTCCGAGGCGATGTCGCTGGCGGCCTCCAAATGCTCGATCTGACGTTTCAGCCGGGCGACCAAGCCATCGACGCGGCTTTCGGCGGCATCGACAGGGGATAAGAGCTCATCGAGCGCATGAGCCAGGTCCAGCCGATAGCCGCGCAAGGGGTCAGTCCGAAGATAGACCAGCGCCGCCAGCCAGACGATGACCAGCGGGCTGACGATGCCGGAGACAAGGCCCGCCGCCTCGCCCAGGTTCAAATCCGCGATCCCGCCTTCAGGCAGGCGTCCGGTCACCCACCAGCCGGCGACGCCGAGCCAGGCCATGGACAACAGGGAGGCGATGATGATGGGCCAGTAATGGCGAAAGAAGACCCGCGCCTCGGTCTCGCTCTGCAACGTAGATGCGCCGGCGCGGGTCCTGACGCCCGGCAGTCGGGCGATTTTGCCGTCGTCGCCGCCGTTTTCTCTGCCCCCCGAGGCGCCGCGCCCCATGTCGCACCTTCCTTCCCTGAAAAGCCCTACTATTGTTCATCATAGCAGGCGGTTGGGTGGGCGACAAACGACTGTCCGGGCATAAAGCCGGCCAGATGTGGCCATTATTCCCGATCCTGCCGCAAGATATTGATCAAAGCCTTATTCCGTGGTTATAAGGTTGAAGGATCATAAAATATCGCCGGAGGGGCTTGGGAGAATGAGCGGACTTGACCTCGAGAGATTGAGCGTACTCGTCGTCGAAGACAGCCCCTTCATCCGCTCCCTGATCGTCAACAGCCTTAAAATCTTAGGCGTCGGCAAGGTCACCACCCGCGACCATGGCGGCGAGGGCATCGAATTTTTGAAACTCGTTCACAACGATCCCATGAAAGCCGGGGTGATGACCGTCGACATCGTCATTTCCAATTGGGACATGTCGCCGGTGGACGGCATGATGCTGCTGCGTTGGGTGCGGCGGCACAAGGAATCGCCCAATCGCTTCGCCCCCTTCGTCATGATCACCGGCTATACCGAACCGGTGCGCATTCGCGAGGCGCGGGAGATGGGGGTGAATGAGATGCTGGCCAAGCCGTTCACCATCAACGCCTTGGCGCAAAAAATCACGTCGATCATTCTAAAACCCCGCCAATTCATTCATAATAAAGACTATTTTGGCCCAGACCGACGGCGGCAAAATCTTCCGTTCGACGGTCCGGAGCGGCGCATCTTGAAAGACGACAGCGAAGGCGTGGAGGTGGTGCGTGGCTAGCAAGGCCCCGATCAAGGTGCGGTTTTATCGCTTCAAGAACAGCCTGCGCGAAAAGACCGCCGGCCTGGGCAGCGATTCGCAAGCCGTGGTCACTATCGACCCGGAGGCGCTGGCGCGGGCGGAGGCGGCGCTGCAGGAAATGGTCGAAGACTATCCCGATTGGGTCAAGACCTTGCTCGACCGGCTGGCGGAGGAGCATCGCCGGGCCGTCGATACCCCCCATGAGCGGCGCGGCCAGTTTGAAAAGATCCGCCGCATCGCCCACGACATGCGCGGCCAGGGCGGCACCTTCAATTACCCGCTGATGACCGATTTCGCCGATTCGCTCTACCAGTTCACCGGCCCCAGCGTCGGCATGACCGACAACCATGTGGAGATCATCAAGGCCCACATCGATTCCATGCGAGTGGTGATCAACGAGCGGCTGCAAGGCGACGGCGGCCCCCCCGGCCAGGCCCTGAAAAAAGGGCTGCAGCAGGCCATCGACAAATATACTAAAATTCGTTGAAACGCCGGCCGGCGTATTCATTAAGTTTAGATTTTCTTTAATAATTTGCGGGCACTCTTCTCGCCAGAGAGAAGCGAGGGGAGCAGGCTTCATGTATCCGACGAACGAACGACGCTTGGTAGTCCGCCTGCAAGAATATTGGAACACCATGCGCGGCGAACGCGCTATGCCGGCCCTGGCCAGTCTGCGCTTTAGGGATTTCGGCCCCGACATCGAGCAATGTGTGGTGGTAGCCATCGGCGACACGCCCGCGGAGATGACCTTGATCCGCGCCGGCGAGGCCCTTAAGCCGCATGGCTGGCCGGCGATGAAAGGGCAATCCCTGGCCAATTGCCCGCCCCGCACTCTGTTGAGTTTGATCGTGCAGCACGTCGGCGAAACCGTGCGCACTCGCTCGCCCTTGCATCGCGGCGGCCATTTTACCAATGGCGGCGCGCGCATGCTGGGACGCGCCATTCTGTTGCCGCTGTCGGATGACGGCGTGCGGGTAACCCATGTCCTGGCCGGCGTCAACTTTAAGAAAGCCGCCCGGGAGGCCGAACGCCCCCGTCGCACGCTGCGGTCGCCGCGCCTCAAACGGGCAAAAGCGCGGCTTGAACACGCCGCTGGCGCGTGAACGACATCGGCAAGGCTGTCATCATGTACCCGTCGCTTGCCCAGGAACGAAGATTTGTTTTGCGTCTCTATGAGTATTGGATGACGCTGCGCGGCGATCGCGAGATGCCGGCCCATAGGGACGTGGATTTTGCCGCCATGGGCGAAGACGCCGATTATTGCGTCATGCTCACCATTGCCGACGATCATGGTACGGTCGTGTTGTCCTCCATCGGCCGGCAGTTGAGGCCCGACGGATGGCGGGACGTGACGGGGGGATTGCTCGCCGATTGTCCCGCAGGCGAAGCCTTGGCGACCATTGGCCAGCACCTCAAGCAGACCTTGGAGCGGCGCGCGCCGGTCAGTCACGGCGGGCATTTTACAGTGCGCGGTACGGAAGTCTTGGGGCGCGCCATTCTGGTGCCGTTGTCGGATGACGGCGTGACGATCACGCATGTGCTGGCCGGCGCAAATTTCAAAGACGCAATCGATGATGACGCTGCAGCAGCACAGAAGGCGGTCGGCCTATGAGCATGCATATGGCATATGAAGTGCGCGTCCTGCGCGGCACCGGCTGGCGCGTGGAAGGCATATTCGACGACGAAACGATTGCCGTCGCCGCCGCCAAGAAGGCCGAGGGGCGCGCCGATCGTTCGCCGGTGGTGGTCATCCAGGAAGTTTATGACGCCGCCCGCAATCATTTAAAGAGCCGCAGCATCTACCGCAGCGGCGGCGATGTGGCGGCAACGGCGTCGCCGGTGGTCCTGCCTTTTCCCAAACAGCCCGCGCCGCGCACCCCTGCCGCTCCCAAGCCGGCGCGCCGGTCGTCGCGCGCCGCTTCATCGAAAACAAATACGGAAATTTGGCCATGGCTGGCGCTTCTAGTGGGCGGCTTTGCCATGATCGTGCTTCTGCTGATGTATATCTGACCTCCGCTTGCCATTAGTATCTCCCCGGTGTTAGCCTTTGGCGCAGTCGCAAGCTGCGGGAGGGCTGAGCATGGCCGAAAAACCATCGAAGGAGCGCGCCGAAAAACCGCTGGCGCCGCCGCCCATACTCTATCTCTTGACCCTGGCGGTCGCAGTTGTTCTCGACCGGCTGTTGCCGCTGTCTCACTGGCAGAGCGGCAAGCTCACAACCGTCATCGGCGTGGCGTTGGCGTTGCTTGCCATGGTGATTTTTGCCTCCGCCTTGATGCGGTTCAAGCAAGCCGGCACCCATGTGCCGCACTGGATGCCGACCACGGCCCTGGTGACCGATGGCATTTTCGCCTATTCGCGCAATCCCATTTATGTGGCGATGACCATGCTCTATCTCGGCATTGCAATGATCGTCGCCAGCCTCTGGATGCTGATTTTGTTGCCGCCGCTGCTGATCGTCATGCAATTGGGCGTGATCAAGCGCGAGGAAGCGTACTTGCGGGAGAAGTTCGGTCAGCCCTATATCGATTATTGCGCCCGCGTGCGGCGCTGGGTTTAGTCGGTTACTGAAAAAACTCACCGACTGTCATTGCGAGGAGGCCTTGCGCGCGATTTGCGCGCAAGTCAATAATTGCGGCGCTACACGCCGCGGGAGGCCGACGCGGCAATCCAGAGTCTCGGGTATTTTCGCTGCTTTTCTGGATCGCTTCCACTAAAGGCGCCTCGCGATGACGATGGAGTGACTTTCTAATGCATCAATTCGCGCATGGCGCGGTCGAGGCCTTCGAGCGTCAGGGGATACATGCGATCGCCCATCAAAGTCTTCATCATTGCGGTTGAGGCGCTATAGCCCCACAGTTTTTCCGGCGTTGGGTTGAGCCACACCGCATGTTCGTAGATATCGAGCACGCGGCGCATCCATATCTCGCCCGACTCTTCATTCCAGTGTTCCACCGAGCCGCCGGGATAGACGATCTCATAGGGACTCATGGAAGCGTCGCCGACGAAGATCACCTTGTAATCATGGGGATAGGTATGCAGCACCTCATAGGTTGAGGTGAAATCGTTGTGACGGCGGCGGTTGTCCTTCCACACTTTTTCATACAAGCAATTATGGAAGTAGAAATATTCCATGTGCTTGAATTCGCTGCGCGCGGCGGAAAATAATTCCTCGCATAAGCGAATATGCGGGTCCATGGAGCCGCCGACATCGAAGAACAACAGCACCTTCACCGTATTGTGCCGCTCGGGCCGCATCTGGATGTCAAGATATCCCTTATGGGCGGTGGAGCGGATGGTGTCGTCGAGCGCCAATTCCTCCTGCGCGCCCTCGCGGGCGAAGCGGCGCAGGCGTCTGAGCGCCACCTTGATGTTGCGGGTGCCCAGTTCCACCTCGTCGTCAAGGTTCTTGTATTCGCGCTTGTCCCATACCTTTACTGCGCGGCCATGGCGGCCCTTGTCCTGACCGATGCGTACGCCTTCCGGGTTGTAGCCATAAGCGCCAAAGGGCGAGGTGCCGGCGGTGCCGATCCATTTCGATCCGCCCTGATGGCGGCCCTTTTGCTCCTCCAGGCGCTTGTGCAAAGTTTCCATGAGCTTTTCCCAGTCGCCGAGGCCCGCAATTTTCTTCATCTCCTCTTCCGACAGGTAAAGTTCGGCGAGCTTTTTCAGCCATTCCTCGGGAATATCGACGGTATCGTTGCCGGTTCCCAGGTTTTCCAGACCCTTGAATACCGTGCCGAAGACGCGGTCGAACTTGTCAAGATTGCGCTCATCCTTCACCAGGGTTGCGCGCGACAGGTAATAGAAATCATCTACCCGGTAATTGGCGAGCCCGGCTTTGAGGCCCTCCAACAAGGTCAGGTATTCCCGCAACGTGACGGGAATCTTGGCGTCCTTTAAAGCAAAAAAGAAGCTGGTGAACATGGGCTATAGGTACACCAGCTTCGGTGGCGGATGAAAGCCTCTATTTGCCGGTTTCGGGCTTGTCGCTCTTTTTGCCCGGGGCGGGAATTTCCACGAAGGACTTGAACCAGCATTCCTCCTTCAAGCCGCCGGCGCCGCGCAGGATGATGGAGCTGAACTTGTTCACCTGCCGGGTGCCGTTCAGGACAAAGCCGATGGTTTCGGTAAACGGCAGGCCGTGGCAGGGCGACATGAATTCGGCCCGGTACCATTGGCCGGTATCGGATTTGATCAGGATGGCGTCGCGCCCTTCCGCCCGCCAATCGTCGATGCGGCCGCGAAAGTCGGCAAAATGGATGACGGCGTCTTTGCTGGGCTTGTGCTCATCCGCCTGAGCCGCGCCAGAGAGTAGCAGCAAAGCCAGCGCCGCGCTGGCGGTGATCTTGTTCAGCATGGGGACTCTCCTTTGGAGCATTTATGACGGCATTCTATCACCCCTCAGCTTGCTGGTCGCTGAACGACGGGGTGACATGGTTCCGGTCGAAGGGCTATGCTGAGCGGGAGATAGATAGGGAGGACGACCATGCGCGCGATCCTTACGATTTTCCTGGCTTTCATCCTGGCTTGGCCGGCCTTAGCCGATGAGGAGGAGCTGAAAGTCTACTCCGGGGCCATTGCCGAAGACATCTATGCCGGCGGGGCGACCGTTGACGTGGACGCGGACGTAACCGGCGACGTGTTCGCCGGCGGCGGTTCCATCGCCATCGCCGGATCGGTAACGGAGGATGTGTTTGCCGCCGGCGGCCGCACGTCGGTGCGCACCAACGTGGCGGGCGATGTGGTCACGGCGGCGGGTACAGCCACGGTTTCGGGCAATATTGGCGATAATCTGATCGTCGCCGGAGGCACCATCACCATCGACGGCGCTGTGGGCGGCAAGGTGATCGCCGCCGGCGGCCAGGTGGAAATCGGGCGGACAGCGGTGGTGACGGGGAACGCCATTGTTGCCGGCGGTCAGGTGGTCATCCATGGCAAGCTCATGAAAAACCTGCGGGTTGTTGGCGGCCACGTGATCATTCTGGGCGAGATCGCGGGTGACATCGACGCCCGGACGGAAAGCTTGGCGATCGGGCCTCATGCCAAGGTCGGCGGCCGGATCGTTCATCGCGGGCCTGAACAGCCGGAGATCAGCGCTACCGCCACCGTCGGCGGGCCGGTTGAGCATCACCCGCGGGCGGGTTTGAAGGCGGCAAAGCCGGCATTGGCGGTCTGGGCGGCCTCGCTGACGGTGGTCCCCTACCTGTTCTGCCTTGCCGTCGGCTTGGGCGTCCTGTTCCTGGCCCCCGGCTATGCCCGGCGGCTTGCCGAGCGGGTGGCAGGGCAGCCGCTGGCCACCTTCGGCCTGGGCGTGCTCTTGGCCTTCGGCGTTCCGGTGGCGCTGCTGGCGTTGATGGTCACCGTCATCGGCATTCCCTTCGCCTTCCTCGGCTTTGCGGTCTATGGCGTGATGGTCATGGTGGGGCTGCCGCTGGGCGCGTTCGCCCTGACCCGGCACTTTGCCGAGCGGGGCGGGCGGACGCCGTCTCGAACCAAGGAGGCGGTGATTTTCGCCCTCGGCCTGCTGACGCTGTTTATCGTTGCCCTGGTGCCCTTCCTCGGCCAGCTTGGCTTGTGGGTGGTGTGGTCGCTGGGTGTCGGCGCCTCGGTCCTGGCGCTTAAGACTGCCGCCGCGACATGAAGGCCAGACGCTCGAACAAGTGAACGTCCTGCTCGTTTTTCAGGAGCGCGCCGTGGAGCGGCGGAATGAGCTTTTTGGGGTCGCGCTCGCGTAATACTTCCACCGGCAAGGTTTCATTCATCAGGAGCTTCAGCCAGTCGAGAAGCTCCGAGGTGGAGGGCTTTTTCTTCAGTCCCGGCACCTCGCGCACGTCATAGAACAGGGTCAAGGCCTCGCGCACCAGTTCCTTGTGGATGCCGGGATAGTGAACCTCGACGATCTCCTTCATGGTTTCCTTGTCGGGAAACTTGATATAGTGGAAGAAGCAGCGGCGCAGGAAGGCGTCCGGCAGCTCCTTTTCGTTGTTGGAGGTGATGATCACCAGCGGGCGGGCCTGAGCTTTTACCGTCTCGCCGGTCTCATAGACGAAGAACTCCATGCGGTCGAGTTCCTGGAGGAGGTCATTGGGAAACTCGATGTCGGCCTTATCGATCTCGTCGATCAGCAGGATGGGCGTTTTATCGGCGGTGAACGCCTCCCACAGCTTACCTTTTTTGATGTAATTCCTGATGTCATGCACCCGCTCGTCGCCCAGTTGTGAATCGCGCAGGCGGGAGACGGCGTCATACTCATAAAGCCCCTGCTGGGCCTTGGTGGTCGACTTGATATGCCATTCGAGGAGCGGCCGGGCCAGCGCTTTTGCTACCTCCGCCGCCAGCACCGTCTTGCCGGTGCCGGGCTCGCCCTTGATCAGGAGGGGGCGCTCCAAGGTCAACGCGGCGTTGACCGCGATCATCAGGTCTTCGGTGGCGACATAAGTATCGGTGCCGGTAAACTTTTGCATGACGAACACTTCCGTTTGAGAACGGCCCCTAAAATAAACGTTTGAAGGGCGGGATCAATCCCTACTCGAAGCGGGCCCTACTCAAAACGGATATCGCCGATTTGCAGGTCGTTGCTTTCCGGCGGCAGGCTTTGGAGCTTGCCGTCCTTCAAGGCTGGGCGCAGCGCCGCGGGCGTTACCGCCTTCTCGGCCACCAGGGTGCGGATCAGGCGCCACTGGCCATCCAGTTCGCCAAGCACATTGACCACGGCGAAGGCGTTCCATACCGCCACCTCGTTGACGCCATCACCGGTCAAATCCATGACGATGGCGGCGCAACGTTCTTTGCCGTGCCAGTAATGGGCGCACATCACCGCCGTGTCGACCGCGTCGCGGGAGAGTGCGGCCAGAGCGGCCTCAGGCACCGCGGCGTCAGCGGGATAAATATCCAGATCGCCCAGCGTTAAAGCCTTCGCCGCTGTTGCCTCCATCTCGGTGGCGCCATGGGCTTTCTGATACCAGGCGTTGCGGTCTTTCATAGGTTGAAGGTCAGCCAGCGCCGGCTTGGCGTCGGCGCGCTCAGCAATGTCGGGGTTGGCCGCCAGCGCCTCCAATGCCTTCACGCCCGGCTTCCCTAAATTGAACTTCAAGACGCCCAAGGTCTTTATATTGGCCGGCGCGCCGGCTGCCAGGCGGGCTTTCTGATTGGCCGCCGCCAGATGAAACGCGTCGAGCGGCGGAATGTGCATCAGTACCGCGACCGCCAGCGCCAACCGCCATAGATAGGGATTGGCGCGTGTCACGCCCACCGTCCAGTCGGCTTTTAAGCGCAAGGCGGTAGCGGTATGGGCGAGCGCCATCACCATCCCCACCCCGGCCAGTGCGAAGCCGTAGACGCGCTCCACGGTCAGTCCTTCACTGGCATAGCGCAGCCACAGGGTATAAAGCCCTAGACCCGCATAAATGGGGAGTACAATGAGGAGCCCCCGCACCAGCTTTTTCTGCCATGGCGACGGGGCGGTCTCAGGAGTGCCGTCGGCAACGACGCCGTTGATGAACAGAATCGACAGCAGGAGCACCCAGATCAGGATCTCGGCGTCCGCCCCGGTGCGAATGAGGGCCGACAGCCCCTGCACCCCAAGGGCGATGAGGAACAACACGCCCATGACGGTCAGCGCCACGGCGAACACCCGCAGCGCAGCGGTGGACAGCCGCCGGATGGCGAGAGTGACGCCGCTGA
Source organism: Sphingomonadales bacterium (assembly GCA_019455285.1). Lineage (GTDB taxonomy): Bacteria > Pseudomonadota > Alphaproteobacteria > Sphingomonadales > Govanellaceae > PRO5. Next base: position 84,422 of record JACFMS010000009.1, read on the forward strand.
TGATACGCATGATGGCCAGCCCCAGGCCAAAGGCCGCGCCGCCGAAACACCAGCCGAATATTTCCTTCTGAAAGAGCTTGGCGAAGAACTCGACCTCGATCATCTGAAAGAGCGCACCCCACAGGAACAAGATCAGCCACAGGATGCCGACAAAGAGCGCTGCCTCCGCCACATTGACCAGGATATCAAAGGCGCGATTGAACCGCCGGGCGTAGCGGCTGGCAGGATCGCCCGCCGGTTCGCCAACCCAGGCGGCCAGGGTTAATCCGACCAGATAAACGGTGACAAAGACACCCGGCGAGGCGGGCAGGGTATCTCGAAAAGCGCCAACGAAATGGCTGAAGGCATAAGCCATGGCGCCAGCGCCCACGGCGAACAAGACGGTGGCCGGAAGCGTTCGCCGCCATTGCCCAGGCGCGGCCGTGACCAGCAGAAAGGTGGGAGCAGCAAAACTAATGAGAACCAGCGTATCCCTGACCGGTCTGGCGATAGCGTCACCATGCTCGATGAGGACATATAGGATCAGGCCCTGGAGGAAACCGATGAACGGCAGGGTCCAATCCGACTTGAGGCGATCCACCCACTGCATAGCCGAACTCCTATGACGGAATCGCCCTTAAACTACACCGGGTTAGGAAAGGCGAAAAGGAAATGTCGGCCGGCGATGGGCCCACGGCGCGGCGCGCTCGATCTGGCCGGCCAGTTGGAACAACGTATCCTCACGCCCCACATCGGCGATGAACTGCACGCCGATGGGCAGGTTATCGGCGCTCATAGCCAGGGGCAACGAGATGGCCGGCGCGCCGGTGACATTGCATAGCGGCGTGAACGGCGTGCCGGCAAACAGCTTGTGCGTCCAATCCAGGGCGGAAAGCCCCGCCTCATCGGCATTATAAATACCCAAGCGATGGGGCGGCTGCGGCAGGGTGGGGGTGATGAGCACGTCAAAGCGGGCGAAAAACGCACCCACCGCGCGCGACACTGTATTGCCCACCGCCAGCGCCGCCAGCAGATCGGACGCCGACAGCGCGCGGCCATAGGCATGACAGGCAAGCGTCGTTGCTTCAAGGAAATTGGGCGAGATGGGGCGGCCGGTGGCGGCGCTCAAGCTCTCCACCCAGGGCGCGATGTTGGCGCACCAGATGCGGGCATTGGCTTCCACAAAAGCATCCCACGAGACGCCGAGTTCAGGCCGCGCCTCCTCCACCTGATGACCAAGCTCGGCGCACAGATTTGCCGCCGCCGTCGCCGCTTGCGCGCATTCAGGGGAAATCGCCGCCTCGTTCCACGGCCGGGTGGCGATGGCGATGCGCAGTCTTTTAGGATCGCGCGCCATCTCTTCCTGGTAAGGTCGTCTCGGCTGTGCCAGGAGGTAAGGATCGCCGGGCTCCGCGCCAGCCGTGGCGTCGAGCATGGCGGCGCTGTCGCGTAGCGAGCGGCTGACGACGTGGGTGCAGCTGAGGCCGTTTAAATATTCGCCGGCGTCGGGGGCCGAGCTGATGCGTCCCCGGCTGGGTTTGAGGCCCACCAAGCCGCAACACGCGGCCGGGATGCGGATCGAGCCGCCGCCGTCGTTGGCCTCGGCGATGGGAACCATGCCGGCGGCCACCGCCGCCGCCGCGCCGCCACTCGATCCGCCGGCGGCGTGGGCGACATTCCAGGGATTGCGAGTGGGGCCGTGCAGGCGATTTTCGGTGGTGATGTTGAAGGCCATTTCCGGGCTGGTGGCGCGGCCGACGATCTGCAAGCCGGCGGCGTGGATGCGGCGGGCCAGGGCACTGTCGTGGTCCGAGACGAGTCCGGCGCCGAGCCGGCTGCCGCTTTCGTGGCGAACGCCGTTGACCGATGTGCCGACATCCTTGAGAAGAAAAGGTACCCCCAGGAACGGGGCATCGGGCTTGGCGTTGCCGTTGATCGGTGGCTTAAAGGTCTCGATCACGGCGTTGAGGGCCGGATTGAAGGCGGCGATGGCTGCCAGCGCGGCGTCCAGAATTTCCACCGCTGACGCCTCCCGCTTCCTCACCAACTCGGCAAGGCCCAAGCCGTCGTATTGGACATAGTCGCTGATGTTCATAGCCTCTCCTCAACCGCCACCATGGAAGGAGGGAGACGAAATGACAACCGGTCGTGATGGGTCGGCAAGTGCAGAAAATTGGGTAGGCGTGGCGCTTGGCCGCTTAATTACCCAAATATATCGCCAGCTCGGCGGCCAGGCGGGGCATCAGCGTCGCCCAGGGATCGTCCACGGGACCAACCAAGAGCCGGCCCTTGGAGAAGAACGGCGGCCGGTCGGGATTGCCGAAGCTCCACCACGGCCGCACCGGCAGCAGCCACCAGGTGGGCGTGCCGACGGCGAACGAGAACATGCCCGGCGCGCTGGCCGGGCCGATCGCCAGGTCCACGGCCTTCGACAGCGCGGAGACGGCTTCGAGGTCGCCTTTTAAATCGGTATCGTCCCAATGATGGATGGTGACGCCGAATTTCTCCTTAACCAGCGCCCGCTCGGCGGCGGTGTCGCCGTATTGCAGGTTGATGAAGTCGGCGTTGGCGGCGGCCTTGAACACCGGCTCCCAGGCATCGATGGGGGCGTATTGCTTCTTGCGGATGCCGGTTTGCAGGCCGCTGCGCCAATAGATGCCGATCTTCGGCCGGTTGCCAAGACTTGCCAATCGCTGACGCCATTTAGCCAACAGCGCCGGATCGGGAACCAGGAAGCCGTCGGGATAATCGGGCAGATCAGCCACCGTGTGCCAGCGGTAAAGCGGCACGCTGCCGCATTCGATATAAAGATCGGCTGGAACCTTCTCGCCGCCGTCCAAACCTTGCAGGGCGGGCATGCTGCGGTAGCGGTAGGCGTCATGGAAGCCATCCACATAGGCGCCGGCGCGGCAGCCGGGGAACGAGCGCTCGAAGAGCCCCACCAGCCGGCGGTCGCAGCCGATGGCGAGCCCCGCTGCTTCCCGCATCAGCTTGGGGTAGGAGAGAGCGAACAAGATTTCATCGCCCAAGCCCTGCTCGGGGCACACCATCAAGTATTTACCGTCAAGGGAGCCGCCATCCCAGCGCGCCAAGCCATGGGTATAATAGAGCGAACCCTTGCGCCGCGGGTCCTGCCGCCATTCGTATTCGCGCCAGCCTTCGGAAAGCTGCCCCAACGCCAGATGGGAGGTGGCAAGACCCATGTGGGCATGGGCGATGTCGGGGTTGACGGCGACCGCCTCGCGGCCGAACCGCAACGCCTCCTCATACGCCCCCGACTGTTCAAAGGCGATCGAGATATTGTTGAGGATGTTGTAGGACTTGGGCTCCAGCCGATAGGCCTCGGAATAAAACGGGATCGACTCCTTATAGCCGTCACGGGCGGCGACGCAGCTGCCCAAGGTGTTCCACAGCGCGGGATTTTCCGGAAACAGCGGGATCACGTCTTTTAGGAAAGTGATGGCGTCGTCGTATTTATCCTGTTTTTCCAGGGCACTGGCGATATTGTTGTAGCCCATGGGATCATTGGGCCGGAGATCTACATAGATACGGAACAGCTTCTCCATGACCTCGTACATCTCCAATTCAATGGAGAGATTGCCGAGCACGGAGATGACGTCAGGCTTCGGGCCATGGATGGCGAGCGCCCGCTCCAGCACTTCCAGCGCCTTGGCGCGCACGCCCAGGCGCGCCATGACGTCCGCCGTCGCCACCAGAAGATCGAAATCTTCCGGATTCATGTTCCAAGCCTCGACGATGTATTTTGCCGCCTGGGTAGTATCGCCGCTTTTCAGGAATTTCTGGCCCTTGGTGAGCAGCGCTTTGAGCTTACGCGCTTTCTCATAAGAAAGGCGTTCCGACTTTTGCGCTGCAACGGCTGGTCTGGCCATGGTGATCTTGCCCACATTGCTAAGGTTTAGCCTTTGGCTGATCAAAGCATTTTCATGGTTAAGAAAGGCTAAACTTTCTTTGTCTATGTTCATTGCGGCAAGCGAAAGTTTTAGGGTTTGTTTAGGCCTTGTTAACTCTGACAGGGCAGAATTATCGGCAAGCGACGGGGGTGTCCCGTCTTTAAGGCTGCCCGAGGATAAAGGGACATGGCGCTCAAAATCTCCTTGAAACCAGGCGAAAAATTCGTCGTCAACGGTGCGGTGATCGCCAACGGCGAGCGGCGCGCCAGCGTGGTTATCCAGAACAAAGTTTCGATTTTACGTGAAAAGGACATTCTGCAAGCCGATGAAGTGGATACGCCGGTCAAGCGCATCTATTTTCCGGTCATGCTGATGTACCTGGATAACGGCGCCAACAAGAAGTACCATGAAGAATTCGTTCTGCGTATGAGCGAGCTGATGAGCGCGCTGACCGACCCCCAGGCGTTGGCGCTCTGTGTTGAAATCAGCGCCGATGTGATCAGCGGCAATTATTATCGGGCGCTGATGGCGTGCAAAAAACTCATCCCATTTGAGGAGGAGAGGCTGAACTATGTCGCTGAAGGCCTATCAGAAGGCGCAGACATCCGCTGAATCCCCTCGCCAGACCGAATATCGCCTGTTCGCGCAAGTGACGGGCGCGCTTATTCGCGCCAAGGAAAGCGGGATTAAGAACGGCGCCTTTGCCGAGGCGCTGGATTGGAACCGCCGCATGTGGTCGACCTTTACCACCGATTGCGCCATGGAAGGCAATCAACTGCCTAAAGACTTGCGGGCGCGCATCATTTCCATCGGCTTGTGGGTTAACCGCTACACCTCGGACGTCATTCGCCAGGACGCGGATATTGATGCTCTGATCGACGTCAACCGCGCCATCATGGAAGGCCTGGCGGCGCGTCCCGCCTCCGCCGCCGGTGAGCCCGCCTCGGGCGTGCAGCAGACGATATAGAATGCGTTGACATTCAGCTATTCTTTCGCCGGATAGGGGAAAACCGTTCGCCCCGAGCCTGTCGAGGGGTTTCATCGAACGGTTTTCCACTGTGCAGTCATCCGTTCACGAGAGGCCCTTCGACTGCCGCTTCGCGGCGCTCAGGGTGAACGGGCTAGCGTTATGACTGAAGGTCAACATCGCTCTAATTTTCTTCTCTAATTCTCATTCTTTACCCGGCAAATTTTTCCCAACTCGGCAAAATTTGCCGGGTCATTCCTGCCCAGTCGGCAATTTTTGCCTTGTAAATATGCTTACCGCCCAAGCACGCCCAATGCGGATAAAGACAAGCGGCGGCACACCCCAAATGGTTAATTTAGGATTTGGAAATTAACTGGCACGACCCTTGCTGATAAGAGGGCGGGCAAAATGCCCGTGAGCAAAACGCTCGTAACACTCAAAAGGAGGCCCAAGAAATGGCTTTTTCCGTCAATACCAATCCAGGCGCTCTCGTTGCTCTGCAAACTTTGAATGCGACAAGCGCCGCCCTGAATAAAACCCAAAGCGCTATCAACACCGGCCTGAAAGTCGCCTCCGCGAAAGATAACGCGGCGGTGTTCGCCATTGCCCAGAATCTGCGTTCCGACGTGGCGGGCTTGAACTCGGTGAAGTCGAGCCTTGATCGCGCCATCAGCACCGCCGACGTGGCACTGGCCGCCGGCGGCGCGGTGTCCGACCTTCTGATCGAAATGAAGGAAAAGGCGGCCTCCGCCGCTGACGCCGGTCTCGATACCGCGAGCCGTACCGCGCTCAATGACGACTTCAAGCAGCTGCGGGATCAGATCACCACGATCGTCAGCAATGCGTCATTCAACGGCATCAATGCCGTCAAGAACAGCGGCAATAATATCGTTGCCATCCTGAATGATACGGCTGGTTCGTCCTTGACCATTACGGCGCAGGATATGAGCCTAACTGGCGCGAACATCACGCTTTCCGCCGCTGATGTCATTGACACCAAGACCAAGGCGGCGAACGTGGTTACCGCGCTCGAAACCTCGATCTCGAACGTCAACGCCGCTCTATCGAAGATCGGTGCCGGCGCCAAGCGTCTTGAGATGCAAAAGGCCTTCGTGACGAAGCTGTCTGATTCGATCGAAACCGGTATCGGCAACCTGGTCGACGCCGACCTCGCCAAGGAAAGCGCTCGCTTACAGTCCCTGCAGGTCAAGCAGCAGCTTGGTCTTCAGGCGCTGTCGATCGCCAACCAAGCGCCGGGTGCGGTGCTCGGTCTCTTCCGTTAATCAGTTGGGGGTGGGTGGGACCGAAAATTCTCGGTCCCACCTAACCAGTTCATGATCAATTATGTCAGGTGGGACCGGGACCGCGAGAGGCGCGGCCCTGGCGTGCGTTTATAAAGGAGAAATCCGCCATTGGGTCAGGCGGAATGAACAGGAAGGGAATACACACTCAGCCGGCCGTGTTGCGATCGGTTTTGGAGTAGGAGCAGACCAATGATTGAGATTGGTGCGAAATTCCCGATCGGCGGTGATTATCCGTCGGTACGCACAGTGACCAAGAGAGACGCAGCGGGCAATAGCGTCGATGCACAGGCGTACCGGCAGGAAGATCCCGCTTTGAATCGTTCAGCGATCGACGAGACGATACTCCTCGCCGATGGCAAGCTGTCACTGCCCAAGGTGGCGGAACTTCTTGACCGCTTTGTGCCGAAGGAGCTGCCCAACACGCGCTTGCAAATCGAGCACGACGAGACTACCGGGCTTTTCGTCTATAAGTCGATCAATGCGGAATCTGGTGAAATCGTAAGGCAATATCCGGCGGAGGAAATCTTACGGTTCATTTCATTCTACCGCGAACGCGAAGGCGTCATCGTCGACGACCGGGTCTGAACGAGACGAAAAAGCTGATTTGTTGAACCGATGGTCTGGCGGCCTTCGGTTTTGCGTCTTGCCTAAAATAAGGGAGCCCCGGCGAAAGGTCCGCCGGGGCTTGGCCTTTTGGTAGGATTGGGATCGGATCGCAGTTAGCCTTAGCCGCGGAAAAGCTGCAGAACGGCCTGCGGCGCTTGGTTGGCGATGGAGAGCGCCTGAACGCCGAGCTGCTGTTTGACCTGCAAGGACTGCAATTTGGCGCTTTCGCGCGCCAAGTCGGCGTCCACCAGGTTACCGATGCCCGTCTCGATGGCATCCGAGAGCTTATCGGCGAACGAGCGCTGCAATTCCAGCGCCTTGGCGCCGGCGCCGAAGCGGGTCAGCACCGAGTTGACATTATCAAGAGACGCCGTGATTGCGGTCACCGCAGCGCTTGCCTTGGTTGCGGTGTTGATGGTCTGGGCCGCGGTGATGGTGATATTGCCGCCGCCCAGCGTTAAGTTCTCATGCGAGATGGTGATGGTCTGAGTGGCGTCGGGATTGGTGATCGCCACGATAAGATCGGCGCCGGCATCCAGAAGGTTGGTGCCGTTGAAGGTGGCGTTGGCGACAATGGTAGTGATCTGATCGCGCAACTGCTCGAAGTCCTCGGTCAAGGCGTCGCGGCTGGCGGTATCGAGGCCGACGTCGGCCGCCGCCACCGCCTTCTCCTTCATCTCGATCAAGAGGTCGGAGATGGAGCTGGCGGCAGTCATGGCGATATCGGTGGTGCTGATGGAGCGGTCAAGGCTCTGCTTGACGGCATTGAAGCCGCGCAGATCGGCGCGCAGCTTTTGCGCGATGGCGTAAATCGCGGCGTTGTCCTTGGCGCTGGAAATCCGCAAACCGGTGTTGATGTGGGTTTGCGTTTTCTCCAAATCCGATGTCGTCATATTCAGATTGCGCAGCGCCGACAGCGCGCTTGCATTGGTGTTTACTGAGAAGGCCATTATCTTTCTCCTTCAGATAAGCTTTCTACGATCCGTCCCGATGAGAACACGGTCTCAAGCCTTCCTCAGCAAGCTCCGTGCCAATTTGAATAAAAATTTTAAGTTATTGATATAAAAAGATATTTTTGTGAAATCAGCGTCAATATCAGCGCTTGCGCCATGGTAAAAAATTCCCTTGCCCGGCAGTTTGTGCCGATGTCTGCGCGCCGCCATCGGCGCTGTCTTGCCGGGCGACGCAAAAAAACACCCCCGAGGTGCGCTCGGGGGTGCAACAGGCGTGTTGGTCTTTTTGATTTTAGATGACTTGATTGAGCGTCAAGGTCGCCGGCGGCGCTTGGCGCGGCGTGGCTGGCGCGGCGTTTTTGCCATACCCTTGAGGCGGGCGGGAGCGCCGCGCCACTTCTTCGCCCACTGCTTTCAGCATGCCTTCGCTGACGGTGCGCACCCTCTCCAGAATGCGGCGATGTTCGTCGAGGAGTTTGCGAAAGGCCGAGGTTTCACGTTTCAGTTCGCGCAGCTGATCGGCGCTGCCGAAAGCGCGGGCGCCGCCGTTCTTGCGCAGGATATCCATTTCACGGCCGTAAGCAGCGGCCAGACGGCCCTTTTCTTCGATCAGCGTCGTGGCCTCGCTCGGCCGGCGCTGATTGAGAAGAGTGTTTTCCTGACGCACCACATCGCCCAAGCGGCGGGTGAGCGAGATTAGGGTCAACACCGGGTTCTTGGCGTTATCGAGGGCTTCTTGCGGGGGCGTCATGTCCTACCTCCTGAAATCCCATAAGAAAACGGTACACGTTGTCGGCGATGCCGATGCCGCCTTGGGCGGCGATACTTTTCGAATACTGTTCGTTGAGCATGCCGCGGTAAATCTGTTCGCTAAAGCCGCCGCCAAACGTGCTGTTGACGGGAATGCCGGAGGACATATTTTCCAGAATGCTGGCGATGAATACCGCCTCGAAATCCTCCGCCGCCTTGCGAATGGCGGGATCATCTTTACGCAATGCGGCGGCGACGGTTTTCTCGCCCGCGATCGCCGCCTGATTTTGCGTGCGGCCGGCGAGCCCCAGTTGCGCAATACCCTGCATCGCGTCCATCACATCACCTCGATCTCAGCCTGCAAGGCGCCGGCGGCTTTGATGGCTTGCAGAATGGAAATCAAATCCCGCGGGCCGACGCCAAGCGCGTTCAGCCCGTCGACGAGTTCCTGCAGGCTGACGCCGGCCTTAAATACCGCCAGCTGATTTTCCTTGTCGGTCTTCACGTTGACTTCGCTGCGCGGCACCACCGTGGTTTCGCCTTGCTGGGAGAAGGGCGCCGGCTGCGACACTTCGGGCGCTTCGCTGACGCTGATGGTCAAATTGCCCTGGGCGATGGCCACTTCACTGACCCGCACGTCCGAACCGATGACGATGACGCCGGAGCGGTCGTCGATAATGACCCGGGCCGGTTGGTCAGGATTGACCGACAATTGTTCGATCTCGGTGAGGAGCGCGACCATGTCGCCGTCATAACCGTCGGGACGGCGCACTTCCACGGTGGCCGGGTCGAGGGGAGCCGCCGCGGCAATGCCCAGATGGTCGTTGATGGCGGCGGCGATCCGCCGCGCGGTGGTAAAATCGGGGCTGTGCAGTTGCAGTCGGGCGGAAGGCAGGGCGCCTAGGGCGTAGTTGATTTCGCGCTCGACGATGGCGCCGTTGGGGATGCGGCCGGCGGTCGGCACGCCCTGGGTGATGGAGGCGGCGTCGCCTTTGGCTGAAAAGCCGGCGATTTGCACCGAGCCTTGCGCCACGGCGTAGACCTCGCCGTCAGCGCCCATCAATGGCGTGACCAAGAGGGTGCCGCCACGCAGATCATCGGCGTCGCCCAGCGAGCTGACGGATACGTCGATGCGGCTGCCATGGCGGGCAAACGGCGGCAGGCTGGCGGTGACCATCACCGCGGCGACGTTTTCGGTCTTGATTTCCGAGTTGCGGGTGTTGACGCCCAGGCGCTCCAGCATCGCCTCCAGGCTTTGCCGGGTAAACGGCGCGTTTCTGATGGTGTCGCCGGTGCGGTTGAGGCCAACCACCAGGCCGTAGCCGACCAGCATATTTTCACGCACGCCCTCGAAAGTGACGATGTCCTTGACCCGCGAGGCGGCCAGCCCGGCCTCGGCCGGGATCAGCGCCGCACAAATGCAAAGGGCCGCCAGCCCGGGCAGGCGATGGCGGAGCAGAGAGGATATCGACGCGAGCATGCTCATCACGGCACTCTTCCAGCAATCATGAAGCGGCAACGACGGGGACACTTCATCCCCGTGGGGAGATAAGCGAAATTCATGCCAACCGCCAAAGGCACGGAAAGTGGCGGTTTTCCTGGGAAAATGCAGCGCTTTGCCAAGCTTTTCCGGCGGCAGGAGTTGCCCCGAGCGGCAACTCTTGCCGGCCTTTTAAGGAGCTGTTAACCGAACCGGGCGAAAGTAAAGGCGACTTGAAGCGCTACTACCACTATACCCAGGAAAATCGCCTTGCGCATCACCGCCACCGGGCAGACCACAGTCGCCGCAACCGCGCGCAAGCGCGGCGCGCAGAGGGCTGGCGGGAGTTTCGATGGCCTGTTGGAGGAGGAGGCGACGAGCGGCCCCACGGCGACGCAAAGCGCCATACCGCTGTCGCCGGTGAGTGGTCTCCTGGCCCTCCAGGAAACCCGAGACGCCGCCGCCGGCCGCTCCAAGGGGCTGGCGCGGGCCGAAGATATGCTCGAGCAGCTGGAGGGCATCCGGCGTGGCTTGATCCTGGGCGCCATACCCGCCTCCCAGCTTCAAAACTTGGCGGCGAGCCTGCGGGATCGCCGGCTGATGACCGGCGACGAGCGATTGCAGGGGCTTCTCGATGAGGTTGAATTGCGCGCCGCCGTGGAGCTGGCCAAGCTAGGTATCTATCTAAATTCATAGGGTTTTTTTGCCCTTTTTCGTTCAGGCTTGCCGCCGGCCGCGCTCTTCACTATAAAGCACGAAATTTTATCGCAGAGATCGACGTCTGGGCTCCGATACCAGCCGGGCCCGAGATGGCATCAAGAGGTTGTTGATCGATGGTGGAATTGCCGAAAGGGTATCGCCCTCACGATAAAGAACCCTTCATGAACGAAAAGCAGCTGGAATATTTCCGGCGCAAGCTTTTGGCCTGGAAGGAAGACATCTTGCGGGATTCGAAGGAAACCCTGCAGCATCTCCAGGAGGACAGCCTGCGCGAACCCGATGTCGCCGATCGCGCCTCGTCCGAAACCGATTGGTCGGTGGAGCTGCGTGCTCGGGACCGCCAACGCAAGCTCATCGCCAAGATCGATGCCGCCTTGGAGCGCATCCGCCATGGCGAGTATGGCTACTGTGAGGTGACCGGCGAGCCGATCAGCCTGGAGCGTCTCGACGCCCGGCCCATCGCCACCATGACGCTGGAAGCGCAAGAACAGCATGAGCGCCAGGAAAAGGTCCATCGCGACGAATAAGCGGCTGGAGTATTCGGAAATTGAAAAAGGGCCGGTTCGTTTTGAACCAGCCCTTTTCCGTTAGCTTCACGTTGCGGATGGAACTGTGAAGACTGAGAAGACTTAAATATCAGAACGGCATGATGGCTTCGTAGATCTGCTGGCCGTAGGGCGGCTGCTGCACATCGGTGATCTGGCCGCGTCCGCCGTAGGAAATGCGCGCCTCGGCGATCTGCGTATGCTCGATGCGATTATTGGAACTGATGTCCTCGGGCCGCACGATGCCGGTGACAGTCAGGTCGCGCACTTCGAAATTGACGCGCACTTCCTGGCGGCCTTGAATAACCAGGTTGCCATTGGGCAACACCTTGGTCACTACCGCGGCCACGGTCAGGTTGATCGACTCGCTGCGGTCGACGGTGCCGGAGCCGGTGTTGGATGTGTTGCTGCCCATATTGACGAGATCGCCGCTTTTCTTCAGCCCGAAGGGAAAGCTTTCGATGGCGGCATCATTGGCGTTGTTGCGCGAGCGCTTGGTGGTGTTGTCCACCTTGGCGCTGTCGTTGATGCTGATTTCCACGGTGAGGATGTCGCCGACGCGGCTGGCGCGCGGGTCCTTGAAGAAATGCCGGGTGCCGGAGCGCCACAGCGTGTTGCGGCTGCTGGCCTGCTCGCCGGCTTCGGGGGCTGCCGGCGCGGTCGGCGCGAAGGCGGCGTCGGCGGGCGGCAGTTGCGTCGGCGCTTCGATCGGCGACATTTTGGGTGCCCGGCCGACGCGCGACAGTTGCTGCATGCTGCCGCAGGCGGCCAGCGGCGCGGCGAGGCAAATAATAACAAACGCTTTCTTCAACATGAGCCGGTTCCTTTTCTCGGCGATCACTTAATCGTACTGCGCCACGACCTGCATGCCGGTGGTCACCATGACCTGGCGATCCGACACCACGATACCCTCGACGCTGCGGTTTGACGCCGTATTGACCAGGCGGATGCGATCGCCCTTGGCGCCGTTTTCCATGGCGCGGCCCGTCGCCGTCAAGGCAACGCCCGGCTTGGTCAGCGTCATGGTGACGATGTCGCCGCGCTTGACCAGACGCGGCCGTTCGATATCGCTTAAGCGCAGCGGCACGCCCGGCCGCAAGGCACGGCGCGCCGCCATGCCGATTGCGTCGTCGGCATTGGCGATCATGTTGCCGCTGACTTGACGCGCCGGCAACCTCAGCCAATCAATGTCCTGCGCCGAAATGGCGGTTCCCGGCGCCAGCGTGGTATTCAATACCGGGACATCGATCATGGCGACGATGCGCCCGGTAATGACGTCGCTCCGCCTGCCGCCCTTGCCATCCGGGAAGCTGAGGGTGGCGTTGAAACTTTCTGAGCGCACGTCGTATTGCAGTCGGGTCACCTTGACGGCGGCAAAATCGCCGGCGGCGGCGACGGCGATGCCGGTCGCGCCGGGATTCAGGGTTATGGTGCTGTTGCGCTTGTCGGCGGGCAGTGCCGCGGCGATTTCTTTGGCGATGACATCAGCCGGAACGGTGATCCCGCGCCGCGTGATGACGATAGTTGGCGAGGTGGTGGCGCTGTCCCACATGGCGCCCGCCGAACGCGCCGCCTCGACGATCTGGGCGGAGCGCATCACCACTTGGCCGCCGGGGCTCGGTGCTTGCGCCACAATAACGCCGGCCCACGCCGGATCCGCCGCATCGCCCTCGAAGACGTCGGCCAGGGTAACGACCGGCGCACTGACGGTAATGGCGCCCTTTAAATGCCGTCCCGCATGGGCTGGCGCGAGCGATAGCAGGCACAGCGCCGAGGCGGCGAGGATGATTTTCCAGGGGTTCTTCATGTCAAGATCTTCCTATCCCGCTACCTTAAGTTCGACACTGTACTCATCATTTCGTCGGCGGTGCTGATCACTTTGGAATTCATTTCATAGGCGCGCTGGGCGGCGATCAGAGTGGTGACTTCCGCCACCGGATTGACGTTCGAGGTTTCCAACAGGCCATGCACGATGGTGCCGAAACCGGGGCTGCCCGGCGTGCCGTTGTTGGCGACGCCCGAGGCCGGGGTTTCGATCAAGAGATTATCGCCCACGGATTCCAAACCGGCGGGGTTGGGGAAAGTGGATATCTCGAACCGTCCGACCACCTGCGGATCAACCTGTCCGGCAAGCTTCACTTGCACTTCACCCTGGGGATTGACCGCCACGTCGATGGCTTCCGGCGGAATGGTGATGCCCGGCATGATGATGTAGCCATCGGCATTCACGATCTGTCCTTCCGGGCTGAGCTGAAAGGTGCCGGCACGGGTATAAGCGTCGCTGCCGTCAGGCAACTGGATGCGGAAATACCCCGCGCCATTGATGGCGAAGTCGTACTGGTTGCCGGTATTGACCAAGTTGCCCTGTTCGGTAATCCGATACACCGATGCGGTCTTAACGCCGACGCCGATCTGAATGCCCGACGGCACCACCGTGCCGCTGTCCGACGAGGCGGCGCCCACGCGCTCGATGTTCTGATACAAGAGATCCTGGAATTCCACCCGCTGGCGCTTGAAGCCCGTGGTGTTCATGTTGGCGAGGTTGTTGGAGATCACCTCGACCTGAAGCTGCTGGGCGAGCATTCCGGTGGCGGCGATGCTAAGGGCTTTCATGGTCGTTCATCCTTGCGATAATGGCTCGCTGTTAGCCAACCCGCGACAGGCGGTTGATGGCTTTCGATTCAAGCTCCTGCTGTTGATCGAGCACCTGATCAACCGACTGGTAGCGGCGGGCGATGTTCATCAGATTGGTGATTTCGATGATCGGCTGGACGTTGGAATCCTCGATCATGGCTTGCAGCACGGTATAATTGGTGGCCGGTTGCGACGGGGCCGGCGATTTGAACAGGCTCTCGCCAACCTTCTCCAATTTGCTCAGGTCATCAAAGGTGACGACCCCGAGTTTGGCGACAATACCGCGCTCCTTGGTCGATACGGTGCCATCGTCGGCGATGTCAATCTTGGTGTCTTGCGGCGTAAAGGCGATGGTCTGGCCGCCGCTGTCGAGCACCGGATGATTGCTGGAGGTCACCAGCGTGCCGTCATCGCCGAGGTGAAAGTGGCCGTTGCGGGTGTAGCGCTCGCTGCCGTCAGGCAACCGGACGCGGAAGAAATTCTTGCCGCTGATCGCCACGTCCAGGGGGTTGCCGGTGGCCCGCATGTTGCCTTCGGAAAAGTCGCGTATCAGCGCCTTGTCCTGGACGAAGGCAACCTCCCGGGCGGCCGGGGTGTCGGTGTTGTCCATCTCCATCAGGTATTCCTGGAAGATGGCGCTTTCCTTCTTGAAGGCGGTGGTGTTCATGTTGGCGATGTTGTTGGCCAGAATATCCAGATTCCGGCGCATCGCCATTTGGTGCGAAAGTCCGACGTATAGCGTGGTATCCATCCTCAAGCTCCTTCCCGTTTGGCGATTTTGCCATTCGAGTGATCCGCCCACACTTCACTGCATGTCCTGTGCCAAAAAATAAATTCTTTTATATCAATATATTAACCTGAATCTTGGTGGGTAGGCGGGCGGCTTGCGGCAGAGTTTGCCGGGTAAAGCCTGCCGGCAGGTCGGCCATCCCCCAGCCCGCCAGATGCCTCAAATCCGTATCAAATTGTTGCCAATCTCAACCACTTGTTAACCCTCGCCGCTTACCGTTCTCTAACGATTGGCAGCAGGGACGAAGGGGCAGGCCCCGGGCGTAGCCCGATGGCGCCGGATGGACCGATGAACAAAAAGACCGACGAGGTAGAACAGCCAGAGCTTGACGCCGACGATCTGGCGAGCGGCCTTGAGAAGAAGAAAAAGCTCAGTGGCAAACAGCTGGTGCTGTTCGTGATCCTGCCGGCAGTGGCGCTGATCATTGCCGGTGTCGTGGCCTTTTTCCTGTTGTCCGGCGGCGAAGACAAGGCGGCCGAGAGCCAGCTCGCCAGCGGCGAGCAGACGGAGCTCTTGTTTTACGATCTGCCGGAAATGCTGGTCAATTTGAACACCGGCGGTCGCAAGGCCAGTTACCTGAAGATCAAAGTGGCGCTTGAGATCGATCGCCAGAGCATCCTTCTGGAGCTGGAAAAGAAGCTGCCGCGGGTGATCAACGAGTTTCAGGTCTATTTGCGCGAATTGCGCCCGGAAGACCTCAACGGTTCGGCCGGCATGTTTCGCCTTAAGGAAGAACTGCTGACACGGGTCAATACCGCACTGTATCCGACCCAAGTCAAGGACGTGTTATTTAAGGAAATGCTGGTCCAGTAAGGGTGTGTTTAGATGGCCGATAACCAAAGCCCGGATGATGGCTCGCTAGACCAGGATAAGCTTTCCGCCGAATGGGCGGCGATGGCCAATGCTCCGCAGGACGACGCCAAGGTCGCCGAGGAATGGGAGAAGCTGGCCGCCGAGGAACCCAATCCGCTGGGCGGCGCTCAGGCTGACCGCGTTCTCGATCAAAACGAAATCGACAGCCTGCTCGGCTTTGATGGCGATGATGACGATAACCGCGAACGCACCGGTATCCAGGCGCTGATCAACAGCGGCCTCGTCGCTTACGAGCGGCTGCCGATGCTCGATATCATCTTCGACCGCTTCGTGCGGATGATGTCGACATCGCTGCGGAATTTTACTTCCGACAACATTGAAGTGTCGATCGACAATACCTCGTCGATCCGCTTTGGTGACTATTTGAATTCGATCCCCCTGCCGGCGATGCTGGCGGTGTTCCGCGCCGAGGAATGGGATAATTACGGCCTGATCACCATCGATTCCAACCTTATCTATTCCATTGTCGATGCGCTTCTTGGCGGCCGCCGCGGTACGGCGGCGATGCGCATCGAGGGCCGGCCCTATACCACCATCGAGCAGACGCTGATTGAGCGCATGATCTCCGTGGTGCTTAAAGATCTGTGCGCCGCCTTCGAACCGTTAAGCCCCGTCACTTTCGCCCTCGACAGGGTGGAGACCAACCCGCGTTTTGCCTCCATCGCGCAAGCGTCCAACGCGGCCATTCTGGTCAAAATGCGGGCCGATATGGAGGACCGCGGCGGACGGTTTGAAATGGTGCTGCCCTACGCCACCATTGAGCCGGTGCGCGAGCTGCTGCTGCAGCGCTTCATGGGCGAGAAATTCGGCCGCGACACCATTTGGGAAAACCACTTGGCCAATGAGCTGTGGTACACCGAGGTGCCGGTCGAGGCGGTCTTGGACGAGCAGGTGCTGACGTTGGGCGAAGTGATGGGCATGGAAGTCGGCCAGACGTTGATGCTCAATACCGGACCCGATGCGGAAATCGACGTGCGCTGCAACGGCGTATCAATGATGAATGGACGGATGGGGCGGATGGGGCCCCATGTCGCCGTCAAGATCGAAAACATCAAGATGCGGAAACGGAAACCATGATCGGCATTGATCTTATTGCCAACGGCGTGGTCGCGGTATTGCTTGCCGTCACCATCGGATTTGCTTTTGTGCTCAATCGCCGCCTGCAGCTCCTGCGGCAGAATCAGGGTGAACTGTTGCGCCTGGCCACCGCGCTTAACCAGGCGACGGCGCGGGCGCAGGAAGGGATTTACGAATTAAAGGCGGTGGGGCAGACCACCGAAGAAACTTTAAAGCGCGAAGTGGCGCGCGCTCGGGCGCTGGCCGATGAGCTGGCGCTGATTACCGAGGCCGGCAACAATCTTGCTGATAAACTGGAAGCCGGCCTGACCCGTCGCGCCCGCGAAGCTGCCGATGACGGCCGCCGACCGCACATCCGCGTTGCCGGCGGACTGGAAGCTCTTGCTGAAGCCGCCGCCAATCATGATGAGCGCCGCCATGTCCTTAAAACCGCCCGCTGACGCCAGCTCCTTCTTAAACCGGCTGCGCCGTGGCAGGCTGTTGCCGCTGGCGATGATCGCCTGCAGCGGTCTGTTGGTGGTGAAAATCTCCGCCATCGTCTCTGAAGCAATGACGTCAGCGCCGCTGTTGGTCGCCGACGCCGTCGCGGCGGAACAGGCCGCCGAGGTGGCGCCCGCCGCCGGTGAACCGGCCAAAACGGAAGCCGCAGATAACAAAACGGAAGCCGCCGCGCCGGCCGCCGATGACGCCAATGCGCCGGCCAGCCAGGAATTCTTGAGCCGCTCGGAAATGGATTTGTTGCAGGATCTGTCCGATCGCCGCCAGAAACTGGAGATGCGATCGCAAGAGCTGGATACCCGGGAGCGCCTGCTGATGGCCACCGAACAGCGTATCGACCGCAAAATTGAGCGCTTAAAAAGCCTGGAAAGCAACATCAAGGCGCTGGTCAAGACCCATGACGAGCAGGCGGAAGCGCAGTTGCAAAACCTGGTCAAAATCTATGAAGCCATGAAGCCCAAGGATGCGGCGCGCATTCTGGAAAAACTCGATCTGGCGGTGCTTTTGGACGTCATCGAACGGATGAAGCAGAAGAAGGTGGCCGAAGTCTTGGCCCAGATGAACCAGGCCACGGCCACCGAGGTGACCACCGAATTGGCCTTGCGGCGGCAATTGCCGTTTACCGGCGATAATAGCTAACCTCTTAAAATAAAAAAGCTTTTCACTGATTCGGCACGATCTTCCCGGAAGCTTGGGGAAAGCCGCTCCTTAACCGCGCTTTAAGGGCCTTTTGCCTACACTTTCCCGGCACTTGGGAGGGGCGGAAGGAGAGATAGAAGATGCACGGAGCGACATACCCCATAACGCCGGCCATGGCGCCGGATGACGGCGCGACGCCCGCCCTGTGGCGCATGCGCCACGAGATCGCCGAGCTGGTGGACTGCATCGAGGCGGCCAAGGCCGAACTTCACGAACTGCAGCCGCAGACCTTAAGCAAGCGCAAGATCCCCGACGCCTCGGACGAATTGGAAGCCATCGTTCAGGAAACCGAACTGGCCGCCGGCAAGGTGATGGACGCCGCCGAAGAGATCGAAACCCTGGCGCAAAAATCCGACGGTGAGATGGCTGCTTCCTTGGCCGATATCGTCACCCGGCTTTACGAGGCGTCGAGCTTTCAGGACATCACCGGGCAGCGCATCACCAAGGTGGTCGGCACCCTCAGGCAACTGGAAGAACGCTTGAGCAGACTGGCGGAGGCCATCGGCGATACCCATATCGAGGCGGCGCCCGAAATTCATCGCGACGAGAGTGGCGAGGTGATTGACGCCAAGGCCCTGCTCCATGGCCCAGAGCTTCCCCAGGCCGCCAATGCCCAGGATGACATTGACGCCATATTGGCAAGTTTTGATGGATCATGACCGGCGAGTTAGAACCAGCGCAAGAGCGAAATCCGCTTGATGATTTGGCGGAAGATACGACCGGCGCCAAGACGGTGCAACTCTTTGCCTCGCTTTATCTGATTTTGATCGCCTTCTTCATCGTCCTCAATTCGGTTTCCAATCAGGTGACGGCCAAGGCTGACGCGGCGCTGGAAAGCGTCTACACCACTTTCCGCAAATCCTTTGCGCCCAACAGCGATGAGATTGATTTTCTGGGCTTGAAAAAGCTCGATATCCATTCGCAGGAGTTTTACGACGGCATCAAGGGTCTGTTTACCGAACTGGTGGACTTTCCCGGATGGTTTGCAAGTCAGGGCGGCAATCAGCTCGAAGCGGAATTGGCGACCGCCGTTTTGTTCAACCAGGGCGATGTGCATCTACGGCCCGACCAAACCCGGTTCTTGAACGATCTGGCCGATTTCTTGCGCCGCGAGAGCGGCCAGGCGGAGCGCACGGTCGAGATTTCTTTCGCCGTCACCGAAGCGATGATGGAAGCGGCGCAGCCGGAACAGCAATTGCCGGTATTGCGGGCGGCGGCGTTTGCCCGTGAACTGGAGGATCGCGGCGTGCCGGCGTCCTTGATTAGCACCGGCGTCGTCATCGACCGGCGGGACCTGGTGTGGCTGCGGTTCAATACCCGTCGCAGCGATATTCTTGATCGTGATCGCGGCGGAGAATAGGCCATGCAAATGTTTGAATCGCCGCCGCCGTCCACGCCGTCCCTGGGCTGGATGTTGATATTCGCCGACCTCCTGTCGCTGATCCTGACGTTTTTCGTCATGGTGTTTTCCATGAACGCCGTGCAGGTGGACGACTGGCAGGCGGTGGTCAATGCCTTAAGCGACCGCTTGAACCCCTCCCAAAGCCGTTTGCGCGATGAGAAATGGGATGAACACCCCAAGCCGCAGAGCGATTTTCCGGAAAGCCAGAACATTGAGTACTTGAACACGGTCATCGAGGAAATGTTGGCCCGCGACCCGGTGTTGCAAAAGGCCCATGTCCGGCTGCTGGATGACCGCGTGGCGGTCTCGCTGCCGGCTGATCTCCTGTTTTCCGCGGGCAGCTCGGAGATCGCCGATCCCAAGACCTTTGCTTCCCTGGCCGAATTGGCGGCCCTTCTCGGCAATGTTCGCAACGAGATCTCCGTCGTCGGGTATACGGATCCTTCACCGGTTCATGGTAAGACGTTCGCATCGCCCTGGGAGCTGTCGCTCGCCCGGGCGATGGCCATTGCCCGCGTGCTCCGCCGCAGCGGCTACCGGCAGCCGATGCCGGTCTACGGCTATGGCGGCAAGCGCTATGGCGATCTTTTGGATGGACTGCCGATGGCGATCCAGTCGCAGCTGTCGCGCCGGGTCGATATTGTGATCAGGGACTATGAACAGGGACGTTGACAAGGCAAGCATGGGGCGGACGATCGGCGTGATCCTGCATCGCGCCGCGGCGGCTGTTCTGGCGCTCCTCATCATTGCCAGCGGCGCCTTGGCCAACGAGCGGGTGGTGCTGCGCGCCGGCGAGCACAAAGGCTTCAGCCGGCTGGTCTTCGATTGGGCATCCCGGGTTGACTACAAGACGTCGCGGGAAGGCGACCGTCTCGTTATCACCTTTTCCCGTCAGGCCGAACTTGATCTGGTGGAAGTGGCGGGCGGCGCGCTCAGTCGGGTAGCAGATCCGCAAGTCGGCGCGGAAGGAGACAAGCTGGTGCTGCGCTTCAAGGTCCATCCAGAAGCTGCGGTGCGCAATTTCCGTGACGGATCCAAGGTGGTGATCGATATCGCCGATCCCGCCTCGGCATCGTCGGCGTCGGCCACCGCTGCGCCGCAGCGCGAGAAAGAAAAGCCGCAGCCGGCGCCGAAAAAGAAGCAGCAACCGCCGATCCAAGCGGCGCAAAAACCCGCGGCGAAGGCTACGCCTGTGGAAAGCGCGGGCGAGCCCTTGCCCGAAGCCACGGCTCCTTCCACGAAGCTTGCCTACACGGGTGCGCCGATTAGCCTGCAATACGAACCGATTTTCAATGGCGTGCGGCTGACCTATCCGTTGGGCGATGTGCTGCCGGCGGCGGTCTTCGTGCGCGCCGGGCACCTGTGGGTGGTGTTCGAGAAATACCGCCCGGTGGATCAGGGAGCATTAAGCGGCGTTCTGGGCGAGCGCATCAAATCAGTGCAGCAACTCGCCAATCCCATAGCAACGGTTCTGCGCTATCGCATTGCCGACGGTCAGAATGCGGCGGCGCATCGTCGCGGCGGCGCCTGGATCGTCGAGCTGAAGGACAATCATACCTCGCCGCAAATTCCCATCGACATCGCCGGTCAGGAAATGGCGGGTAAGCCGAGCGTCTTTTTGCCCATAACCGACGTCGGCTTGCGCATCGACATTGATGATCCGTTGGTGGGAGATCGTCTGTCGGTGGTGCCGGTCGCGCCTTCGGGGCGCGGCGTGCAGGAGGCGCGCCGGTTCGCCCAGTTTCAGGTCGCCGCCACCGCCCAGGGAATTGTCATTGAAGTCAACGCCGATGGCGTCGAAGTCAACCGCTTCCGCAACGGCGTCGCCATCACCGCGCCCGATGGCCTGGCGCTTTCCGGCAACGTGATCGCTGCCGTTGAACAGCCCGACCCCGACACCGCCGAGAGCGCTCTGCCGCAGCGTCTTATTGACTTCAAGGCGTGGCGGCGCGGCGAGATTGCAGACTATATGGCGATTCGGCATGGCCTCCTTTATCGTCTATCCCGGGCCAATGCGGAGGAACGCAACAGCGTGCGCTGGGATCTGGCGCGGTTCTATCTTGGCCATGGCTTGCCCGATCAGGCGCTGGGCATTCTTCAGGTCATGCAATCGAGCGATCAGGATCTTCTCGATAATGCCGAATTTCGCGCCATCCGCGGCATTTCCTTTGCGTTGCTGCGGCGTTTCGAGGAGGCGCGTAACGATCTTTCCTACAGCGCACTCGATAGCGAACTCGATATCTATCTCTGGCGCGCCTTGGCCGCCGAAGGAGCGGGCGACGGGGAGGGGGCGTTGGCCGCCTTCGAGCGCGGCGCGGATATTCTTCCCAAATATGATGACGCCGAACGCGGGCGGTTTTATCTGGTGGCGGCGCGCGCGGCGCTGGAAACCGGACAATATGACATTATGGAGAACGTCGTCTCGGTTCTGACCGGACTGATGCTGCCCGCCGACGCCAGCATCGAGGCCGAATATTTGCGCGCCAAGTTGCTGATCGCCAAGAAGCAGCCCAAGGTTGCCCGCGAGGCCTTGAAAAAAGTCATCGCCTCGGGCGGACGCGGCTCCGCCGCGCGCGCCAAGCTTGCCGAGATCGAGCTGAGACTCGACAAGAACGAAATGGCGCCGCAAGACGCCATCGATCAGTTGGAGCGTCTGCGCTTTGCCTGGCGCGGCGATGAGTTCGAGCTTAATCTCTTGGATCGGCTGGGCCGCCTTTATACGGCGACCGGCGATTACCGCACCGGCCTTAATACCTTGCGCCAGGCGGTGACCTATTTCGACAAAACGCCGCGCACGCGGAAATTATCGGACCTCATGACCACGGCTTTCCGGGACCTGTTCCTCGACGGCAAAGCCGACGCCATGCCGCCCCTGGAGGCGCTGTCGCTTTATTATGATTTCCGCGAACTGACGCCGCTGGGCGCCGACGGCGACAACATGATCCGCCGGCTGGCTGATCGGCTGGTCTCGGTCGATCTTTTGGAGCGGGCGGCGGCGCTCCTGGAGCATCAGGTGCGCTACCGCCTGGAGGGCGTCGCCCAGGCCGACGTGGCGGTGCGGCTGGCGATGATCTATCTCCTTGATCATAAACCGGAAAAGGCGCTGGCGGTGATTCGCGCCACGCGCCAGACCATTATGCCGGAGGACGTGGAGGCGCGCCGCCGCCGCTTGGAAGCGCGGGCGCTCATCGACCTGGCGCAATATGAAGAGGCCGAGGTGCTGCTGGAGGGTGATCAAACGCGGGATGCCGATCTCTTGCGCGCCGACCTTTTCTGGGGCGCTGGGCGCTGGCCGGAGGTGGTGGCCAACGCCGAGAAGCTACTGGGCCGCCGCTGGGAGCAAAAGAAGTCGCTCTCCAATGACGAGCGCCGCCAGGTATTGCGGATCGCCGTCGCCCTGTCGCTGGCGGAAAATGCCGAAGGGCTACGGGGCTTGCGCGAACGCTACGCCGGGCCAATGGCTGACGGGGCCTACGCCACCGCCTTCAACGTCATTACCGCCAAGCAGGATACCACCGCCAAGGAAATCAAGGAACTGACCGAAAGCATCGCCAGCGTCAACACCCTGGAAGGGTTCATGAGCGCCTATCGGAAAGAATTCAAGGGCTCTTGACGCTTTAACCGAATATCTTCATCTTCTGGCGCCGCTGGGCTGGGCACTTTCGCCCCCTCATAGCTGATGGTGCGCTGTCGATGTTTGATTTCTTGACCGATCCCCAGGTGTGGACGGGTTTTATCACCCTATCGATCCTTGAAATCGTCCTTGGTATCGACAATTTGATCTTCCTTTCCATCGTCTCGGAAAGATTGCCGGCGGCTCAGCGGCCCCGGGCGCGCCGGATTGGTTTGGCGTTGGCGCTCCTCATGCGGGTCGGATTGCTGGCCGGCCTGTCTTGGATCATCGGCCTGACAGCGCCGATTTTCACGGTGGCGGATTTTACCCTCTCCTGGCGCGACGTGGTGCTGGGCGGCGGCGGCATGTTCCTGATCTATAAGGGCACGCAGGAAATTCACGGCATGGTGGAAGGCAAGGAATCCCATGGCGTGGTCAGCGGCGCAAAAGCCGTCTCGTTCGCCTCGGTGATCGCCCAGATCGTGGTGCTGGATTTGGTGTTTTCCCTCGATTCGGTGATTACCGCCGTGGGCATGGTCAATGACCTGCCGGTGATGATCGCCGCGGTGGTGGTGGCCATCGTCGTGATGCTGGTTGCCGCCGAGCCGGTGGCTGGCTTCATCAACCGCCACCCCACGGTGAAAATGCTGGCGCTGGCGTTCCTGCTGTTGGTCGGGGTGGCGCTGGTCGCCGATGGGGCGCACTTCCATATCCCGCGCGGCTACCTCTACTTCGCCATCGCCTTCTCGCTGGCGGTGGAATCGCTCAATCTTATTGCTGCTAAACGCCGAAACTCTTGACCAGGCTGCCGGCGACCAAAGCCCAGCCGTCCACCAGGACGAAGAAGATCAGCTTGAAAGGCAGCGAGATCATCACCGGCGGCAGCATCATCATGCCCATGGACATGAGGATCGACGACACCACGAGGTCGATGACCACGAACGGCACGAAGAGCAGGAAACCGATCTCGAAGGCGCGCCGCAGCTCGCTGATGATGAAGGCGGGGATCAGCACATGGAGCGGCGTCTCCACCGCTGTCTTGGGCGGCGTCAGCTTGCCCAGATCGAAGAACAACTGCAGATCCTGCTCGCGCACCTGACCGAGCATGAAGACGCGGAAGGGCGCCACCGCGAGCTCGAAAGCTTCCCCTTGCTCGATTTCCTCGGCAACCAGCGGGGCTATGCCTTCCTTATAGGATTTCTCGAACGTTGGCGCCATGACAAAGCCGGTCAGGAACAGCGCCAGGCTGATCAGCACCACGTTGGGCGGCGTCTGCTGCGTGCCGATGGCGCTTCTGAGCAAGGAGAGCACGACGATGATGCGGGTAAACGAGGTCAGCACCACGATGATCGACGGCGCCAGCGCCAGCACCGTGGTCAGGAGGATCAACTGAACGATACGGCCGCTGAAGGTGCCGCCTTCGCCCAAGTTGATGGTCACTTCCTGCGCCGCCGCCGGGAAGGCGGCCAGCAGCGACAGGACAACGGCGGTCAGCGCCGCCCAACGCAACGATGATTTCACGACCGGCCCTCCAGCGACGCAGGCATCGCCGGCGGCGGCGTAATATTTTGCTCGATCACCGTTTCGCCGTCGCCGATGAGCACCAGATGCTCCACGTTGTCGCGACGGATCAGCATCAACCGGCGGCGGGCGTCGAGCGGCAATATCTCGCTCACCGATAACCGTTTGACGGCGGATTTCGCCACCGTCGCCCGCGGCGCCAGGCCGAAGCGACGGGCGAGCCAGGCAAAGCCGCCCAGGAGCGCCAGCACAAAAATCAGGGCGGCGAGAAAACGCAGGTAGTCAGGGCTGTCCATATAAATCGCCTTCTGCGGAAGTTGTCGGTTCGTCGCCGTTCTCGGCAACGGTTGCGGAAGCGGCGGGAGCACCCCCGGCGCGGTAAAGATAGGCGAGGATTTCGCTGACCGCGGCCAGTGCTTCCAGAGGCACCGGGCTGCCGACCTCCATGGCCGCCAGAATGGCGGTCAAATCCTTGTCCTGACGGACCTTGACGTCGTTGGCGAAGGCCAGTTCGAGGATTTTTTCGGCATTCTTGCCGAAGCCGACGGCGGTTACCTGGGGAACCTCGCCGGGCCAGGTCTTGGCGTTCAGCGCCACCGCCGCCTGGCGGTCGCCGACCTGCCGCTGTCCCGGCTGTTTTCTCCCCTCGCGCATCATGCTCCAACTCCGTGGGCCCATTCTTGGCGCTCATGGTTAATGGCCGGTAAAAATTGGGGAAAATTGCAGCGATGCGATTTTTACCTTTTGTTAACAGCCGAGGCGGACAATGAGATCGCTAAAATTTTAATCGAACTCTACGGATTGACACCGGGCAGAAGGCAACGGGCGATCTTGGAGCAGGCCGGATGGACTTGAAGCACCTTACGCTGTTTAAAGCGTTGCAGCACAAGATGGGCTGGCTCAGCCGGCGTCAGGCGGTGCTGTCGCAGAACGTCGCCAACTCCAATACCCCCGATTTCCGCCCCCAGGACTTGAAAAGCGTTCGCTTCACCCAGGTCTTGAACCGCGCCGTCGGCGGCAATGTCAAGGTCGCCCGCACCCATCCCAACCATCAAAAGCCGCCCAGCGAGAGCGCGGGCGGCGAGGAATACACCGTGCGCAGCGCCGAATTGAAGCGCAACGGCAACGGCGTCACCGTCGAGCAGGAACTGCTGAAAATGGCCGAAGTGCAAATGGACTATGGCCTTGTCACCAATCTTTACCGCAAGCATGAAAGCATGATCCTCACCGCGCTCGGCCGCAATCGCTGAGCGTTAGGGGAGCATCGGAGACAGCGTTATGGATCTCTCTAAGTCGTTGATGATTTCAGCCGCCGGCCTGAAGGCGCAGTCAGTGCGTATTCGGGTGATTTCGGAGAACCTCGCCAACGCCGATTCGCTGGCCAGCTCGCCCACCGATACGCCTTATCGCCGCAAGGTGGTTTCGTTTCGCAACGAGCTTGATCGCAAGCTCGGCATTCGTGAGGTCACGGTCGACGGCGTTACCTTCGACCGCAGCGATTTTGGCAAGCGTTACCAGCCGGGGCATCCCGGCGCCGACGCCGATGGCTATGTCCGCACGCCCAACGTCGAGCCGCTGTTGGAAGTTATGGACATGCGCCAGGCGCAGCGCAGCTATGACGCCAATCTCAACGCCGCCGATACGGCGAAGAACATGATCATGCGCACCATTGATCTGTTGCGGTAAAATAACTCAAGAACGAGGAATACGCCATGTCGATCAAAGGACTTGATGCCGCCAATGCCTATGCCGCAGCGGCGGCGCGCGGCGGCTCCGGTATGTCGGCGAAAGAAGCGCTGTCCGGCGGTTCCGGGTTTGCCGATATGCTCCAGGAAGTCACCACTGGGGTGGCGGAGGCTGCCGAGAAAAGCGAGAAAGCCAGCATCGCCGGGCTTAACCGCCAGATGGATCTGGTGGATGTGGTCAGCGAAGTTTCCAATGCCGAAATGATGGTCAACACCGTGGTAGCGGTGCGCGATCGCGTGATCCAGGCCTATCAGGAAATCATGCGGATGCCGATTTAATAGGCGATTGAAAAATCTCTCCATCGTCATCGCGAGCCGTCGTCAGGCGGCGTGGCGATTCATAGCGGCGGAGAGAACCAGTTGTCTCTGGATAGCTTCGTCGGCCCATGGCCTTCTCGCAATGACCGATAGAGTGTTTTTCAACAGCCGACTAGCCCTATGATAAGGAAAGAATAGAAAATGGTCGGATCCGATGTAATTGACGTGGCGCGCGATGCGATCTGGGTGTTTCTGATCGTTGCCGGCCCTACCATGCTGGTGGCGTTGGTGGTGGGCTTGGCGATTTCGTTGATACAGGCGTTGACGCAGGTTCAGGAAATGACGCTCACCTTCGTGCCGAAGATCGTGGCGATCTTCGTCTCTCTATTGGTTTTTCTGCCGTTCATGGGCGATGCTTTGAACGGCCTCATGTTCCGCATATCTGATCGTATCGTGAACGGACTTTAAGGCATGCTCGGGCAATTTTCTCCCGAGGCGATTTTCGCGTTTTTCCTGGTTTTTCTGCGCCTTGGTTCGGCGTTGATGCTGGCGCCGGCCCTGGGCGAGAGCATGATTCCGGCGCGCATTCGCCTAACTTTCGCGCTGCTCCTCAGTCTCGTCATTCTGCCGTTGGTGCGCGATACCTTGCCGGCCATCCCGCCCGATGCCGTATCGCTAACGCTGGCCTTGCTGCGCGAAATGCTGATCGGAGTCATCCTCGGCGTCTCCACCCGCTTGATCATGAGCGCGCTGCACGTAATGGGCGTGGTCGTCGCCTACCAGACTGGGCTTGGTGCGGCCCAGGTCTTTGACCCGGTGCAGGGAACGCAAGGCGCCGTGGTCGGCAGCTTTCTGACACTGCTTGGCATTCTGGTCATTTTCACCACCGATCTTCATCATCTGCTGATCGCCGCCATGCGCGACAGCTACCAGCTGTTTCCCGTTGGCAGCGTTCCCGATATTACCGATTTGACGACCATGATCATCCGCATCATCTCCGAATCGTTCCGTTTAGGCGTTCAGATGTCGGCGCCGTTCTTGGTCTATGGCCTGGTGTTCAACATCGGCCTTGGCCTCATTTCCCGCTTGATGCCGCAGCTTCAGGTGTTTTTCATCGCCATGCCCTTGAACATCGCCCTTGGCTTTGTTGTGCTGTTCATGGTGATCGGCGCATCGATGATGTGGTTTGCCGATTATTTTGAAAACACCACCGCCATGTTCCTCAGATAGGATCATTTCATGGCCGAGGAACAAGAAGAATCGCAAAAAACCGAAGAGCCGTCGCAAAAGAAGCTCGAAGACGCCCATAAGCGCGGCGAGGTGGCGAAAAGCCGCGATATCAATCATTGGTTCATGCTGTTGGCGATCGCTTTGGCCGTGATGATTTCGGCGCGACCGACGGCCTCGCGCATGACCGAGTATTTTTCCGGCCTGATGAGCAACTCTTACGCCATTCCCGTCGGCGACGGCGCGATCGGCGATTTGTTGCGCTCGCTCTACCTTAATCTTGCCGTCGCTCTGGCGTTGCCGATCATTCTTCTGATGGCCGGCGCGCTAGCCGGCGCGCTCATCCAGCATAAGCCGATTTTCTCCGCCGAACGGCTCACTCCGGATCTATCGAAGATATCCCTGACCAAGGGGTTTAAACGGTTATTCGGCGCGGCGAACTTCGTTGAGCTTATCAAGACCATCGCTAAATTCATCATTGTCGGCGGCGTGGTGGCGACGATGGTGGCGCCCAAGGCGACGCTTCTGGTGGAGATGACGGCGCGTGGGCCGGAAAATCTTTTGCCCACCGTCTATGCGCTGACGCTGCGCATGCTGGGCGGCGTGCTGGCCATCATGGCGGTCTTGGCGGGCCTCGATTATCTGTTTCAGGTCTATCAGCACCGCAAGCGCCTGCGCATGACCAAGCAGGAAGTCAAGGACGAGCATAAGCAGACCGAAGGCGATCCCCACATCAAGGCGCGGCTGCGGCAAATTCGTATGGAGCGGTCGCGCAAGCGCATGATGGCGGCGGTGCCCGAGGCCAGCGTGGTGGTCACCAACCCGACCCATTACGCCGTCGCATTGAAATATGAGCACGGCGCCATGGAAGCGCCCAAGGTGGTGGCCAAGGGCGTCGATCACATCGCCGCCAAGATCCGCGCCATCGCCGAGGAGCACAAGGTGCCCATTGTGGAAAACCCGCCCTTGGCGCGGGCGCTTCATGCGACCGTCGAGATCGACCAGGAAATCCCGCCGGAGCACTACCGCGCCGTCGCCGAGGTCATCAGCTTCGTCCTCAAGCTGCGCCGCAAGGCGGGTGGGCGACGCTGACCGCTTGCAGCGGGAGGAAATGTGCTAATCTGCCCCGGCGGATTATGGACTTAAGGGTTGAATGCGGGACGAAGCGACCACCGATAAAGTCTTAAAAAGCCGGCTGGCGGCCAGAAACGCCCTGCGTCGCGGGGTCCGCCGCCCGGTAGTGGCCGGCATGGGGCTGGCGTTGGCGGTGATCGCCGCCGCCGCCGCCTGGTACGTGACTACGGGGTCGGCGTGGTGGCTGACCGGCGGCATTCTTGCCGGTCTGGCGCTGGCCAGCGGCGCTCTCGCCATCGTGCTCCTAGTGCGCGGCGGCCTTTCCTCCTTGACCGCCGCCGATACCGGCTTGATGTTCGCCTCCCTTGACGTGGCCGCCAATGGCCGGGCGATCAGCGATGCCGAGGGGCGCTTGATCTATGCCAATGCCGCCTACCGGGCCATGGCGGGCGGCCGCGCCGGCGATCCGCCCTCGCCGGTGGAGCTTGCGGTCATCAATGAAGATATGGCGCAGCGTTTAAAGGCGCTTTTGAAGCTGGCCCGCAGCGGCGGATCGGGCAAGGAAATCGTCGCCGTCGATCTGCCTGATGGCGGCCGGCGCTGGCTCCGCCTCGCTGCTGGCGACGGCGGCGCTGATGGCGCCACCATCGTCTGGAAAGCGATCGACATCACCAGCGAAGACCTGGAGCGGGAACATGCCTTGGCGGCGGTCAGTTCGCTGGGGCCGGTGCTATCGGCTGCCGGCCTGGTCTGGGTGGTGGTGGGCATGGACGGGCGCATCGTCCTGCAAAGCCAGACGGCGCGGGTCGTGGCCAACCTTGGCTCGACGCTCGCCGGCATCGACGCCGGATCAGTCATCACGGTCGAGGACAGCGAGCGCGGAACAGGCAAGGAATTCATCGTCGCGGCGGCGGCGCTCTTCAGCCACGACCTGAAACTGGTGCTGCTGCGTGACGCGGCGCAGTCGGTTGCCGTCGGCGATGGCGTCGATGAGCGCTTCCAGCGCTATTTCGCCGAAGCGCCGCTGGCCATCGCCACCATCGATGCCGAGGGCCGCATTCTTGACAGCAACGACTTGTTTTCCCGTCTGCTGCCCGAACGCCTGCCGGAGATGGGGGCGACGCTTGACGACGTCTTTCCCGACAAAGACGCCCGCGAGGTGGCGTGGCGGGTGCGCGAGGCGGTGGAGCGCGGCATCGTACCGCCGCCGGTTGACGTACGGCTGAAACGCGATCCCGATCGTCAGGCGCAGTTGTTCGTGCACCGTGCCGGCGGCGATGACCGCCTGATTGCCTATCTCATCGACGTTACCGAGCAAAAGAACCTGGAATTGCAGTTCGCGCAGTCGCAGAAGATGCAGGCGGTGGGGCAGTTGGCCGGCGGCATCGCCCATGATTTTAATAACCTTTTGACCGCCATCACCGGTTTTTGCGATCTTCTCCTGGTGCGCCATGGCCCCGGCGACCAATCGTTCGCCGACATCATGCAGATCAAGCAGAACGCCAACCGGGCAGCCAACCTGACGCGCCAACTCTTGGCCTTTTCGCGCCAGCAGACGCTGCGGCCCAAGGTGCTGATCGTCACCGACGTGCTGGCCGAGCTGTCCAATCTGCTGCGCCGTCTCATTGGCGAGAACATTGACCTGAAGATGATCCATGGCCGCAACTTAGGCCCGGTGCGGGTCGACCAGGGCCAGCTTGAGCAGGTGATCATCAACCTGGCCGTCAACGCCCGCGACGCCATGCCCAAGGGCGGCACGCTGACCATCCGCACCGCCAATATTTCCACCGAAGACTCGCGCAAGCTCGGCCACACCTTCATGCCGCCCGCCGATTACGTGCTGGTAGAGGTTGCCGATACCGGCATCGGCATCCCCAAAGAGCACTTAGGCAAAATCTTCGAGCCGTTCTTTTCCACCAAGGAAGTGGGCAAGGGCACCGGGCTCGGGCTCTCTACCGTTTATGGCATTGTCAAGCAGACCGGCGGCTTCATCTTTCCCATCAGCGAGCCGGGCAAGGGGGCGACGTTCCGCATCTTCCTGCCGGTGCACCGGGGGGAGGAAGAGGAAAAACCGCCAACCGCCGTCGACGCCGCGCCGGAAAAGCCCAAGGATCTGACCGGCAAGGCTTCGGTGCTCCTGGTGGAGGACGAGGACGCGGTTCGGATGTTCGCCAGCCGGGCCTTAAAGAACAAGGGCTATAAGGTATGGGAGGCGGCCAGCGGCGAGGCGGCCTTGGAGATCGTCCCCGCCCGTGGCGACGAGATCGACCTCCTGATCAGCGACGTGGTGATGCCCAACATGGACGGCCCGACCTTGGTCAAGGCGATCCGCGAACGCAACCAGCGGATGAAGATCATCTTCATCTCCGGCTATGCCGAGGACGCCTTTAAGAAAAACCTCGCCAAGGGCGAGGCCTTCAGCTTCCTGCCCAAGCCCTTCAGCCTCAAGCAGCTGGCCGAAAAGGTCAAAGACGTCCTGGAGACGTGAAGACCCTTCTTATTTGTTCGCAAAATGTTCTTGCTTGGCGAGAACAAACAAGGTACATTTGCTTCCATTGCATCGGCGCAAGCGCTATGAAATAACGGAGGCTCAAATGTCGGCGAAACTACGCGTGGTGGGACAGGGACAGGACGATATGGATAGATCAAAAGCGCTGGATGCAGCCTTAAGCCAGATCGAGCGG
>JACFMS010000009.1:115741-126304 GCA_019455285.1 Sphingomonadales bacterium
GTTCGGCAAGGGCTCGGTGATGCGGCTGGGCCAGCAAAGCGCGGTGCAGGTGGAAGCCATTTCCACCGGCTCCCTGGGGCTCGACATCGCGCTGGGCATCGGCGGCCTGCCGCGGGGGCGAATCGTTGAAATTTTCGGGCCGGAAAGCTCGGGCAAGACCACGCTCGCCTTGCAGGCGGTGGCGGAAACCCAGAAGCGCGGCGGGGTGGCGGCATTCGTCGACGCCGAACACGCCCTCGATCCCATCTACGCCAAGAAGCTCGGCGTCAATGTCGAGGAACTCCTCATTTCCCAGCCCGACGCCGGCGAACAGGCGCTGGAGATCGCCGACACCCTGGTGCGCTCCGGCGCGGTGGATATCCTGGTAGTCGACAGCGTGGCGGCGTTGACGCCTCGGGCCGAACTCGAAGGCGAGATGGGCGACAGCCATGTCGGCTTGCAGGCGCGGCTGATGAGCCAGGCCCTGCGCAAGCTGACCGGCTCCATTTCCCGCTCCAAGTGCATCGTCATTTTCATCAATCAGATTCGCATGAAGATCGGCGTCATGTACGGCAGCCCGGAGACAACCACCGGCGGCAATGCGCTGAAGTTTTACGCCTCGGTGCGGCTCGATATCCGCCGTACCGGCGCGATCAAGGACCGCGAGGAAATCGTCGGCAACCAGACCCGGGTCAAGATCGTCAAGAACAAGCTCGCGCCGCCGTTCAAGCAGGTGGAGTTTGACATCATGTATGGGGAGGGGATTTCCAAAACCGGCGAGCTTGTCGATCTTGGCGTCAAGGCCGGGGTGGTGGAGAAATCCGGGTCGTGGTTCTCCTATGACGGCGAACGCATCGGCCAGGGCCGGGAAAACGCCAAAAAATACCTACTGGAACATGCCGAGGTGGCGGCCGCCATTGAAGGCGAGATCAGAAAGCGCGCCGGCATTCTTGATCAGGCCCTCCTGGCGCCTGCTGGCGATGCCGAGGATTCATCCTTCGAGGATGCCTAAGAGACACACGCACTGCAAACTTGACCCTAAGCCCGACCTTAACAGCCGGGCTTTTTCTTTAAGGATAATCACCCCTTGCGACAGTCCGGCCTTGGCTGGACAGGGGCCGGTCGCCACGTTAAAAAGGCGGGCCGGCGGCCGGCGGGCATGGTATATGTCGGGCTCTTAAGGGTTTAGGAATGAAGACGGTCAACGACATCAGGGCGACGTTTCTCGAGTACTTCAAGGCTCATGGCCACGAAGTGGTGCCCAGCGCCCCCTTGATGCCGCGCAACGACCCGACGTTGATGTTCACCAACGCCGGCATGGTGCCGTTCAAGAACGTCTTCACCGGCCTGGAGCAGCGCCCCTATACCCGCGCCGCCTCGTCGCAAAAGTGCGTGCGCGCCGGCGGCAAGCATAACGATCTGGATAACGTCGGTTATACCGCCCGCCACCACACCTTCTTTGAGATGCTCGGCAACTTTTCCTTTGGCGACTATTTCAAGGAAGGGGCCATTGAGCTGGCGTGGAATTTGGTCACCCGGGAATATGGCGTACCCAAGGACAAGCTCACCGTCACCGTCTTTCACGATGACGATGAAGCCTTTGGTCTCTGGAAGAAAATCGCCGCCCTGCCGGACGAGCGCATCGTGCGCATCGCCACTGCCGACAACTTCTGGTCCATGGGTGAGACCGGGCCGTGCGGCCCGTGTTCGGAAATTTTCTATGACCATGGTCCCGGCATTGCCGGCGGCCCGCCCGGCACGCCAGACAGTGACGGTGACCGCTTTGTGGAAATCTGGAACCTGGTGTTCATGCAATACGACCAGGTGACGCCCACCGAGCGCGTGCCGCTGCCCAGGCCGTGCATCGATACCGGCATGGGGTTGGAGCGCATCGCGGCGGTGCTGCAAGGCACCCACGACAATTACCGCATCGACCTCATGCGCCGGCTGATCGAAGCTTCGGCGGAATTGACTCATGTCGCGGCCGACGGATCGCACGCCGCTTCCCATCG
This sequence comes from Sphingomonadales bacterium, assembly GCA_019455285.1. Classification (GTDB taxonomy): domain Bacteria; phylum Pseudomonadota; class Alphaproteobacteria; order Sphingomonadales; family Govanellaceae; genus PRO5. Next base: position 117,733 of record JACFMS010000009.1, read on the forward strand.
GGTGATCGCCGATCACCTGCGCGCCTCTTCGTTCCTCATCGCCGACGGCGTGCTGCCGTCCAACGAGGGGCGGGGCTACGTGCTGCGGCGGATCATGCGCCGCGCCATGCGCCACGCCCATATGATCGGCGCCAAGGATCCGCTGATGCACCGCCTGGTGCCGGTGCTGGTGGCGGAAATGGGCGGCGCTTTTCCTGAACTGGTGCGCGCCGAGGCATTGGTGCGCGAGACGTTGAAGCTTGAGGAAATACGCTTCAAGGTGACGCTGGAGCGCGGCTTGCGTCTTCTTGACGAGGAACTGGGCCGCCTTGCTGGTAGCGCGGCGCTGCCCGGCGACGTCGCCTTCAAGCTTTATGATACCTATGGTTTTCCCCTCGATCTGACACAAGACGCGCTGCGCGCGCAAGGGCGCAGCGTCGATGTCGAGGGCTTCAACGCCGCCATGGCGCGCCAGCGGGCGGAGGCGCGCAAAGCCTGGGCCGGTTCCGGCGAGGCGGCCACTGAAACGCTGTGGTTTGACTTGCGTGAGCGGGTAGGAGCGACGGAATTTCTCGGCTATGACGCCACCGAGGCCGAAGGCAAGGTGGTGGCGATCGTAAAAGACGGGCAGGAAGTCGCGACGGCGCAGGCCGGCGACAAGGTCGCCATCGTCACCAATCAGACGCCGTTTTACGGCGAATCCGGCGGCCAGATGGGCGATATCGGCGTGATCAGCGCCGAAGGCGTGCAGGCGATCATCACCGATACGCAAAAGAAGGTGGGCGATTTGCACGTGCATCTTGCCCGCATCGAAAGCGGCGCGCTCGCTGTCGGCGATGAAGTACGCCTGACGGTGGATGCCGACCGGCGTTCAAAACTGCGCGCCAATCATTCGGTCACTCACCTGCTGCATGAGGCATTGCGGCGTGAACTGGGCTCTCACGTCACGCAAAAAGGCTCGTTGGTGGCGCCCGATCGACTGCGTTTCGACATCAGTCATCCCAAGGCGGTGAGCGCCGATGAACTGGATCGCGTCGAGGCGGACGTCAACCGCGTCATTCGCTTGAATGAGCCCGTCGATACCCGGGTGATGACGCTGGACGACGCCGTCAAGGCCGGCGCGCTGGCGTTGTTTGGCGAGAAATATGGCGATGAGGTGCGGGTGGTGGCCATGGGCCATAACTCGGGCGATGTCGCGCCGTTTTCGGTGGAATTGTGCGGCGGCACCCACGTGTCGCGCACCGGCGACATCGGCTACTTCAAGATCATCAGCGAGAGCGCCGTGGCGGCGGGCGTACGCCGCATCGAAGGCTTGACCGGTGAGGCGGCGCGGCGCTACGCCGCCGATCAGGAAGCGCTGGTCAAGGAGATGGGGCAGACCCTGAAAGTTTCACCGGATCAGGTGGTGGCGCGGGTGGCGACGCTGTTGGATGAGCGCCGCGCCGCCGAGCGCGAGATGACGGAATTGCGCCGCAAGCTTGCCATGGGCGGCGGTGGCGGCGAAGGACCGGCGGTGCGCGACGTCGCCGGCGTCGCGTTCCTCGGCCAGACCCTGGACGGCGTGCCAGCCAAGGAATTGAAGGCCCTGGCCGACGACGCCAAGAAGCGCTTGAAATCCGGCGTTGCCGCTTTCGTTGCCGTCAATGACGGCAAGGCGGCGCTGTTGGTGGCCGTTACCGAAGATTTGACGCAACGCTTCAACGCCGTCGAACTGGTGCGCGCCGGTGCGGCGGCGGTGGGCGGCGCCGGTGGCGGTGGCCGGCCCGACATGGCGCAGGCCGGCGGGCCGGATGGCGCCAAGGCGACGGCGGCCATTGACGCCATCGCCAAGGCCGTGGCCGACGCCACGGTAACGGCGTAAGTCCGCAAGTCGCGGGTTGCGTTCTGGAGGTGAGTTTCCCCTCACCCTGGCGCTTCGCGCCCTCCCTCTCCCCATGGGAGAGGGGTGGGGTGAGGGGTAAAAAATCTACCCCAGCGCCTTTTTCAAGTTTTCGTCGATCTTGTCGAAGAACTTTTCGCTGGTCAGCCACGGCTGATCGGGGCCGATCAGAATGGCCAAATCCTTGGTCATGAAGCCGGCTTCCACCGTCTCGACGCACACCCGCTCCAAGGTTTCAGCGAACCGCACCACGTCCGGCGTGCCATCGAGCTTGCCGCGGTGCGCCAGTCCGCGCGTCCAGGCGAAGATCGAGGCGATGGGGTTGGTGGAGGTCTCGCGACCCTTCTGGTGCTCGCGATAATGGCGGGTCACCGTGCCATGGGCGGCTTCCGCCTCCACCGTTTTGCCGTCGGGGCTCATCAGCACCGAGGTCATGAGGCCCAGCGAGCCGAAGCCCTGGGCCACGGTATCGGACTGCACGTCGCCGTCGTAGTTCTTGCACGCCCATACGAACTTGCCGCTCCATTTCAGGGCGCTGGCCACCATGTCGTCGATCAGGCGGTGTTCATAGGTGATGCCGGCGGCCTTGAACTTGGCGGCGAATTCCTTGTCGAACACCTCCTGGAAGAGATCCTTGAAGCGGCCGTCATAGGCTTTCAGAATGGTGTTCTTGGTGGAGAGATAGACCGGCCAGCCGCGGTCCAGACCGTAGTTCAAGGAGACCCGGGCGAAGTCGCGGATCGATTCATCCAAATTGTACATCGCCATGGCGACGCCGCTTCCCGGAAACTCGAACACCTCGTGCTCGATGACATCCTTGCCGTCCGCTGACTGCCATCTGATGGTCAGCTTGCCGGCGCCGGGGACGCGAAAATCGGTGGCGCGGTACTGGTCGCCGAAGGCATGACGGCCGATGACGATGGGATCGGTCCAGCCCGGCACCAGCCGCGGTACGTTCTTGCAGATGATGGGTTCGCGAAACACGGTGCCGCCCAGGATGTTGCGGATGGTGCCGTTGGGCGACTTCCACATCTTCTTGAGCTTGAATTCCTCCACCCGGGCCTCGTCCGGGGTGATGGTGGCGCATTTGACGCCGACGCCGTACTTCTTGATGGCTTCCGCCGAGTCCACCGTCACCTGGTCGTTGGTGGCGTCGCGGTGCTCGATGCCGAGGTCGAAATATTTCAGGTCGATGTCGAGATAGGGGAGGATAAGCTTACCCTTGATCCAGGCCCAGATGATCCGGGTCATTTCGTCGCCGTCCAGTTCAACGACCGGGTTTTTTACCTTGATTTTGGCCATGTCCCCTCCTTGAAGGTCCGCTAAAAAAAAGTCCGCCTGATATGCGGCGGCACCATAAGCACAGTTCCTTAAAAGTGCAATAACGGTCGGCTAAATTAACTCTTCCCGATCGGGCAACGCCGGGGCGGCGGCGGCGCGCAGGGCCGGCAGCACGTCCTCCACCGTGTCCACCACCTGGAACAACCGACGGGTGGCTGGGCTGGCGAAGCCTTCTTTCACCACATGGCCAATAAAATCCAGAAACGGCGTCCAATAGCCGCCGTCATTGACCAGGACGATGGGCTTGTCGTGGAGCTTGAGTTGCCGCCAGGTGATGACCTCGATGGTCTCGTCCAGCGTGCCGACGCTGCCCGGCAACGAGATGAAGGCGTCCGAATGGTCGAACATCAGGCGCTTGCGGGTGTGCATGTTGGGCACCACGTGTAGCTCGCTTAAGCCCTTCTGGGTGATTTCCACATGGTCCAGATGTTGCGGGATGATGCCCACCGCCTCGCCGCCATGGCGTAAAACGGCGCGGGCGAGGATGCCCATCAGGCCGACGCTGCCGCCGCCGTAGACCAGCCGGATTCCGGCGCCGGCCAATAGCTCGCCCAGCCGCTCGGCATGGGCGGCAAAGCGGGGTTCGCGGCCGACTTTCGAGCCGCAGTAGACGCAGACGGAGCGTAAGGGGAGAGACATCATGCGCTGAAACTGCCCGAGATTCGTCAAATTGTCCGGATAGGATTAAATTATTTATAGCCAGCGAGCCCACCCTTTTCTACGTTACGGCTCGCCGAGGCGGCAAGTATAAGGGTTGCGGGTGACAGATCAGGACAAAGGCAAGCGGCCATGGAAGCGATGGCTAATGATCGCCGTGGCGCTGCTTGTGGTTGCCGCCCTATGGTCGGTGGTGGCGCCGCCGCGGCAGCTTTCCTGGCTTGATCTGGCGAGCATTCTGGGGCCGGAGGAAACCGCGCCGCTCCCTGCGCCGGCCGCACCCGAGGACGCCACGCCCGCCGCTGTGGCGACATACCCGAGTTTTGACGTGGTGCGGGTGACTCGGGGCGGTACCGGCTTGATCGCCGGCCGCGCCGCGCCCTTTGCCGAAGTGGAGATCATGGCCGGCGGTTCTGTTCTGGGCCGCGTGGCCACCGATCGGCGCGGCGAATGGGTGTTGATTTTCGATCAGCCGCTGTCGCCCGGTGGGGTGGAGATAAGCCTGGCCTCCCGTTTGCCGGGCAAGGAGGCGGTGGCTTCCGCCGAGATCGCCGTGGTGGTGGTGCCGGAAAAAACCCAGGCCTTTGTCGATCCCAGCGATGAAGGCGTGGTGGTGGTCTTAACGCCGCGCGATGGCAAGGGCCGCAGCCTCGTTTTGCAGCGTCCCGCCAGCAGCGCCGATCTGGCTGACGGCCTGATGCTGGATGTCATCGATTATGATCAGACCGGGACCGCCGTCTTGTCGGGCCGCGCCGCCCCCCGCGCCGAAGTGCGGCTTTATCTCGACAACGCCTACCTGGGAACCGGGATGACCAGCGACAGCGGACGCTGGATCTACACGCCAGATGCGCCATTGGATGCTGGCGATCATGTGGCCCGGCTTGATCAGGTGACCGGCGAGGGTAAGGTGCAGCAGCGTATCGAGCTTGCCTTCAATCTCGACCTGTCGAAGGATGACGCCCGCCCCGCGGGCAGTGTCGTCATCCGCTCCGGCGTCAATCAATGGCTGGTCTCGCGTAAGCTGTCGCCCGGCGATTTCCATTACATTGCGGTCTTTGGCGTCCACAAGGACCAGGTCAAAGATCCCGATATGGTCTATCCGGGGCAGGTCACCAACCAGCCCTAGACCCGCCAGCAGCCTTGCGAATATCACTATCAAGGCCCATATCTGCCGAACGTAGTAGCGATAATCATCTGAGGAAACGGGAAAAATGCGCCGGCAGGGCTTAAGCGAGGGGGTGGCGGACGCCAATCATTGGGCGACGCTGAAAACGCTGGCGCCTTATTTGTGGCCGCACGGTCGGGGCGACTTGAAGCGCCGTGTCGTGTTTTCCCTCCTTGCCCTGGTGGCAGCCAAGGTCATTTCCATCAATGTGCCATTTCTTTTGAAGGGCGCGGTGGATGCGCTCAATGCGCCGACGGCAGTTCTGCTGCCGGTAGGGTTTATTGTCGCCTATGGCTTTGCCCGTTTCGCCAGCGACGCCTTCGGCGAGCTGCGCGACGTGCTGTTCGTGCGCGTCGGGCAGGGGGCGATGCGGGTGCTGGCGCTCAGCACCTTCCGCCATCTTCACGCGCTGTCCTTGCGCTTTCACCTGGAGCGGCGCACCGGCGGCCTTAACCGGGCCATCGAACGCGGCATCAAGGGCATCGACTTTCTGTTGCGCTTCACCTTGTTCAACATCCTGCCGACGCTCCTTGAAATCGTTCTGGTGGCCGGCGTGCTGTTCTTCAAATTCAACATCTGGTTCGCGCTGGCGGTGGTGACGGCGCTGGCCGGCTATGCGGCCTTTACCTTCTCGGTCACCGAATGGCGGCTGAAATACCGCCGCGAAATGAACGAGCAGGACAACCGCGCCAACACCAAGGCGGTGGACAGCCTCTTAAATTATGAAACCGTGAAATATTTCGGCAACGAGGCCCACGAGGCGCGGCGCTATGATGGCGCGCTGGAGGCCTACCAAGGGGCGGCGATCAAGAGCCAGAAAACCCTGTCGGTGTTGAACGTCGGGCAAGGGGCGATCGTCGCCGTCGGCCTCATCGTGGTGATGGTGATGGCGGGGCAGGGCGTGGTCGATGGCCGCTTGACGGTGGGCGACTTCGTGCTGGTCAATGCCCTGGTTATGCAGGTGTTCATGCCGCTCGACTTCCTCGGCTTCGTCTACCGGGAAATCAAGCAGTCGCTGGTGGACATGGAATTCATGTTTCGTCTCATGCGGGAGAACGCCGAGGTCGAGGATCGTCCCGATGCCGCCGATCTGCAGGCGGGCGGCGGCGAGGTGACGTTCGATCACGTGAACTTTCACTACGACGCCAACCGGCCGATCCTGAAGGATGTCACTTTCCGCGTGCCGCCCGGCCGGACGGTTGCCATCGTCGGCCCGAGCGGGGCGGGCAAGTCCACCATCTCGCGCATCCTGTTTCGGTTCTATGACATTTCCGGCGGCCGGGTGTTGATCGACGGTCAGGATATTCGCGCCGTCAGCCAAGGGAGCCTGCGCGCCGCCATCGGCGTGGTGCCGCAGGATACCGTGCTGTTTAACGACACCATCGGCTACAACATCCGCTATGGCCGGCCGGATGCCTCGGATGCCGAGGTCGAAGAGGCGGCGCGGCTGGCCCGCATCCATGATTTCGTGATGAGTCTGCCGGAGCGCTACGACACCATGGTGGGCGAGCGGGGATTGAAGCTGTCGGGCGGCGAGAAGCAGCGGGTGGCGATCGCCCGAACCATCCTGAAGAACCCCCGCATTCTGCTTCTTGACGAGGCGACTTCGGCCCTCGACACCCATACCGAGCGGGAGATCCAGACCTCGTTAAAGGAGGTCTCCGCCGGCCGCACCACTCTGGTCATCGCCCATCGCCTATCCACCGTGGTCGATGCCGACGAGATCCTGGTGATGGAAGCTGGCCGCATCGTCGAGCGCGGCACCCATGGCGTTCTCTTGGCCCTGGATGGGGTCTATGCCGCCATGTGGCGACGCCAGCAAGAGGCGGCGGCGGCGCGGGAGAAGCTGGCCGAGCTTGGCGGCTCGCCTGGCGAGGCCGTTGAACTCCGGGAAACCGTGCTTTAATACATTGCGAGCATTTATTTAAGCCGATAGGCCAACCGAGGCATCATGGATACCATTTTATCCGTCCTGACCCCGATCCACCGTGAGGGCCACAAGTTCGTGGTGCTGTTCGCTCTGGGCACGCTCATTCTGTTCGTGCTTTGGGAGCCCCTGGGCTGGCTGGGGGTGATCCTGACCGCCTGGTGCGGCTACTTCTTTCGCGACCCCGACCGGGTGACGCCGACCCGTGACGGCCTGGTGGTCAGCCCCGCCGATGGCGTGGTGCAGAGCGTGGGCGAGGCGGTACCGCCGGCCGAGCTCGGCATGGGCGAGACGCCGCGGCCACGGGTCAGCGTGTTCATGAATGTCTTTGACGTGCACGTCAACCGCGTGCCGGCCAGCGGCGAGATCGTTCAGGTCGCCTATACCCCCGGCAAGTTCCTCAACGCCGACCTGGAGAAGGCCAGCGAGGAAAACGAGCGCAACGCCGTTCGCATGCGCACCGCCAGCGGCAAGGACATTGCTTTCGTGCAGATCGCCGGGTTGATCGCCCGCCGCATCCTGTGCGAGGTGGAGAGCGGCCGCAAGGTGCTGGCCGGCGAACGCTTCGGCCTCATTCGCTTTGGCAGCCGGGTTGATCTATACTTGGCCGAAGGCATGCGCCCCTTGGTCTGCGTCGGCCAGCGCATGATCGCCGGCGAAACGGTGATTGCCGACGAGAAATCGCGCGAGAAGCAGCGCTTCGGAGAAATCCGCTAACGAATTGTTTTACAAGGTTTTTTGGATGAAAGAACGGCGTCGTCTCCCGATCCTTCCGGCCCGTAGCCTGGTGCCGAACATTGTCACCATTCTGGCCTTGGCGGCGGGCATGACGTCGATCAAGTTCGCCCTGGCCGCCAAGTGGGAATTGGCGGTGGGGGCGATCCTGCTGGCCGCCGTATTCGACGCCCTGGACGGCCGGGTGGCGCGGTTGATGAAGGGCACCTCGCGCTTCGGGGCGGAGCTGGATTCGCTCTCCGACGTCATCAGCTTCGGCCTGGCACCAGCGATTGTCCTCTATCTGTGGACGTTGCGCGATCTCGGCGGGCTCGGCTGGATGCTGGCCTTGCTGTTCGCCGTCTGCTGCGCGTTGCGCCTTGCCCGCTTCAACGTGATGAGCGAGCAGGAGGAGAAGCCCAGCGAATTCTTCGTCGGCGTGCCCTCGCCCATGGGGGCGGTGTTGGCGTTGTGGCCGATGGCCCTGACCTTCCAGCTTGAGGAGCCGGTGTTTCGTCTGCCTTATCTGGTGGCGCCTTATGTGGCGGTGGTGGCCTTCCTGATGGTCAGCCAGGTGCCGACGTTTTCCTTGAAAAAGGTGCGGGTGAAGAACGAATATGTGCTGCCGGTGCTGATTTTGGCTGGACTGATGGCGGCGTCGGCCACCGTCTATATCTGGGGTACGCTGTCCTTTGCCTGTCTACTCTATCTCGGACTCATTCCCTTCAGCGTGCGCTTGTCGCGCAGCCGCAAGGCGGCGATGCAGGCGGAGCGGGCGGCGGCACGGCAGGCCAAGACGATCGTCACTCACCCGCTATCGCGGGATGAACCGCGGCCGCCACTGCACTAGAGTAAGATGATTTTAGATCGAGACAACATTACCTCCCCCTTGATGGGGGAGGTCGTCCGC
>JACFMS010000035.1 GCA_019455285.1 Sphingomonadales bacterium
AAGCTCGATTATGCGGCCGGCTTGAAGCTCAAACGCAATCCCAGCGCGTGAGCGACCTTTACAATCGTGGCAAAGCTGGGATTCCCATCCTCGGAAAGCGCCTTGTAGAGCCCCTCGCGGCTCATTCCCGCATCGCGTGCGAGCTGGCTCATATTGCGCGCGCGGGCAACCACGCCAAGCGCGTGCGCGATATAGGTGGGATCGTCGTCGCCTTCTTCCATTACCGCTTCCAGGTAAGCGATGATGTCTTCCTCGCTTTTGAGATAATCCGCCGTATCGTAGCGGCTGAAGGTCTTGCTGTTCATCATTTCAATCCTTCCACTTCGCGGCAATTTCCTTGGCCTTGGCGATGTCGGACTGTTGAGAAGATTTGTCGCCGCCTGAAAGCAGGATGACAACGACGGGTCCTCTTTGCATGTAATAGACCCTGTAGCCGGGGCCATAATCGATCCGCATCTCGGAAATTCCGCTGCCTAAAGTTTTGATATCGCCGGGATTTCCAATTACAAGCCGATCAAGCCTCGCCTGAATGCGCGCTCTGGCCCGCCTGTCGCGTAAGCCCCGGAGCCAACGGTCAAAAGCGACACTCTTGATCAACTCGATCATATGTGAACTATAGTTATCATTTTCATGAGTGTCAACCTTGGTTATCAGAGTAAATCTATATGCTTACGCCTCCTTCAGCCTTCCCAGTCCCTCTGTAAGCACCTTCATTTTCGCCAAAGGAGTCCTAAATGCTTCCAGGAACCCCAGCCAAAATTGTCAAAATATTCACGATTTTTAGCTCTTCTCGTCTGGCCATGGCGCCCCTCACCGTGGGAGTGCGTCTGTGATAGAACTTGACAGCGGTCAAGTAACAAGGCGGGCAATGGCGCTATAGCTCGCGCCACCCGCCCCAAGGAGGAAACGAACATGAAATGGAACTCTGCTCTGCTGACCATTGCCGCAACCGCCATCGCCACGCCGGCCGTGGCGGGCGACGCGACGGCGTTCATCAACGACGCCAAGCCTTACGTCGATGCCCGCTACCGCTATGAATTCGTCGACCAGAAGGGACTTTTACACAATGCCAACGCCTCGACGCTGCGCGTGCGCGCCGGCGTGCGCTCCGGCGTGGTGGCGGGGTTCAGCATGGTGGCGGAAGGCGAGGCGATCGTCACCGTCGGCAGCGAGAACTTCAACGACACCATCAACGGCAAGGTGACCTATCCGGTGGTGGCCGATCCCGAGGACGTGGTGCTCAATCAGTTGGCGGCGCGCTGGAACGGCATCAAGGAGATCGATGTCATCGGCGGCCGTCAGACCATCAATCTCGGCAACCAGCGCTTCATCGGCTCGGTGGGGTGGCGGCAGAACGACCAGACTTTCGACGCCGGCATGTTGACGGTCAGCGCGGTACCAGGATTGAAGGCGACTTATGCCTACGCCTGGCGGGTCAACCGGGTGTTCGGGCCGGATTCACCGGTGGGCATTTGGCGCGACAACAACATCCATCTTCTGCACGCCGAATATGACGCCAAGGCGCTGGGCGTGCTTACCGCCTATGGCTATCTCCTGGATATTCCCGATGCGCCCGGTTCCTCATCCAAGACCTTTGGCGCGCGTCTGGCTGGCAAGGCGCAGTTGGCCAATGCCGTCACCGCGCTTTATGCGCTGGAGTTCGCCCATCAGACCGAGCACGGCGATAATCCGGCCAATTTTGGCCTTGATTATTTTCTGATCGAGCCGGGCATGGCTTGGAAAAGCCTGACCGTAAAGGCGGGCTATGAACGCCTGGAAGGCAACGGCGCGGTGGCGTTCCAGACGCCGCTTGCCACCTTGCATGCCTTTAACGGCTGGGCCGACAAGTTCCTGACTACCCCGGCCAACGGCCTGGAGGATATCTACGTCGACTTGACCTACAAGCACGCCGGCGATGATTTCCTGGCCGGCACCACGTTCAAGGTGGTCTATCACGATTTCTCGTCTACCGAAAACAGTGTCGACTACGGAACCGAGTGGAATGCCCTGATTTCCCGGGGCTTTGGCCCGCACGTGACGGTCACCGCCAAGCTGGCCGACTATAACGCCGACGGCTTCGCCACCGACACCACCAAGGTCATGCTGATGACCGAGGTGAAGTTCTGATCCTCCTGACCCCGCCGGTTATCCCCGGCGGGGTCATCCCGCTTGTCCGCTTAAGCTTGCCATACCGTTTAGAATCGACCAATCTGCCGGGAACTTCTATAACAAACCGCGTTACGGCGGTTATACTGGTGTTTGGTCACTGAGGGATACGGAATGGCGGCGACGATAGTCCCCTTATGCAAGTTCGTGCATGAGGCGCAACGCGAGCGGGGGCTGGCCATGCTGTGTTCCGGCCCCGCGGGAGATGCCTATGCCGACGCCTACCGGCGGCAGAACGGCATCGTCGATGCCGCCTGGCGGGCGGTCACCGTGGTTGCCGATCTTTCCGACGATCATATCGAGCAGGTCAGCGGTCTCATGCCCGAACTGGCGCGGCGGCGGGCGGGCGTGCTCAAGGGCAAAGCCGAAACCGGCGACCTGATTGCCTTCTACAGCCGGTCGCTGATCGAGCCGGCGCTGGAGGCGGCCGCGGTCGCCGCCACCCTCGACCCCTTGAATGATCCTTCGCGGGTCAGCGCTTTTGTTAATCTTCTCAAATGGAAAGAGCGGGTAGGCCAGGTCCGGGCGGTGGGCGCCGCTCCGGGCGAGGATGGCCCCGCGGTGTGCGATCGCGCCAACCGCCTCAAACCCATCGTCGCCGAATTGAAGGCCTATGAGCGGACGTTTCTTGCTCTCTGCAGCCCGACCCAGCGTCAGCAATACGACGGCGTGGTCGGACGGGCGCCGGAGGCGCGTCGGGTCACCGCCATCGAGGGCGCCATTGTTGGCGGCGACAGCGCGGAGGAGCTTAAAAAAGCCTCTCCGGAAGCCTGGTTCGACCTCATCAGTACCAAGATGGACATGCTGCAGCAGGTGGTGCTCTATTTTGCCGATAATCTGGCGGTGGCGGCCGACGGGCCCAACTGCCGGGTGGTGCCGCGGCTGCCGGCGGAAATTCAGGCCCGTCTCGGGGTGATTTGCGATTCGCCGCTGTTCGCCGGCTTGAGCGAGCAGGCGCTGGGGGAAATCCTCTCCCAAGGCCGGATTATTAGCCACCCCCGCGGCGCGGTCATCTTCCTCCATGGCGAACCGGTGGAGCGGTTCTATCTGGTCCTGCAAGGCTGGGTGAAGCTGTTGAAGGGCAACGCCGAAGGCGAGGAATCGGTGTTCGAGGTGCTGACCACCGGCGACGGCTTTCCCGATACGGTGATTTTCAAGGACGCCATCTACCCGGTCACCGCCCAGGCGGTGGAGGCCGTGGAGCTGTTGTCGTTGCCCGCCTCGGTGGTGCGCGAGCGGATCAAGAATGACCAGGAATTCGCCCTCAACATGCTGGCGGCGGCGGCCAACCGCTCCAAGGCGCTGATCAGCCAGTTCGAGCAGTTGACCTTGAAAAAGGTGACGGAGCGGGTCGGACGGTTCCTCTTAAAGCAGTTCATCGCCGCCGGCGACGGCCGCACCACCCTTGAGCTGCCGCTAGAGAAATCGGTGATCGCCTCCTATCTCGGCATGAAGCCCGAGACCTTTTCTCGCACCTTACAGGCTTTGCGGGAGGAGGGGATCGACATCAACCGCAACATGGTGACGCTGCCCGATACCTTCGCGCTGTGCACCTATTGCGATGTTGACTTGGCCACCACCTGTTTTCGTAAATCCTGCCCGGAATGTCCGTTTCATAACGAGACCTAAAATCCCGCCTTTATTGCTGACTTGATCTTAAACAAGTGATCGCGCGGCTTTTCCCGATAAGCGTCAAACTGGGGAAGAGTGTTCTACTTGGGGTGCAAAATGCACGATCGCAGCGATCTGAATTCCCAGAAAGGCGCAGCGGGGACGTTCGGCATCCTGCTGCTGGCCGGCGGCCGTTCGCGGCGCATGGGCTGCGACAAGGCTCAGTTGTCCTATCATGGCCGGCCCTTGATCGAGCATATGCAGCGGCGGCTGGACGCCATGGGCCCGGCGCGCCTGGTCATCGGTGGTCGTATGCCTGGGCTTCGCGATCTGGTGCCGGATGGCGGGCCAGTGGCTTCAATCTGCGCGTTGGCTCAGAACCCGGCGCTCAGCGGCGGGCTGGAACAGTGGCTCATCGTGCCGGTGGATATGCCGCACCTGTCCCCGGACCTGCTCTTCAGGCTGCTTTCAGATCCGGCGCCCGCCGCTTATTTTGTCGCCCATCCCTTGCCGGCGGCGCTGCGGTTCGACAACGATGTTAAAGCGTTTCTGAAGGTCGCGGCGCGGGACTTGAAGGCGGGACGCGGCGTACCGGTCAAGCGCCTGTTGGCGGCCGTCAAGGCCAGCGCCGTCATGCCCACCGCCGAGGAGGTCGGCAAGCTATTGAACATCAATCCGCCGGAGGAATGGGCGGCGCTGCTATCCCGGGAAGACGGCATCAATACATCGGGTCGTCGATAAGCGGGGTCGGCTTGGCGATGGTTTCCAGGCTGGTGATGTCTGACAACTGAATCTCCCGGCCCGTTACCTTGACGCCATGGGCGGCCAGCGCCCCGAAGGAGCGGGACAGATTTTCTGAAGTCATGCCCAGAAGGGAGGCCAACGTTTGCTTCTCGGTGGGCAGCGTCAGGTTGCCGGCGGCGCCCTGGGTTTGATGTTCCTGCAACAGGTAGTTGGCCAACCGCTCGATGGCGGTGCGCAACTTTTGATTGTTCAGCGCCTTCATGGTCCGGCGATAGGCCGCCGCCAGTTCAAGGGCAAATGCTTTGGCGAAAGCGGCATCGCCGGCAAAGGCGGCGCGCACGCTTTCTCCCGGGATCATCAGCACGCGGCTGGGCTCCAGCGTTCTGGCCGACAGCAGATAATTGCCGTCGCGCAAAACTGCGGCGGCGGCGAAGGATGATACCGGACGGACAATGGCCGCCGTGCTCTGTTTAGGTCCGGCATTGGCGAATAGCTCAATACAGCCTTCCAGGACGACATAGAAAAAATCCGCCGGCTGATCTTCGCTAATCAGCTCGACCTGCGCCGGGAAGCGCTGGAGAAAACTGGCCTGGAGCAGCTTCTCAACTGTCGTCTCGCTCGCTCCCGCGAATAACGGGAGAGTGCGAACGAGGGGAGCATCCTCCTGGCGCATGGGTGATTCTCTTAAGACTACCTGAGCAAAGGGTACTTGATATTTATCAAGCAATTTATTTTTATGTGTCAATCCATAGCAAGGAAGCGTGCAAGAAACAACAAAAACAGCCCCGGGATGCCCGCTTTTCAACATTTTTGAAGGTCGTAAAATCAGCCGCCGGCCGCCGCCGGGCTTGACCATCATCAAGTGAAGGCCATGCAACTTTGGCGATAATGCGGACCATGACGATCCGGCGATCTTGCCGGCTTTCGTCCCATATGAGGTTGGCCATGCATCATCTCGACAAGGTGACATCAAGCGATCAGACCCGCGTACTTGGCATGAGCACGCTCGCTTTCACGGTATGCTTTGCCGTGTGGACGATCTTCTCCATCATTGGCGTGCGGATCAAGGATGAGCTCGGCTTATCGGAAACCGAATTCGGATTGCTGGTTGGTACGCCGATCCTGACCGGTTCGCTGGTGCGAATTTTCCTTGGCATCTGGACCGATCAGTATGGCGGCCGCATTGTCTATACCCTGGTCATGCTCTTGGCCGCGCTGGCGACCTTCCTATTGTCCTATGCCAACACCTACGAGATGATTCTGCTGGCGGCCTTGGGCGTCGGCATGGCCGGCGGCTCGTTCGCCGTCGGCATCGCTTACGTCTCCAAATGGTATCCGAAGGACAAGCAGGGAACGGCGCTCGGTATCTTCGGCGTCGGTAACGTCGGCGCCGCGGTGACCAAGTTCATCGCGCCGTTCGTGCTTGTGGCATACGGCTGGACGACGGTGGCGCAGGTGTGGGCGGTAGCGTTGGTGGTCATGGCGGTGATCTTCTGGATCACCACCAAGGATGACCCTGAACTGGTGGCGCGCCGTGAAAAAGGCGAGAAGGCGCGCGGCACGCTCTTGCAGCTTGAGCCGTTAAAGAAACAGCAGGTATGGCGCTTTGCGCTTTATTATTTCTTTGTTTTTGGCGCCTTCGTGGCGCTGGCGCTGTGGCTGCCGCGTTACCTGATGGGCGTTTATAATCTGGATATCAAGACGGCGGGCATGCTCGGCGCGCTCTACTCCATACCGGCAAGCCTGTTTCGCGCCTATGGCGGCCATCTCTCTGATCGCTTTGGCGCGCGTAAAGTAATGTATGCGACGTTCGGCGTCTCTCTCATTTGTCTGTTCATGTTGTCATATCCCAATACCGATTATGTCATTCACGGCATACGCGGCGACATCACTTTCTCCACCAGCATGGCGCTGGCGCCGTTCATCGTCACGGTATTCGTTCTTGGCTTTTTCATGTCGCTGGGCAAGGCGGCGGTGTACAAGCATATCCCCGTCTATTACCCCGAGCACGTGGGCGCGGTGGGCGGCCTTGTCGGCATGATCGGCGGCCTGGGCGGGTTCGTGCTGCCCATCCTCTTTGGCGCCATGAATGACCTGACCGGCATTTGGACAAGCTGTTTCGTGCTGCTTTTTGCCATCGTCGGCGTGGCGACGGTGTGGATGCATATCGCCGTGCGACAGATGGAGCGTGAAGCCACCGGCGCCGAACTGGCGCAACTGCCGCAATTCCCCGAACTGCGTGAAATACACGAGCCGAAAAAGCATGCCGCGGCGTCGCCCATCGTGCTTACCGATTGGCGGCCCGAGGACGAAGCGTTCTGGGAAGAGAAGGGCCGACGCATCGCGCAGCGCAACCTGTGGATCTCGATCCCCTGCCTGCTGCTCGCCTTCTCGGTATGGATGGTGTGGAGCGTGGTGGTGGCCAAACTGCCCGCCATCGGCTTTAACTACACCACCGACCAGCTTTTCTGGCTGGCGGCGCTGCCGGGGCTATCGGGAGCCACGCTCAGAATCTTCTATTCCTTCATGGTGCCGATCTTCGGCGGCCGTCTGTGGACGACCATGAGCACGCTGTCGCTGCTGATCCCGGCGTTCGGCATCGGCTATGCGGTGCAAAATCCCAACACGCCGTATTTCTTGTTCCTGGTGTTGGCGTTGCTGTGCGGCTTCGGCGGCGGCAACTTCGCGTCGTCCATGGCCAATATCAGCTTCTTCTTCCCCAAGAGCCAGAAGGGCAATGCGCTGGCCTTGAATGCGGGTCTCGGCAACGCCGGCGTCAGCATCATGCAGTTCGCGGTGCCGCTGGTGATCACCGCCAGCGTCTTCGGCGCTATGGGCGGCGCGCCGATAGAAGCAGCGGACGGCACGAAATTATGGCTGCAGAACGCCGGCTTCATCTGGGTGCCGTTTCTCATTCTCTCGGCTGCCTTCGCCTGGTTCGGCATGAACGACATCGCTGCGGCCAAGGCCTCGTTCTCCGAGCAGTCGGTGATCTTCCAGCGCAAGCATAACTGGATCATGTGCTGGCTTTATACCGGAACCTTCGGTTCTTTCATCGGCTACTCGGCGGGCTTTCCGCTGCTGGCCAAGACGCGGTTTCCCGATGTCAACTCGCTGAAGTACGCCTTCCTGGGTCCCTTGATCGGCGCGCTGTCTCGCGCTGGCACGGGGTGGATTTCCGACAAGTTCGGCGGCGGCCGCGTCACCTTCTGGGTCTTCATCTTGATGATCATTGGAGTTGGCGGCGTGCTTTACTTCCTTGGCATCAAGGATCAGCCGGGCGCGTTCTGGGGCTTCTTCGCCATGTTTCTGCTGCTGTTCTTCGCCGCTGGCGTCGGCAACGCTTCGACCTTCCAGATGATCCCCATCATCATGCGCAAGGAAATGAGCCGGCTGATGCCGCGCTCCACCGAAGCGGAGAGGTTGCGTCATGCCGAGAAGGAGTCGGCGGCGATCATCGGCTTTACTTCGGCCATCGCCGCCTATGGGGCGTTCTTCATCCCCAAGGCTTACGGCACGTCCATCGCCGCCACAGGCAGTCCCGAAGACGCGCTGTGGGGCTTCCTAGTCTTTTATGTAACATGCGTGCTGGTGACATGGTTCGTCTATACCCGGCGCGGCGGCATGCTCTATGACATTGAGCACAAACGCAGCGCAGCAGCCGCACCACAATTCGCACAGTAAACGAGGGCGTCATGAGTCATCTCTTGGATCGTTTGAACTTTTTCGCCAAGCGCGAGGTCGGCGCTTTTTCCGACGGACATGGCGTCACCACCGAGGAAGACCGCACCTGGGAGGACGGTTATCGCAAGCGCTGGCAGCATGACAAGATTGTGCGCTCCACCCACGGCGCCAACTGCACCGGCTCTTGCTCGTGGAAGATCTATGTCAAAGGCGGCATCGTCACCTGGGAGATGCAGCAGACGGACTATCCGCGCACCCGCCCCGAACTGCCCAACCACGAGCCGCGCGGCTGCGGCCGCGGCGCCAGCTATAGCTGGTATCTCTACTCGGGAAACCGGGTGAAGTATCCGCTGGTGCGCTCGCAATTACTAAAGCTGTGGCGGCAGGCGCGCGTCACCTTGCCGCCGGTGGCGGCGTGGGCCTCCATCGTCAAGGATCAGGAAAAGCGTGAGTCGTACACCCGGAAGCGCGGGCTGGGCGGCTTTGTACGCGCCGATTGGGATGAGGTGAACGAGATCGTCGCCGCCGCCAACGCCTACACCATCAAGGATCATGGACCCGACCGCATCATCGCCTTCTCGCCCATTCCGGCGATGTCCATGGTGTCCTATGCGGCCGGCTCGCGCTATGTCTCGCTGCTGGGCGGCGTGTGCATGTCGTTCTACGACTGGTATTGCGATCTGCCGCCATCGAGCCCCATGACCTGGGGCGAACAGACCGACGTGCCGGAATCCGCCGATTGGTATAATGCCGGGTTCCTGATGCTGTGGGGCTCCAACGTGCCGCAGACCCGCACGCCCGACGCGCATTTTTATACCGAAGTGCGCTATCGCGGCACCAAGAGCGTGGTGGTCAGCCCCGACTATTCGGAAGCGGCGAAGTTCGCCGATCTGTGGCTCAATCCCAAACAGGGCACTGACGCCGCGCTGGCCTTGGCCATGGGCCATGTGATCTTGCGCGAATATCATCTCGATCGTCAGGCCGGCTACTTCGAGCACTACGCCCGGCAATACACCGACATGCCGATGCTGGTGAGGATGGTGAAGCGCGGCAACGATTATGTGCCGGAGCGTCTATTGCGCGCATCCGACTTCGACGGCGGCTTGGGCGAAGCAAATAATCCCGAATGGAAGACGGTGGCGATTGACGGCAAGACCGGCGCTATCGTCGCGCCGCAGGGCTCGGTGGGCTTCCGCTGGGGCGAGCAGGGTAAATGGAATCTGGAAGAAAAGGACGCCGCCGGCAATGAGGTATCGCTGCGGCTGACCAATATTCTGGATAATGACCACGACGATGTGGTCGATGTGGCGTTCCCATACTTCGGCAACCGCGAGCATGATTATTTCGAGGGCACTGATCACCCCGATGTCCTGTTGCGCAAGGTGCCGGTCAAGGCGATGAAATTGAAGGATGGCGACACACTAGTCGCCACCGTGTTTGATCTTTTTGTCGCCAATTACGGGCTAGATCGCGGGCTTGGCGGCGATAACGTCGCCGCTTCCTACGACGATAACGTACCTTACACGCCGGCTTGGGCGGAGCGCATCACTGGCGTGCCGCGCAATCATATCGTGACGGTGGCGCGGGAGTTCGCCTCTAATGCCGAGAAAACCCACGGCAAATCCATGGTCATCATCGGCGCGGCGATGAACCACTGGTATCACATGGACATGAATTATCGCGGCGTCATCAATCTGTTGGTGATGTGCGGCTGCATCGGCCAATCGGGCGGCGGCTGGTCGCATTACGTTGGCCAGGAAAAGCTACGGCCGCAATCGGGCTGGCTGCCCTTGGCCTTTGGGCTGGATTGGAGCCGTCCGCCGCGTCAGCAGAACTCCACCTCATTCTGGTACGCGCATACAGATCAATGGCGCTATGAAACCCTGGAGGCGTCGGAGATTTTATCACCTACCGCGCCGGAAGGGCCGTGGGACGCCGCGATGATCGATTTCAACGTTCGCGCCGAACGCATGGGCTGGCTACCCTCCACGCCGCAACTGGAGACCAACCCGCTGGAGATCGCCAAGGCGGCGGCCAAGGCCGGGCAGGAGCCCAAGGATTATCTGATCTCGGCGCTCAAATCGGGCGAGGTCAAACTGTCCTGCCACGATCCAGACAACCCCAAGAACTGGCCGCGCAATATGTTCGTCTGGCGCTCCAATATTCTTGGCTCGTCTGGCAAGGGCCATGAGTATTTCCTCAAGCACCTCCTCGGCACCACGCACGGCGTACAGGGTAAGGACTTGGGCGAGATGGGGCTTGCCAAGCCCAAGGATGTGGTGTGGCACGATGACGCGCCGGAAGGAAAACTTGATCTTCTGGTGACCATCGACTTTCGCATGTCCACCACCTGCGTCTACTCCGATATCGTACTCCCCACCGCGACGTGGTACGAGAAGAATGATCTGAATACCTCCGATATGCATCCCTTCATTCATCCCTTGACCGCGGCGGTTGATCCGGTATGGGGGGCCAAGAGCGATTGGGAAATCTACAAAGGCTTTGCCAGGAAGTTTTCCGAGATCGCACCGGAAGTGCTGGGGGTGGAGAAAGATACGGTGTTGACGCCCATCCTCCATGATACGCCGGCGGAAATCGCCCAGGCACTGGACGTCAAGGATTGGACAAAAGGCGAGATTGAAGCCATTCCCGGCAGAACCATGCCGCAGATCACCGTGGTCGAGCGCGATTATCCCAATCTTTATAAGCGCTTTACCGCCTTAGGTCCGCTGATGACCAAGATCGGCAACGGCGGCAAGGGCATGGCGTGGAATACCGAACACGAAGTCGAGCTTCTAAAGGGCTTGAATGGCGTCGTCGACGACGAGGGACCGAGCAAGGGCCTCGCTCGCATCGAGACTGACATCGACGCGGCGGAAGTGATCCTGATGCTGGCGCCGGAAACCAACGGCGAGGTGGCGGTCAAGGCCTGGGAATCTCTGTCAAAATTCACCGGCCGCGAACACGCCCACCTAGCGCTGCCTAAGGAAGATGAGAAAATCCGCTTCCGCGACGTGGTGGCGCAGCCGCGCAAGATCATTTCCTCACCCATCTGGTCGGGCCTGGAATCGGAGAAGGTGTGCTACAACGCCGGCTATACCAACGTGCATGAGCTGATCCCGTGGCGTACGCTCACTGGGCGGCAACAGCTTTACCAGGATCACTTGTGGATGCGGGCCTTCGGCGAGGCGCTGTGCGTCTACCGTCCGCCCATCGACACCAAGACGATCAAGCCGATGCTCGATCACGCCGGCGGCAAGCATGTGGTGTTGAACTTCATCACGCCGCACCAGAAATGGGGCATCCACTCCACCTATACCGATAACTTGCTGATGCTGACCTTGTCGCGCGGCGGTCCCATTGTGTGGTTGTCGGAGGTCGATGCCGCCAAAGCCGGCATCGTCGACAACGACTGGGTGGAAGCCTTCAACGTCAACGGCGCGCTGGTGGCACGGGCGGTGGTGTCGCAGCGCATGAAGGAGGGCACCATCTTCATGTACCACGCCCAGGAGAAGATCGTGAACGTGCCCGGTTCGGAAATCACCGGCCAACGCGGCGGCATCCATAATTCGGTCACCCGGGCGGTATTGAAGCCGACCCACATGATCGGCGGCTATGCCCAGCAGTCCTATGGGTTTAACTATTACGGCACGGTGGGATCGAACCGCGATGAGTTTGTCATTGTGCGCAAGATGAGCAAGGTCGACTGGCTCGACCAGCCGGCGGCAGCAGAGTAAGGAGAGTTGGTCATGAAAGTTCGCGCCCAAGTCGGCATGGTCTTGAACCTCGACAAATGCATTGGCTGCCATACCTGCTCGATCACCTGCAAGAACGTGTGGACCAATCGCGAAGGCATGGAATACGCCTGGTTCAACAACGTCGAATCGAAGCCCGGCGTCGGATACCCTAAGAACTGGGAAAGCCAGAAGCAGTGGAACGGTGGCTGGCTGCGCACCGCCGCCGGCAAGCTTCGTCCCAAGATCGGCAGCAAATTGCAGGTGCTGGCGAAAATATTCGCCAACCCTGATCTGCCGCAGATCGACGATTATTACGAACCCTTCACCTACGATTATGAGCATCTGCAAAAAGCGCCGGAAATGAAGGCCATGCCGACGGCGCGGCCGCGCTCGCTGATTACCGGCGAGCGCATGGAGAAGATCGAGAGCGGACCGAACTGGGAAGAAATCCTCGGCGGCGAATTTTCCAAGCGCTCCAAGGACTATAACTTTGAAGGGGTCGAGAAGGAAATCTACGGCCAGTTCGAAAACACCTTCATGATGTACCTGCCGCGGCTGTGCGAGCATTGCTTGAACCCCACTTGCGTCGCCGCCTGTCCCTCGGGCGCAATTTATAAGCGCGCCGAGGATGGCATCGTGCTCATCGACCAGGAGAAGTGCCGGGGCTGGCGGATGTGTGTCTCCGGCTGTCCTTATAAGAAGATTTATTACAACTGGAATACCGGCAAGTCGGAGAAGTGCGTGTTCTGCTACCCGCGCATCGAATCGGGACAGCCGACGGTGTGTTCGGAAACCTGCGTCGGACGCATCCGCTACCTGGGTGTGCTCCTTTATGACGCCGACCGCATCGAGGCGGCTGCAGCGGTGAAGGACGAGAAAAATCTTTATGAGGAGCAGTTGGAAATCTTCCTCGATCCTCATGATCCCGAAGTCATCGCACAAGCTCGCAAGGATGGCGTGCCGGACGCCTGGCTGGAGGCGGCGAAGAAATCGCCGGTTTACAAGATGGCGTGCGACTGGAAGGTGGCCTTTCCGCTTCATCCCGAATACCGCACCCTGCCCATGGTGTGGTACGTGCCGCCGTTGTCGCCCATTCAGCAGGCCATGGAGGCCGGCAAGATCGGCGGCGATGGCGAGATGCCCGATGTGCGCTCGTTGCGCATTCCAGTACGCTATCTCGCCAACATGCTGACCGCCGGCGATGAAAAGCCAGTGGTTCGGGCCTTGGAGCGCATGATGGCGATGCGCGCCTATATGCGCAAGAAAACCGTAGACGGCGTGACGGATGAAGGCGTCGCCAAGCGCGTGGATTTAAGCGGCCGTCAGATCGAGGAGATGTACCACGTGATGGCGATCGCCAACTATGAGGACCGCTTCGTCATCCCCACCAGCCACCGCGAGGTGAGCGAGGATGCCTATGACGTGCGCGGCGGCTGCGGCTTCTCATTCGGCAACGGCTGTTCCAGCGGTTCGAGCAAGGCCAATCTCTTTGGCGCGCCCAAGCGGCCGCGCATCAAGACGCCGACGGAGGTGATGTGATGGCGAAGACCTTCAAGGCGCTCTCCCTGCTTCTCAGCTACCCTACGGCGGAAGTCCAGGCCGCCGCCGGCGATATCGCTGAAGCGATCGACAGCGAAGGGCTGATCCAAGAACCTTTGTCGCGCGGTGTGCAGGACTTTGCGCGAGAGCTGGCGTCGGGCGATCTTTATGATTTTCAAGAGCGCTATGTTTTGCTCTTTGACCGCACGCGGTCACTGTCCTTGCATCTGTTTGAGCATGTGCATGGCGAAGGCCGTGACCGTGGCCAGGCGCTGGTGGACTTAAAAGCGCTATACGAACAAAACGGCCTCGTTATCGGGACCAGCGAGCTGCCGGATTTCCTGCCGCTGTTTCTCGAATTTCTATCGATATTGCCGGAGGCGGAAGCGCGCGACCTGTTGGGTCAGCCGGCGCATATCTTGAATGCACTGAAAGACCGCCTGCGGCAGCGTGACAGCAGCTATGCGGTCTTGTTGGAGGCGCTTTTGTCGCTGGCGAATACGGACAACGCGCAGGCCGGCGATCTTATCGAGGTGGGCGATGATAATCCCCACGATTTGGCGGCGCTCGACCGGCAATGGCAGGAGGAGGCCGTCACCTTCGGCCCGCCAATCGAGGACGCGGGGTGCCCGCGCATGGCGGACATCGTCAAGACCCTGAAGCCGTCGGAGATCGTAGGACAGGGAAGGGAAGGGTAAGTCATGGAAAGTTTCTTCAACACCCTGGTTTTCGGCATCTATCCTTACATCTGCCTGGCCGTGCTGGCGCTCGGGTCCATCTTCCGCTACGAGCGCGAACCCTATAGCTGGCGTTCCGGCTCCAGCCAGTTGCTGCGCCGCCGCCAGTTGATGGTGGGCTCCAACCTATTTCACATCGGCGTACTGGTGATCTTCCTTGGCCATCTTGTTGGTCTATTGACGCCCATTGCGGTCTATGACTTCTTCGGCATACCCCATGGCGCCAAGCAGGTCATGGCGATGGCGGTGGGCGGCATTGCCGGCGTGCTGGCGTTCATCGGCGCGTCCCTCCTCCTTCATCGCCGGCTTATGGACCCGCGCATCCGCACCACGTCGAGCTTCGGCGATATGGCGATTCTGGCGCTGTTGTGGTTGCAATTGCTTTTGGGACTTGGCACCATTACCGTATCGCTCGATCATCTGGATGGTCACGAGATGGTGAAATTCATGTCCTGGGCGCAAGGTATCTTCACGTTCAATGGTGCTGCGGCAAGCTACATTGCCGATGTGCACCCCATCTTCAAGCTGCACCTGTTCCTGGGGCTTACCATCTTCCTGGTGTTTCCGTTCACCCGGCTGGTGCATTTCTTGAGCGCGCCGGTGCGCTATGTGTGGCGTACTGGTTATCAGGTGGTGCGCGCCCGGCCGTCATCGGGCGAGTGAGGGGGCGGGCCGATGCGGTATCCTGGCCTCATCGGACCCATGCCGCGAGAGCTGCTGGGCGAACCGTTGCGGTTCATCGCCGCCGATCATGATCGCCAGCGGTCGTTATGCGTGCTGCTGGACTCGATCGCCGATACCGAGGTTGTCCAGACCAATGCTGTTGCTGATGCCGTGACCTATATGGGGCATGACATGCAGACCCATATCATCGACGAGGAGGAAGATCTGTTTCCGTTGTTGCGGCGCCGCGCGCGGCCGAATGATGAAATCGACGAGGTGCTGGGTCGGCTCGCCGCCGACCATGCGACGGATGCGCGCCTGGCCGAGGTCATCATGCGCGGACTTCAGGCGTTGCAGGTTCATCCCAAGCCGGTGATAAGTGCGAGTTTGCGGGAAAACCTGCGCGCCTTCGCCGAAGGTCAGCGCCAACATCTGGCGCTGGAAAATGCCGTTATTCTGCCCATGGCGCGGTTGCGCTTGACCGCTCCCGATCTTGCCAGTCTGGCGGCGCGCATGGCGGCGCGGCGCGGTTTGGCGTTAGAGCAAAGGGTCGTCCATGCTTAAGGATTTATTCGCCCGCAATCTGGAATGGGCGCGCGCTCATGTTGCCGCCGACCCGGAATATTTTCGCCGGCTGGCGGCGCAGCAAGCGCCGGAATACTTATGGATCGGCTGCGCCGACAGCCGGGTGCCGGCCAACGTCATCACCGGCCTTGACCCCGGCGAGGTGTTTGTTCATCGCAACGTCGCCAATCTTGTCCATCCGGCCGATATGAACTGCCTGGCCGTGTTGCAGTTCGCCGTCGAGGTGCTCAAAGTGCGCCACATCATCGTCTGTGGCCATTACGGCTGCGGCGGAGTGCACGCGGCCATGAGCGGAGAAGGGAACGGGCTTCTCGACCACTGGCTGGAGCCGATCCGTGAACTGGCACGCCAGCACGACGGCTCGCTGGCGCCGATCCAGGACCAGGGGGTGCGGCTCAACCGGCTGTGCGAGCTTAATGTGGCGGCGCAGGTCCGCCGGGGGGCGGAGACGCCCATCGTCCGCCAGGCGTGGGCGCGCGGGCACGGCGTGGCCATCCATGGCTGGGTCTACGGCATTAATGACGGCCTGTTGCGCGATCTGGAGTGCGGCGTCGGCGGCGCTTCATAAAATCGCTCAAGCGGTTTAAGATGCTTCCTTCTCTCCTAGAACGGGAAGGAAGCCATATGACCAACTTCACCCCCCTGCCGGCCTTGATCGGCGGCGTGCTTATCGGCCTTGCGGCCGTTCTCCTCCTCTACCTCAATGGCCGGGTCGCCGGCGTCAGCGGCATCATGGCGGGCGTCATGCGCATGAGCGGTGCGGAGCGCTGGTGGCGGTTTGCTTTTGTCGCTGGTCTGGTGCTGGGCGGCGGCCTCTATCTGGCGCTTGGCGGCAATCCTGAGATCACCATCGAGGCGGCCAGCGCCTATATCATCCCGGCGGGTCTGCTGGTTGGTTTCGGCACGCGGCTTGGCAACGGCTGCACCAGCGGCCATGGGGTGTGCGGCGTGGCCAGATTATCGGTGCGATCGCTCATCGCCACCGCCGCCTTCATGGCGACGGCGATGATCACCGTGTTCATCGTCCGCCATGTGATCGGAGGGTAGGGCCATGCCGCAGATTTTTGCCGCCTTGGCGTCGGGTATCCTGTTTGGCCTCGGGCTTGGCGTCTCCCGCATGATCGATCCCTCGAAGGTGCAGGGTTTTCTCGATGTCGCCGGCGCCTGGGACGCCACCCTATTGGTGGTCATGGTCAGCGCGCTGGCGGTCTACGCCGTCGGCTACCGCCTGGTGATGCGGCGGCCAAAGCCGATCCTCGGCGATGTCTTTCATGTGCCGACGCGGCGCGATGTGGACGCCCGCCTGGTTCTCGGCTCGGCGATCTTCGGCATTGGCTGGGGATTGGCCGGTTTCTGTCCGGGGCCGGCCCTGACCGCCCTGGTGCTGGGCCGCACCGAGGTTCTTTTATTCATTGTCGCCATGCTCGTCGGCGCGGCGCTGCATGATGTGTTGATCGAGGGCGGCAAAGCCTGACTTTCAGTAGTCTTTAACCGTTGTAAATAGGTCACACCATAGGCGTTATCTGCTTGATTTCCGCTGCCGTCTTAGGCAGGGGCTTCGCCAAGCTATGAACAATCAAGGGTAGCTAATAATTTTATTGTACCAATTAATTTTGTATTTTTTGCCTAGATCAAACACCGCCGACCTTCCGGATGGTGAGTCTATGTACTAAAATTCTTTTCAGTAAAAAAATTACTTTTTATAGGCGCTTGCAGGTAATTTTTTTTCTACTTGGGCACTCGCAGTCTATGCCTTGCGATCGCAGCGTCAATGATTCGCCGCGCTGCAGGACAACCATAGATAGTAATACCCATCAACGATAATATTGAAATCAGTTTTAAATAACGGATTGTCCACAGAGTGTTGTATCCAAGCAACAGAATTTTAGAAAAAAATTTCAAAATTACTCAAGAACAGGGGGTTTCGGGACTTCTTTCTTGACCATGAATCAGGCTCGGAACTAGCGTTTAACCAGCCTTGGGAGGGGCAATTCAGCAAAAGCTCGATCCAGGGTGCCCGGGTTTCGGGCATGTCACATCGCCGGTTGGGTTCTCGGAGGGCCGCCACCCTCCGAGACTTCAGCCGCAAATGTCCAACGGGAGGAGTGTCCGCTCCTCCATAAAGAAAGGTTGAGGAAAATGATTAAACGACGACACATGGGAGGCACCCGGCAACGGGTGTTGATGTCCAGCGCCGCCATGGCGCTGGCCATGACGACGGTGGCAGCAAATGCGCAGCCCGTTGCGCAACCGGTAGTCGAGGAGGTGCTGGTCACCGGCACCCGCATTATGCGCTCAGACTTGACCAGCGCGGCGCCGATTTCGGTATTGGATGAAGAAGTCTTCGCGCAAAAAGGCCTGCTGTCCATTGCGGACATATTGCAGGAAATCCCGCAGATGAGCGGTTCTCAGACAACTGCCCAAACCAACAATGGCGGCCGCGGCGTATCCTCCATTAACTTGCGCGGACTTGGTTCTCAACGCACGCTCATTCTCGTCAACGGCCGCCGCATGGTGGCGACCGATAACCTCGGCACCTCGCTGACCGTTGACTTGAACAACATTCCGCAGGCGATCATCGAGCGGGTCGAGGTCTTACGCGACGGCGCTTCGGCGATCTATGGCTCGGACGCTATCGGCGGCGTCATCAACATCATCACCAAGCAGGACTTCGAAGGCTTGTCGATCAATGGCCAGGTCGGCACCTCGGAAGAAGGCGATGGCGAACAGTATGGCGCAGACATGACCGCCGGCGGCAAGTTCGCCGATGGTCGCGGCAAGGGCTGGGTCAACGTCAGCTATTATAAGACCAAGCCGATTTACTCTAAAGATCGCAAGTTCTCAGCATTTCCCAAGGACGCCGATCTCCTCGATGACGGCACCGTCGATGTCTACAGTTTCGGCAGTTCGTTCACCCCCACCGGTACGGCATTCCGCTTGGAAACCGGCGACGCGGTGGTGATGGATCCTGATGGCGAAGGCTTCTCGCCGCTGTCCAACGACAATCGGTTCAACTATTCCGATTATATGTACATCTTTGCGCCGCAGGAGCGGAAAACCATTTCCGGTCAGGTCGAATATGAGCTGATGGATAATGTTTCCGTCTATGCGGAAGGTCTTTATGTCAAGCGCGAATCGCAACAGCAATTGGCGCCGCCGCCCTTGGTGGTGCCGAACACGGTCGGTTTCTATGTTCCCGCCGATAACCCCTTCAATCCCTTTGGCGAGGATGTGCTGCTGCTGCGTCGTCTCGCTGATGTTGGCGCGGTGCGGCAATACAAGCAGGAGGTCAATACCTACCGCATGGTTGTCTGCCTGAAGGGCGAAATTGATGACCGCTGGAACTGGGACTTGTCCTATATGAACGGTCGCAACGAGGTCAGCGCCAATGTGTTTGGCCTTGGCCGGCTTGACAACATCAACCGCGGCTTCCTGGATCCGGTGGGATGCGCCGCCACGCCAGGATGCGTTCCGATCAACCTTTTTGGCAGCAATCTAAGCCAAGACCAGCTTGACGCCATTCGCTACACCTCGTTTGAACACCAGACGGTGCAGCAGGATGTCGGCGAATTTAATATTACCGGCAATGTGTTCGAGTTGCCCGCCGGCAATGTCGGTCTTGCCGCCGGCGCGGCATGGCGCCGCGAGTCCTATCACGATGACGTTGACTCGATCACCGAAAGCGGCGCGTCGAGCGACGGCGAGCGGCTGTCGAGCAGCGGCCACTATGACGTTAAAGAAATCTATGGCGAGTTGTCCATTCCCTTGGTGTCGAAGCAGGACTTCGCGGAATATCTCGGCGTTGATCTGGCCGGCCGTTATTCCGACTACAGCACCATCGGCGGCGTCTTCAGTTGGAAAGTGGGCGCGCAATACGCCCCGACCACTGACGTTCGCTTCCGCGGCGTTTATTCCCGCGCCTTCCGGGCGCCGGATGCGCTGGAGCTGTTCGCCGGCCGCAAGATCAACTTCCCGACGTTCCAGGATCCTTGCGAATCGCCGGCTAGCGCTACCGTCATCGCCAACTGTATCGCTCAGGGTGTCGCCGATCCGTTAGACTTTGAACAACGCGACAGTCAGGTCAACACGGTGGAGGAAGGCAATGCGGATCTGAGCGAAGAAAAGGCCAAAACCTGGACCATCGGCGTTGTCTTCACGCCAAGCGCGGTGGAAAACCTGGCCATCACGCTGGACTACTACTGGATCAGCCTGAAAGACGCCATCGATCCTGTGGACGCGCAGACCGTTCTCGATCAGTGCTTGTCGAGCACCGATCTATCCAGTCCGCTCTGTGCATTGATCGAACCGCGCGACGCGGTCGGTCAGTTGACCCGCATCCTGACGCCAACGGCCAACATCGGCAGCTTCAAGACCAGCGGCATCGACTGGTCGGTGCTCTATGGCCACAAGTTGGGCAATTCCGGCGCCATGCAGTACAACTGGTCGGGAACCTATCTCCTGAAGCTGGAAAAGGTGCCGTTCCCTGGCGCGCCGGCGGTGAAGTATGACGGCTACACTGGCGGTCTGAACATCAACGCCAATCCGCACTGGCGGATGAACTGGTCAGCGACTTATTCCGAAGAGAATTGGCATTTGACCTATACCGGTCGGTTCATTGGCAGCTCGAAGTCCTTCACCACCCGGGATAACTCCACCACCGGTGAATCGGTACGGTCTAAGATTTCGGCTTACACCTATCATGACCTGCAGGGCGGCTATCGCTTCAACGATAACGTCCAGCTGGTGCTCGGCGTGCGCAACATCTTCGACAAGAAGCCGCCGTTCTTCTTCGATTATGAAGACAACAACTCTGATCCGGCGACCTATGACATGGTTGGCCGTTTCTACTACGGAGCGATCCGGACTAACTTCTGATCCAATGGCTGACGTAACCTGGGCGGCGACTTTCGGGTCGCCGCCCTTTCTTTTTTTACTTTTGCGCCGGAAAGGGGATGAAATTCGGCAATTCCTCCATGCGCGCCAGCCAGGCGCAGACGTTGGGGTAGGGGTCTAGCGGAACGTCGCCTTCCGGGGCGCGCTTGACGTAGGAATAGCCGGCGATGTCGGCGATGGTGGGCCGATCGGCGGCCAGCCAGCGCCGGCTGGCGAGATGGGCATCCATCACCCCCAGCGCCTTCACCCCCCGCGCCACCGATAACTCGTGGTTGGGTTCCAGATGAGGGGCGAAGCGGCGGATGTAGCGGGCCATGCCCAATCCCTTGGCAATGCCATCGGCTGCCGTCATCAGCCATTCGTTGACCCGGGTTTCAGCCTCTACTTCCCGAGGGTACCACTCATCCTTGCCATATTTGCGGGCCAGATAGACTAAGATCGCCACCGAATCCCGGATGATAAAGCCGTCATCGTCAAGGGTGGGGCAGGTGCCGAAGGGGTTAAGGGCGAGGAACTCTGGCCGCCGCTGCTCCCCTTGCAGGATATCAATGGGGGTAATCTTGTGGGGCAGACCAAACAGGCTCAAGGCCAGCTTGACGCGATGGCTGTTGCCGGAAATGACAGAATCGTAAAGTGTAATCATGAGGGGCTCCCTTCTTAAGCTAGGGCCTAATCCTAAGAACTCAGGACAGGCATGGGAAGCCGCCTTGTATTGCCGCCTATGGTCCTGTCCTGAAATGAAAAAAATCTCCGGGGGCGGCCCTTGACACCAGTGGACCGAGACGCCATATCCATGGCGGTATTGGCACTCACCCCAAAGGAGTGCTAATAATCCATCCATTAGTTTTAGGGGAAACGGCCGCCCATCCGCGGCGGCCTCATTTAAACAGGAAGAGGTACATCATGGGATTTCGTCCTCTGCATGACCGCGTTCTCGTCCGTCGCGTCGAGAGCGAGGAAAGGACCGCTGGCGGCATCATTATTCCGGATTCCGCCAAGGAAAAACCCAGCGAAGGCGAGGTGGTCGCCGTGGGCGCCGGCCACAAGGCCGAAGACGGCAAGGTGACGCCGCTGGACGTCAAGGCGGGCGACCGCATTCTGTTCGGCAAGTGGTCGGGCACCGAAGTGAAGATCGATGGCGAGGAGTTCCTGATCATGAAGGAATCCGACATCCTCGGCATCATCGAAAAGAAGGCCTCCGGCAAGAAGGCGGCGTGAAGAACGCCCGCCTTTGACGATCTTTGAAGGGAGATACCCAACATGGCTGCTAAGCAAGTCAAATTTCATACCGATGCGCGCACGCGCATCCTCAAGGGCGTCGACATTCTGGCCGACGCCGTCAAAGTGACGCTGGGCCCCAAAGGCCGCAACGTCATTCTCGAAAAATCCTTCGGCGCGCCGCGCATCACCAAGGACGGGGTGACGGTGGCCAAGGAAATCGAACTGAAGGACAAGTTCGAGAACATGGGCGCCCAGATGGTGCGCGAAGTGGCGTCGAAGACCAATGACATCGCCGGCGACGGCACCACCACGGCGACCGTGCTCGCCCAGGCCATCGTGCGCGAGGGCATGAAGGCGGTGGCCGCCGGCATGAATCCCATGGATCTGCGCCGCGGCGTCGATCTGGCGGTGGAAAAAGTGGTCGCCGACCTGAAGAAGCGGTCGAAGAAAGTGACCACCAACAGCGAAATCGCCCAGGTCGGCACCATCTCGGCCAACGGCGAGAAGGAAATCGGCGACATGATCGCCCAGGCCATGGAAAAGGTCGGCAAGGAAGGCGTGATCACTGTCGAAGAGGCAAAGAGCCTCGCCTCCGAACTGGAAGTGGTGGAGGGCATGCAGTTCGACCGCGGTTACCTCTCGCCCTACTTCATCACCAACGCCGAAAAGATGTCGGTGGAGCTCGATAGCCCTTACATCCTCCTTCATGAGGACAAGCTGTCGAACCTGCAAAGCATGCTGCCGCTTCTGGAAGCGGTGGTGCAAAGCGGCCGGCCGCTTCTCATCATCGCCGAGGACGTAGAAGGCGAAGCCCTGGCGACCCTGGTGGTCAACAAGCTGCGCGGCGGCCTCAAAGTGGCGTCGGTCAAGGCCCCTGGCTTCGGCGATCGCCGCAAGGCCATGCTGGAAGATATCGCCATTCTGACCGGCGGCCAGGTGATCTCCAAAGACCTCGGCATCAAGCTGGAAAGCGTCACCCTCGACATGCTGGGCAAGGCCAAGCGGGTGTCCATCAATAAGGACGACACCACCATCGTTGACGGCGCTGGCAAAAAGGCCGAAATTGAAGCCCGCTGCGGCCAGATCCGGCAGCAGATCGACAACACCACCTCCGACTATGATCGTGAAAAGCTGCAAGAGCGGTTGGCCAAGCTCGCCGGCGGCGTGGCGGTGATCAAGGTCGGCGGCGCCACCGAGATTGAAGTGAAGGAGCGCAAGGATCGCGTCGATGACGCTCTCCATGCCACCCGCGCGGCGGTTGAGGAAGGCATCGTCCCCGGCGGTGGCACGGCGCTTCTCTACGCCATCCGGGCGCTGGAAGGGATCAAGGGCGGCAATTCTGATCAGAACGTCGGCGTCGACATCATCCGTCGCGCCTTGCAGGCCCCCTTACGGCAGATCGCCGAGAACTCCGGCCATGACGGCGCGGTGGTTGCCGGCAAACTTCTGGAAGGCAAGGACACCAACTTCGGTTTCGACGCCCAGAAGGAAGAGTACACCGACCTGGTGAAGGCCGGCATCATCGACCCCACCAAGGTGGTGCGCACCGCGTTGCAGGATGCGGCCTCGGTGGCCGGTCTCCTGATTACCACCGAAGCCGTGGTTGCCGAAATTCCGGAAGAAAAACCGGCGATGCCGGCGATGCCCGGCGGCGGCATGGGCGGCATGGGCGGCATGGACTTCTAAGCCGCTCATCACTTGCTACTTTATCGGACGGGGCCGCCCTCACGCGGCCCCGTTTCTTTATGTATAAATAAGACATATATACAAGGAAATATTTTTTATGTTTACTAGTTGACTATACCTGAATATCTATAGTATAGCGTTAATGGGGTTGCTTGGACTTTAACGGATTAGGAAAAGGTCTGCGGCTCGTTTGCGAGTTCGTCCTGTCCGATCAGGTTGAAGGATATGGCGACCCCTCCCCAGACCCGCCTGGCAAGGGCCGCTCCGTTCTGGAGCGGCCCTCTTTTTATGTTTTTTTGTTTTGCTCCTAGACAGTATGGTGCTGCCCTAAAGCAGTGGAGAGCACGATGTACCCAGGTGAAATCCGTGATCCCAATTGGGAAAAATCGGCGCGGGAAATTTTCCAGGCGCAAGGTCTGATGGCCTATCTCGGGATTGAGTTGGTGTCGATCAAGCCGGGCTTTGTCGTGCTGGCCGTGCCCTATCGGCCTGAACTTAGCCAGCAAGCCGGTTTTTTCCACGGCGGCGTGATGGCGACCCTGGTGGACAATAGCGGCGGCATCGCCGCCGGCACCTTGAAAGCGGCGGACCAGGACGTGCTGGCCGCCGAGTTCAAGATCAATATCCTCCGCCCTGGCATTGGCGAGCGCCTGGTTGCCGAAGCGCAGGTGGTGCGCCCCGGCCGCACCTTGACGGTGGCGCGCATGGACGTGTTTGCCGAAAAGGACGGCAAACGCACGCTGTGCGCCATTGGACAGGGAACATACGCCTATGTCGACCGCAGCTGATTTGTTGGTATTGCATCGGCAAAATAATTGCGTATATTAGTGTAGAATATAAATAAATACACATTAATTATGT
>JACFMS010000010.1:0-89397 GCA_019455285.1 Sphingomonadales bacterium
CGTCCCGATGTTCACATGCGGCTTCGTCCGCTCAAACTTCGCCTTTGCCATGGTTATCTAGCCACTTTCCGTTGTTTAGCGCCAAAAATCCTAGTTCTGCCGTTCGCCCGACCCAGAGCCATAACTGGAGCGGGTGATGGGAATCGAACCCACGTCACCTGCTTGGAAGGCAGGGGCTCTACCATTGAGCTACACCCGCGTGGCCTATAGGCCCTACCGCAAGGCAGTGGTGGAGGGGGAAGGATTCGAACCTTCGTAGGGAAAACCCGGCAGATTTACAGTCTGCTGCCATTGACCGCTCGGCCACCCCTCCGCATGCCGCTATAAAGGCCCGGCTGCTCGCGGAAGTGCCGGACTATCAACATTCGCAACGGCGGTCAACCGCAAAACGGGACAGACACCTGATTTGTCCCACGATCAGCAGCAGCCGGCTTATCTGCAATAGCCCTTGCACCCTTTGCCGGCGCGGAATATACGGGCCTTGATGAACAAAGGCAAGCGACACCACGGGGCTTCTCGGCCCCCCGGCAAACCCTTGGGCGGGCGTGAAAAATCGCCCCCTCGCGGCAGCCTGCCGGGGGTCTGGTTTTATGGCCATCACGCAGTTGCGGCGGCGCTCGCCAATCCACGTCGGACGGTGTTGTCGCTTACCGCCACCCGCAGCGCCTTGGACGCCCTGCCCGAGGCCGCCCGCGCCGCCCTGGCGCGACGGCGCTTGAGCGCCGAGCCGGTGGATGCGGAGACGATCAACCGGCTTTTTCCCGACAGCAGCGTGCATCAGGGGATCGCCGCCCGGGTGGAGCCCCTGCCCGCCGGCAGCCTGGAAGACGTGCCGGCCATCCTCAACCTGGAAGCGCCGGCGATCGTGGTGGCGCTCGACCAGGTGACCGACCCTCACAATGTCGGCGCCATCATGCGCTCGGCCGCCGCCTTCGGAGCCGTCGCCCTGATCACCACCGACCGCCATGCGCCGGGCGAAAGCGCGGTGTTGGCCAAGGCCGCCTCGGGGGCCTTGGAAACCCTGCCCTGGGTGCGGGTGGTCAACCTGGCGCGCGCCCTCGATGACTTAACCGACCATGGCTTCTGGCGGGTCGGCCTCGACGGGGGGGCCAAGCAGTGCCTGCACGAGATCGACCCCGGCCGGCGGGTGGCGCTGGTGCTGGGGGCGGAAGGCGAAGGCCTGCGCCATGGCACCCAGACCCATTGCGACCTGATGGCCCGCCTGCCCATCGCATCGGCCGTGGAAAGCCTCAACGTGTCCAACGCCGCCGCAGTGGCGCTTTATGAGCTTGCCCGGCGGCGGGATTGATGATTAATTTGCGCCCGACCCATCGTGAGGGCCTGTTTACCTAGCCCTCAAGGCCGGCTTAGCTCAGTTGGTAGAGCACCTGATTTGTAATCAGGGGGTCGCGGGTTCGATTCCTGCAGCCGGCACCAATAATAAAGCGAGAGAGACCATGCCCCTCGATATCGTGCAGATTCCTGTCCTTAGTGATAATTACGTCTACCTTGTTCGCGACCCCAAAAGCGACAAGACGGCGGTGGTCGATCCGGCGGTGGCCGAGCCGGTATTGCAGGAGCTCAATAAGCGCGGCTGGGTGTTGACCCATATCCTGAATACCCACCACCACGGCGACCATGTGGGCGCGAACGAAGAATTAAAGCGCCTGACCGGCTGCACCATCGTCGGCCCCCGCGCCGACCGCGACCGCATCCCCGGCATCGACATCGCGGTGGGTGACGGCGAGAGCTATTTTTTGGGTAGTGCGGAAGCCAAGGTGTTCGACGTGCCGGCCCACACCCGGGGTCACATCGCCTATTGGTTCGCCGATGACCGTGCGCTGTTTTGCGGCGACACGTTGTTCGCCTTGGGCTGCGGCCGGCTGTTTGAAGGCACGCCGCAGCAATTGTGGAGCTCCTTGTCGAAGTTCATGGCGCTGCCGGACGACACCCGCATCTATTGCGCCCATGAATACACCGAATCCAACGGCCGCTTCGCGCTTGTCATTGAGCCGGGCAATGCCGCGCTGCAAGCGCGCATGAACGAGGTGCGACGCAAGCGCGAGAAAAACCTGCCGACCGTACCCTCAACCTTAGGCGAAGAAAAGGCGACCAATCCGTTTTTGCGCCCCGACAGCCCGGAAATTCAAAAAAGCGTTGGCCTCATGGGCGGCGATGTGGTGGCGGTGCTCGGCAAAACCCGCGCCCTTAAGGATGAGTTTCGCGGTTGATATCGGGGAGAAAGCGGTGCAGCACCGCCGCGCCCACCGCATCGCCCCACACGTTCACCGTGGTGCGGAAACGGTCGAGAAACCAGTCCACCGCCAGCAACAAGCCGATGCCCTCCAGCGGCAACCCCACCGCTTTCAGTACGATTACCATGGTGACCAATCCGGCTTCGGGAATACCGGCGGCGCCAATGGCGGCCAAGGTCGCGGTAAGGAAAATGATTACTTGCGCGCCCAGCGACAGGTCGATGCCGTATGCCTGGGCGATGAACAGGGCGGCGCAGGCTTCATAAAGCGCGGTGCCGTTCATGTTGACGGTAGAGCCCAAGGGGATGACGAAGCGCACCGCCCGTTGATCAAGCCCGGCTTCGGTCGCGCATTCCATGGTCAACGGCAGCGTTGCTGATGAACTCGCCGTGCCGAAGGCGGTCAACAGCGCCCGCAGCATCTCTCTAATAAAGCCGAAGCCGCGCCGGGCAACCACCATCAAAATCACGATCAGCAGTGCGGTATGAATGCCAAGGCCGGTCAGCACCGTGACCACATGCAGACCCACCGCTTGCAGTTCAGCAAAAAACGCGTCGCCGCCGCCGGCCCGTCCCAGCCGTGATGCAATGAGCGCGAATATGCCCATGGGCGCAAAGTACATGAACCAGGTGACGAGCTTCATCATCGCCTCATTGAGGCCGTTGAAAAACGCGATCACCGGCTCGCCAACCTTGCCGATGGTTGTCAGCGCCGCCGATAACAGAATGGAAAACAGAATAAGCGGCAATAGATCGGTGCGCGCCGCCGAGTCCACCAGATTGGGGCTGACCAGCGACAGCAATATATCCGAAACGCCAACCTCGCCCTTGGCGGCGAATGTATCGGCCGCCGCGGCACCCAAGACCACCCCCACGCCGGGCTTGATCAGATTGACCACGATCAGACCGATCATCACCGCCAAGCCCGTGGTGGCAAGAAAATACCCCACCGTGATGGCGCCGATGCGCCCAAGCTTGCGAATGTCGCCCAGGGACGCCACGCCGCTGACCACCGCTGCGACGATCAGCGGCAGAATCAGCATCTTCAGGCCATTCAAGAACAGCTTGCCGAGCCATTCCACCGCCACCATGGCCGGGCCATAAACCCAGCCCATCAGCCCGCCGGCAATGACCGCGATGACGATCGCAGCCAACAGGCCAATCGCGTGCTTGTGAGGCATATATGAGTTCTCCCCTCGCTCCTGCCGCGATATGATGGCGGCTTGAGCGCAGAGGAACAAGGGAAAAGCACCATGACGACCAAGATCGAGAAAACCGACAGCGAATGGCAATCATGCTTGAGCGCCGATGAATACGCCGTCACCCGCTGCGGCGGCACCGAGCGGGCATTCAGCGGCCGTTATTGGAACACCAAGACGCCGGGGGTCTACCATTGCGTCTGTTGCCATGAGCCCTTGTTTTCATCGGAAACCAAGTATGATTCCGGGTCAGGCTGGCCGAGCTTTTGGGCGCCGGTAAGCCCGCAGGCGCTGAGCGTCCGCACCGATTCCAGTCACGGCATGGTGCGCGACGAAGTGGTGTGCGCCAAATGCGACGCTCATCTGGGCCACGTCTTCCCCGACGGGCCGCAGCCCACCGGCCTGCGCTATTGCATGAACTCGGCGGCGCTGGAGTTGAAGGAGAAAACTTAAGCCGCGTTGAAATAGCGGTCGACTTCGGCCCTGAACACCGTGCGGTCCTTGACATAAACCCCCAACCGGCCATCGAGCACATGATAGGCCATGGTGCGGTTAGCTGGCCGCACATGGCGCAGCAGCACGCGCGCCACCCGGCGCACGCCCTCGTGATCATAATCCATTGTTGCCAATCCCTTCATGGCAAAACACTCCTTGGCTTTTTTTCATCGCCAAGGAGTGTTGCATAGGAAAGTTACAGTTTTTTGGCAGTTTTTTATGACGCCGGCGTCATGGCCTTGGTCTTGGCGACCCAATCATTGACCACTTCTTCGAGGACCGTGAGCGGCAGCGCGCCGCCTTTTAGCACGGTGTCATGATAGGCCCGGATATCGAAACGATCACCCAGCTCCTGGCGCGCCTTCTCCCGCAAAGCCAAGAATTTCAACATGCCCACCTTATAGGCGGTCGCCTGCCCCGGATAGACGATGTAGCGCTCCACCTCGCGGGTAATGTCGCCCACCGGGAACGGCGTATTTTGCACCAGGTAATCGATGGTCTGCTGGCGCGTCCAGCGCTTGGCGTGAATGCCGGTATCGACCACCAGCCGCGCCGCCCGCCAGATTTCATAAGACAACCGCCCGAAGTCGTCATAAGGATCCTGGTAAAGACCGATTTCCTTGGGCAACAGCTCGGCATAAAGCCCCCAGCCCTCGATATAGGCGGTGAAATCCGCTACCTTGCGGAATTCAGGAATGCCTTGCAGCTCCTGCGCGATGGCGATCTGCATGTGATGGCCGGGGATGGCTTCATGATAGACCAGCGCCGCCAGGGTATTTTTCGGCATCTGGCGCATATCGGACAGGTTTTCATAGTAGATGCCGGGACGGCTGCCATCCATCGCCGGCTGTTGGTAGAACGCCGTCGCCGAACCGCTTTCGCGGAACGCCTCCACCCGCTTGACGATCACGTCGGCCTTGGGCTTGGTAATGAACAGCTCATCGAGACGGCCTTTGATATCGCCCAGAAATTTCACCGTCAGGTCCATGTACGCCTGCCGGCCGGCATCAGTATTGGGATAGAAGAAACGATCGTCGGTGGTGACGAACTTGAAGAAGTCTTGCAAGCTGCCCTTGAAGCCAACCTTGGTCTTGATTGCTTCCATCTCTTGATGGATGCGCGCCACTTCGCGAAGACCTAAGTCATGCAATTCTTCCGCCGTCATATTGGTGGTGGTGTAATGGCGCAACTGGAAGGCGTAGAAATCAGCGCCATCGGGAAGCTTCCACACGCCATCATCGGCGGTGGCCTTGGGCTGGATATCCAGCAGCGCCGCGATCACGGCGTCATAGCCAGGCTTGACCGAATTTTTCAACGCCGACTCCGCCGCCGCGATCAGCCGCTGTTTCTCCTGCGGCGTAATATCCAACGCACCCACCTTGGTTTTGATGTCCTCCAGGAAGGGACTGTCAGCCGGACCGTTGTCAAAGGGATGGCCGGTAATCACGTTACGCGACTGCTCCAAGGTCATGGGGAAGACGAATTGCGGCGGAATAACGCCTTTTTCGGCGCGCAGACGAAGGCCTTTGGCCACTTCGCCGAAGAATTCCTTCATGGCGTTTAAGCGCGAAATATAAGCTTCGGCATCGGCGACGGAAGCAACGCCATGGGCGGTAATGAGCAGCGCCGGGATATCCGTATGCCAGCCGAACATCTGGTTGACGATATAGTCATGGTGCCGCCAGCGGTCGCCCTCGATATCATCCTTGGCGAGATGCTCAAAAATCTTGTAACTGAGCGTCGCATCCGCATCGAGCTTGGCGACGTCGAATTCCTTGTGCAGCCGATCCAGATCCTGGCGCACCAATGCAATGTCTTCATCCTGGCGCGCTTCGCTGATGTCGTCGAGCTTATCGTAATCGTCCTTGCGCCCGAGGTAGGTCTGGAAGATCGGGCTGCGCTTGACGTCACGTTCGAAAACCTCGGCGAAGAAGGCGTTCAGGCGGGCGGATTCACTCTTGATTTCCTCAGCCGTCGGCGTGGCCTGCACCGGCGGGCTTTCCTTGCCGCAAGCGGCAAGGCCGAGCGCCAGGGCGGTGGCGGCCGCCCAAATAGCCATGCGAAGGTCAAACTTTGTCATCAGATTGTCCCTTTGGATGATTATTGAAAGATATTTCAAAAAATTTTTGCCCAGCCTAGCGAAAGCTTTGGCAAAAGCAAGTCCCCTTTTCAAGCCGCTCACGGGGTTGTGAGCGGCGTTCTTAATCCATACCGATATGAAACCAGGGGATACGCTCGGCGGCAAAGGCCTGGTGGGTGGTGGGGAAGTTCTCGGGATGGTCGAAGGTGGCGGTCAA
Organism: Sphingomonadales bacterium; assembly: GCA_019455285.1. Lineage (GTDB taxonomy): Bacteria > Pseudomonadota > Alphaproteobacteria > Sphingomonadales > Govanellaceae > PRO5. The sequence goes on from JACFMS010000010.1 coordinate 6,246, forward strand.
CACGTGTATCTCGTTGGCCCATTTCTCGCCTTGGTAGGTGAGCGACGTGCCGCAGCGGCTGCAAAAGGTCCGTCTCACCCCAGGCGAGGACTGGTAAACTGCGGGCACGCCCTTGATGTAGCGAAACGACGACGCCGAAAAGCAGGCAAAGGTCGCCACCACCGCGCCCACGGCGCGGCGGCAGCTTTCACAATGGCAATGGGCCGTCCGCAAGGGTGCGCCGTCGACCTCGTAGCGCACCGCGCCGCACAAACAACCGCCCTGATCGCTCATCCGAGGGCCTCCGTCAAAGAGACCGATGATAACCGATAGGCGGCGTCAGAGGTACTTCTTCAATTCCAGCCTGGCGATGGCCTCGCGGTGAACCTCATCGGGACCATCGGCGAAGCGCAGCGTGCGGGCGTCGGCGTACATGCGGGCCAGCGGGAAATCCTCGGACAAGCCCGCCCCACCATGGACCTGGATCGCCCGGTCGATGACACGCAGCGCCAGATTGGGCGCCACCACCTTGATCATGGCGATCTCGGCTTTGGCCACCTTGTTGCCCACGGTGTCCATCATATGGGCGGCGCGCAGCACCAAGAGCCGCGCCTGATCGATCTCGATGCGCGAGTTGGCGATGTCGGCCCGCACCGTACCCATTTCGGCCAGCTTCTTGCCGAAGGCGACGCGGGATTGCGCGCGCTTGCACATATATTCCAGCGCCCGCTCGGCCTGGCCAATCAAGCGCATGCAATGATGGATGCGCCCCGGCCCCAGGCGGCCTTGCGCGATTTCAAAGCCGCGGCCTTCGCCAAGCAGCATGTTCGATGCCGGTACACGTACGTTTTTAAATTCAATCTCGGCATGACCATGCGGCGCGTCATCGTCGCCGAATACCGTCAACGGGCGAACGATGCGCACCCCCGGCGTCTCGGTAGGCACCAGGATCATGGAGTGCTGTTGATGTCGAGGGCCATCGCTGCTGGTGCGCCCGAGGACGATCATGATCTTGCAGCGATTGTCCGGCGCGCCGGTGATCCACCACTTGCGGCCGTTGATGACATAATGGTCGCCGTCGCGGCGTATTTCACACGAGATGTTGGTGGCGTCCGAGGAAGCGACATCGGGTTCGGTCATAGCGAAGGCGGAGCGTATTTTTCCTTCCAACAGCGGCGCGAGCCACGCCGCTTTTTGCGCCTCATTGCCGTAGCGTTCGATGGTTTCCATGTTGCCGGTGTCGGGGGCGTTGCAATTGAACACCTCGGGCGCCCAATGGACGCGGCCCATGATCTCGCACAGATGAGCGTATTCCAGATTGGTCAGCCCCGCCCCGCGCGAACTTTCGGGCAGGAACAGATTCCACAAGCCTTCGGCGCGCGCCTTGGCCTTCAACTCCTCGATGAAGGCCGGGGTATCCCAGCGGTCGGCCAGGGCCGCGTGCTCGCGCTTGCGCCGCTCCTCATTGGGATAGATATGCTCGTCCATGAAGCGCTGAAGCTGGGCTTTCAGCGCCTCGACTCGGGGCGATAGCTGGAAATACATGACAGCCCTCTCATACGATAGTTTCAAACGATCGTTTAAATACTATGAATCGCCGGGTTTGTCAATGAACCGGACACTCCCTTACATGAAACTACAGGTGGCCATGGTCACGCCGCCGTCCACCACCAGGTTGTGGGCGGTGACGAAGCGCGCGGCGTCGGAGGCCAGGAACACCACCGGCCCGGCGATGTCGTCGGGCTCTCCCGGCCGTTTCAACGGCGTCAGACGATCGATGAAGGTGGCGGACTCAGGGTTATCAAACAGCGCCTTGGCGAAATCGGTCTTAATCAGACCCGGCGAGATGCAGTTGATCCGCACGCCCTTATCCCCCCACTCCACGGCGTAGTTGCGCGCCAGTTGCACGTCGGCGGCCTTGGAAATGGCGTAGGCGCCGATGTTGCTGGTGCCGGCCAGACCGACAACGCTGGAGATGATGATCACCGAGCCGCCGCCCCGCGCCGCCATTTGCGGGATCACCATATTGCACAGCCAGAGGTTGCTTTTGACATTGGTGCTCATGATCTTGTCGAAAGCATCGTCGCTGATCTCGCCCATGGTCCCGTAGAAGGGATTGACGGCAGCGTTACACACCAGAATGTCGATGGGGCCAAGCTGACGCTCAGTTTCGGCCACCAGGCGTTCCAATTCCTCCTTGCGCGACACATTGGCCGGGATGGCGACCGCGACGCCCCCCGCTGCTTTAATTTCGTCCACCACCGCCGCGCAGGCATCGGCCTTGCGGCTCGACACCACCACCTTGGCCCCGGCCTTGGCCAGCGCCATCACCGACGCCTTGCCGATGCCGCGGCTCGACCCGGTGACGACCGCGACTTTTCCTGATAGATCGAACATGAATGCCTTCTCCTACATAACCTCGCGCCAACTTGCAAAAGTCTTGCCGGCGGCGGCGAGCTTTTCCAGGAGCGGCGCGTGCGGCCAATAAACCGCGCCATAGCGCGCGCGATAACCATCGATAGCTTTGACCACATGCGCCAGCCCCACCGTGTCGGCATAGAACATCGGTCCGCCACGGTAGACCGGGAAGCCATACCCAGTGAGCCACACGGTGTCGATGTCGCCCGGCCGAAGCGCGATGCCATCTGCTAAAATACGCGCCCCTTCGTTGGCCGCCGCGAAGATGCAGCGCTCAACGATTTCCTGATCGCTCACCGCGCGCCGCTCAATGCCCAACCGCTTGGCTTCCTCGACAATCACCGCCTCCACCACAGGGTCGGGCTGCGGCGTGCGGCTGCCATTAGGATAGACATAATAGCCGGCGCCGGTTTTCTGTCCGTAGCGGCCCATGGCGTAGAGCTTGTCGGCGATGGGATAATAGGTTGGCTCATTCGGCAGTTCAGCACGATGCGCTTTTCTGACCAGCGCGCCGACGTCGACGCCGGCCATATCGTTCATGGCGCACGGCCCCATGGCCATGCCGAAATCATAAAGCGCCTTGTCCAGCTGCGCCGGACTTGCGCCTTCCAAGAGCAACAGTTCCGCCTCGCGGCCATACTCGAACAGCATCCGGTTGCCGATGAAGCCGAAGCACACGCCAGAAACGACGCCTACCTTGCCGATGGTTTTCGAGACCTGGAGCGCTGTCGCCAAGGTATCAGGCGCGGTGGCCGCGCCGCGCACGATTTCAAGAAGCCGCATGACATTGGCCGGCGAGAAAAAGTGTAAGCCCACCACATCCTGCGGCCGGGAGGTGGCGCGGGCGATCTCGTCGAGATTCAAGGTCGAGGTATTGCTGGCGAGAACCGCCCCCGCCTTCGCCACCCGGTCAAGCTCGGCAAACACCGTTTTTTTGACGTTCATGTCCTCGAACACCGCCTCGATGATGAGATCGGCGTCCTTCAGATCGCCATAGTCGAGACTGCCGGCAATGAGCCCCAGGCGGCGTTCCATGTCTTCGGCGCTCAACCGGCCGCGCGCCGCCGTCGCCTCGTAGTTCTTGCGGATAACGCCCAGGCCGCGCTCCAGAGCATCGGCCTTCATTTCCACCACGGTTACTGGAATACCGGCGTTGGCGAAGCACATGGCGATGCCGCCGCCCATGGTGCCGGCGCCGATGATGCCGACCTTGGCGACGGTCCTCGCCCTTACTTCTTTGCCGAAACCCGGAATGACGCCCACCTCGCGCTCGGCGAAGAAGGCGTAGCGCTGCGCCCTGGAATGGGTGGTGGCCATGCATTCCTCAAACAGCGCCCGCTCTTTTTTCATGCCCTCGACGAAGGGGAGCCTCACCGCCGCTTCCACCGCCTGGATGCAGCACTCGGGCGCGAAATAGCCGCGCCGCTCCTTGGCGATGCGCGCACGCATGGCTAAAAATACCTCGGCGGGCGCGCTCGCCGGGTTGATGGCGATATCGCTGATTTTGCGCAGCGACGCGCCCTGGCTGATCAAGCGCTCGGCGTATGTCACCGCAGCCGCTGCCAGGTCGCCCTCGACGATCTCGTCGATAAGCCCCCACTCCTTGGCTTTCTTGGCCGCCACCGGCTGGCCGAACACCACCATCTCCAACGCCCGCTCGACGCCGACAAGACGCGGCAGGCGCTGAGTGCCGCCGGCGCCCGGCAGGATGCCGAGATTGACCTCGGGCACGCCGATCTTGGCCGATGGAACCGCCACCCGGTAATGGCTGGCAAGCGCGGTTTCGCAGCCGCCGCCCAAGGCGGTGCCGTGAATGGCCGCGACGATGACCTTGGGTGAGGCTTCCATGGCCTCATGCACCTCACGCAAGGAGGGCGGCAGCGGCGGCTTGCCGAATTCGCGGATATCGGCCCCGGCGAAAAAGGTGCGGCCGGCGCACAGGATGACGATGGCCTTCACATCCGGGTCTGCCCCGGCGCGGGCGACGCCCTCCACCAGGCCGGCGCGCACCGCCTGGCCTAAGGCGTTGACCGGCGGATTATCCGCCGTCAACAGCGCCACCTGACCTTGTTTCTTATAGCTCACCGCATCGGACATAGGGTCTACTGCTCGCTTTCTTAATTCAAACGTTTGTATGATTATCTATCCTGACTGTCGCGCTAAGGCAACCGAGAACCCGTACCATAGCGTGAAGGCAGGGGATTCCAATGGATTACCGCGTGACTTGGGCGGCCCCCTTCCGGTATCGTCGCAAGGGGAATTAAAAAGGCCAGGGGAGCGGAGCAAGAAACGTGGCGGCGGGCGATGAACGGCCTTCCTTCGAGCTGGTCATGGATGGCGATGGCGCGACCGTGCGGCTGGCCGGCGCCTGGACGGTGGAAACCGCCGGCCCCTTGTTCCAGGAGCTGCAACTACTCCGACTGCCGGTCCGCGGCCGCCTGATCCTTGATGGCGCCGCCTTAAGCGCGGTGGACACCGCCGGCGCGTGGCTGATCTACCGCCTCGGCCGGGAGGCGCGCAAAAACAATCTGGCTGTCGACCTTGCCGCCATGCGCGGCCCCCACCGCGCGCTCATTGACGAAGTGGCGGCCAACGACGCCCCCTGCCCAGTCAAGCCGCCCCAAAAACTGGGCGCGATCGAACTTCTTGAAGACCTGGGACAAGGGACGGTGGATCTTTGGCGGGAAGGCTTGAAGTTCATCAACTTCGTCGGCCTCGTCGTCGTCACCATCGGCCGCACCATCATGAAACCCCAACGACTGCGCTTGACCTCGGTGGTCTATCACATGGAGCAAGTGGGCGTGCGCGCCATGCCGATCGTCGGTCTGATGGCGTTTCTCCTCGGCATCGTCATCGCCCAGCAGGGCGAATTTCAATTGCGCCGCTTCGGCGCGGAAGTGTTCGTCGTCGATCTGGTGGCGATCTCCATTTTGCGCGAAATCGCCATTTTGATTACCGCCATCATGCTGGCCGGCCGCTCGGGCAGCGCCTTTACGGCGCAGATCGGCTCCATGGTGCTAAACGAGGAGATTGACGCCATGCGCACGCTGGGCATCGATCCCATCGAAACGTTGGTGCTGCCGCGCCTCCTCGCCATCGTGCTGATGACGCCGCTTCTGACCTTTTATTCCGACATCATCGGCATTTTCGGCGGCGGGCTTTTTTCCTGGCTGGCGCTCGATATGACGCCGGCGGCCTTCATTGATCGCCTGAACGCGGCGATCACCACCGACAGCTTTTTGGTCGGCATCATCAAGGCGCCGTTCTTCGCCGCCGTGATTGCGCTGTCCGGCTGTTTCGAGGGCTTGAAGGTTTCCGGCGGTGCGGAAAGCGTCGGCAAGCAGACCACCCGTTCGGTGGTGGAATCGATTTTCCTGGTGATCGTGCTCGACGCCGCGTTCGCGGTGTTCTTCTCGGCCATCGACATGTGAGGCGATGGCGATGCCCGGCAACCCCGTCATCAAAGTACGCGGCTTGAAAACGGCGTTTGGACCGCAAGTGGTGCATGACAACCTCGACATCGACGTCTATCAGGGCGAGATCATTGGCGTGGTCGGCGGCTCGGGCACCGGCAAGTCGGTGCTGTTGCGCTCCATCATCGGTTTGTTGCATCCCGTGGCGGGCTCGATCGAAGTTCTGGGCAAGAATATCATCGGCATGTCGCAGTATGAACTTCTAGAGCTGGCGGTGCGCTGGGGCGTCCTCTTTCAGCACGGCGCGCTCTTTACCTCGCTCACCGTGGCGCAGAACATCGAAGCGCCGTTGCGCGAGCATACCAAGATGCCGCAACAGCTGATGGACGAGATTGCGTCCTATAAGCTCAGTATGGTGGGACTGCCGCCGGATGCCGGGGCGAAGTACCCCGCCGAATTGTCGGGCGGCATGATCAAGCGCGCTGCTCTGGCGCGCTCCTTGGCGCTTGATCCGGACATTCTTTTTCTCGATGAGCCCACCTCGGGGCTCGACCCTATCGGCGCCGCCGCCTTCGACGGCCTCATTCGCCGCCTGCGCGACGCCTTGGGGCTGACCGTCTTTCTCGTCACCCACGATCTCGACACGCTGCACGCGGTATGCGACCGCATTGCCGTCCTGGCCGAGAAACGTGTTATCGTCATTGGCGCCATGGATGATATGTTGGCGTGCGAGCATCCGTGGGTCAGGGAATACTTCCACGGACCGCGCTCACGCGCCGCGGGGCTGCACAAGGCCGCCGGCGACGGGCCACAAGGGTAGGATAACGGGCATGGAGACACGGGCCAGCTACGTGATGATCGGCAGCATCGTGCTAAGCCTTCTCGTCGCGACATTCGCCTTCGTCATCTGGATCGTCAAGCTGGACATCGACCGTGAATTCGTCGCCTACGACGTGGTTTTTGACAGCGCGGTCACCGGCCTGACGCTCGGCGCGCCGGTGCGTTATCAGGGCGTCGAGGTGGGACAGGTCAAGCGCATCTCGCTCGATCCGAAAAAGCCGGGTTGGGTGCGGGTGCGGATCGAGGTTGATGAGTTGACGCCGATCCGGCAGGACTCCTCCGCCTCGCTGGAGTTCCAGGGCTTGACCGGCGTTTCCTTCGTCCAACTCAGCGGCGGCTCGGCGGATGCGCCGCCCTTGGAGGTCAAGCCCGGCGAGGAACGGCCGGTGATTATGGGCCGTCCCTCGTCCCTCGAAACCATTTTCACCGACGTGCCGGGACTGATCGCCGAGGTCTCAGTGACGCTCAATGATGTCCGCAAGCTATTGAGCCCAGAAAACCGCGAGCTGGTCACCGGCATCCTGAAGAACGTCCATACGGTCAGCGGCGGCGTTGCCGACCGCACCGAGCGCATCAAGACGACGATTGATGATCTGGATGCGGCCATTGTCGAAGTTCGCGCCGCCGCCAAGGAGTACGGCAAGGTGGCGCGCACTCTCGACAATGCCGTCGCGACCGACGTCAAGCCGACGCTGGAGCGCTTTAATCGCACCGCACAGTCGCTGGAGCGCATGGCCAACAACCTCGACGCCATGGTCGCCGACAGCAAAGGTCCGATCACGTCGTTTACCGCCAACACCCTGCCCGAGGCGGCCGAGTTCGTGGCCGAGGCGCGGCGGCTGTCGGCCTCCTTGGCGCGCATTTCCGAACGCCTGGAGCGCAATCCCAGCGAATTCATGTTCCCGCCCCAAGCACAGGAGTACAAGGCAAAATGATCCGGCATCGTATTCTCCTAGCGCTGGCGATGACCCTGCCGCTCGCTGGTTGCGGCTCGATCTTGAAATTGCCCGGCGGCGAACCGGCGGCGCATTACATGCTGCGGCCAGCGCCAGCGCGCGAGGTCGAGGCGCCCTTGCCGGTGGTGATCATGATCGCCGAGCCCGACGCCTCGGCGGCGCTCGACAGCAATCGGGTGGCGTTGAAGCCATCTGACCTGGAATTGCAATATTACGCCGGCGCGCGTTGGGTCGACCGCGCGACGCGGATGCTGCAAAATCATCTCATCGCGGCGCTATCCGGCACAGTGAAGGATGTCGGCACCGAAGCGATGACGCTGGCCGCCGATTATCGCGTGCAGACCAACCTGGCGGCGTTTGAAGCGGTATATGACGGCAATAAAATCCCCACCGTACGCGTTGTCCTCGAGGCTAAGCTGTTCTCGCGCACGCCGCTGGCGCTGCGCGAGCGCCGCACCTTTCGCGCCGAGGTCGCCGCGGCGAGCGACAAACAGGCCGCCATCATCAACGCCTTCGATCGCGCCACGGCGGAGGTCACCAATGAGTTCGTCGATTGGGTGCTGGCGGGGGTGAAAGAGCGTCGGTAAGAGGTATGCCCTAAATTTGTCGCCAGATTTTACAGAATAATATCGTAGAAGTTTTGTAAATGCCGTTATCTAACTGATATATATAGATATTTATTTTCTGGCATCGGATTTGCTTGCGTGCGGCAAGTAGTAATACTCGTGATTCACTGGGGGAATTGTAATGCGATCGGTTCTTAAAATTATCGCGGCGGCATGGTTGTCCACTGCGTCTTTTTCCGCGACCAACGCCGCGCCGGTGACCATCGGCAGCAACGAGTGGTATCAGGTTCGCGACATGACTGGCGTTACCTGGATCGACATGTTCAATGCCTGCCCTCTGGCATCGTCCTATCAATGCTCAGGCACCGTCAACGGTCATGACCTGACCGGCTGGACTTGGGCCAGCGGAACGGAAGTGGCAGCGATGTTCGCCACCGTCGATCCGGCTTCCGTCACCAATATTGACCCATGGTTCTCGTCATGGGGCGACAAGCTGGCGCTGACCGGCATGGCGATGACCTATCACAACCCAACCTATCTCGATGTCTGGAGCGGCTGGACCCATGACGCTCCCGCCTGGGACAGCGGCCAAGTTTACGCCTGGATCAACGCTGGCTTTACCAATCAAGACGGTCACGACTATACGCAGTACTTTTATTTGCCTTGGTCCGTGACCGATCCGAACATCGGCGCCTGGCTGTGGCGGGAAACGACCGAGAATTCGCCCCTACCCTGCGGCGCTCTGGCGCCTTGCCCGGCGGAAGACATTCCGGCCGACGACCCGATTGACTGCGGCGCGGCCTTCCCCTGCGCGCCGACTGAAACGCCAGCCCCCGCCGGCTGGGCGCTGTTCGGTTTGGGCCTGGCTGGATTGCGTCTGATCAGGACCAGAAAACGCTCGTAACATGACAGCGATTGGCGCCAGCAAGCATTTAGGCCTGCTGGCGCTGATCATTTGAGTTGTAACGCCCTCTCCGTCAGCCGCGCCAACAGGCGGTCGAAGGCGACGCGATCTTCCGCCGCAAGACTCTCCACCAACGCCGCCTCCATGCGCCGGGCCAGCGGCACCACCTGATCATAGACCCCCCAGCCCTTGGCCGATAAGGTCAACATTGAGCGCCGGCGATCCTCGTCGGCGAATTGGCGCTCCAGGTAGCCTGCCTCCTTTCGCCGCGCCACCGCGCGGCTGACCGCCACCTTGTCCATGGCGGTGCGCACCGCCGCCTCGCCCGCCGAGAGGCCGGGATGCTGGGCAAGGATCGCCATCACCCGCCAACCGGGAATGGTGAGCCCGAATCGCTCGGCATAAATCCGCGAGATCGCCTCGCTCACCGTGTTCGACAGTATCGACAGGCGGTAGGGCAAAAAGGCGTTAAGATCAAGGATATCCCTGGTCTTCTCCCGAGCTTTTGCAGCCACGCCGGCCTCCATCGAAAAAACCCCTTGCAATTAGTTTCTCATGAAACTAAAGTAATTACAAATGAAACTATAAACTGCCGCCCGGCAGGAACGCCAGCACAGCGTGATCTTCAATTCGCGGATTTTAAGAGGAACTGCAATGGCCGATCTTTTCGATAATCCCATGGGCACCGATGGTTTCGAATTCGTCGAGTTCGCGGGGCCCAACCCCGCCGATCTCGATAAAGTTTTTCGCACCTTGGGCTTTGCCCCCGTCGCCCACCACCGTTCCAAGGACGTCACCCTCTATCGCCAGGGTGACATCAATTTCATCCTCAACAACGAACCGAAAAGCCCGGCCTATTATTTCGCCGAGGAGCATGGGCCGTCGGCCTGCGGTCTGGCGTTCCGGGTGCGCGATTCGCACAAAGCCTATCGCCGCGCCATCGAGCTTGGCGCGCAGCCCATCGATATTCCCACCGGGCCGATGGAATTGAAGCTGCCGGCGATCAAGGGCATCGGCGGCGCGCCCCTTTATCTCATCGATCGCTATCAGGATGGCTCCAGCATCTACGACATCGACTTTGCATTTTATCTCGATGTCGAACGCCATCCCGAAGGCTGCGGCCTGACCGAAATCGATCACCTGACCCACAACGTCTATCGCGGTCGCATGGCTTATTGGGGGCAATTCTACGAAAAGCTCTTTAATTTCCGGGAAATCCGTTACTTCGACATCAAGGGCGAATATACCGGCTTGACGTCGCGCGCCATGACCGCGCCCGACGGCAAGATCCGTATTCCCTTGAACGAGGAAGCCTCCAGGGGCACCGGCCAGATCGAGGAATTCCTGATGCGCTATAATGGCGAGGGCATTCAGCATGTGGCGCTCTCCACCAGGGATATTTTCAAGACCTGGGACGCCTTGAAGAAAAACGGCACGCCGTTCATGACGCCGCCGCCCGACACCTATTATGAAATGCTGGAAGAACGCTTGTCCGGGCATGGCGAACCAGTGGCGGAGCTGCAAAAACGCGGCATTCTCCTTGATGGCTCGACGAAGAACGGTCAGAAGAAATTATTGCTGCAAATCTTTACCGAGTGCATGATTGGTCCGATGTTCATCGAGATCATCGAGCGCAAGGCCGACGAAGGTTTCGGCGAAGGCAATTTCCGCGCTCTTTTTGAATCCATGGAGCGCGACCAAGTCCGCCGTGGCGTCGTACAGCCGACCGAATAATCATCGCCCCCCTGATAGAGAGGAGTAATCTCTCATGAAAAACTGGATTTCATTCCCCAAAGTCGAAGGCACGGCCAGCCGGCAGGCGCACGTCGATCTGCCCGCCGGCACTTATGAACGGGAAATGGGCAAGGAAGGATTCTTCGGTCCTGCCGCCCATCTTTATCATAAGCACCCGCCCACCGCTTGGACTTCGTTCGAAGGACCATTGCAGCCCCGCGCCTTCGACACCACCAAGTGGAATCACACCGGTGATCGGCCATGGGACGCTAAAATCTTGCTATCAAACGCCCACTGCAAGGTCGCCTTCTGGCAGGCGCGCAAAGCGATGGATCGGCTGGTGCGCAACAGCGACGGCGATCACTTGCTGTTCGTGCACAATGGCGCCGGCGATTTTTATTGCGACTTCGGCCGTCTCACTTACCGCGACGGCGATTACATCATGATCCCGCGCGGCACGATGTGGCGTATCGAGCCGAAAGAGACCACCGATTTGTTGTTGATCGAAGCCAGCAACGGCAGCTACAAGCTGCCCGACAAGGGATTAGTAGGACCGCACGCCATCTTTGATCCGGCGATCCTCGATACGCCGCGCATGGATGACAAGTTCCGCGCCCAGCAGACGGAAACGCCATGGACGGTAGAAATCAAACGGCTCGATAAGATTTCTACCATCACCTTTCCGTTCAATCCCCTGGACGCGGTGGGCTGGAAGGGCGACTTGACGGTAGTGCGCGTCAACTGGCGCGACATCCGCCCCTTGATGAGCCACCGCTATCATCTGCCGCCCTCGGCGCACAGCACGTTTGTCGCCGACGGTTTCGTGGTCTGTACCTTCGTGCCGCGGCCCATCGAATCCGATCCCGGCGCGCTTAAAGTGCCGTTCTATCACAACAACGACGACTACGATGAATTCATCTTCTATCACCGAGGCGAGTTCTTCAGCCGCGACAACATCAAGCCCGGCATGACCACCTATCACCCCTGGGGCTTCACCCACGGGCCGCACCCCAAGGCGTTCAAGGCCGGCGAGAAATTCGCCCGCAAGGAGACCGACGAGGTGGCGGTGATGATTGACACCCGCTTTGCCTTGGAGGTGGCCAAGGACGCCGAGGGCATCGAATTGAAAGACTACGTGAACTCGTGGAAGTCGGCGTAACGTTCTGGATCACCCCCTCACCCTACCCTCTCCCCCATGATTGGGGGAGAGGGATACGAAGGGTTGGCCCGCGGTAACGCGGGCCTTAGCCCGAAGTTGGGTGAGGGGGAATTTCGAATATAATTAGACCAGTAACAAAAGGCATGAGAGAACATGAAACTTGCTTCCTTAAAAGACGGTCGTGACGGGCGTCTGGTCATCGTGTCGCGGGATTTAAGCCGGGCGTCGGCGGCGTCCGACATCGCGCCGACCTTGCAGGCAGCGCTTGATGAATGGCACGCCATTGCGCCCAAGCTGCGCCAGGCGGCCGCTGATTTGGAAGCTGGCAAGCGGCAAAGTTTTGCCTTCGATCCTGCGGCCTGTGCCTCGCCCTTGCCCCGCGCCTTCCAATGGGCCGACGGCTCGGCCTATGTCAATCACGTGGAACTGGTGCGAAAAGCGCGCGGCGCGGAAATGCCGGCGAGCTTCTGGACCGATCCCTTGATGTACCAGGGCGGTTCCGACGCCTTCTTGGGCCCCCGCGACGACATCCTAATGGCTGATGAGGCCTGGGGCATCGACTTGGAGGCCGAGGTCGCCGTCATCACCGACGACGTGCCCATGGGCGTCACGCCGACCGCCGCGGCGGGCCACATCAAGCTCGTGATGCTGGTCAATGACGTCTCGTTGCGCAATCTCATCCCGGCGGAGCTGGCCAAGGGCTTCGGCTTTTTCCAATCAAAGCCATCAAGCGCCTTCTCGCCGGTGGCGGTGACGCCGAATGAACTGGGCGATGCCTGGGCGGATGGCAAAGTGCATTTGCCCCTGATCGCCGACATCAATGGTCAGCGCCTGGGCGCGCCCAATGCCGGCGTCGACATGACCTTCAACTTCCCCACCCTCATCGCCCACGCCGCCAAGACCCGGCCTTTAGGCGCCGGCTGTATTATTGGTTCCGGCACGGTTTCCAACGTCGACCGCAGCGCCGGCTCGTGCTGCCTGGCCGAGGTGCGCATGCTGGAGACCATCGAAAAGGGCAAGCCCGCCACTCCGTTCCTGAAGTTCGGCGACCGGGTGACCATCGACATGCAGGATAAAACCGGCCGCTCGATCTTTGGCAGGATCGACCAGACGGTGCGTCCATATTTCCCTGACGTAGAGTAAAATCTGCCGGAAATTCGACTTTCCTCACTCATTTCTTGCTTTTTTGTCAAATAATCGCAAAGGCTCGTGCGATTGTGGCCCGTAGACGTTAGCATGGGCAAAAATTGGATGGTCGATGGAGTCTTTTGTGATGAATGCACCCTTCCCGCGTCCCGGCATTTTGGAGATCACCCCCTATCAAGCCGGCGAGTCGAAGATCGCCGGCAAGACGACGGTGATGAAGCTGGCCTCCAATGAATCGCCGCTGGGGCCGAGCCCCGCCGTCGCCGAAGCACTGAAAGCGGGATTTGATACCCTGCAACTCTATCCCGACCCCACGGCCAGCGCCTTGCGGGAGGCGCTCGCCGCCAAGTATGGCGTGCCGGCCGAGCAAATCCTGTGCACCTCGGGGTCCGAGCAGGCGCTCCACCTGGTTACCCGCGCTTATGCAAGCGTCGGCGACGAAGTGCTGTTCAGTCAATACGGCTTCATCGCCTACCCCATCGCCGCCAAGGCGGCCGGCGCGACCCCGGTCATCGCGCCGGAACAGAATTTCACCACCGATATCGACGCACTGATTGCGCGGGTGAGCGCGCGCACCAAGGTTCTGTTTCTCGCCAATCCCAATAATCCCACCGGCACCTACCGGCCGCTTGCTGACATTCGCCGCCTGCATGCCGCGCTGCCAGAGCGGGTGCTGTTGGTGCTGGACGAGGCCTATGCTGAATACGTCAGCCGCGACGATTACCAATCCGCCCTCGCGCTGGTCAAGGAAGGCGCGCCCAACGTCATGGTCAGCCGTACCTTTTCGAAGATTTACGGCCTGGCGGCGATGCGCGTTGGCTGGTCGGTATGTCCGCCGGCGGTGATCGACGTCTTCAACCGTATTCGCGAAACCTTCAATGTCGGCGCGCTGTCGCAACGCGCCGCTTTGGCGGCGCTCGCCGATGAGGCGCACGTCACGGCGGCGCGCGACCACAACGCCAAGTGGCTGGCGTGGATTTCCGATCAGTTGACCAAGATGGGATTGAAGGTCACGCCCAGCCTTGGCAATTTCCTGCTCGCGCATTTTGCCGACGCTGATGCCGCCAAGGCCGCCGATCAGCACTTGCGCGGCGACGGCATCATCGTTCGCCCGGTAGCCGGCTACGGCCTGCCGCAATGTCTGCGCATCTCCGTCGGCAAGGAAAGCGAGAACAAGGCGCTGGTGGAAAGCCTTGGCCAATTCATGGGTAAATAAAAGATGTCAGACAATGGCAAATCCATTTACGCCGTTATTTTATGGATTCCAGCAGCGGTGGAAGCTGATTATGTGCAATGGCTCGATGGGCGTCATATTGCCGAAGTGGCGGCTGAGCCGGGTTTTTTACGCGGCCGCCGCGTGCGCTTGAACCAAACTGATGCCGATGGGCGGCAGGGGTATCTGGTCCTCTATGATGTCGCCTCCGGCCGTGACCTCGACGCCTATCTAAAAGGCGACAACCGCCAGCGCTTCATCGCTTACGGCGCCCGCTTTGAAGGCGTGCGCATCGAGCGTCTGGACGGCACGGTGGAATTTACCGTGTGATTTAGCCTAAGACCGCTTCCCGCACACCGTCGATGATGAATTGCACCGCCAGCGCCGCAAGAATGATGCCCAAGAGACGAGTAATGACCGTGGTCATCGTCGCGCCGGCGAAGCGGACAAACCAGCCGGATAGCTCCAAAAGAACGTAGGTGATCGCCATCACGCTCAATAGCGCCGCGATGACCACACCCTGATGCGCGATGTTGCCGGCGCGCTCGGTCATCAACAGGATGACGGTGGTGATGGCGCCCGGACCAGCGATGAAGGGGATGGCCAGCGGCACCACCGAAATATCATCCGCCACCTTGGGTCGTTCCGTGGTGGCGCTCTCGGCAGTGCGGCTGCGCCGCTTGGCGCGAAACTCAAAAATCATTTCAAAGGCGGTAGAAAATAACAATAGCCCGCCGGCGATCCGGAATGCCGCAAGGGTGATGCCGAAGGTGCTGAGCAGCGCATCGCCGAGAAGAGCAAACAGCAACAACACCCCGGTTGCCACCAACGAACCACGGATCGCCATAACGCGGCGGTGCGCCGCTTCCATATCGCGGCTGAGCGCGGCAAAGATCGGCATCAGCCCCACCGAGTCGATGATGACGAACAGCGTTACGAATGCCGGAATGAAGACGTTGATCAGATCGTTCATCGGCAACAATCAGGAATGAGGGGCAACGCCAAACAGCCAGGCGTGCGCCACATAAAGCGCCACATAGACCACCACGCCGCCCGCGAGCCGCCAGATACCGATCTCGCCAACTTTGAGCTGATTGCGTCCCGCGGCGATGGCGGCGAACGGCAGGCTGGAGGTAACGGCCTGGTATTTTGTCCATGTCTCGCCCAACGCCGCTTGGCGTTTCCGGTCGATGAGGAAAGGCCCCATCAGCGCCAACAGCGTCAAGCCGCCAAAGAACACGATGGATGCCAGATCGCCGTTGGCGAGGAGATGGGCCAGGCCCCATAACGTAATGCCCCACATCACCGGATGGCGGGTGATGCGTAAAACCCCTTTGGCCGGCTCCGGCGCGGCCAGGGCTTTCTCGCCGCCGGCTGCCGCCGGGTTGGGGGTGCTGACGCCGCCCACCACCAACAGCGCCGCCGCCAGGACGAGAAGCGCCGAGAGCCCCTTGGCCCACCCCCCGAACGCCCACAGCACATCGCTGATCGGCGCCGCGTTATAGGCCCGCGCCAGCCACACCAGCGTTACCAGGGAGACGGCCGAGAAGATCGCCTGAAAGGCTTTCTCGCCGATTTTGCCGACCAGCGCCGGGCGCAGCGGCGTCGAGCTGAGGACATGAATACCGATAAAGACGATAGCAGCCAGGATGAGCTGTTGCATCTCCCCCTCCCTTATTGGCGGAAGTGCAGTCTATCACCTTCAGGAGAAAGCGTCAGCCCAAGAGACGTAAGCGGCGGTCGACAAGGTCGGCGCCGACGGCGATAGTCTCCACGGCGACGCTATAGACCAAAACCGAGGCGCGGATTTTCTCGGCGATGACGCCGGCGCGGCGATCATCAAGACCACGCGCCTTGATGTCGATGGTCAAGAGACCGCCATTGAAGCGACGCGACCGCACCAGCTCGGGCAGAATGTCATTGAGGGCAAAAAATTCCACCACCCGGGACAACGCCGCGGGATCGGCCGCAGCCGATACGGTAAAATGGACGGTATTTAAGGAAACCAGCTCTTGCTGAGCCGCAACGGCGGTAGACATGACGGACACCTTAGTGACAAACGAATGGGATGAGTGAACGACTGAAAGCCCGGCCCTACGCGAGGACCGGGGTTTTAATTCGTGCCGTGCACATTCGTTTGCTTAAGGTGCGCATACCACCCCTTTACGCCGATCGGCAGGGAGTGTCAAGAAAGTCTCTTGCCCAAATTGCCCGGTCTTGGTTGCATTTTCCCTAATATCACCCTAGAAGATGAGGTTTCTTGCGGGGAGGTTAAGGAATGACCGGGCTTGATCATATGGACGTCAAAATTCTCAGCGTCCTGCAGGAAAACGCTCGCATCTCCAACCAGGATCTGGCGGATAAGGTCGGGCTATCCCCCTCGCCCTGCTGGCGACGGGTGCGCCGGCTGGAGGAGGAGGGGATCATCAGCCGCTATGCCGCGCTTCTGGTCCCCGAGGCCATCGGCCTCCATATCACCGCTTTCGCCCATGTCATGCTGGACAATCACCACGCCGAGACGGTGCGAGTATTCGAACAGGCGATCGCCGGCGCGCCTTATGTGCTTGAATGCTGCTCTACGAGCGGCGAATACGACTATCTGTTGCGCGTCATCGCCCCCAGCATGAGCGCCTATGAGGCGTTCCTGACCAGCACGTTGTTGCAAATTCCCGCCGTGCGATCGGTCAGCACCAGCTTCGTGCTGAAGATGAAGAAAAGCACCACCGTGCTGCCGCTAGACGGCATCAGCGTCGTTGCCGGATAAAGTCTAAATCACCGTCAGCATGGCCGCCACCAAGGGATGGCGGACGATGTCGCGCTCTTCCATGCGGATGACCGCCACATCAGGCAGCGCATCGAGACGGTGAGCGATATCACCCAGCCCCGACATGCCGGACAACAGGTCGCTCTGGTCGGGATCGCCGGTGACCACCATGGTCGAATGCCAGCCGAGCCTGGTGAGCAGCATTTTTAATTGGGTGTAGGTGCAATTCTGCGCCTCATCGATCACCACGAAGGCATTGTTGAGCGTGCGGCCGCGCATGAAGCCGATGGGGGCGATTTCGATCGCCCCTTCGGCCAAGCATTTTTTCAGCCGCTTGGCCCCCATGCGGTCGCTCAAGGCGTCATAAAGCGGCCGCAGGTACGGCGCGAGCTTTTCCTCCATGGCGCCGGGCAGAAAACCAATCGCCTCGCCGGCCTCCACCGCCGGCCGCGACAGCACGATGCGGCCGATCCGCCCCGCCTCCATCGCCTCCACCGCCTTGGCGATGGCCAGATAGGTCTTGCCGGTGCCGGCCGGCCCGATGGCAAGAACGACGTTGCAGGCATCAATGGCTTCCAGCATACGCCGCTGATTGTCGCTTTGCGGCTTTACTGTGCGGATATAGCTCTGTTC
The DNA here is from genome assembly GCA_019455285.1 of Sphingomonadales bacterium. Taxonomy (GTDB): domain Bacteria; phylum Pseudomonadota; class Alphaproteobacteria; order Sphingomonadales; family Govanellaceae; genus PRO5. The sequence goes on from JACFMS010000010.1 coordinate 23,971, forward strand.
GCGGTGGGGCTGGTAGTGGAGAGGATCCCAATCGGCCTCGGTTTCGGGAAAGGCATGGACGTTGGTTGTGAGACGGCGAGCGGCGCGTTTACCCATCAAAATCTCCAACTGTTACAGTTACATGGACGTAAAAAACCGAAGGGCGCCCCGAGGGGCGCCCTTCATGCGATCGCAGTCGCTGCGGTTGCTGTTGCCGGGTACGGCCGTACCCTTGCCGGTGTCTTCCTCATCCCGTTTTTGTCGCTTTCTCCCTGTCAATTCTGGGACCGCCAAAACTGAATACCTCAACAGTCTAGGATGCCAAGACCGCCCTGGTAAAGCCCTTTTTGTGGTTGTCGTGAATTTTCACACAACAGCTTGTGGCCTTTACAAAGAGAATGGGGCCCGCCTTGCACGGGCCCCGATCAGTCTGGGGAGGGTATCAGGAACACTGAGGAGCAGCGCGAAGGCGGCGTAATCTTGGGGGAAGCACGCGCCCTCTTGCTAGGCGCTGCCCCTCAGGTGCTACTACGTCGGCCTGGGGGGTAGTCCGACGCAATCTGCACCTTTGGGTACGCATGAAAAAGCGGGGCGGATCATGCCGCCCCGCGATATTTTTTTAGGAAAAAGAAGGAAAATCTAGAAGCGGTAGCCGACGCCGAAGCCAAAGATCCAGGGATCGATATCGACGTCCGCCGTCACCGCCCCGGCATTGATCGAGACATCGGTGTTGATCCAGATTTTTTTCACATCGACGTTGATCAGCCAGCGATCATTGATGGCGTAATCGATGCCGGCCTGCAGCGCGAGCCCAAAGCTTGAATCATAATCAATGTCGGTAACGATGCCGCCCGAGGGCACATCCGCATCGAAAAATTTGGTGTAATTGACGCCGACGCCGACATAGGGGCTCATCTTCTCCTTGGGCATGAAGTGGTACTGCAGCGTCAAGGTCGGCGGCAGCAAGGTGACATCACCAAGATCAACGTCGCCAAGCGCGGTGCCTTTCGCCGCCACATCATGAGGCGTCACGGCAAGAATAAGCTCAACAGCGATGTTGTCGGTGAAGAAATAACTGAAATCCAATTCCGGCATCACCGAGTTGTCGATCGCAGGCTTGCCGCCGATGGAGATATCGGCGCTCTCATCCGGCGCCACATAAATGGCGCGGGCGCGCACCAGCAAATCACCGGCCTCTTTGGCGGAAGCGGCAAACGGTAATGCGGCAACAATAATGGCGGTGGCTGATAGCAGCGTCTTCTTGAGCATGGACGGTTCCTCTCTCTCTTCTCACAATCATTGCCTCGTGGGTGAAGCGATGTGAGATGAGAGATAAACAGCCATGAAAATCCCAACGTTGATTTGAATCAGAATAGTGAAAAAAACATCACCAGCCGCCGCCACCACCGCCGCCACCGCCGCCGCTGGAACCGCCGCCGCCAAAGCCGCTGGACGTTCCTGGCGCCTGCGCAGCGGCGGCAACCGCGCCGGCAAGAGCGGACCCTAGCGTCGCCGGAAAGTTGCCAAGACGGGCCGGGGTGAAGTGGCGGCCGGCATACCAGCGCGGCTGATAAGTCCCAGCCGCCGCGGCTTTTTCCAGGACGTCAGCAAACTTCTCGCCCCACCGGGTTTCGACATCGAGGGCGATGGCGTAGGGCAGAAATTTTTCAAAGAGTTCAGGCGTGCGCTCCGGCTCATGGGCCCAATCAAGCCGGTCCTGCTCGGCCACCGAGAGATAAAGTTTGAAGCCCTCGATGGCGTCCAAGACCCGTCGGCCGAGCAGCGTCGGCGCCTTCAAGAGCTCCAAAAACAGCAGATTAATCCCGATAATGACCGCAATCAGCGCCACCGCCGGCCACGAAGCCTCCTCGGCGAAGGCAACGGCGCCGAACCCCAGCCCGGCAATAAACGGCAGCGCGAACGCGGTGGTAAGGATGGCCCGTCCCAACCCCAGGAGATTGCCTCGGACCGCTCCCCAGGCTGCCGCCACACGCAAGACCAGGATATAACAGCCGGCGCTCCAGCCGGCGAGCCAGATCGAGAGAAAGAGCGCCGCGCCAGGATCGGCCGACAGCAACGCCAAGCCGGCTATCACCGCCAACGATAAGGCGACCCCCGGCAATATCCAGCCGCGGTTGGTCAGAAAGTAGGTTTTTTCATAATTGGTCGAGAGCTTGGCCTTCAGCGCGCTTAAAGCCCGCCGCAGCGTCCGATGTTCGGCCTGCTTTAAAGCTAATGTTTCTCCGCCACCGGCAAGCAACGACCGCACCATGGCCGCCTCATCCGCCGACAGTCCCGCCCCCTCGCCAAGTTTTTCAATGGTAAATACGCCCTCCTCCGTCTCATGAAGTCGGATCGCCCCTTTGACCGCCAGGCTGACCAGAGCCGCGGCCAGCGCCTTCTGATCAAAGCCCAGGCGAGAGATGAAGCGGGTGGCGGCCGGCGACAGGTTGGCGGGCGGTTCATAACGGGGATAAATGGCGCCCTTCTCGGGATCGCGGCCGACCCTCAACCACACCGCCACGTAATAGACGACGATCACCATCAGACCCAATACGGCGAGCGTAATTTGCCGCAGATCGCCGAAGCCGCCGAGCGTCCGCTCAAGCGCGCTTGGCGCATCGACATGACCCTTGGGCCAGGCAACGGCGATGGTCAGCCCTTCGCCGGGACTGAGCGCGCGCGTGGTTTCAAACACCACCCCGGCGCCCGAAACATAGGCGCTGGCGTCCCCGCCGCGCGCGCCTACGGGCCCGGTGTAATAGGTAAAATCGGTGGGCCGCACGCCGGACGGCAGGCGCACCACGGCCCGCGCCTGATCGATGGGAAATTTCCAATCGTTGCCGGTGACGTTCCAGTAAAGCTCGTCATGGGTATCAAAGAAACCAATCTGGCGCGTCGTGCGATAGGTCAGGCGATAGGCGTGAACGCCCGGCGTCAGAAAACGTTCGGCGCTGCCAAAATAAATCCGCACGCCATTCGACAGGCGCTCGGTGTGATAATCTTCATCGCCGCCGTCGCGGCCGACCTCCAGGACATCAAAGCCGACCCGCATCCGACCGCCGCCGGGCAGCGTGTAATCGGTGGGAAAATCACGGTAGATACCGCGCCGGATCTGCTGCCCCTCGGCATTGACGGTGATCGTTTCCGTCACCACCAAGCTGCCGTCGCGATTGATCTGAATATCGCTGGCAAAGAATAGAATCCGCTCCTCCGCCCGGACGTTGCCGAAAAGCGCAAGGAAGGCAACAAAGAAGGCGATGAAGCGCACTTAGAATTCTACCTTGACGTTTTCCCGCTCCGCGCCGTTGTCGATCTCGAAAAACTCGGCGGTGCGAAAGCCGAAGTTTTGCGCAATGAGGTTGCTGGGAAACTGCATGACGTAGGTATTATTGTCGCGTACCGTGCCGTTGTAATAGCGCCGCGCCGATTGGATGTGGCCCTCGATTTCGCTTAAATCCCGCTGCAACGACAGGAAGTTTTCATTGGCCTTGAGATTGGGGTATTGCTCCGCCAGCGCGAATAACGAACGCAGCGCGCCGCTGAGCGCATTTTCCGCCTTGGCCTGCTGGTCCGGCGCGCCGTCCGCCGCTTGCGCCCGATTGCGCGCCTCGACCACCGCCTCTAAAGTCTTGGCCTCATGCGCGGCATAGCCCTTGACCGTTTCCACCAAGTTGGGAATGAGGTTGTAGCGGCGCTTTAATTGCACGTCGATGTCGCTCCACGCCGCCTCCACGCGATACTTAAATCGCGTCAGCCGGTTGTAAACGGCGATGCCATAGATGATGGCGATGACGATGAGTAGAGCCAGGATTTCAAGAACGATCATAGCGCTGTCCCCCCTGATCGAATGGCAGCGTCGGCTACGATACGCGTTTCATCGTCGCCAAACAATGACCGCCTAGACGTTCGGGCCTCGCCAAGCGGCGGCTTTTCCAGTACAAGGAGCCTGCGCAACATAAGGTCTGTCCATGGCCATCACCATCCCCTTTAATCGCAATTTCGACCCTGCTTACGGCAGCGCAGAAACGATCAGCCCGCTCATCCGCCGGGTGGTGGCGAAAAATCCCGGCCCCTTCACCTTCACCGGCACCGGCACCTACCTCATCGGCCGCGAGGCGGTGGCGGTGATCGACCCTGGCCCCGATATGGCGAGCCACGTCGGGGCGCTTCTAAAGGCCCTTGAAGGCCAGCGGGTGAGTCATATCCTGATCACCCATACCCACCGTGACCATTCGCCGGCCAGCCGCGCGCTGCAAGCCGCCACCGGCGCGCCGATCTACGCCTTCGGCCCCCACGGCAGCGGCCGTGACGACGAGGGCGATCCGTTGGAGGAAGGGGCTGATCGCGATTTCGTCTTCGACGTGCGGCTCCATCACCAAGACCAGGTGCGCGGGCCGGATTGGACCATCGAGGCGGTGCATACCCCCGGCCACACCTCCAATCACCTGTGCTTCGCCCTTCTGGAAGAAAGCGCGCTCTTTACCGGCGATCAGGTGATGGGATGGTCGACCAGCGTCGTCTCTCCGCCCGACGGCGACATGGCGGCCTATATGCGGTCTTTGCGGGAGTTGATGGCCCGTGATGACGCCATCTATTACCCGACCCACGGCCCGGCCATCCTGGAGCCGCAAGCCTTTGTTGCCGCTCTCCTCGCCCACCGCGAGGAGCGGGAGCGGGAAATCCTGGCCTGCGTCGCCGAGGGGCTGGCCACCATCCCGCGGATGGTCGAGCGCATGTACGCCGCTGTGCCCAAGGGCCTTCATCCCGCCGCCGCCCGCTCGGTTCTCGCCCATATCATTCATTTGTGTGAGAGCGGCCGCCTGAAGACCGACGGCGCGCCCAAGGCCGACGGCCGCTATCGCCTGCGTTAATCCTGCTGGCCTTCAATGAACAGCGTCAAAGGGTGGCTATAGCCGTACTGGCGGCGCGCCACGCTCAGCGCCCGGCGCTGATAGACCCGGCGGCGGAGGCGTGATGGCTCGTCATAGGCCATGGACATCAAGAGCGGCACCACCGCCAAATGGCCCGGCCCCACCCGCGCCGTTAAGGTATCCAAAGCCGCATCGCGCAGCCGCCGCTGCATGGCTGACCCTTTGTCCGCCGCCGGCTGGCCGCTGAGCGCCTCATAAGCCGCGGCCGCGCCAGTCTGTGGCTGGACCGCCGAGCGCTTCATCCACCAGCGGACGAAGGGCGCGCAAAGGAAACTCCGGCAATATTGGAAAAACTTTTTGACCATGCGCTATCGCCTTGAAAGAGGGGGGACAATGACTGATATATGACGCATGAGCCGCCGATTCGTGGCGCTGGTGGTGGGGTAAAGTACATGGACGCTAAGTCATTGGAAGTCAAAAGTTTTACGCCGATGCCTCTGAGCCGGAGCGTCGACCCCACCCTTGACCTGGAAGCCGAGATCAAGCGTTTACGGCGGGAAAAGAACGCCGTCATCCTCGCCCACTACTACCAGGAGGCGGAGATTCAGGACATTGCCGATTTCGTCGGCGATTCCCTGGACCTGTCGCGCAAGGCCGCGGCCACCGACGCCGACATGATTGTGTTTTGCGGCGTCCGTTTCATGGCCGAGGTGGCGAAGATCTTAAGCCCGCAAAAGAAAGTGGTGCTGCCCGATTTGGAAGCGGGATGCAGCCTGGAAGACAGTTGCCAAGCCGAGGACTTCCGCCGCTTCCGCGAGGCCCATCCCGACCATGTGTCGCTCACTTACATCAACTGCTCGGCCGAGGTGAAGGCGTTGACCGATATCATCGTCACCTCGTCCAACGCCGAGCATATCATCCGGCAAATTCCCGCCGATCAGCCGATCCTGTTTGCGCCCGATCGCCATTTGGGCGCGTATCTGGCGAAAAAAACCGGCCGGCCAATGACGCTGTGGCCCGGCACCTGCATCGTCCACGAGCGTTTTTCCGAAGAGGAACTCTTGAAACTGAAAGCGCAGCATCCCGATGCGCCGGTAGCCGCCCATCCCGAGTGCCCAGACTTTATTCTGGCGCACGCCGAGCATGTCGGCTCCACCTCCTCGATCTTGAAGTTTGCGCTCTCTCACGACGCCAAGACTTTCATCATCGCCACCGAGCCGCACATCATTCATCAGATGGAAAAAGCCGCGCCGCACAAGGTGTTTTTGGGTGCGCCCGGCGCGGACGGCCAGTGCAGTTGCAACAACTGCCCGTTCATGGCCTTGAACACCATGGAAAAGCTCTACCTCTGCTTGCGCGACGAAACGCCGGAAATCATCGTGCCGGAAGACATTCGCCTAAAAGCGCTGAAACCGTTGGAGCGGATGCTGGAGATGAGCCCGCCCATGGCGCAAAACCGTGTCGCCGCCATGGCGTCTTGAAGCGATGGACTTATCGCAGAGCGACATCGAGCGCGTGGTGCGCATGGCCTTGGCCGAAGATGTCGGCCATGGCGATCTGACCAGCGCCGTCACCATTTCCGAGCGCGCCACTCTAAGCGCCGTGATGGCGGCGCGCGAACCGTTGGTATTGGCTGGCCTGCCGTTCGCTGAGGCCACGTTTAAAGCCTGCGATCCTGATGTGACGTTTCGCGCCGAGGCGCAAGATGGCGACAGGCTGGCTGCCGGCGCCATCATCGCCCGCGTCACCGGCAAGGCGCGCGCCGTGCTGACGGCCGAGCGCACCGCCTTGAACATCGTGCAGCATTTGTCCGGTATCGCCACCTTGACTCATGCCTACGCCAGCCGCATCGCCCACACCAAGGCCAAGCTTCTTGACACCCGAAAAACCATTCCCGGTTTGCGCGTCGTTGCCAAGTACGCGGTGCGCATGGGTGGCGGCCATAATCACCGTATGCGGCTCGATGACGGCATTCTGATCAAGGACAATCACGTCGCCCGCTGCGGCGGCGTCGCCGCTGCCGTGCGCGCCGCCAAAAGTCATGACATCTCCGCCAGTCGCTTCGGCGTTGCGGTTGAATGCGACACCCTGGAACAGGTCAAGGCGGCGATCGCGGCGGGCGCCGACCGCCTCCTGCTCGACAACATGAGCCTGGAGATGCTGCGCGAGGCGGTGCGCATCGCCGACGGACGATTGCCCTTGGAAGCCTCGGGCGGGGTGACGCTGGAGACCATCGCCGCCATCGCCGAAACCGGCGTTGACTACATCTCAGTCGGCCGCATCACCCAATCCGCCCCGGCGGTGGACATCGGGCTGGATTACGAAGGCGCCTGATTCGCCAGAGAGGAATAGCCCTCTTAAAGCGCGTTGACAAATGTATGTACAAATGACATCATGGACTCATGATGCATAAGGTTGCGGGATTCAATTGGGATTCTGGCAATTTGCAGAAATGCCGCAAGCATGGGGTTTCCCGCGCGGAGGTTGAATTTGTCTTCAAGCACGGCCCTCGTATCGTGCCGGATTTGAAACATTCCGATAAAGAGACGCGGTACTTGGCGATCGGCAGATCGTCCGCTGGAAGGCCGTTATTCATTGCCTTCACGTTACGCCACATCGGCGGGAAAGTTTATATTCGTCCTATCAGCGCCCGCTACATGCACCAGAAAGAGGTGAAAAGCTATGAAACGCAAACTTCCCAGGATGAAGAGCGATAAAGCGGCGGAAGACCTGTTGCGCCAGGACTTGTCAAACCTGGACTTTCGTCAGTTCAAGCCCGTGCAGTTCGAGTTTGAGCCGAAAGCCGCCCGCGTCAATATGCGGCTCCCGGAACCACTCCTTGATGCGGTCAAGGCAAAAGCGGCGCGCCTCGGCATCCCCTACCAGCGCTATATCCGCCAAGCGCTGGAACAGGCGGTAACGCGGGGGAAATAGCGAAAGCCTGCCTGCACCACAATTACGCCGAAAGCGGCAAGGCGGTGGTGGTCTTGACCCGGCGCAAGACGATGGAGGTCACCACCGAGCGCACTTCCGGCTGCTCCAACAGCACCCCGGTCATGAAGTGCTCATAAGAGCCGAGGTCGGGCGTGACCACCCGCATCTGGTAATCCTTCTCGCCGCTCAACAACCGGCATTCGACGATTTCCGGCCGCGCGCGGGCGAACTCCTCGAATTTGAGGCGGCTTTTCAGCCCGTGATCGGTCAGCGTCACCGAGGCGATGACCTCAAAACCCAGGCCGGCGCGTTCAGGATCAAGAATCGCCACCGTTTTGCGAATGACCCCGGCTTCCTTCAACGAGCGCACCCGCCGCCAGCACGAGGACAGCGACAGCCCCGCCGTCTCGGCCACCTCTGCCATTGGCCGCTCGGCGTCCTCCTGCAACAGGGTCAAGATACGAATATCTTCACGATCCAGTTTTAATGACATTATCAAGCCATTATTTTAATAATAATCGACATATTTTCTCAATTTTATCCGAAAAACGCAACACTTTGAAAAGATAAATCTGCGGAATAGAATACATTAGCATCCCAGCAGCACCGCCTGGGAGGTTCACGCCATGAAGCCGCACAAACCCTACCGTCATCGCACCCTGGGCAGCCACCGCCTGAGTCCCGAAACGCTGGCCATGAGCTACGGCTATGACCCGAAGCTGTCGGAAGGGGCGGTCAAGGCGCCGCTGTTCATGACCTCAACCTTCGTGTTCGACAGCACCCAAGCCGGCAAGGAATTCTTCGAACTCGCCTATGGTCTGCGCGAGCGTAAGGCGGGCGAGGATCCTGGTCTGATTTATTCGCGCATCAACAACCCGGACCTGGAGATTCTCGAAGACCGCCTGACGCTATGGGACGACGCCGAGGATAGCTTGGTGTTTTCCAGCGGCATGGCGGCCATCGCCACCACCATTTTCGCCCACGTACGGCCGGGCGACGTGGTGGTGCACAGCGAGCCGGTTTATGGCGGCAGCGAATTTTTGCTGGCGCACATCCTGCCGCAATTCGGGGTGAGCCGGGTCGGTTTTGCCGCCGGCGCCGATCCGAAGCCATTGGCTGATGCCATAGAAACAGCAAAAAAGATTGGCCGGGTGTCGGTGATTTACGTGGAAACGCCGGCCAACCCCACCAACGATCTGGTGGATATCGCCGCCTGCGCCGCGGCGGCGAAAGGGCTGCACGCTGCGCAAAATTTCCGTCCCGTGGTGATGGTCGACAACACGTTTCTTGGCCCGTTGTGGCAGCATCCGCTGTCCCATGGCGCGGACCTGGTGCTTTATTCGCTGACCAAATATGTCGGCGGTCACAGCGACGTCATCGCCGGCTGCGCGCTGGGATCGCAAGCGGCGCTCGCCGCGGTGCGCGGTTTTCGCACCATTCTCGGCACCATGTGCGATCCGCATACCGGCTGGCTTTTGATGCGCAGCCTGGAGACCTTGAAGCTCAGGATGACGGAAGCGGCGACGAATGCCAAAAAGATCGCCGACTTTCTCGTCACCCATCCCAAGATCGATGCGGTGCATTATCTCGGTCACCTGCCGCCGCGAAGTCCGGCGGGACGCTTGTTCGCCAAGCAATGTCTGTCCCCCGGCTCGACCTTTTCCATCGACGTCAAGGGCGGCGAAGCGGCGGCGTTTCGTTTCCTGGATTCTCTGAAACTGATGAAGCTTGCGGTCAGCCTTGGCGGCACCGAGAGCCTGGCCGAACATCCGGCAAGCATGACCCATTCTGATATACCGCCGGACGCGCAACAACGACTGGGTATCACGCCGAGCATGGTGCGGCTCTCCATCGGCATTGAAAATGCCGATGACCTGATTGTTGATCTGACTCAAGCGTTGAATGCGGTGTGATCAGCTCACACGTGCTGGCCGCCGTTGATGTGAATTTCCGATCCCGTCACGTAGGACGACTGATCGGTGCACAGATAATAAATTGCCTTCGCCACTTCCTCCGGTTTGCCCAAGCGGCGCAGCGGAATGTCCGCCACCATCTTTTCCGTCCCCGGCGATAGGATCGCGGTATCGATCTCGCCCGGCGCGATGGCGTTGACGCGAATGCCGAAGGGGCCGAAGTCGGCGGCCATTTCCCGCGTCAGCGATGCCAAAGCAGCCTTCGAGGTCGCATAGGCGGCGCCGGCGAACGGGTGCACCCGGCTGCCGGCGATGGAGGTGACGTTGACGATGGAGCCTTGAACGGCCTTCAATTCCTCGATGAGCCCGCGCGCCAGCACCACCGGCGCGAAGAAATTCACTTCAAACACCTTGCGCCAATCTTCCTCGGAGGTGGTGAGCGTATTCAGTCGCTCGCCCTTCGGGCCTTTGGGCGAAATGCCGGCGTTGTTGACCAGGGCGTGCACCGGCCCGCCGTTTAAGCGTTTGCGCAACTCCAGAACCGCCCGCGCGCGATCCTCGGGATCGCCGAGATCAACCTGCACATGATCTTCCGGTCCCGCTTCCCACGGACAATTTTCCGGAAACGGATGACGCGAGCAGGTAATCACCCGCCAGCCGGCGCTGGAAAACCGTTTCACCGTGGCGTGACCGATGCCGCGACTGGCCCCCGTCAACACCAGAACACGTCGATTGCTGTCCGTGGACATGATTTACCGCCTATCAAATACCGCCATCATGGCGTTGTTCCTAATCCATTGTCGACCACATCATGCGGCATCTCAACGCCAGACGGATCGGCGTGGATGATAATATCGGCATCGGGAAAAGTGCGCGCAATCGCCGCCTCCACCCGATCCGAAATGACATGCGCCTTGTCCAAACGAATGGCGGGATCAAGCTCCAAGTGAAACTGGATGAAGCTGTTGATGCCGGAAGTACGGGTGCGCAGATCATGAAGACCGCGCACTTCCGGATGGCTGAGCACAACGGCCTCGATGCGGGCGCGTTCTTCCGGCGACATTTCACGATCCATCAAGGTATCGTAAGATTGCCGGGCAATCGACCAAGCGCTTTTGACGATAAATCCGGCAATCACCACGCCGATGATAGGATCGACGATGGTAAGCCCGAAAATACCGGATGCCGCTAAGGCCGCGATCACGCCGAGGTTCATAATAAGATCGCTGGTATAGTGCAGCGAATCGGCGGACACCGCCAAGGAGCCGGTCTGCTTTGCTACCCATTTTTGATAGCGCACGAGGGCAACGGTCAGCACCATGGAAATGATGATCACCGCGATGCCCCATTCGCTGGCCATCACCGTTACGGGGCGGATGAAGTGGTTGATTGCCTCGATGAATAAAAATAGCGCCGAGCCGGTGATCACCGCCGCCTGGCCGAGCCCGGCGATGGCCTCCGCCTTGCCATGGCCGAAGCGGTGCTCTTCATCCGCCGGCAACAGCGCGTGATTGATCGCCAGCAGCGTCAAGCCTGACGCGATGGCATCCAGACAAGAGTCGAGGAGCGAGCCCAACAGCGCCACCGAGCCGCTGGCCACCCAGGCTGTTGCCTTGATGACGATGAGCATCAGCGCTACCGCCACCGAGGCCCGTGACGCCTGGCGCATCAGCCTGGCGCGCCGTTCAGGAGATACCCTCGCTGTGGAAGCCTTTAACACCTTCACTCCTTCACACCCTTGCCCAAGCTTAGGGGAAGAGGTAGCCCACCGTCCAGCCGTCATGGGTTTTGCGGAAAACCTGCCGCTCATGGAGGCGAAACGGCTTGGCGCGCCAGAATTCGACCGCCTCGGGATCGAGGCGAAAGCCCGACCAATGGGGCGGCCGCGGCACCTCGCCGACAGCGTACTTGGCGGCGTATTTCGCCACCTCCCGCTCCAGCTTGAATAACCCCTCCAAAGGCCGCGACTGGGCCGAGGCCCAAGCGCCAATGCGGCTGTCGCGCGGCCGCGAGGCGAAATAGGCATCGGCTTCCTCGGGGCTGACCGGCGTTACCGGACCCTCGATCCGCACCTGGCGCTGCAACGATTTCCAATGCAGGCACAGCGCGGCATGGGGGTTGGCCAACAGCTCGCCGCCCTTGCGGCTTTCCAGGTTGGTGTAGAACACGAAGCCATGCTCGTCCCAGCCTTTCAGGAGCACCATGCGGACCGATGGCCGACCATCCGGGGTCGCCGTGGCCAGCGCCATGGCGTTGGGGTCATTGATCTCGGTTTTTTCCGCTTCGGCAAACCACGCGCCGAAAAGCCGGTACGGATCAGAGACATCAGCCGTCATGATGGCGCTCCTGTGACTTTTCGGAAACAACCGGTTGGCCCAATTGTTTCCACAATGGCGGTCCATATATAGTCGGCATAGGATTGAACCCCAACAGGAATTCGTGCGATGCGGAAAGAACTTATGGTTGGCGTTATGGCCTCCTCCCTGGCCCTGGCGGCATGCGAGGAAGGCCACGAGCGGGAACAGGCGGGAACCCTGATCGGGGCCGCCGCCGGCGCGCTTCTCGGCTCGGCGGTAAGCGACAGCGCAGTCTTGGTGGCGGTGGGCGCGGTGGCCGGCGCTTATCTTGGCGGCCAATTGGGGCGCAAGCTCGACGAGCGCGACCGTCAGTACATGCAAACCACCACGCAAAACTCCCTGACCAAGGCCCCGGCGGGACAGACCTCGCGCTGGGCCAATCCCGACAGCGGCAACTCCGGCACCATTACCCCGCAAAAGACCTTCAAGAATGCCGAGGGGCAGGATTGCCGGGAGTTTCAGCAAAGCGTCACCGTTTCCGGCCAGACCGAAACCGGCTACGGCACCGCCTGCCGGCAACCGGACGGCACCTGGCGAGTGGTCAAGGGTTGAGTCTCCATTCCCGCCAGGGACCAGACCCTAACCCTTCGACAAGCTCAGGGGCGAACGGAATTTAAACCGTTCGCGGTGAGCCTGTCGAACCGCGAGCAGCGCCTCCCACGCCGCAGCTAACCCCTTTACACTTTGTGGAGAAATCTTACCTAAGATGTTCGACCTGACGAGCCGGCAGAAGGGTATGTAGACCCTTCTTCGACCAGATTTGGCCATTCTGACGGAGCGGATTTGTGATCAGATCAAGCACAGACCCACAGAGCGTACCAGACGTACGGTCAAGGGGCTGTGCGCCGATATGGGCGCAAATCCGCCCGTCCCGCCTGGGTTTGCCGGCAACGGGCGTCCGCTGCGTCGGCCGGCTTGGCCGTAGGTTCTGCTACGCCCTGCGCCGGCCTCCTGTCGGGCCGCGCGCATTGCCGGCAAACAGAATTGTCCAAATATGGTCTAAGAAGGGTCTAGTCCCCACATGAGCGACCTATACAGCATACTCGGCGTCCCCCGCGGCGCGTCCCAGGCCGAGCTGAAAAAGGCCTACCGCAAGCTTGCCAAGGAGCTGCATCCCGACCTGCATCCGGGTGACGCCAAGGTCGCTGACCGCTTCAAGGAAGCCTCCGCCGCCTACGCCATCCTGGGCGATGAGAAATTGCGCGGCCGCTATGACCGGGGCGAGATCGACGAGAATGGCAACGAACGGGCGTTTGCCGGCTTTGGCGCTGGTGCTGGCGCGCACCGCACTCGCCGCGCCCAGGCGGGCGCGTCGGGCGGCGGCCATGGCTTCGGCAATTTCAAGCCGGAGGACTTCTTTGCCGACATTTTCGGCGGCCAGGGGCGCAAAAAGCGCGGCCCCCAGCCGCGCCACGGTGCTGACCGCATCTACAAGGTGACCATCGACTTTCTTGACGCGGTCAGGGGCGTCAAACGCAAGATTTCGCTGGAAAACGGCAAGACCCTCGCGGTGCATATCCCGAAAATGGTGCGCCAAGGCCAACAGATCCGCCTCAAAGGCCAGGGCGGACCCGGCGAGAACGGCGGTCATCCAGGAGACGCCTTGATCGAGGTCGACATCCGCCCCCATACCGAGTTTCGCCTGGAGGGGCATGACATCCATATCGATCTGGCCATCACCTTGCGCGAGGCGGTGCTGGGCGGCGAGGCGCGGGTCAATACCATCGACGGCGAAGTCAGCCTGAAGATCCCAGCCGGCAGCAACACCGGCAAGGTGCTGCGGCTGCGCGGCAAGGGGGTGGAAAAAGAGGACAAGACGAGAGGCGATCAATATGTCACCTTGCGCGTGGTGCTGCCCGACGCCATCGACGAGGATTTGCGCGACTTTATCGAGCGGTGGTCGGCCGAGCATCCCTATAGCGTCCGTCAACCCTTAAAGTAAGGCGGCTCCATGACCGCTCTCGCCGATCTCGGCAACGCGCTGAAAGCCTTTATACGCCATGAAGACGCGGTGATGGCGGGCCATCTGGCGTTTCTGACCATCCTCGGCCTGTTTCCCTTCCTGATCTTCCTGGTGGCGCTGGCCGGCCTCATCGGCCAGAGCGACGCCGGCATCGACGCCATCACCTTCCTGTTCGACAACCTGCCGCCCGAGGTGGGCGAAGTGTTGCGGGCACCAATCATCAGCCTGCTTGAAACCACCACCGGCGGCGTGCTCACCCTGGGCCTTCTGGGCGCGCTCTGGGTCGCCTCCTCGGCGCTGGGCGCCGCCCGGGTGGCCATCGACCGCGCCTTCGAGGCCGGCGACCCGCCCGCCTTCTGGCTGCGCCGGCTGCATGGCATCGGCCTCGTTATCGCCTCTGCCCTGTGCATCGTGCTTGGCATGTCGGCCTTCGTGCTGGGCCCGCTAGCCTGGCAGGCGGCCCTCTACTTCCTGCCCATGTTGGAAAGCTGGAGCCGGCTATTCAACCTGCTCCGTTATGCCGCCAGCACGCTGGTAATCTTCCTGGCCCTGTGCAGCCTGCTGTTTGCCTTAAAACCCCGCTATAAGGGCCGTTTCGTACCGGTGGCGCGCGGCGCCTTTCTAACCATCGTCCTTTGGTTGGCGGTGGGCAGCGGCTTTTCGCTTTATCTGAAGTACCTGGCTCATTACGACATCACCTACGGCAGCCTGGCCGGGGCGATCATCGCCCTGATGTTCTTCTACCTGATGAGCGCCGGCTTTCTTCTTGGCGTGGAATTGAACGCTGCCGCCGCCAGACGGCGGGCGGCCGCGCCGCTCGCGCAAGATTGATTCCGCTTTTCAATGGTGTAGGATGCCGCAAACGGCAACGTGCGGCAAAACGCAAGGGGACCTAAATGGCTGGTGCGAGCGGACTTCTGGCAGGGAAAAAGGGGCTTATCATGGGCGTCGCCAACGAACGCTCCATCGCCTGGGGCGCGGCCAAGGCCGCCCATGCCCACGGCGCTGACCTCGCCTTTACCTATCTGGGGGAAGCTCTGGAGAAGCGCGTGCGGCCGCTGGCGCAATCCGTCGGGTCGTCCCTAGTGATCCCATGCGATGCCGGCGATGCCGCCTCGCTGGATGCCGCCTTCGCCACGGTGCAGAAAGAATGGGGCAAACTGGATTTCGTGCTGCATGCCATCGCCTTTTCCGACAAAAATGAATTGAAGGGCCGCTACGTCGATACGTCGCTCGACAATTTTCTGATGACCCTGAACATCTCCTGCTACTCGTTCACGGCGGTGGCGCAGCGCGCCGCGGCCTTGATGCCGGACGGCGGCAGCCTGGTCACGCTTACCTACTACGGCGCGGAAAAGGTCATGCCGCACTACAACGTCATGGGCGTCGCCAAAGCGGCGCTGGAAGCCAGCGTGCGTTACATTGCGAAAGATCTCGGCAAGGATCGCATCCGGGTGAACGCGGTGTCCGCCGGACCGATCAAGACCTTGGCCGCCTCCGGCATCGGCGATTTCCGCTACATCCTGAAATGGAACGAATACAACTCGCCGCTGCGCCGCAACGTCACCACTGATGAGGTAGGCAATTCCATCCTTTATCTGTTCAGCGATCTATCGAGCGCGGTGACCGGCGAAGTGCATCACGTGGATTCCGGCTATCACGTGATCGGCATGAAGCTGGAAGACGCGCCCGACATCACCGTCGTTTCCAATAACAACGGCGACTGAGCGCAACCGATGTCGCACAACACCTACGGCCACCTCTTTCGCGTCACCACCTGGGGCGAAAGCCACGGGCCGGCGCTGGGCTGCGTGGTCGACGGCATGCCGCCAGGCATTGCTCTCGCGGAGAGTGATATTCAAGTTTGGCTGGATAAGCGCCGGCCAGGACAGTCGCGTTTCACCACCCAGCGCCAGGAGCCCGATCAGGTGAGAATTTTATCGGGCGTGTTTGAGGGCAACACCACTGGCGCGCCGATCAGCCTGATGATCGAAAACGTCGATCAGCGCTCCAAGGATTACGGCGATATAGCCGAGAAGTTCCGCCCCGGTCATGCCGATTATACCTACATGGCGAAATATGGCGTGCGCGATTATCGCGGCGGCGGCCGCGCCTCGGCCCGGGAAACCGCCGCCCGGGTTGCCGCCGGCGCCTTGGCGCGCAAAGTTCTGGGCGGCGGCGTGCGTATCCGCGGCGCGCTCATTCAGGTGGGCGAACACGCCATCGACCGCAGCCGCTGGAATTGGAATGAAGTGGAGAACAACCCCTTCTGGTGTCCGGACGGCGAGACTGCCAAGCGCTGGGAATCCTATCTCGATGACCTGCGCCGGGACGGCAATTCGGTGGGCGCGGTGGTGGAAGTGGTGGCATCCGGCGCGCCGGCGGGATGGGGCGCGCCGATTTACGGCAAGCTCGACGCCGATCTGGCCGCCGCCATGATGAGCATCAACGCGGTCAAGGGGGTGGAGATCGGCGACGGCTTTGCGTCGGCCCGCCTGACCGGCGTCGAGAACGCCGACGAGATGCGCGCCGGCGACGACGGCAAGCCGCGCTTTCTATCCAATCACGCCGGCGGCATCCTGGGCGGCATTTCCTCAGGCCAGGACATCGTGGTGCGTTTTGCCGTCAAGCCCACCTCATCGATCCTCACCCCGCGCCGTACGGTGACTGTCGGCGGCGCGGAGACCGAGATCGTCACCAAGGGCCGTCATGATCCATGCGTCGGCATCCGCGCCGTGCCGGTGGGCGAGGCGATGATGGCCGCCGTCTTGGCCGATCACCTGCTGCGCCACCGCGCCCAATGCGGCGGGTGATTGCTCAAATGCGATCTATTCCTTAACCAACCTTTAAACCACCAGTCCTTATTTTAACGCTCGCAAACCATATACGGGATGGCGACGCTTGAGGACGAAACCCCACTTGTTTCTGGCGATCGGCCTGATCTGCGGGCTCTTGCTGTCGTTGCCGGCGGCGGCCGGCAAAAAGACATATGAAGGCCTGACGGAGCTATTGAGAACCATCGCCATGGACCCGGCGGTGATAGCCGCCGTGCGGGCGCAGAACCATCAGCATCAGACGCTGACCATCGACGAAATTTATCAAACTGACGCCCAATGGGTGGCCGAAACCAAGGTTGCCGCCCGCCCCACCATCGATGCCCTGCTGCGTCACCCCGCCTCGCTGGCGCTGCGCCGTCATGCCGAGAAGGCGGGAGTGGTCGAACCGTTGTTCGTCACCGACAATCGCGGCCTGCTGGTCGCCGCCAGCGACTTGACCTATCGCTTTTTGATGGATGAAACCGGGCTGTGGCAGCAGGCGTTCGTCAAGCGACCCGGCATCGTGCTGACCACACCCGCCTCCTGGCACGACGCCATGAACGGCGATGATGAGCGGTTGTGGATGAGCCTAGGAGTGCGTGATCCCAATACCCAAGACGTGATCGGCGTCGTCAGCGTGGAAATAAAAAAGCCAGCGGAAGTCAAAGCCGTCAACGGCGAAACGCCGCCGCCAGCTCCACATGCGGCGACCATAAAAACTGATCCACCGGCTGCACCGCGCGGCAACTAAATCCGGCATCCAAAAGGACGCGGGCATCCCGGGCGAAGGTCGCGGGATTACAGGAAACCATCATCACCGTCGATACTGTTGAGACGGCCAGCGCCGCCACCTGGGCCTGTGCCCCGGCGCGGGGCGGGTCGACGATGGCAACGTCATACCCCTGAAGCTCCACCGGTAAGAGCGGATTGCGAAACAGATCGCGCCGCTCAACCACGATCTTGCGGCCGCTCCGCCGCGCTGCATCGCTCAGCGCACGCACCGCGGCGGCGTCACTTTCGACGGCATGGACCAACGACGCCTGCGGCAGCGACAAGGCGAAGGTGCCAACCCCGGCAAAGAGATCGACCACGCGGGCCGCCTGGTCCACCGCTTGTTGGGCGGCGTGGATCAACGCCGTCTCGCCATCCCGTGTCGCCTGCAAAAAGCTCGCGGGCGGCAGCGTCACCTCGCCAGCAGCAAACCGCGCCACCGGGGCGCGCCGCTCCACGATGGTCTCGCCATCGGAAGTAAGCCGCGCGAAATCCCCCGCCTCCGCTAGGCTCGCCAACGCCGCCAGGCGCTCCTGGCCCGCCGCCTTGACGCCGTCCAGCGCCACGTCGAGACCGCCATCGGTCAGCGTCAGCGTTGCCGCGGCCTCACGAGACACCAGGGCGACGAGGTGGCGGCGCAACAGCGGCAGCGCGGCGACGATTTCCGGGCGCAACACCGAACATGCCGTCACCTCCACCAGACGGTGACTGCGCCGTTCGGCAAAACCGACGATCAATCCCCGCCCCGTGCGCTTCAAGGCGAAGCGCGCCCGCCGGCGACTGGCGGGCGGGCTGACGAGGGGATCGAGCACCGGAATCTCCAGCCCGCGATGGGATAACGCCGTCACCACCGTCCGCTGCTTCCAGGCGCGATAGGGTACTGCGGCCAGATGTTGCAGGGCGCAGCCGCCGCAAACGCCGAAATGGGGACAGACGGGGGCGATGCGGTCGGGGCTTTCTTGTTCGACGGCGATCAGCTCGCCCCGCTCGCCGTCCATCCGCACGCGCGCCCGCTCGCCGGGAAGCGTGAACGGCACATAAAGCGGCTTGCCGTCCACCTGGGCGATCCCATCGCCCTGCGCGCCCAGGCTATCGATGGCCACCGTTCGCTCCGTCATGGCGTGGGCCCGCGCCGGTCGGCGGCGATCAAAAATTCCTTGTTGCCCTCAGGTCCCAGGATCGGGCTTTCGGTGAGGCCCAGAACCGCCCAGCCCTGCCCCTCCAGCCAGCCCCGGATGCGCGCGCACACCTCGGCATGGAGTAAGGGATCGCGCACCACGCCGCCCTTGCCCACCCGCCCCTTGCCGACCTCGAACTGCGGCTTGATGAGCGCGACAAGCTGGGCCGCCGGCGCGGCCAAGGCCAGGGCCGCCGGCAGCACGGTTTCCAGGCCAATAAAACTCGCGTCGCAAATAATGAGATCGATGGGATCGGGCACCAGGGCGCGGCTTAAATGGCGGGCGTTGGTGCGCTCCAGGACCACCACTCGGGGATCCTCCCGAAGTTTCCAGGCCAACTGGCCGTGGCCGACGTCGACGGCGTAGACCTTCGCCGCGCCATGGGCCAAGGCCACGTCGGTAAAGCCGCCGGTGGAGGCCCCCACATCCAGAACGATCTTGCCCTCAACCGGCAAGGCGAAGTGCTGCAAGGCGTGATCAAGCTTCAGCCCGCCCCGGCTGACCCAGGGATGATCGCGGCCTTTCAGGGTAAGAACAGCCTCCGCCGGCAACAAATCGCCGGCCTTGGCTACTTGGCGGTCGCCCAGGTAAACTTGGCCGGCCAGGATCAGCGCCTGAGCGCGGGAGCGGCTTTCGGCAAGCCCCTGACTTACCAGCAAATGGTCGGCCCGTACCTTGGCCATGGGCGGGCGCCGTCAGGCGTTGAGCGCGGACTTCAAATCGTTGCGCCGCATGGCCCGCAAGACCTCGGCGACGATCTGCGGCGCATTAAGCCCGGCGATGTCATACATGCGATAGGGCGTATCCTGATCAATGAATACGTCGGGCAGCATCATCGGCCGCACCTTGAGCCCGGCCTCCAGCAATCCGGTTTTGGCAAGGTAATCGAGCACATGAGCGGCAAAGCCGCCCACCGCGCCCTCCTCCACGGTGAGCAGGATTTCATGCTCGCGAGCCAGGCGGCTCACCAGGTCTACGTCCAACGGCTTGGCGAACCGGGCGTCGGCCACCGTCACGGAGATGCCGCGCGCCTGCAACTCATCCGCCGCCTTAAGACATTCTGCTAACCTTGTGCCAAGGCTCAAGATTGCAACGTTTGTTCCTTCCCGTAAAACCCGCCCTTTACCGATCTCCAGGGGTGTGCCAAGGGCCGGTAGAGCCACGCCAATCCCTTCGCCCCGGGGATAGCGGAAGGCCGAGGGCCGGTCGTCGATGGCCGCGGCGGTGGCCACCATATGGACCAATTCCGCCTCATCAGCCGCCGCCATGACGACGAAATCAGGCAAGCTCGCCAGGTAGGTAATATCGAACGCGCCGGCGTGGGTCGGGCCGTCGGCGCCCACCAGCCCGGCGCGGTCGATGGCGAAGCGCACCGGCAGGCGCTGGATCGCCACGTCGTGCACCACCTGGTCATAGGCCCGTTGCAAAAAGGTGGAATAGATCGCCGCGAACGGCTTCATGCCCTCGGCGGCCAAGCCGGCGGCGAAGGTCACGCCGTGCTGTTCGGCGATGCCGACGTCAAAAAAACGTCTGGGAAATTCGCTGGCGAACAGGTCAAGCCCGGTGCCCGACGGCATGGCGGCGGTGATGGCGACGATCTTGTCGTCGCGCCGCGCCTCGGCCATCAGCGCCTCGGCAAACACCTTGGTGTAGCTGGGAGCGGTGGCTGCCCCCTTGGCCTGCGCCCCGGTCACCACGTCGAACTTGCCGACGCCGTGGAACTTGTCCTCGGCTGCTTCCGCCGGCGGATAGCCCTTGCCCTTCTTGGTCACCACATGGACCAGGATCGGCCCTCGATCGGCCTTACAGACGTTTTCCAGGACCGGCAACAGGTGATCCAGGTTATGGCCATCGATGGGGCCAACGTAATAAAAGCCCATCTCCTCAAATAGCGTGCCGCCGGTGGCGAAACCCCGGGCGTATTCCTCGGCCCGCTTGGCGGTGCGGGTGATGGGCTCGGGCAGGATACTGACGATCTCCTTGGCGACATCGCGCAACCCCAGGTACGAACGTGATGACAGCAACCGCGCCAGATAGGCGCTCATCGCCCCCACCGGCGGAGCGATGGACATATCATTGTCGTTTAAAATGACGATCAGCCGTGCGCCCAGATGCCCGGCGTTGTTCATCGCCTCATAGGCCATGCCGGCGCTCATGGCGCCATCGCCGATGACCGCGATCACCCGCTCGTCGGTGCCGCGCAGGTCATGGGCCACCGCCATGCCCAGGGCCGCCGAGATTGAGGTCGAGCTGTGGGCGGCGCCGAAGGGGTCATAGGCGCTTTCGGTCCGCTTGGTGAAACCGGAAAGGCCGCCGCCCTGGCGCAAGGTGCGGATACGGCTCCTGCGGCCGGTGAGGATCTTATGGGGATAGGACTGATGCCCTACGTCCCAAATGAGTTTATCCTTGGGCGTATCGAACACGTAATGGAGGGCGACGGTCAGCTCAACCACCCCCAGCCCCGCGCCCAAGTGGCCGCCGGTGACCGATACCGCGTCGATCATCTCGGCCCGCACCTCGTCCGCCAGCTCCTGGAGCTGGGACGGCTTCAACTTCTTGATGTCGCTGGGGTTATCGACGGTATCGAGAAGCGGCGTCTGAAGGTTTGAACTCAATGGCTCCACCGGGGGGTTCACTCGCGCTGTCTATTTATTGCGCTTTATAGCAAATCGGGCAACGTCGCGCAAAAGCTCCGCCGCCGCGCCGAAAACGTCCAGATACTCAATGGCTTGATCGGTCAGGATTTCCGCCTGGGTGCGCGCCCGCTCGACCCCGAGGGCGGTGACGAATGTCGCCTTGCCGGCTGCCTGATCCTTGCCGGTATCCTTGCCCAGCGTGGCGGCATCGCCCTCGATGTCCAATAGATCGTCGGCGATCTGAAACGCCAGTCCCATGTCGCGGGCGTAGCCGCGCAGGGCATGGCGCTTGTCCATCGGCGCACGACCCAAAATCGCCCCTGCTTCCACCGAAAAGCCCATCAAGGCCCCGGTTTTCATCTGTTGCAGACGGGTGATGGCGCTCAAATCCATGGCTTCGGTTTCCGCCACCAGGTCAATCATCTGGCCGCCCACCATGCCATGAAACCCGCTGGCGACGGCCAGCGAGCGCACCAGCTCCAGGCGCACCCGAGGATCGCTGTGGGTAGCCTCCTCGGCCAGGATTTCAAAGGCATAGGTCAAAAGAGCATCGCCGGCGAGCACCGCCGTTGCCTCGTCAAACACCTTATGGACCGTCGGCTTGCCGCGCCGGGTATCAGCGTCATCCATGCACGGCAGGTCATCGTGGATGAGGGAATAGGTATGCACGAACTCCACCGCGGCGGCGACCCTGAGCGAACAGTCGCGCGCGACGCCGAACAGATCGGCGCTCGCCACCACCAGAAATGGCCGCAGACGCTTACCGCCGGCGAGCACGGCGTATTTTACGGCATCGGCAAGCCGGGCCTCATGACCCTCAGCCACCGGCAGGAGCTTTTCCATCCGCCGCTCCACCAGGCGGGCCACCTCGTTTAACGCCGCCTCAACGCTAACTTTCGTCCCCACGGTCATTCTTCCACGTCAAGCGGCGTGGTTTTGACCCCGGCGCCGGTTTCGGTGATTTTGCGGATGCGCATTTCGGCGTCCTTCAGCTTGGCCTCGCAAAGCTGACGCAGCTCTGTACCGCGAGTGTAGAGATCAATGGAGGACTCCAGGGAGGCGCTGCCGCTTTCCAACTGGTGGACGATGCTCTCCAGTTCCTTGAGCGCCTCCTCGAAGGATAGCGCCGTGATCTCCCCCGGCCGTTCCTTGGTCATCGATACAATCCTTTCAGCCCGCCATCAGCGCCCCGACATGGGCCGTCACCGACCGCCCCAGCGCCGCCAGATCATAGCCGCCTTCCAACATCGAGACGACCCGGCCGCCGCATAATTTGCGGGCGCGGGCGCAAATCTGCCCGGTCACCCAGGCGTAGTCTTCCTCATGCAAGCGCAAGTTGGCCAACGGGTCATCCTGATGGCCGTCAAAGCCCGCCGATATGAACACAAAGTCGGGAGCGAAGGCATCGAGCGCCGGCAGAATGACATCCTCATAGGCGGCCCGGAATAGCGGACCGCCGGAGCCCGGGTCAAGGGGCGCGTTGACGATGACGCCCTTACCCTTGTCGCGCACACTGCCGGTTCCCGGATAAAGCGGCCACTGGTGGGTCGACGCATAGAAGAAATCGCCATCGCCGGCCGCCACGGTCTGGGTGCCGTTGCCATGGTGGACATCAAAGTCGATCACCGCCAAACGCTGAAATCCATGGATCGCGCGGGCGTGAAGCGCGGCAACCGCGATGTTATTGAAGAGGCAAAAGCCCATGGCCTGAGCCGGTTCGGCATGATGGCCGGGCGGGCGGACGGCGCAAAAGGCGTTATCGACCTCCCTCTTGGCCACCGCATCCACCGCCGCGCATCCCGCCCCAGCGGCCCGAAGCGCCGCCTCCCTTGATCCCGGCGAGACCACGGTATCGGCATCAAGCCGGGCGTAGCCGGCCGTAGGAATGGCGGCCAGCACCTGATCAATGTAGGCCGCCGGATGGACCCGCAGCAGGTCGTCCCGCTCGGCCAAGGGCGCTTCGTGATGGATAAGGCCGGCGCAGGCCTCGTCGGCCAGCACTTCCATGACGGCGCGCAGGCGTTCGCTGCGCTCGGCATGGCCGGGGCCGGTATCGTGCCGCAAGCAGGCGTTATGGGTAAACAGCGCGGTGGTCATGATCTCAGGGTACCTTGGCGGCGGCTGGCTGCCGCTTCGCCAACTCCTCGTCCTTCAGCTCCTTCTTCGACAGCTTGCCAACCATGGTCTTGGGCAGCGAGGGGCGGATTTCGATCTCCACCGGCATTTCGTGCTTGCCGATGCGGGGGCGCAAGAATTCCTTGATGGTGTCCGCGGTGACGCTGTTATGCCCCGGCTTTAGGGCGACGAACGCCTTGGGCGCTTCGCCGCGGTAAGCGTCGGGAATGCCGATCACCACCACCTCGGCAACCGAGGGGTGTTCATAGATAGCCTCCTCCACCACGCGGGGGAACACGTTATAGCCGCTGACCAGGATAAGGTCCTTCTCGCGGTCGACGATATAGGTATAGCCCTCCTCGTCCATGCGCCCCAAGTCGCCGGTCAACAGCCGGCCGTTGACGATGGTCTCGGCGGTGGCCTCGGGCCGCTTCCAGTAGCCCTTCATCACCTGCGGCCCAACGATGGCGATCTCGCCGACCTCACCCAAGGGCATTTCCTTCATCGGGTCGTCGCGGTCGACGATCAGGATGTCGGTGGCCGGCATGGGCAGGCCGATGGAGCCTTCCTTGTTTTTCCCACTATAGGGATTGCCTGAAGCCACCGGCGAGCATTCGGTCAAGCCGTAGCCTTCAAAGAGCTTGCATCCCGATTCCGCCTCGAACGCCCGCTTTAGTTCCAAGGGCAACGGCGCGCCGCCGGAGAAGCAGGCCTTCAAGGAACGCAACGCTCCCTCTTTTGCCGCCGGATGATTGAGAAAGGCGCGAAACATGGTCGGCACGCCGGCCATCAAGGTCGGTTTTCTCCGGGCAATGGCCTTCATCACCTCGTTAAGCTCGAACTTCGGCAGCATAACGATTTCGGCGGCGATCAGGATGCCCATGGTCATCACGCCGGTGAGTGCGAAAGCGTGGAAGAACGGCAGCACGCCCAACATTCGCTCGCTGCCCACCCCGGCTTCTGACGTCCACAGCCGCGACTGCACGGCGTTCACATAGAGATTGGCGTGGGTCAGCATCGCGCCCTTGGGCGTGCCGGTGGTGCCGCCGGTGTATTGCAGCACCGCCACATCTTCCTTGGGATTGACGGCGACCGGCGTCGGCTTCTCGCCAAACCGCAAGAGATCACGAAAGCTGGTGTGCTTGTCGTCCCAGGTGACCACCGCGATGTCCTTCGGTCGGACGAGGGGAAACAGGAAGTTTTTGGGAAACGGCAGCACGTCGGTCAACGAGCCGACGATCAGGCGCTTCAGGCGGCTTTCCCGCACCACCTGCGCCATCTTGGGGTAGAGGGCCTCCAGGTCGAGAGTGACCATGAGGTCGGTGTCGGAATCCTCGACTTGGTAGAGAAGCTCACGCTCGGCATAAAGCGGGCTGTAGTTGACCACCGTGCCGCCGGCCTTCAGCACGCCGAAAAAGGCGATGACGAACTGCGGACAATTGGGCAGGAAAAGGCCGACCTTGGTCCCCTTCGTCACTCCTAAGGCCTGGAACCCGGCCGCCGCCTGGTTGACCATCTCGCCGAGCTGGCGGTAGCTGAAGCGCTTGCCCATGAAGTCCATGGCCGGACGATCGGGATAATCGCGCGCCGCCGCGTCGACCAAATCCCACAACGGCCGCGGCGTGATCTTGACATGCCAATCCACGCCCGCCGGATAATGCGCCAACCACGGCCGCTCGACCATCAGAACACCTCCCCGCTTACTCCCGAGACGGACAGTCTACCCCGTCTATCCTGGTTTTGCATCCGTGCGATGAAGGAAGTCTCTGTCTTGACACCCGATACGTAACAGGGTACATTACCGCCATGATACGGCGGATCAAGCATAAAGGCTTGAAGAAGCTTTACCAGAAGGGGGACGCTTCGGCCTTTAATGCCGATCACGTCAAACGCTTGCGTCTGATTTTGCAATGGTTGGACGCTGCCGGAAAACCGGAAGACCTGGATTTACCTGGTTTTGCCTTGCACCAACTGAAAGGCGCACGCAAAGGCGCGTGGTCCGTCACCGTCGCGGGTCCGTACCGCGTCACCTGGAAGATAGATGACGATGGCGGCTTTATCGAAATTGATTATGAGGACTATCACTGATGATGCACAATCCTCCTCACCCCGGTGAAAGCATCCGTGAGTTGTGCCTTGAACCGCTAGACTTAAGCGTGACTGAGGCAGCCAAACACTTAGGCGTTTCGCGCAAGCACTTTTCAGCGCTGCTCAACGGACACGCGGGTATTTCCCCCGAAATGGCCATTCGGCTTGCCAAGGCATTCGGCGGTTCCGAGGAAGCATGGCTGCGGCTGCAAATGAACTACGACCTGTCCATTGCTCGCCAACACGCCAATGAAATTCATGTGACACGGCTGCGTAGGGCGGCGTAAACAAGCCAATTCTCGGGAAATTGTAGTGTGGGTTAAGCGCAAGCGAACCCACAATCAGGTCATAAAATTCGCGGGTCCGCTGCGCTTGACCCACGCTACGGGAGTCATGAAGAAGGGACGGAGAACCACCTTACCCCGTCAGCGTCGTCTTCGAATGTCAATTCGCCGCGCTCGCGCAGGTAATGGAGATGTGCGGTGGCTTCGCCCGCCGCCAACAAGATCTGCCGGCCCACCACCTCGCGCTTGAAGATGTGCGGCAGGAGATCGATGGCGCGTTGCGGCGTGCGGCACAGCGCGCGCACCGTGTTCAAGCGATCCTCGTGCTCGGCGATCAGCGCCTTGGCGCGCACGGCAGCGCCATAAAACGGCAAGCCATGGGCCGGCAGCACCAGCGTGTCATCGGACAGCTGCGCCATCTCAGCCAAGCTATCGAGCCACTCCGCCAAGGGATCGGCCTCGGGCTCCATGGCGTGCACGCTGATGTTGGAGGAAATTTTCGGCAATAATTGATCGCCGGAAATCATCAAGCCGTCGTGCGGCCGAATAAGGCACGCATGTTCCGGCGAATGACCGCGCCCCACCTTCACCTGAAATGTTTGCGCTCCAAGATTCAGCGTCATGCCATCACGCAAGCGGCAAAACGCAGCGGGCGGCGGCAGGGAAGTATCGGCGAAATGACCATAGCCCGCTTTATCCACCAGCTCCTGCTCGGCCAAGCTTAGCCCCGTGCGCTTGAAAAACGCCATGATCTCCGGCGGCGCCTTGTCCCAGCGGCCAAGCGTCAAGGAGCGGCCGACGAAATATTCCTCCGCCGTCATGTAGAGCGGCGCGTTCAAACGCTCGCACAGCCAACCGGCAAGGCCCATGTGATCGGGATGCATATGGGTAACGATGACGCGGCGCACCGGCTTTTGGCTGAGCGGTCCGGCCAGCAATTTCTCCCACGCGCGCTGCAAGTTCGGCATTTTAATGCCGGTATCAACCAGCGTCCAGCCGTCGCCTTCGTCGATCGCCCATAAATTGATATGATCGAGAATAAACGGTAACGGCATCCTGATCCACAAGATGCTCTCGGCAACCTCCACCGCCTCGCCAACGGCAGGCGGCTGTTGTTCATGATACCGGATTTTGCGCATCTATACCGCCAGTTGCTCGACGCTCAGCGCATAAAGCAGCGCATCGCCTTTAACGATTGGCTCCACCAGCGCCACCGCCGGCGGCAAGAGTTGTTCCACATAGAACCGTGCCACGACGACGCGGGCCTGCAAATACGCGGCATCGCCCTCGCCGTTCGCCAGCATGGCGGTCGCCCGCTTCGCGCCAAGGCCCAGCAGGTATGCGCCCACCGTCATGGCAAACAAACGCAAATACGGCGTCGCCCCGGCGGCGGCGGCGCGTAAGCTTTGCTCGCGCTCCGCCATCATCCATGCCGTGGCGCGGCGCAGCGCGGCAAGCGCATGCCCGACGCCATCCGCGATGGCCCCTAAGTCGCCGTCGGGCGGCAGATCATTGACAAACGCCTCGATGCGATTAAACAGCGCCTGCCAATGCTCGCCGGCGTCCTGACCGAGCTTGCGGCCGATAAGATCCATGGCCTGGACGCCGTTGGTGCCTTCATAGATCGGCGTGATGCGCACATCGCGCAAGGTCTGAGCGACGCCGGTTTCCTCGATAAAGCCCATGCCGCCATGCACCTGGATGGCGAGCGAGGCCGCTTCCACGCCGACGTCGGAGCCGTAAGCCTTGCTCAACGGCGTCAGCAAATCGGCCAAGCCCTGGTTCCACCACCGCTCTTCCCGATCGGCGGCGTGGTGCGCCAGATCAATGGCCTTGGCGTTGAGATAGCCAATCGCGCGCACCGCTTCCACCGACGCCTTGATGGTGAGGAGCATACGCCGGACATCAGGATGCTCGAGGATGGGAGCTTTGGCATCGCTGGCGCCGATGGGCTTGCCCTGCACCCGCTCGCGCGCATAGCCAAGCGCCTGTTGATAGGCAAGCTCGGCCACTCCGAGCCCCTGCATACCGACGCCGAGCCGGGCCAGGTTCATCATGGTGAACATGCAGCTCATGCCCTTATTTTCCTCGCCGATGAGATAGCCGACGCAGCGGCCATTATCGCCATAGGACATGACGCAGGTGGGGCTGGCGTGAATGCCGAGCTTGTGTTCCAGGGACACCGGGCGCAGATCGTTGCGCGCGCCCAGGGAACCATCCTTGTTGACCAGGAACTTCGGCACCAGAAACAGCGAGATGCCCTTGGTGCCGGCGGGCGCATCGGGCAGACGGGCAAGCACCAGATGAATGATGTTGTCCGTCATATCGTGGTCGCCGTAGGTGATGAAGATCTTCTGGCCCGAGATGAGGTAAGTGCCGTCGGCCTGGCGCTCGGCCTTGGTGCGGAGCGCGCCGACGTCGGTGCCGGCCTGCGGCTCGGTCAGGTTCATGGTGCCGGTCCATTCCCCCGAGATGAGCTTGGGCAGGTAGGTCGCCTTCAGCTCGTCGGAGCCATGGGCAAGGAGCGCTTCCGTGGCGCCATGGTTGAGCATCGGACACAGCCCAAACGCCGTGTTGGCGGAGGCGATCATTTCATTCAAGATGACCCCGAAAATATACGGCAGCCCCTGGCCGCCGTAAGCCGGATCGAGGGAGATGCCGTTCCAGCCCCCCTCCACATACTGCCGGTAGGCCTCGGCAAAGCCCTTGGCCGTGCGCACCTGGCCATTCTCTATCCGCGCCCCTTCCGCATCCGCCGAGCGGCGCAGGGGGCCTAAGACTTCGGCGGTGAATTTGCCGGCCTCTTCCAGGATGGTGGCGACGAAATCGCCGCCGGCCTCGGCATAGCCCGGCAGTTTGGTCAGGTCCTCGTAGCCGATGACGTGGTCGAGAACAAAGCGCATATCGCGAACCGGCGCGACGTAAGCAGCCATAACACTCCATCTCCATGCTTCTCAGGGGGCCTCAAGAAAGCTATGCATACGGATCAGATAAGGCAAGGATCAATGCAGGTGCCAACCAGTGACGTAGCGGCAACCGGGGCGATGCGGCGGCCATGGGCGACGGCGGCCGAGGCCGCCAGCGCCTTGCGCGCCGGCCGACTCGTCATCCTGCCCACCGAGACCGTCTATGGCTTGGGGGCGGACGCCTGTAATGACCTGGCGGTGGCGGCGGTGTTCGAGGCCAAGGGCCGGCCCCAGTTCAACCCCCTCATCGTCCATGTCCAGGACGCCGCCATGGCGGCACGCCATGCCCGCCTGGAGGGGGTGGCGAGGACGCTGGCCGACGCCTTCTGGCCGGGGCCGTTGACCCTGGTGCTGCCGCGCATGCCCGATAGCCCGATCTCGCTCCTGGTCAGCGCCGGGCTTGATACCCTGGCGGTGCGCGCCCCGGCCCACCCAGTGGCGCAGGAGATCCTCACCGATTTCGGCGGCCCCATCGCCGCGCCCTCGGCCAACCGCTCTGGCCATGTCAGCCCGACCCGGGTCGAGGACGCCGCCGCCGAGCTGGGCGACAAGGCGGCAGCCATCGTCGATGGCGGCCCGTGCCGCGAGGGTCTAGAATCCACCATCATCGCGGTGCGCGAAGGCCACGTGGCGATCCTGCGCCCCGGCACCATAACGCCGGATATGATCGAGCGGGCGGCCGGCCTGCCGGCGCGTATCGAAGGCGCGGACGCGCGGCCGACCGCGCCGGGACAACTGGAAAGCCACTATGCCCCGCGCGCCGAGGTGCGGCTCGATGCCACTGCGCCGAAACCCGGCGAAGCCTTCCTCGCCTTCGGACCCGGCGCACCGCCCGGATTGAACTTGAGCCCAGCGGGTGATTTAAGAGAAGCCGCCGCGCATCTTTTTGCCTATCTGCGGCAATTGGACGCCAGCGGCGTTGAGCATATCGCGGTGATGCCGATCCCCGAGGCGGGATTGGGGCTGGCCATCAATGACCGCCTGCGCCGCGCCGCCGCGCCGCGCCCGGAGAGACGAGCATGAGCGTGCTTGATCAGTTGAAGGCCATCGTCGGCCGCAAGGGCTGGAGCGAAGATGCCGATGAAATCGCGCCGCACCTCATCGAATGGCGCGGGCTTTATCGCGGTCAAACGCCGCTGTTGTTGAAGCCAGCATCCACCGCCGAAGTGGCGGCGATCCTCAAAATCTGTCAGGACAACGGCGCGCGCATCGCCGTGCAGGGCGGCAACACCGGCGTGGTGTGCGGCGGCGTGCCTGATGACGGCGGCGAGGAAATTCTGCTTACGCTGTCGCGCCTGCACGCCATCCGCGCGGTGGATGCGGCGAACTTCACGCTGACGGCGGAAGCGGGAGTCACCGTCACGGCGCTGCAAGAGGCGGCCAAAGCCCATGACCGATTATTTCCCCTCAGTCTCGCCTCGGAAGGCTCATGCACATTAGGCGGCGTCATCGCCACCAACGCCGGCGGCGTCAACGTGCTGCGCTATGGCGTGATGCGCGATCTGGTGCTCGGCATCGAGGCGGTGCTGCCAACGGGCGAGATAGTGGAGCTCCTCAGCGGTTTGCGCAAGGACAACACCGGTTACGATGTCAAACAATTGTTCATCGGCGCGGAAGGCACGCTGGGCATCGTCACGGCGGCAACGGTCAAACTTTTCCCCGCGCCCAAGGTGATGGCGACCGCGTTCGTCGCCGTGCCCAACCCGCAAGCGGCGCTCGATTTGCTCGCGTTGGCGCGGGCCGAGACCGGCGACCGCTTGACCGCGTTCGAGCTCATTTGCCGCGCCGGTGTCGAACTGGTGATCAAACACATTCCCGGCGCGCGCGATCCCTTAACCGAACGCGCGCCCTGGTACGTGCTGTTGGAAGTTACCACCTCGAATGCCGAGGAAGCGCTGGAGCCGCGCCTGGAAGCGCTAGCGGCGACGGCGGCGGAACGCGGACTTCTTGGCGACGGCACGGTGGCGCAAACGGAAGCGCAACGTCAAAGCTTATGGAAGCTGCGCGAAAATATGTCGGAAGCGCAAAAGATTGACAGCGCCAGCATCAAGCACGACATCTCGCTGCCGCTCTCCGCCATTCCCGATTTTCTGACGCGCGCCAGCGACGCCGTTCTCGCTGCCATCCCTGGCGCGCGGCCCATGCCCTTCGGGCATTTGGGCGATGGCAATCTGCATTTCAACATCTCGGCCCCCATTGGCATGGAGCGGCGCGCCTTTGAGGCGCGCTGGAGCGAGCTCAACCGCATCGTGCATGATATCGTCGTCGACATGGGCGGCAGCATCAGCGCCGAGCACGGCATCGGGCGCTTAAAGAAGGCCGATCTCGCCCACTACAAAGACGCCACGGCGCTTTCGGTGATGCGCGCGCTGAAGCGCACGCTCGACCCCAAGAACATCCTCAACCGCGGCCGGATTTTTGATGTGTAGTGTGGGTTTTAGCGCAAGCGAACCCACAATCTACTGAAGCCTTCCCCCTCGATGGGGGAAGGTTTGGATGGGGATGATTCATCGCAAGAAATGTTCGACATCACCCCCACCCCGGCCCTCCCCCATCAATGGGGAGGGAGAAGACTCTATCGCGTGATGCCTTCTCCTCAAAGGAGAAGGTTGGTGATCATCCTTCAACCCTCAGATTTTTTATGTAATCGCGCAAGTTGGCTTCGGCGGCGCGTAAGGCGTCGTTGGCTGATTGCTGTTCAAGCTTCAGCTTGTCAACCGCCGCTTCCGCTTCCACCAGCTTATCGAGATAACGTTGGCGCAGCGCATCCGCGCCCACCGCGGTCAAATTCTGCCGCGCGCGATCCTCATCCTGCTCTGCGGCTTGCAATTGCTCCGTCACCTCGGCAACGCGGCGCTTGGCGGCTACTGTCGCTTCCTTGCGCTTGACCACTTCCGCCAACGCCGCCTGCATCGCCGGCAACAGATCGCCGCCCTGCACATAGACGGCCAACTGCGAGGCGTCCGTTTCCAGCAACGCAAAACGGCGGCTCATGTCTTGCGCAAAGCGTGCTTCCACCACCCCCTTCGCGCCGGCGGAAAATGATTTGGTGATGCGGTAGCCGTCCTTGATCTTGCGCGCGCCCTTCTCCGGCGCGACCAGTTTCCAGTTATCACTGGCGGGCAGATCAACAACGAAGGTGCGCGCCTCGCCTTTCGGCAGCGCCACGTCCACCGCCTTGGTGTAATACTGTGTTTCGATAATGGTCAGAACGCCATCGGCGATTTTGGCGCTGGTGACCGAGCGCGAGGCATCCTCACGGCGATCGACCTTGACCTTGGCATCGCCGGCAAAGGCCAGCAGGCGATCTTCGCCCGCCGGCACCATGCCGAGGCGAGCGTCGCCCAAATATCCCACCGCGCCCTTCGAAGCGTCATAAATCGTCGCCACGCCGGGCGGCAGCGCCGTCTGGCCGCGATTTTCCACCTGCACGGCGGCCAGCGGCCGGTCATCAAACATGGCAAGGTAGGTCACCAATTTCGCCGGCACGTTGCCCGCCACGATGGGCAGCGTCAACGTTTGCCCGTTGGCCAGCGAAATATTGCTGCCGAGCTTGAACAGAATTTGCGTTGGTTCTTCCTGGATGCTCGGGCGTATCTGGGCTAAAGAAGGCGCAGGTACCAAATCTGCAGTAGGCGTGTCCATCGGAGGAACATAAAGTGGTGGTGCAGCCCTAGCTATTTTCATCGCGCCTTCATCTTGCGGCGGCAGGATACGTTCAAACATTTCTACCAGCACTTCGGGACGATCGACGAAATAGGCTTGATAAAGCGCCTGATGGAACGCCGCCGGATTGCCCGACGACAGCGTCACCTCCACCCCCTTCCAATCATGGCCGGAATAATTCTCCAACACGGCCCAGCCTTGAAGCGCGCCGCTGCCGCCCTCAAGCGTCAGGCGATAGGTGCTTTTCCACAGCGGCGCGGCAGCGACATAGGCAAGCGCCGTCTGACCGCGAGCGCCATCCAGCGTAATATCAAGCCGCCGCATGCCCTCGCCCCGGGCTTCCTGAAACGCATCCAAGGCCTTCGCCACCGCTGCGTTAAGGGCGGCGTCGGCAAGTTGCATGCCCTGCACCTCGGTCAAGGGCAGGCGGATCAGGCCGGTCTCGTTTTGCAGGGTGAGCGCCGCGCTGGCATCGCCGCCAACGATGGGATCGACGGCGACGATCCGCCCCGTCGCTTGCCGTTCACCGCTGACCGTCACCATTTCGCCTTTCAAGGCCCGCAACAAATCAGGCAGCGATTGGAAGGCTGCCTCACTGAGCGGCAGGCTGCCGAAGGCGACGCTTAACGGCGCATCGCCCGGCAGGCGCACGGACGCCACCTGCGCCTTGGACCCAAGCACCACCAAGCTTTTTAAAATGTCGTCCAATTGCGCGCGGGGCGCGTCGAGGTAGAGCTTGCCCTTGGCGTCGGCAGCGGCGGCAAATTCGTAATAGGCGACGCCGCCCTGGCTGAGAAGCACCCTCGTCAGCCGCGCCTCGTCGGCATAAGCGTGTCCGGCACTGAGGATGCCAAGGATAAGACAGACTTTGGTGGATTTCATGGCTGTGGCCTTCCGCTCTGGCATCTCCCCGCAACTTTGGGATATACCTCTGGTTCCTGGTCGAAATTAAGGCAGCTGCAAGAACAGCGCAATCGGAGAGCGAACCCATGGACCGACAATACCCCACCCGGCCATTTGTCGGCGTCGGCGCCGTGGTGTGGCGGGGCGATCAGGTCTTGCTGGTGCAGCGCGGCAAGCCGCCGCGGCAAGGCGAATGGGGCCTGCCCGGCGGGGCGCAGCATGTCGGCGAGACGGTGGCCGACGCCGCGCGCCGGGAGGTGATGGAGGAAACCGGCATCGAGATCAAGGTGACCGGCCTTCTGGATATCGTCGACGTCATCGATCGCGACGAGGACGGTCGCGTCCGCTACCACTTCACGCTCATTGACGTCAATGCCGAGGCGGTTAGCAATGGCGAAGCGCGGCCTGGCGATGACGCCAGCGCCGTGATGTGGGCCGATCCGATCGCCCTTAACGACCTTGAGCTGTGGGCGGAAACGGCGCGCATGATCGCGCTCGGCGCGGAGCGGCGGCGAGAGCGGTCATGAACGAGCCTCGCTTCGATCGGCCATCCAAGCATCCGTTGGTGCACCTGCGGGTAGTGGCGTATGCGGCAGCTTTCGGCCTTGGCGCATACGCCTTCATCCATGGGTTAAGGTGGCTGATCGCTCACACCGTCGGCAGTTTGTAATCCTTGAAGCGCTCGCGCAGCGCTACTTTCTGGATCTTGCCGGTGGCGGTGTGGGGAATCTCGTCGACGAACGCAATGTCATCTGGCAACCACCATTTGGCTACCTGGGTTTCCAGGAAGCTTAGGATTTCGTCCTTGCTGGGGTTCTGTCCGGAAGCAGGCACCACCACCAATAGCGGCCGTTCCGTCCATTTCGGATGGGGCAGTGCGATCACCGCCGCCTCCGCCACTTTGGGATGCGCCACGGCGGCGTTTTCCAGATCGATGGAGCTGATCCATTCGCCGCCCGACTTGATGATGTCCTTGGCGCGGTCGGTGATCTGCATATAGCCCTGGGTATCGAGGGTAGCGATATCGCCGGTATCAAACCAGCCATCCGCATCCACCGCCGGCTGCGCGGCCTTGTAATAGCGCTCCACCACCCATGGCCCGCGCACCAGAAGATGCCCCGACACCTTGCCGTCCCGGGCGAGCTCGCGCCCGTCATCGTCGGTGATCTTCATCTCGATGCCGAAGATGGCACGACCTTGCTTGGCCTCCATCGCCCAGCGCGCCTCTCCCGTCAGTTGCGCGGTGGCGCGGGTCGGTCCGTTGACAGTGCCCAGGGGATTCATCTCGGTCATGCCCCAGGCATGGGCGACCCGCACCCCGTAATCCCGCTCGAATGTCTCAATCATGCTGACCGGCGCGGCGGCGCCGCCGATCACCGCCAGCCTGAGCCCGCCAAGGTTGGTCCCCGTCGCCTGCAGATGCGCCAACAGGCCGAGCCAGACCGTCGGCACCCCGGCGGTCAGCGTCACCCCTTCATCGACAATGAGCTTTTGCAGCGATTTGCCATCGAGGTACGGGCCGGGCATCACCAACTTGGCGCCCACCAGCGGCGCTACGTGGGGCATGCCCCAGGCGTTGGCATGGAACATCGGCACCACCGGCAACATGATATCGCGGGCGCAGGCATCGAAAGCGTCGGGCAGCGCCGCGGCATAGGCATGGAGCACCGATGAGCGATGGGTATAGAGCACGCCTTTGGGATGCCCGGTGGTGCCCGAGGTATAGCACAGGCCCGCCGCCGTCCGCTCGTCAAACATCGGCCAGACGTAATCATCGCTGCCGCCGGCCAGCAACGTCTCGTAGCACATGACCTTGGGCAGCTTGGTTTTTGGCATGTGGGCTTCATCGCACAAGAACACCACTGCCTCCACCGAGGTCAGCTCAGGCCAGACGTCCTCCAGCAGGGCAACGAAGCTTAAGTCGGCGAAGATCAGCCGGTCTTCGGCATGGTTGGCGATGTAGACGATCTGCTCCTTGAACAACCGGGGGTTGATGGTATGGACCACCGCCCCCGCCCCGGCGACGCCATACCACAGCTCCAGATGGCGGTAGCCGTTCCAGGCCAGAGTGGCGATGCGGTCGCCCTGCTGCATTCCCCAGCGCTCCAGCGCCGAGGCCAATTTACGGCAGCGCGCCGCGCAT
The DNA here is from genome assembly GCA_019455285.1 of Sphingomonadales bacterium. GTDB lineage: Bacteria > Pseudomonadota > Alphaproteobacteria > Sphingomonadales > Govanellaceae > PRO5. The sequence goes on from JACFMS010000010.1 coordinate 59,557, forward strand.
TCGCCATAGGTATAGCGATGCACCCCCTCAGCCACCGTGACGGTGACCACTTCCTCCCCGCCATTGGTGCGCGCCGCATGCATCAATCCCAACATATCGAGCTCCCTAGCCTGTTGTTTCTATGTATTCTTTGACGCTTTCGACAGACTTTACCCTTAGCTTTGACTGAGGATCAATAACCCCCTTTGCTAGCGCTTAAAAACACGCCACAATTTCGGCCAATGTCCGGCTTATGGTCACAGGCAGGCGTTAAGGTAACGGCAAAGAGGATTAACACCAATGGCGGGTTGGCGACGGATCATTCTTGGGGTGTTGGGCATCATGGCGATGGCTATGGTCTCCGCTGGGGCAATGGCCCAAACCGCGCCCAAGGATACCGAGGAAAATACCTACGATCAGCAGTCGATCATCGATGTCACCTCCAGTTTCCTGGGCGCCGGCTCGGAGGCGGTGGCCAAGGTGGTGGAGAAAGTGTTCGCCGACCTGGGGCGGCCCAATGCCTACATCATGGGCTCGGAGATCAGCGCCGCGGCGGTGGTAGGCTTGCGCTACGGCGACGGCGATATGCAGCATAAGATCGAGGGCAAGCGGCGGGTATTCTGGACCGGGCCGTCCTTAGGCATTGACCTTGGCGGCAACGCCGCCAAATCGGTGACGCTGGTCTATCACCTTTATGACACCGAGGATATTTACGGTCGTTTCCCGGCGGTGGAGGGCAGCTTCTATTATATCGGCGGCATCGGCGTGAACTACCAGCAGAAGGGCGACATCATCCTGGCGCCGATCCGGGTCGGCGTGGGCCTGCGCGCCGGCGCCAACCTCGGCTATCTCCATTACACCCGGGAGCGCAACTGGATACCGTTCTAAGCACTACCCCTTGCGGTGGAAGACCGGCATCTCAGCGGTTGAAGCGGCGGGCTGGTAGCGGTAGCCGCCGGCGCTGAACTTCTTCAAGGCGTCAGGATCGGTGATCCGCTCTTCAACGATGTAGCGCGCCATCATGCCGCGCGCCCGTTTGGCCATCATGCCCAAGACCTTGGCCACCCCGCCCTTTTCCTCCTTGAAAACCGGCGTGACCAGCCGCGCCTTGAGCTTTTCCGGCTTAAGGGCGGAGAAGTATTCGGCGGAGGCGAGATTGACCACCACTGGGGTTTTTTCCTGGGCGATGATCTTGTTGATCTCGGTGGTCAACTTGTCCCCCCAATAATCATAAAGATCCTCGCCCTTGGGATTGGCCAATGCCGTTCCCATCTCCAGGCGATAGGGCTGGATGAGGTCCAGGGGGCGCAGCAGGCCATAAAGCCCCGACAGGATACGCACGTGGTCTTGCGCGTAGGCGAGATCATCATCGCTCAAGGTCTTGGCGTTAAAGCCGATATAGGTATCGCCGGCAAACGCCAGCAGGGCATGCTTGGCGTTGTCCACCGTGGCCGTGGGGGCGAAGGCCTGAAACCGGGCGTGGTTTAAGGCCGCCAGCTTGTCACTGATCCCCATTAGGCCAGCCAACTGCCGTTTGGTGAGCTGGCGGGCAATGGCGGCCAGGGCAATGGCATCCTTCAGAAATACCGGACGCGTGGCCGGCAAATCGGTGCGCGCGGCCGTGATATCGAGCTTTTTCGCCGGAGATAGGAGCGCCAGCATGTCCGTCTTTCGTTATCAGCGTCGGGATCCCTTTCATAGCGTTCCGACGGGGACGTTGGCAATATCGCGGCGCAGCATGATTTTTTTGTCAACAGATTAGTTTGATTTCAAACATAATCCGGGTTTATCATGATCCCTCGCTTCCCTGGCTTAGGAGTATCGTCTGATGAAAGTCCTTAAATCGCTTGCCCTGTCATCCTTCCTCATCATAGCCGTTAGCGTCTCAACTACGGTCTACGGCGCTTCTTATGATGTGGTCCTGAAGGGCGGTCGGGTGATGGATCCGGAGAGCGGGCTCGATGCAGTCAGAAACGTCGGCATCAAGGATGGCAAGATCGCCGCCATCACCACCGCGAAGCTTAACGGTGCACGCGAGATCGACGTGAGCGGGCTGGTGGTGGCTCCGGGCTTCATCGACATTCATGACCATGCTCAGGACAACCTGGGCAATGCCTTCCAGGCGCGGGACGGCGTTACCACGGCGCTGGAAATGGAGCTTGGGGTCTATCCGGTGGCGGCGTGGTATCAAAGCCGCGCAGGCAAGGCGATCTTGAATTACGGCGCCACCGTCAGCCACGGCAAGGCGCGGCTGGCCATGTTGACGGGCAGCCGTTTTCGGCCAACCAACGATCCGGATGGCGCTGATGCGGTCCCGGCAGCGGAATTCCAGAAGGCCATCCGCACTGAACTTACCGACGATCAGATCAAAGGCATGTTGAGCAACGTGGAGGAAGGGCTGCGGGACGGCGGGTTGGGCATTGGCATCGGGGTGGCCTATGTTCCCGGCGCACGGCGGACGGAGATATTCCGCATCTTTCAATTTGCCCGGCAACACCATGCCTTGATCTTCGTGCACGGTCGTTACGGATCGCGCATCGAGCCCGACAGCTTGGATACCGCGCAAGAGCTGATCGCCAATGCCGCCGCCACCGGCGGCGCGGTGCATCTCTGCCATATCGGCAGCACCGGCGGCATGCTGGCCATGACGCTATTGGAAATGATCGAAGCGGCGCAGACGCGGCAGGTAAATATATCAACCGAAGTTTATCCCTACACCGCTTCCGATACCTGGATCGGCGCGCCGATTCTGGACCCCGGTTGGCAGCAACGCGTCGACATCACCTACAGCGACCTGGAATGGCGCGATACCGGCGAACGGCTGACTGAGGAGACCTTCAATAAATACCGCGCCGAACAGCCATTCGGCAAAGTCGTCGCCCATTTCATGAAGGAAGAGATGATCCGCCAGATCGTGGCCCGGCCGGGCGTGATCATTGTTTCCGATGCCACCGGCTTCAGCGAAGGAAGCGGTCACCCTCGCACCGCCGGTACCTTTGCCCGGGTGCTGGGGCGTTATGTGCGTGAGGAACAGGTGCTGCCGCTAATGGAAGCGCTGGCTAAAATGACCATCCTGCCGGCGCGGCGATTGGAACCCTTTGCTCCCGCCATGGCGCATAAAGGACGGCTGCAAAAAGGCGCGGATGCCGACATCGCCGTCTTCGATCCGGCAACGGTGATTGACAACGCCACCTTCAAGAACGCCATGCAGTATTCCACCGGCATCAAACATGTATTGGTGAACGGCGTGGTGGTGGTGGAGAACGAGGCGCTGACGCCCAATGTCTTTCCCGGCAAGCCGGTGCGCAATGCTGTTGCTATGCCATAGCGCATAATATTGTCACTGTGAGCCCCTTTTAGTGGGGCGATGGCGACGCCAATGCGCATGCCCTCACCTCCGTTCCGCTGATCTGTCTGCGGCCATAGTAAACAGGCGTCGGCGGCGGGTCAAAACAGCGGACGGGTGGATTGGTGGAAAAACAGGAAGGCTGTAAGAGGCGGCCTTCAGCTTCCTGCATGAACAAGTAATCGCCGTAACTGGTCTAATGGCCCAGGGCGCTATGCAGACGGGCGTCTATGGTGCTGAAATGGCGACCGAACCAGGTGGAAAGTCGGGAGGCGAGAACCTCATCGACATCGCCGCCCTCGCCTTCCTCGTAAGCGTCCATGATATCGCGGATTTCGTCCAAAAGACGTTCATGGTCGGCCTTGTGCTCGTCATATCCGGCATAATTCATGGCGCGCATCTGCTGTTCTTCCAGCGCAAAATGTGAAGCAATCTTGGCGTAGATCTCGCCAAGAAACGCCATCACCACATCCTTGCCGCCCTGCGCCTTCATTTCGGCGTGCAGTTCGTTGATGAGTGCGATGAGATGCTGATGCTCATGATCAACCGCCGGTGATCCGGTGGAGTAAGTCTCATTCCAGCTCAGGAGAGTCATGATAGCCAATCTCTTACTTCAAGATGATAAACCCGCCGCCTTCGGCGCGAAAGTCGATCACCATGCTGTGCCGCGGCCCCAAGTCCAGATCGAATGTCCGCTCGTAATCGAAGCCGCTTTCCCGGCGGCTATCGCGCATACGGACATCGATCTTGTGCCGTCCGACGGGCAGCGCGAACTTTTGATAAATTTTTGAAGGGCCATCGCCAAAAAGCCCAGTCGGCTTAGCGCTATCACGATAAATCGTCTCGCCATCCAGCGCAAGCTCGACCGCCAGCGACACCCGACCGCGGGGGCAGCTTTGTGGTTTTCGCATATTGGGCGGCAGCTTGGCCAGTTCCTCACGGGTGCGCTTGCGGCACTCCGTCACCGGCGCGCCACCATGATTGAAGGCCAGCCGCAACAGCGCCTGATCCTCGGGAAAATGGCGATAGGCGGGCGTGGTCGAAAAATAACCGATGAGCGCCGCCAGCGCCGCATAAAACACTCCCTGGCCAGCATATTTAAACACGCTTGACACCAGCATCCTCCTCGGAATGAGCGGGCGTCATCTGCGCCAAGTGCTGACTGAAGGCTTGAAGCTCACGTTTGGCCTTAGCTTTTTCAAATCTGCCGATCCACAGAGCAGCGATGCGATCGCGCGGCACCCGCTGGCGCAGATGGGGATCACGCTTGCGGTCAATCCGATCTTTCATCCACTCGACGCCGAAACGATTATAGCAGCCGCTGTCCGGGCAGCCGACCAAAGCCACGCCATCGGCCAGCTTCCGGCTTAACACATAATCGATGAACGATGGCGGCAGGGCCGCGATGCAAGGCAGGTCAACGACAGCGATATTGCTGTTTTCCAAATCCTTAGCCGCAACGCTGTAGCGGCAGCTATAGACCAGAATGCTGGATGGACCAGTCAGTCGCGCCGCCGCCTGCTCGGTATCCTGGCGCAGCACCTTGATCGGCCGGTCCGGCAGATCGATGCCGGTGATCGGCTCAACGGCGCGACGGAACGGCGTCGAACTGGGGCAAGCGCCGGCGCAGATGCCGCAACCGACGCACAGCTTCGGCTTGACCACCGCCTCCTGCGGAAACGGCTTGCCGTCGCTGCGCGGCATCATGGTGACCGCATTATAAGGGCAGTCCTCGACGCAGCGGGTGCAGCCGTTGCAGTTGTCGAGATCCACCACCGCCGCCGGAACCCGTCTGCCGCGCGGCAGCCACGGCACCACCATCAGCAAGAGGGTGGCGATGCCGGCAAAGGCCCACACCAAATTGCCGGGCCAGCTATCAAGCAGCGGAAAGAACGCCAGATAATACCAGTCCATCGCCAGTTCGCCAGGCACCAGCGCCATATCGGCCGGCGGTTGGCTGAGCGCCGGCTTGATGAACGCCAGCACCAGCAGCATCAAGGTGATGCCCGCCATCAGCCCGAACGCCGGATTGACCTTGGCGCGGCTGACACGAACGATGTGAATCCATAAGGTAAACACCAGGAACAACGGCACAGCGATGTGCAGGAACACCAGGAGCGTGAAGAACCGATCGCTCAAGCCGGTGTTGGTGAGAAAATTGCGCGCGATGGTGCCACCGAAAATCGGCAACAAATCAAGCCATTCAGTAGTGTTGACAGCGATGTATTGCGCCAGTTGGTCCCATACCAGCCAGTAACCGGTAATGCCGGAAATTATTACCAGCCAGATTACCGGCGTGCCGGTTGCCCAGGAAAACCAGCGCACCCCCCGGAAGCGATCAAGGGCGAATTCCCGCAGCATGTGCAGCGCCATGACCACCACCATGCCATCCGAAGCGTAACGGTGGAAACTGCGCATGACGCCGCCGAAGTACCACTGGTCATAAGTCAGGCGCTCCATGGAGCTATAGGCGCCATGGATGCTGGTATCAAAAAAGATATAAATGTAAACGCCGCTGGCAACGACGATCCACAGGAAGAAAAAGCCAATGGCGCCAAGCTGATAAAACGGATTCCACGCCGGGGTAAAGACCCGGGAGAGCGCTGCTTCCATAGGTTCGAAGCCGCGCCGTAAGAGGGACTGTATGAACTTCATGTCGAGCCGGATTCTCGCCTTTTCTTGGTGTATTTACGCAACAACCATGCCTCGCGCACCAGCACGACGGCGACCAGTGTAAGACATAACCCACCGACGATGATTCCCACAAGCAAGGAATAGTCGAAATGATAGCGTTCGCTCTTGGGATCATAAATCGTGCAAATCAAACGCACCCTGCCGATTAAGCCGTCAACGCTGGTAAGATTCGCATTACCGCCGAAAATCAGTCGCTTGAGAGGATCAACCACCATCGGCGGCTCGAAATCGTCGCCGTATACTTGGGTTGCCACCTTGCCATCGCTACTAAGAATGGTGGTTTGCGCCAGATGATCGTAGCCCTTGGGCGAGGCGTAGAAAATAAAGCCCAGATCCTTGGCCAGCTTCGCCATGGTGTCGGCATCAGTGCTCAAGAGCGTCCAGCTTCGATGATTTGCGCCCTGCTCCTTGCCATACTGTCGCATGCGGGTAGGCGTGTCGACCGCCGTGTCGAAACCGATGGTGACGATGGAAAAGCTGTCTACGCCCAGCGCATTGCCGGCGGCCCGCGCTGAGCGGCTGAGCGCCTGGGTGATCATCGGGCAGGTATGATAGCAACTGGTGTAAATCAGGCTGATGACCAGTGGCTTGCCGCGGTATTGCGACAGCCTCACCGTGCGTCCGTCGGACGCGATGAAGCGATAGTCGCCGACCTCTCGCCCGATCGCCGCCTGACTGTAGGCTAGCGCCTGCCGTTCGTCGAATTCGGAAAATTTTGGGGCAGCCTCTTCGTGGCCGACGGCAGGATTGCCGCTATTGGCCTCGCCATGGGCAAAAGCGCCGCCGAGACTTGTCGCCAGCGTCAACCAAACCATCAGGACGCAAAGAACCAGATCCCTCTTACTCATCCGAACAACAACTTATCAACGATCGTTCCCACCAATAATAAGCTGACCTGCACCAAAGAAGCTTTAAAATTGGTAAGAGCATGGGGCTTGTCGGGAAATTGCACCAGTTGCACGTTGCGCACCAGGAACAGCGCGCCGCCGACGCCAGCGCATATTCCATATATCCAGTTCATACCATAAATCAGCGGCAGCAGCGACAAGGGAACGAGGATCGCGGTATGGGCCAGGCTCGCCACCGCGGCAACCTTATTGCCGGCAACTACCGGCAGCATAGGCACCCCCGCCGCGGCGTAATCGTCTTTCAAGGCAATGGCCAGGCTCCAAAAGTGCGGCGGCGTCCACAAGAACAACACCACGGCAAGGATGATGGCCTGGGGCGACAGGCCCGGATCTACCGCCGCAGCGCCGGCCAGCACCGCGAAACTGCCGGCCAGCCCGCCGATGACGATATTGAGCCAACTACGGCGCTTCAGCCAGACCGTGTAGATCACGCCATAGGTCACCGCACCGAGAAAAACGTATAGCGCCGCCACGACATTGGTCGCCACGGCAGCCACGGCGACCGCCGCTGCCAGCATGGCGACGATGAGGAGGGGCCAGAGAAGGCTTGGCGCAAACGCGCCGGTAACAAAAGGCCGCGTGGCGGTGCGCGCCATGCGGGCGTCAAGATCGCGCTCAGCGTACTGATTGAAAGCGCCGGCAGCCGCCGAGGACGCCAGCACCGCCAGCGCCAACAGAAATGCCTGCCAACCGCCCGGCATCGTCCCCGGCATGATCGCCATGCCGGCAAGGGCATTCAAGGTTATGGCGACACCGATCCGTAGCTTGAAAACCGAGGCGAATTGCCGCAACGCCGCCGCCCCGGACGATGCCGGGGCGGACGGATTGATTGCGTACTCATGTCGAGACAGGGAAAAGCTCCCTTACCTGAGCGGCCAAACCTCGGCCAGATACTTCCAGTTGATGAAGTAGTAGAGCACGAAAGAGACGAAGAATACCGCAACCAGCACCACGGTTCCCGGGATCTTCGCATGCTCCTCGCTGCCATAGGTGGCGACCGCCGCGGCTTCTTCCTTGATGTTGGCAAGCTTTGGCCACATGACCGTGTCTTTCTCCATCTTTTTACCAAAGAAGACGGAGGCGACCACGATGATGATGAAGACAACGCCGCCGATCGCCGCCAGAATAGCGGACAACCCATTCAGTCCCATCATCAGGAACGCCGTCGCCGGCAGGTCAATGGACATCGCCGCATCAGCGAAGGTGATGTCCCAATGCCGGCGCGGCACGCCGAGCGTCCCGGCGCCCATCATGAACAGCGAGATACCCATGGCGCCCAAGCCAAAGAGATAGGGCTGCCATTGCGCCAGCTTTTTCATCATGATCTGGCGCCGGAAGATCAGCGGGATCAAAAGGTATGTGACGGCCATGAAGGCAAGCGTGGTGCCCGTCACCACCGTGGCGTGGAAGTGACCCGGTACGTAGATCGTATTGTGCATGATCAGGTTGATCTGCTCGGTGCCCATCACGACGCCTGAAATGCCGCCAAGGAATCCGAACATCACCAACGACATGAACATGCCGGAAAATGCCGGGTTATCCCAAGGCGCCTTGCGCAGCCATTCGAACAGCCCTTTGTTCAGCCCCTTCCGCCGTTGCGCCGCCTCAATGGAGCCGGGCACGGTCATGCCGTGGATCATGCTGCCGAGAACCGCCAGATACATGGCGTAGCTGGTGTTAAAGATCTTCCATTCCGACGACACGCCGGGCTCCACCAGAAGGTGGTGGGCGCTGGCGAGCTGAAGGAACAGGATATAGAGGAGGAACGCCGCGCGGCTGACCTTCTCGGACAGCGGCTTGGCGCCCAGCACCAGGGCGGCGATGGCATACCACACCGCAACGTGGGCGGAGACGTTGATCTGCTGCGACGAGTGCCCCATGCCCCACCAGACAATCTTGTAAATCAGGGTGTCAATGTTGGCGAGCCAGCCCAGGGACCAGAAGTAGGTGGGGATCAAAATCACCGCGCCGGAGGCGATCGTAAACACGGCGATGATCGCCGCCGTGATGGCGCCGAAGGTCACCAGCGGCACCGACCCCTGATAGGTCTTTTCGTCCTTAGCGACGACCAAGGTGCCGAAAAAGACGAAAACGGCAACCAGCGCCCCGACGGCAAACACGATCAGACCAAGATAGAAATTGGGGTCGGCCTGCATCGGCGGGTAGGAGGTGAACATCACGCTGGAATTGCCTTGCAGTATCGCGATGTTGGCCAAGATGCCGCCGCCCACCATCAAAATAAACGCCAGCCAGGCCACTTTCGGCATCGCCAGCCGGCAGCCAAGCAGCACCGAGGAGGCAAAATAGAGAACCGCCACCTCAAAAAACAGGATCCACAGCAAAAGCACGTCGGTGCCATGGGCCGTCAGTACTTGATAAAATGTCTCCGCCGGCAGCAGATGGACCGCCGGCCAGCGGGTCAACGCCACCAGCAGCCCCAAAAGGCCGCCCACCGCAAGAGATACCACCGCCGCCACCGCATTGGCCTTAATCAGGCTTTCGGTGGTTGCGTAAACCTTCAGTCCGGTATGGTTACAGATTCTAAAGTCAGCCGCTGTCGCCATGTTGTCCCCCTATTGATTTTCGACGACGCGGATGCGGCCCACCATCTGGTGGTGGCCAATTCCGCAAAATTCGTTGCATACGACGCTGAACACCCCGGCGGTCGTGGGCTCAACCGTCAACACCATCTCATAGTTGGGATGGACCTGGAGATTGATGTTTTCCGGTTGCAGGGAAAACCCATGCTGCCAATCGAGCGACGCCAAGTGCAGGCGGTACTTGCGGCCCTTTTCAAGCTCCAGCACCGGATACCATTCCCATAGCCGGGCCAGCATGTAGACATCGGAATCGGCCGGCGGGCGGACCACGGGAATACCGGTATCGCCCTCCTCGCCTACCTGATACTGCTCGATCATGGCGTCAACCTTGGCGGAAAACGCCTCAGGCGAGATCTTGTAGGTTTCGTTGGACAGGTTCTGCTCGCCCACGCTGTGCCAGAAGATCATGGTGAAGAACATCACCAGACCCCAGACGAAAGCGACGGCGATCCAAATCAACTCCGTTTTCTGGACGGGCTCGTTCCACCAGACACGGGCTTTAGGCGGGAAGATAGCCATTGAATTCTCTCCCTCTTTACGAGTTTGCGTGTTGGCCGGAAATTACTGAGCCATCGGAATGTTGGCGACTTCCACCACGCCCCAGACAATATAAAGGAGCGTCGGACTCATCACGCCGATAAACAGTAACAGGAATGGATTATCTATGAGCCGTTGCATAAAGGGAATTTTTTCCCCTTCGGCGCCGGAACCGTGAGCATCATTCGCCATGCGAACTCCCCTTTTTTGAGACGACCCGGCGCCCATTGGCGGCGCCGGCAGGAATCACTTTACCCCTTAACCTAACCGATGTAACAGCTACGCAACCTTGGCACTTGATCTAGGTCAAATGCCCCCTTTTCCAAGCCACTAGCGCCACTTCTTAGAATTCAAAGTGTCTTAGAATGGCAAATGCCGCCAGCGCCAGCCCGAGAAGGATAACAAAAAAAACCAGCGATCTGCCTTTAAGGCGAGCGCCGCGATAAACCTCGATGCGATTCAATATCCAGTCCGCCATCACGTAAAGGATGACAGCGACCGCCGTGAACACAAGATATTTCATACCCAATATTACATAAGTATGGAAAAAAAGGAAAGGCCGGGCCGTCTGACGGACGGCCCGGCCCTCACATTATATTCTAGTAGACGTCTTTACGGGTGTTATAGACGTTAAACTTACCCGTCGGCGTGATCAGGCGAGGATCCTTGATCACCGCCTTCAGCGTAAGGGTCTTATCATCAACGACCACCAGCGCCGATTCTTGGCTCTTGGCGTTCCAGACCGAGAACCAGATCTCGTCGCCAGCCTTGTTGTATTCCCCCTGGACGACCCGACGCATGCCCTGTTGGATGCCCGACCACTCACCGATGGGCAGCACTTTGTACTCAGGGCTCTCATTGGCCAGATCGGCAATGTTGAATACCGCGACCGACGAGGCGATTTCGGCTTCAGGGTTCAAGGTCGTGTCAACATAAAGGTTTTTCGAGTTGGGGTGGGTCTTGATGAACAGCGACCCGCCGCCCTGGCCTTCCAGCGTCTGCACCACCTTCCAGGCGTGATCCTTATGTTTCTTCGGATCGGTGCCGATGATGGAGATGGTCTCGTCGCCGAGGTGGCTGGTCGCCCACACCGGACCATACTTGGGATGGACGAAGTTGGCGCCACGGCCAGGATGGGGCGTGGTGCCGGTCTTGATCAGGGCCGTCAGCTTACGCTCCTTGGTATCGACCACCGCCACCGTATTGCGGGCATTGGCCGCCACCAGGAAATACCGACCCGTGGAGTCAAAGCCGCCGTCATGCAGGAAGCGTTCGGCGCCGATGGTGGTCACCGACAGGCTGTCAAGGTTGGAGTAGTTGACCAGCAGGATCTGGCCGGTTTCCTTGACGTTGACCACGAACTCAGGATGATAGTGCGAGGCCACGATGGAAGCCACCCGAGGCTCGGGATGGAATTCCTGGGTATCGACGGTCATGCCGCGAGTGGAAACCACTTTCTTGGGCTCCAGAGTCGCGCCGTCCATGATCACGTACTGGGGCGGCCAATATGCGCCGGCGATGGCGTATTTGTCTTCCCAGCCCTTCATCTTGGAGGTTTCCACCGAACGGGCCTCGGCGCCGATTTTGATTTCAGCCACCTTGTCCGGCACTTTCATCCACAGGTCGATCAAGTCGACCTTGCCATCGCGGCCGATGGCGTAGAGATAACGGCCCGAGGCGGAGAGACGAGAGATATGCACCGCATAGCCGGTGTGAATGATGGTGATGATCTTCTTTGAAGCACCATCGATCAGCGCCACCTCGCCGGAATCGCGCAGCGTCACTGAAAACAGGTTGTCAAGATCAATGTCGTTTTCCTTCTTTGCCGGACGCTTTTCAACCGGAACCGACACCGTCCACGTTTTCTTAATATCCGCCAGGCTGAATTCCGGCGGCTGAGCCGGCTCCAGCAGCAGATACTTTGCCATCAGCTCGACCTCGGCCTCAGATAGCTGGCCCGAGCCGCCCCAGTTGGGCATGCCGGCCGGCGAACCGTAGCTGATGAAATCGCGCAAGTACTCAAAGCCGCGCTCATGGGTGATATCAGTGGTCAGGGCCTTGCCAGTGGCGCCCTTACGGAGCACGCCATGGCAGCCGGCGCAACGCTCAAAGTAGATCTGATTGGCCTTTTGCATTTCCTCCGCCGTCAGAGTCGGCACGCCCGGCTTGGCGCCGCCTTCTTCAACCTTGGTGCCGCCCAGCACGTCCAGACTCGGCGAGTATTTGCCGCCCTGCGTGGTTTCGTGCTTCTTAATGTCGGCCGGCGTCGGTTTTTGCTGGGCCTGCGCCGCCGCTTGGGAAGAAAGGCCGGGGGAAGCCAATAGTAGTGCGCCCACACCTACAAACAAAAGAAGCGGGCTAGTTTTAAGTCGTTTCATGGTTACCCTCCTTTGTGGCATCCTATGGCACTAAGTGATCCGAGGCATCTCGTATTTGACATATGTCAAGTGATGACGCCAGCTTGCAGCTTAAAGGTCGACCCGTTGACGCAGTTAGACCCTCTTGCTTTGGCCGAGCGCTGGAGGCGCCCGTAGATGCGCGCATACTTGCATTGTATCCAGGCTGGTTGGAAAAACGGTCAGCAGAGGGCCGCTTGGTTGGCCACCATTTGGATCGTCGCCGGTCTCCTATTTTTGCCGGCGATGGCCCAGCCGCCAGGCCCAATCCCGCCGCTGCAAGGCAGCCTGCTGACGACGATCTTCCCCGGCGCCACCCAGGCGTCGGCCATGACTGGCTCCCCGCCTGCGGCGGAAGTCCAGGTCGAAGGGGGATTTGGTGGGTACATCTTCTCGACATGGTCAGTCATCCACTCTACAGGATATTCTGGCGCGCCTATAGACATTTTGGTGGGGTTGAGCCGCGACGGTCGGATTACCGGCGCGGTGTTGCGGCAACACACAGAGCCCATCCTGGTGATCGGCATCTCGGACGCCGATCTGAAGGCGTTTGTCGCACAATTCTCCGGGCTCTCCATTCGCGGCAAGATATCCCGCAAGACCAGCGAGACAGCCGGACGCCTGCCCGACGCCATCAGCGGCGCTACCGTGTCCAGCGCGGTGATCGGCGACGCCATTCTGACCTCGGCGCGATTGGTGGCCGAATCACGGCGGATGTTTGAGGCCACGCCGACGGTCGCGCCCGAAATTCCTGAGGTCAAGAGCTGGCAGGACTTTATCGCCAGCGGCGCCATTGGCCACATGCGGCTTAGCCGGGGCGAAGTGGCGGCGCGGCGCGGCGAAAAAATCGACCACGACGAGGAAGAGGACGAGCACGAGGACGATCCCTTTATTGATCTTTATGCCGGCGTGGTGACGCCACATGCCATCGGCAGTCCGATGATCGGCGCGCAGACCTACAACAAATTACGCGCCGAAATGGCTGCCGGCGATCAGCTATTCGCCATACTCGCCAAGGGTCTTTATTCCTATAAGGGAACGCGCTATGTGCGCAGCGGCGTGTTTGACCGCATCAGTTTAGTGCAGGGCGCGCTGACCATTCCCTTTACCCGCGACCGCTATGTCCTCATCGAGAATCTGGCGTTTCCCGACGACGACATTCCTGAGCTTCGTGAAATCGGCTTGTTTATTCTGCCGGCAGACAGCGGCTTTGACGGGTCGCTCCCGTGGCGGCTTGATCTGCGGGTAGACGCCGACGACGCCAACCCTGTGGTTTTCTCGCTGGCTCACACGCCGCAGGCAAGCAGCGTCATCAAACCAGCGCCGGAGCCAGCGCCGGAAGCAGCGCCGAAATCGGCCCCGGTGCAGACGACACCCACACTGCAACCGAAAATATCATCTCAGCCGCAAGCGCAGATTACAATACAACCGCCGCCACCGGCACAACTCCAGGCAGAGGCGCAGCTCCCGACCACGATATCGATCGAGCCGCTGTGGAAACGCGCTTGGACGACAAGCGTGCCGGAGATCATTTTTCTCACTCTGATGCTGACGACGCTGACCGGCATTCTGCTGTTTCAGGACTTCATCGTCCGCAAGACCCACGCGTATTTGATCGCCCGCAATATCTTTCTTGCCGTGACTTTGATCTGGCTGGGCTACATCGCCGGCGGTCAGTTATCGGTGGTCAATGTCCTGACCTTTGTTCACGCCATGCGCCAGGACTTCCGCTGGGAATATTTCCTGGTATCGCCCATCATCTTCATCCTGTGGGGATATGTGGCGGTGGCCATGCTGTTCTGGGGCCGCGGCGTCTACTGCGGCTGGTTGTGTCCGTTCGGCGCAATGCAGGAACTGCTGAACGAAGTGGCGCGGCGCCTGAAGGTGCCGCAGATCCGCGTTCCCTTCGGCCTTCATGAGCGGCTATGGCCAATCAAGTACGTGATCTTTCTCGGATTGTTTGCGATATCGCTTTATTCCATGGAGCTGGCGGTGATCGCCAGCGAAGTGGAGCCCTTCAAAACCGCCATCGTGCTTAAGTTCGTGCGCGGTTGGCCGTTCCTGTTTTATGTTGTGGCCATATTGGTCGCTGGATTATTCATCGAACGGTTCTTCTGCCGCTATTTCTGCCCGCTGGGCGCGGCGCTCGCCATTCCGTCGCGGCTCCATATGTTCGATTGGCTGAAGCGGCGGCGGCAATGCGGCACCGAATGCAGCATTTGCGCCCAGCACTGCACCGTCCAAGCGGTTCACCCCAACGGCGCGATCAACCCCAATGAATGCGTTCAGTGCCTGAAGTGCCAGACGCTTTATTATGATGACCATACCTGCCCGCCCCTGATCGCCAGCCGCAAACGCGCCGAGAAATTGCGCGCCTCCGGCTCGCTGATCGCGGAAAAACTATCGGAGGGCAAGAAATGAGCACGTCCATGCCGTCTCTCACTCGCCGTCGGATGTTGACCATCATCGCCGCCACAGGCGCGACCAGCCTTTTGCCGTGGACGGGACGCGCGGCCACAGCCTACGAGGCGACCGAATGGCGCGGCTATGCCCTGGGCGCCGATGCCCGCCTGCTGCTTCATGGCCGCAGCAAGGCCGAGGCGGAGCGGGCGATCGCCGTGTCCATGGCGGAAATCGAACGGCTGGAGAATGAGTTCAGTCTTTATCGCGCCAATTCCAGCTTGTGCCGCTTAAATCGCGACGGCATGCTGCCGCGGCCGAGCGCTGATATGACCGCTTTGCTGCGGTTGGCTTGTCGCTTCGGCGATCTGAGCCATGGCGCGTTCGACATTTCAGTGCAGCCGCTGTGGCAGCTTTACGCCGCGCATTTCGCCTTGTCCAACGCCAACCCGGCGGGACCGTCGGAGGATAAGATCAAAGAGGCGCTTTCTCGGGTGGATTATCGGCGGATCAGGGTCGACGATAACGCCATCAGACTGGCTCCCGGCATGGCGTTGACGCTCAACGGCATCGCGCAAGGATACATTACCGATCGGGTGGCCGATATCCTGCGCGATCAAGGCTGGTCGCACATCCTGGTTGATCTTGGCGAAACCCGAGCTCTCGATAGCCATCCCAGCGGTCGGCCATGGCGCATCGGTCTGAAGGGCGGCGCATCGACCGCCGCCGCGCCGACGCTCGATATTGCCGACCGCGCCGTCGCCACCTCCGCCCGCCGCAGTTTTGTCTTTGACGCCGCCGGCCACCATTGTCATCTCCTGGACCCCGCATCGGGGCATACCGCCCAAGGCTTCGCCAGCGTTACCGTCGTTGCGCGCCGCGCCGCCGACGCAGACGCCTTATCCACGGCGCTGTCGATCATGCCGAGGGCACACGCCGCATCACTGGCGCAACGCCTTCAGGATAGCGAAATCTGGGTCGGCGCCGATGACGGCGGCATTGCACAACTCTAACTGGCGTCGAGCAGATTGACCTTTATCAAGTATTTCCCTAGACATCTAATTTAGAATGCGTCTCATATGAAATGAGACCGCCGTGGCACGGATGAGATTGACCGGGAGTGAGCCCATGCTGGCAATGCGCCTAAAGAATGCCGATCCCCTACCTATAACAATCCGATAATCATGAGTGACCGGCGTATGTCGCACGCTGCCCCCCTCTCCGCTCTGCTGCTTCTGGCCATTGCCACTGATGCGGCGGCGGCCGAAAATCCTCTGCTCTTGGCCGCCGCGGAAGAGAGCGCCCGCTGGATGGAGGAAGTTCTCGTTACCGCCCGCAAGCGCGCCGAGCTGGCGCAAGACGTGCCGATTTCCTTAAGCGTGCTCAGCAGCGATGAGCTGCGGCAATCCGGCATCAATCGCGTCGGTGAACTTGCCTTGTTTGCGCCCGGTCTTTCCTTCGAGGAAACGTACGGCCGCCAGCTTGACCGACCGGTCATGCGCGGCATGTCGACGATCCTGTCGGGCACGCAGATTGAACAGAACATGGCCTTCTATATCGATGGCGTGTTTGTCGCCGGCGCCATTTCGGCGACCACTCTCGATGACGTGGAGCGGGTTGAGGTGTTGCGTGGGCCGCAAAATGCGCTGTTTGGCCGCACCGCGCTGTCGGGCGCTGTCAACTTCATCACCCAAAAGCCGAGCAAGGAATTCGAGGGACGCATCAAGGCGACGATTGCCACTCACGACGAATACCGCGCCAACCTCATGCTAAGCGGCCCCTTGGTGGAGGAACGCCTGCTGTTCCGCTTCAATGCCGGTTATTATACCTACGGCGGCGAATACAAGAATACCGTCACCAACAAGACCATCGGCGGCGAGGAGACCAAGGCCGTCGCCACGCAGCTTCAATGGCAGATCAGCGAAAACCTGTCCGCTACGGCTAAAGTGGCCTATAGCGAGGATGACGATGAGCATCCGCCGATACGGCTGCAGGACAGCAGCTACAACAACTGTTTTCTTGACACGCCCGATCAATATTACTGCGGCAAGGTCAAGATTTTTGATGAGGTGGCGCTTAATACCGACGCCGTTGACGGCGGCGGCCTGCGGCGCAAAACCTGGCGCACCAGCTTGATGATTGACTGGGACTTTGACGGCAGCCGGTTAACTTCCATCACATCCTATAATGACGAGGAACTTTGGGCCGGCATCGATCTCGACGGTACGGCCGTTAATGCCATCAATGGCTTTTTCCAGACCGTCGATATCAACAATTTTGAAGATTTCTCCCAGGAGCTTCGTCTGACTTCTCCTGCCGAGGCGCGGTTGCGCTGGCTGGTGGGCGGGTATTATTATGATTTCACCCAGGACGGCGAGAATTTCAAGCCACAGCCCGGAAACAAAGCGACGGAGAAAACCGAGAACTATGCTGTGTTCGGGCAGTTGCAGTTTGATTTGAACGATGCGCTGACGGTGAGCGCGGAAATGCGCGCGGCAAAGGATAAGAAATCGCTCGTTCGCGCCGATAGCGTCGTCTTTCAGGAAAATTTCACAACCCTTAACCCGCGTCTGGCGCTGGAATATAAATACCGGCCGGAGATGCTTCTATACGCCACCATCGCCAAGGGCAGCAAGCCTGGCGGCTTTAATAGCAACACCTCCTTACCTCCGGAACTCCAATCATTCGACGAGGAACGCGCCTGGAACTACGAAGCCGGACTCAAGGGATCTTGGCCGGAGCGACGCCTCAGTTACAGCTTGTCCGCCTTTTATATTGACTGGACGAAGCAGCAATTGACTTCAAGCTTCGACAATCCCAACGGACGCCCAATCATCTACACCCAAAATGCCGGCGAGACCGAGGTTAGCGGCATTGAAGCAGAGCTTTCCGTCCAGCCCATCGACGCCTTCTACCTGCGCGCCAATTACGCCCTGGTGAATGCTGAATTCAAGCGCTTCGATGTGGCCGAACAGGCGGCGCTGACTGGCGACCCTTCGGTGGCAGGCAACAAAACGCCGCGCGCGCCAAAGCATATGGCCTCGCTGTCCGGCACCTATACCGTGCCGTTGGGAGGCGACTGGCAGGGATACGTTCACGGCGATCTGACCTATGAAAGCAAGCGCTTCGCCCAGGTCCACAATCTAGCCCACAGCGGCGACAAGGTGATCGCCAGCCTGCATGGCGGTGTGGAAAGCGGCAACGTCGGCATTGATCTTTGGGTAAAAAATTTATTCAACGACAAATACGCGACATCGATCACGCGTTATCGGGATTTTGCCGGATTCAATTCCTTTCAGGCGCCGCGGGCGTTCGTCGTCACCCTGCCCCGAGGCAGGCAATTTGGCGCTTCGGCAACTTATCAGTTTTAAGCCTGGATATGTAGTGCGGCATCCTTACCCCGCATCCGACGGATGAGCTGCGAGCGCGTCGATACCGCCAGCTTGCGGTAAAGGTTCTTGCGATGCCACAGCACCGTATTGATGGACATGCCGAGCGCATTGGCTATTTCCTTGGAGGTGCAGCCGCTGGAAATCAAATCGACGATCTCCCGCTCCCGTCCAGTCATGGCATGCGTAACCGAAACGCTCGACATCAATTTCGGCACCGGATATTTGAATGTAAAATATAAGGAAGCTGACCTCAGCGCCGATTTTACCGTAGGTGTTTGCTTGCAATACGCCGGACATCTAGCACATCAAAGTGGTGCAAAAGATGAAACTTTCCCATGACGACCCCCATACCCAGGTGGATTGGAGCGAGTGGGGCTTCAACTACAACATTAACGGCGTCGACCCTCCGGCGGCGACATGGGTGGAAGTGCGGCGGCTCTTGCATCCGGCTTTCCTGGTGGAGGTTGAACTCATCGCTGAGCTTGCATAGAATTGAAAAATGCGCTCGAATATGGGTAATCTGATTGAAGCGGGAATCATCAATGCCAACGCTGACAAAATGATGTTAGGATGTTTCTTTACTTAAGTTAATGATGCAATCGATTCTTTACCGTTGGTAAAGCTTAATTCTCGACATGTCTGGATCGAGCTCGTCTGTCATTGAAGTGGAGTGCGACACGTGACGCCGACAAAATCCCAACAACACTGGATGTACTCGCGGATGGTATTGAGCCGTGGGTACGAGGAGCGGTTGGCGGCGGCGTATATGGAGGGCAAGACGCCGCTGTTTAATATGGCCAATGGGCCGCTGCCGGGAGAGATGCATCTGTCGAACGGTCAGGAGCCGTGCGCGGTGGGGGTATGCGCGCATTTGCGCGCGGAGGATACGGTGACGGCGACGCACCGGCCGCACCACGTGGCCATCGCCAAGGGGGTGGACCTGCGGGCCATGACGGCGGAGATTTTCGGCAAGCAGGCGGGGTTGTCGGGCGGCCGCGGCGGGCATATGCACATCTTTGACCCCCGCGTCAATTTCGCCTGCTCGGGCATCATCGCCCAAGGCATGGGCCCGGCGGCGGGGGCGGCGCTGGCGCGTAAATTGCGCGGCGAGCCGGGGGTGGCGGTGGCGTTCATCGGCGAAGGCGCGGCCAACCAAGGCGCGTTTCACGAGGTGATGAACATCGCCGCGCTGTGGAAGCTGCCATTCCTCTGCATCATCGAAGATAACGGCTATGGCGTGTCGGTGATGAAGAAGGACTCCACCGCGGTGGCCCGCAACGATGTGCGCGCCGCGGCCTATGGCGTCCCAGGCGTCTATGTGCCGGGCAACGACCCATACGCCATCTATGCGGCCGCCGGCGAAGCCATTGAGCGCGCCAGGGCGGGCGATGGTCCGACCTTAATCGAGATCGAGACCTGGCGGCTTGCCGGTCACTTCATGGGCGACGTGGAAGGCTACCGTCCGGCTGGGGAGAAGGACGCGCTTTTTGCCCGCGATCCCATCCCCGCCATGCGCCAGCGGATGATCGCCGAGAAGACGGCGACGGCGGACGACGTAGCGGCGCTGGAAGCGGAGGCCAAGGCCACCTTGGACGCGGTGTTTGACTATGCCCGGTCAGCGGCGGAACCACGGCCCGAGGAAGCGTTGGAAAAAGTATTCGTATAAAGGATAGAGCCATGGTGGAACCAGCCAGACGAGACAATCGCCGCAAGCGCAAGCTGACCATCGCCAAAGCCATCAGCGAAGCCATCGCCCAGGAGATGGAACGCGACAGCGGCGTTTTTGTCATGGGCGAGGACATCGCCAAATTGGGCGGCGTGTTCGGCAATACGCAAGGGTTATTGGACAAATTCGGACCGGAGCGGGTGCGCGACACGCCGATTTCCGAGACCGGCTTTATCAGCATGGCGGTGGGGGCGGCGGCGTTGGGGCTACGCCCGCTGGTGGAGCTGATGTTTGTCGATTTCTTCGGGGTGTGCATGGACGCCATCTATAACCTCGCCGCCAAGCAGGCCTATTTCTCCGGCGGTCATGTCAAATGCCCGATGGTGCTGATGACGTCGGTGGGCGGCGGCTATTCCGACGCCGGCCAGCACAGTCAGTGCCTCTATGGCACCTTTGCCCATCTGCCGGGCATGAAGGTGGTGGTGCCATCCAACGCCTATGACGCCAAGGGGTTGATGGCCGCCGCCATCCGCGACGACAACCCGGTGATCTTCATGATGCACAAGAACCTGCAGGGCATGGGCTGGCTGGGCACCGTGGCCGGCGCCACGGTGGACGTGCCGGAAGATGCTTACGAGGTTCCCCTCGGCAAGGCGGCCATTACCCGGCCGGGCAAGGATATAACCGTCGTCGGCCTGGGCGCCACGGTGCACCAAGCCTTGGATGCCGCCGAGACATTGGCCAAGGACGGCATCGAGGCGGAGGTCATCGACCTGCGCTCCCTGGCGCCGCTGGATCGCGAGGCCGTTTTGAAATCCGTCCGTAAAACCGGCCGCCTCCTGGTGGTGGATGACGATTATAAGAGCTTCGGCGTCTCCGGCGAAATCATCGCCACCGTGGCGGAAGCGGGCATTGCCCTCAAATCACCGCCCCAGCGCCTCGCCTATCCGGACATTCCCATCCCCTTCGCCCGGCCCATGGAACAGTTCGCCCTGCCCAACGCCGGCAAGGTCGCCACCCTCATCCGCCAGATGTGCCAGGAGTAGCCATGACCGAGGTTCGCATCGACGAGCATTTCTGGCAGGGCGACACGGAAGCCGTGCTCACCACTTGGTTCTTTGACGACGGCGACCACGTGGAGGCCGGCGACGTCATCGCCGAGATCATGCTGGAAAAAACCCAGATGGAAATCGAGGCCCCTGCCGCCGGCATTCTTCACCCCAAGGCCCAGCCCAATGAGGCTGTACGCAAGGGCGATGTCATCGCCGTCATCGATTAGTCTTTGTCAACAATGCCCTAAGTTCGATACCTAAGCCCCCCTCCCTACCCCACCGCAATGTTTCGCCTTGCCCACCCGATAAAAACAGGTGATCATGGGGCCATGGGGATGGTGCGGCGGATCGCCACTTGGCACGCCCTGAGAACCCATTATAAAAGATGCCCGGATAATGGATCATCGAGCCAATATTGCCGATGTTAGTCCGACGCCTCGCGACCTTGCCCTCGAGCAACGCTGGCGGCAGCTGTTTAACATTCAGGGCGAGCGATCCCAGCAAAATAAAATTTGGATCATAAAAGCCCCGGCAGGATACGGCAAGACCACTATCCTACGAGAGGTGGCGAACAATGCCAGCGCCAATGGCGGCCGCGCCATATGGCAGAATGGCGACAGCATCGATATCCTGTCTTGGTTCAGCTTGCAGCAAGGCGGTGATCTCGGCGGACAGCGCGGGCCTAAATACCTGTTGATCGATGATCTGGCCATCCACTCGCAAAACGAAGCTGAAAGGCTGGTGGAAATGCTGCGCGGCGCCCTTTCCAACGTCGACCAGGTATTCATCACCGCCCGCAAGAATGTCGATATTGAATATATTTCCTACCGGCTTTTCGACCGTATTGAGATTCTCGACCAGGAAAGTTTGTCGCTCGATGAGGAGAGCGTAACGCTGCTTTTCGGCGAATACATGTCACATACCGAGGCGCGGCAAATCGTGGAAATGACTGATGGCTGGCCATTGGCCATCCACCTTCTGCTCGCCTGCACCAGAAGCTTGAAAGAACCGCCGCTATCGACAGCCGTCATCGAGCTTCTGCATGAGCGGCTGACGCCCATTTTCGAAAGCGAGTTTTTCACACCCTTGGCGCCCGCGGATGCAGATTTCCTCAAGCGCGCCGGCCTTTTTGAACAGGCCGACGGGGAAGTCATCAATGAAGTACTGGCAATACCGGACGCTTGGCCACGCCTTGATCGGCTTTACCGCGAGGGCGCGCTGATGCGCAAAATCAGCGGTGGTCGCGGTTATACCTGCAACCGTTTGCTGCGCCACCATATTCTGCGCCATCATGCCTCGGCGCTCATCGATAATCTCAGCAATTTCAATCTCATTGCGGCGAACGCCTTCAATTCCCGGAGCAAAATCTGGCAAGCCTTGGCTCATGCCGAGCGCACCGGCAAATGGCAGATCATTGCTGATATCATCGAACGATACGGCGGCCTGCGCCTCGCCCTCGCCTCTCCTTTTGTCATCAGCAGATATATGGATGTCATTCCCGTTGAGGCCTATCGCCATTATCCTCTGATCGCGCTTGGCCAGATCTATGTTTTGATACAACAGGGAAAGCTCGGCTATGCCTACGATCTTTTCCGGCAATTACAGGATAGCGGCGTCATTGATGACAATGGCATGGCGTGGGTGCAAAGCCAATTAGTGCTTGAAATTCTTCGCATGTATCACGATCAGCCGATGCCGCCGGAAGAGATCGATAACCTGGAAGCAAATATCATCAAGCGCGTCGCAATGGACCGCTTAACGCAGGCGATGATCTATCTTTTGAAGGCTTTTTCCTATTTCCGTGGCGGCGCGGTGCACCAGGCGCTGCTTTATGCCGAGCGGCTGCGGGAGATCAATAGTGATCTTAATGCTGAACTGTTACGTAATTACACAAATTTTCTCCTTGGGCTGTGTCTTCTGAAAAGCGGACATTTACAGCAGGCGGAATTAATTTTCGAGGCCACGGTTGCATCATCGCAACGAAGCTTCGGCCAACATAACATTCAGGCGTTACTGGCGCTTGCTTTGCTGGCCCGAACTCGGGTCGATCGTTTGGCGACCATGGAAACAAAAGACTTGGTCAATCTTTTCATGGAGCCCATCGAACAAACCATACGTTGGTACGACGGTTGCGAAGCGGCCTTCTCTGCCGCTTCCTTCGTATGGTTCGAGCTGGAGGGCGCGGAGGCCGCTGCATCCCGGCTCGAAGCCATGGCCGAACGCTACCGCTCCCGCCAGCTGACGGCCCTTGAAAGAATGGTGACTATTCTGAAAATCCGAGCCCTCGTTCGCGGCGGTTTATTCGACAAGGCGCGAGGAGCTTTGGCGGAACCCGCCGTCATCAGTCTGATGGCTGAAGGCTCGCGCAGGGACCGATGGTCGCGTCCGAGCTATTTCAAGGCTATGCTTTGCGTCATTCAACTCGATGTTCTGCAGCATCGGGGTACGGTTGACTCTTTAACCGTGCAGAACCTGTTCCAGGATATCAAGCAGAGTGGCGACGAGCCATTGCATATGCGCGTGCTAATCACCCAAGCGCTGATGGCCGCTACCCAACACAACGATCAACAGGGATTTGAATTCTTGCGGGATGCACTCCGACTTGCCATCGCAACCGGAATCAGGCGACCGCTTTATGAATCTTGGACTTATCTCTCGACTATGGCGGATAGCATGCTGCAGCGACGCCTGCTGGGCAGCGCCGAGCAGGATATGGTCAGCGAACTGACCCGTCTTGCAGCGATTGGCACCGTCCACTCGCCAGAAGCGCCGAATTTGAGCCCGCGGGAGCGCGAGGTGCTGACCATGCTCGCCTACGGCCTGTCGAGCAAGGAAATGGCCAATCGGCTGCGCGTCTCCATCGGCACCGTGAAGGGATATCGCCGCAAGCTTTACGAAAAACTTGACGTCACCAGCCGCTCACAGGCGGTAAAGTCGGCGCGAGACTTAGGGCTTGCCCTGCCAACGCTGCAATAGTCACATCCCTTCGATAGCCCGCGCCAGACCGGTGAGAAAGGCGGCGGCCGGCGCGCCATCAATGGCGCGGTGATCGATAGACAGCGACAGGGCGATCATCGGCGTCACGCCAAGCGCGCCATCGGCGCGAACCACCGGCCTGTTGACGATGCGACCCAGCCCTAAGATGGCAAGCTGAGGGATGTTGATGAGCGGCGTGAAGTGATCGATACGGTAATGGCCAAGATTGCTTACCGTGAAGCTGGCGCCAGTCATTTCAGCAACGGTAAGCTTGTTGGTTTTGGCGCGCGCCACCAGATCGCGGCGGGCCGCGCTCAAGTCTTCAAGAGATAAAGCTTGTGCGCCCATGATCGCCGGCGCGACGAGACCGTTCGGCAAAGCGATAGCGATGCCAAGATCAACGGATGGACGCAATGTTATCACCTGATCGCTGAGCGTACCATTAAGCGCCATGTGCTGTGTCAACGTCTGCGTCACACACATCAGCAACAGGTCTTCCAGCGAGATCGAGCTGCCCTTGGCTTTTATCGCCGCACGCCGGGCGACCAGCGCACTGGCGTCGGCCTCGCTGTATAGCGTCGCCCGCGCTGTGGTATTGACACTTTCCGCCATCCGCGCCGCAATCATGCCGCGCAGACCCTTTAAGGGAATGCGAGTTGGTTCCATCATTACGCGATGACGCCGATGACCTCGCCAGGCAGCACCGTGGATTCGGCCGCCTTGGCAATCTTCAACCGGCCGGCGGCGGGGGAATTGATTTCGATCTGCACTTTTTCGATCATCACCTCCGCCAACAGCGCATCCTGGTTTACGGTATCACCGTCCTCATAAAGCCAAGTGACGATGACGCCTTCTTTATCGGCCTCCCACAGGCCTTCGGGTATACGAATATCGGTCATGAGACGTTTTACTCCTTACATCATGCTACGTGCTGCAGCGACAATCTTTTGGATATTAGGCAGGCAGTGCTGCTCCATGGGTCGCGCAAAGGGGACCGGGATATCGGGAAAAGCGATACGTTTGGGCGAGCATTTAAGCGCCTGAATATCCCGCTCGGTCACCGTGGCGATGATCTCAGCGGTGACGCCATAGCTCAAGTAATCGTCGTCCACCACGATCAACCGACCGGTTTTTTGCACCGAACGGCAGATCGTGTCGCGATCCAACGGCGCCAGCGAGCGAAGGTCAACCACTTCGGCGCTTACGCCCTCCTTCTCCAGGGCCTTAGCGGCTTCGAGACCTTGATGCACGGTCATGCCAAGGCCGACAATGGTCACGTCCTTGCCGTCGCGCGCCACATTGGCCTTGCCGAGAGGAACGGTGTAGCTGTCTTCAGGCACATCGACGATGGCGCCTTGGATAGTGCCGAGAAAACCCATGCCCTGAAGGTTCTTGTGCATCATGAACACCACCGGGTTGTCATCGCGGATGGCCGATGTCATCATTCCCTTGGCGTCATAGGCATTGGATGGCATTACCACCTTCATGCCCGGCAAATGGGCAAAGGTGGCGTAAAGGCATTGCGAGTGCTGGGTCGAATCGCTATAACCGCCGCCCACCGCCGTGGTCAGCACCATCGGCGCCTTGAAAGTGCCGGCCGAGTGGTAGCTCGATTTGGCCGCCAGGTTATAGATCGCATCCATGCAGACGCCATAAAAGTCGACAAACATCAGCTCGACAATGGGCCGCATGCCCAAATTGGCCGCGCCCACCGCCGCGCCGATGAAGGCGGTTTCCGAAATCGGCGTATCGCGCACCCGTTCTTCACCGAATTCAGCCAACAGCCCACCGGTATAGCCCCACACCGCGCCCAGAATGCCGATGTCTTCCCCCATGAGGAAAACATTTTTATCGCGACGCATTTCCTGAGCGATGGCCTCATTCAAGGCCTTGGCGATGGTCAATTTTCGTTCGTTGCGGTTCTTCTGCACCGGCTTGGCGGCGATTGCTTCCACAAAGCTCATGATGGTTCTTCCCTATACAAAGACTTTATCAAAGGCGTCTTCCGGCACCGGTTCCGCCGCTGAACGGGCGAAGGCGAACGCTTCATCCACCTCAGCATGAGCCCGCGCCACAATGGATTCGGCCTCGATTTCCGTCATCACGCCAGCGGCGATCAATTTTCGGCGATAGTGCGGAATGGGGTCCATCTCCGGCTTTGCGGCGATCTCCGCCTTGGGGCGATAAACCTCGGGATCGCCCATGAAATGGCCCTGCAATCGCACCGTTTGCAGCTCCAGCAGGCTTGGCCCTTCGCCGGCGCGCGCCCGCGCCACCGCCCGGCCCACCGCTGCAAATATATCATCGGGATCGTTGCTGGCGACGCGCTCGCCCGGCATGCCATAGGCGGCGGCGCGATCGGCGTTGGAGGCAATCGCCGTCGACTTCGCCTTAGGGACAGAAACCGCCCATTGATTATCCTCGATGACGCAAATGAACGGCAGCTTCCAAACTGCTGCCAGATTCATCGCTTCATGGAAGCCGCCTTGGTTGGCACCGCCCTCGCCGATGCAGGCAATGGCAATGCCTGCCTCCCCTCTCATTTTTCTGGCAAGTGCGGCGCCAACGGCCGGCCCCATGTTCTGTCCGATAATGCCGCTCGACCAAAACAGCACCTCATAATCGAAAATATGAATGTGCCCGGCCCGGCCCTCGGACAGCCCCGCTTTGCGGCCCAGTATTTCCGCCGTCATTCGTTTCAAATCGACGCCCTTGGCCAACGCCTGAGCATGCGAACGGTGATGGCAGGCGAAATAATCATCCTTGGTCAGATGCGCGCCCAACCCCACCGCGCAAGGCTCCTGGCCGTCCGACAAGTGCATCTCACCCGGCAGCGGGCCATTCGCCATGTTAAAGAGCGGCGACTTTCCTTCCATGTAGGTCGCTGATAGCCGCGCCTCATTATAGCGGCTTTTGACCATCGTCTCGTACATCCATAAGCGTTGTTTGGACGTCGGTTGCATTGTTTTCTTCCTTCTCTCTGCCCTTTAGCGATAAACCACATGCCCCAAGGCGGGCAGCGCCAGCCGATTGATCAGCAGCGACACCATGCCCGCCAAAGGCACCGATTTGAGCGCCATCGGCGGCACGCGAAGTCGCGCGCGATCCCCGGTGGCCATCCAATCGGCCATCTCCGTGCCCACCATGGACGCCTGAGCGATGCCGTTACCTGAATAGCCAAACGCGGCAAAAAGCCCCGGCGCCAGTTCTTCGGTCTTGACCAAGGCGTCCGACGGCACGCAGATTTCGCCATGCCACAGGGACTGCCACCCGACCCTTTCCGGCGCATCGGGAAAGATATTACGGAACATCCGCCAGAAGGGTCGGGCGGCCGCTTCCGGCGTGATGCCGTCTCGAAACGCCGGCATCACCGAGGTCACCAGCCTGCCTTCGCAATCAAAGCCAACGCCGAAGGCATCATGGGAATCCACGTCCGCCATCGCCGCCCCATGCGGTAAATAGCGCCTCCCCTGATCAGGGAATGGTTCAGAGGCAATCATGGCGATTTTGATGTGCAGAAATTTGCTCTGCATCTTACCGAATATCGGTGGATAGGCATTGGTTGCCAACAGCACCTGTCGCGCCTGCACCGTTCCCGTTGGCGTCGTCACGCGCCAGCCATTGCCTTCCGGTACTAAGGCGGTTGCCGGCGATCGGCTATGGATACGAACGCCGGAGCGCACCGCCGCGGCGGCCAGACCGCGGCAGTAATCCAAAGGCTGAAGCTGCCCACCGTCACGGTACATGACGCCGCCGATGTAGCGATCGGTGGCGACATAGTCGCGCATGGCAACGACATCAATCTCATCCACCGGCGCGCCCCACTGTCGCCATGTCGCCGCTGAGCTCTGCAACTTCTTAAGGGTTTCCGGCGTGTTTGCCGCACAGACGACGCCCGTTTGTCGCATATCGCAAGCAATGCCATGGGTTTCGACGAGCAGACTGACCAAACGGCCGGCGTCAATCATCATCTGGCAGAAACGCCCGCCAGCCGCCTCGCCAAACCGCGCCAGCGCCTTTTCCGGCGTCATCAGCGTCCAGAACGGCACCCACCAGCCGGTATTGCGGCCCGATGCGCCGAAACCCGGCTCATGGGCTTCAAGTACGACGGCGTCGCGGCCATGCGAGGCGAATCGTAAGGCTGCCGCCAGGCCAGTGTAGCCGGCCCCAATAATTGCCACATCCGCCGTGGCATCAGCGCCAAGCAGCGGGTAGACTGGAACTGGGCGCGCCGTTCGCTGCCATAAGTTAGCGTCCCAAGGCTCCATCGGTTCCGCCCCTTCTGCTCCGTTTCATTATTTGCCGCTAAAACTCAGGCCGCGCAGCCGAGGATCTCGGTAACGGCATCGGCAATGCTTTGCTCGGCTGCGCTATAGAACGTCTGGAATTCAGCGGCCGTCATGCCAATGGGCACCAGTCGGCTGGAAAAGCATAAGGTCGAGGCACGATTCCCGGCTGGCGTTACGCATAGCTGGCCGGTATAATCGCCGAGCGGCAAATCACCACCATCCAGAACGCCATATCGGTACCGCCGCGCCCCTTCATCATAGCTGAGCAACACCTCGGTAAACGGCGACCCGCCGGCGGTTGGCGTCATGGTGCGCGTGGCGCCAAGCACAGGTTCTCTGCTGGAAAAAGTTACGGCGTTAAAAAACACCTTGCCGCTGAGCGCCTCGATCCCCGACCAGTTGACCAAAGCCCACACGTCGGAGGCGCTGGCGTTGATGCGAAAGCCGGCATGCACCTCGATCATCGCGTTCTCACCCGCGCACCGGCGGCAGCTCCGCCGTGATTTCCACTTCCAGCATGAAGTCCTCGTTGAACAGGCGGGACACCTGCACCCAGGTCGCCGCCGGCGGCGCTACCTGATCGTCCTTGAAAAACTTCAGCCGTTCATCCGCAGCTTCCACCACGGCCGACAGATTGGTGGTATAAACTGTTTCGCGCACCACATGGGCATAGGTCAGCCCATAATCGCGCAAGATATTCTCGATTTCCTTGTAGATGGTGCGAATCTGGGTGCGGGCATCGCCTTTGCCGATGCAGTTCGCATTTTCATCGCAGCTGCAAATGCCGGACAGCATCAGAAAAGGTCCGGATACCACGGCTTGGGAAAATCCAACCGCTTTCTCCAGGGCCGGTCTGTAATGACGAATTTGTTTTGTGACAGCCATCGTACATGCTCCTTTTAGCGTAGAAAATCTGCGGCCGGATGGGCCCTTGGATAGTTGCGGATATGGTCGAGAAATTTCGCCAGCGGCTTATCGCTTTTGGTCAATGTCCCCTGTCGGAACTTGATCAGTGTCAGAATGGAGTAATCCTGCCACACGAATCTGCGTTCGATATCGAGGGCATATTCAGCGATTTCTTGCGCCGTCTTCAGCGCCTTCTCAGAACCATCGCCTTTTCTGACCGCCAGCACAAAATAGGGCTCAGTCACGCCGGGGCGCGGCATGCCCATGGGCGCCAGAATGCCAAACCACCGGCCATCAAAAGTCGAGCTCTGGTAGAAGAACGTCGTGCCGAAAATACCGCCCGAATATCTTGCTTCCTCGCTCTTCCAGTGTCGTGCGATAAATTCGTAGCTGACCTCATAAGGCTTCCAACGTATGCCATCCACTCCCGGCATGCACTCCGGCGAGATGTGGTGCAGCGTGATGACATGATTCTGGTCGAGCGTATTGGCACAAACCACCCAAGGATCGGTGTTCATGGAAAACACCCGCTCGGTCTGGAAGATCAGTTCGTCATCGGGAATCCGCTGACCTTCCACCGGCCCTCTTTCATCATAGAAATCCGGCAGCTGCCATAGCGGCTCCAGACCATTGAAGGCAAAAATGATGCCCCAGCGCTCAACGGTCGGGAAATGGAATAGGCCAGTATTCTTCGGCGCCG
>JACFMS010000010.1:89497-121778 GCA_019455285.1 Sphingomonadales bacterium
CGCCTCCGGCTGCCGCGAAGCAGGTACTATCGTCGGTTTTGACATCGGCCTTCTCCCAATCTTGAACGTTAGAAATTAACCTGTAACGAAGCACCCCATTCGCGCGGGCGACCAAATTTTGCCGTCGTAACCGCGGTGCCAAAGGGCGCCGTCTCTTCGCCGAACATCTTGTATTTCTTGTCCGTCAGATTCTGGACAAAGAAGTGCAATTCCCATCTGCCGCTTTCCGGCGCAAGCACGGCGCGGCTGTTGACGATGGAATAACCTTTCTGATGTTCGCTCGGGAAGTTCGGCAGGAAGAACTCGTGTGCGCTTTTGTAGAAATAGTCGCCACGCAATGCCAGCGTACCCCAATTTGACAGCGCAATCGTATACTGAGCGCCCAGCGCTACCGTCCATTTGGGCGATTGCGGCAGTTTGGTATCGGGCCGGATGGTGATGATGGCGTTGGGGTCGACGTCTGTGATGTTGCTTTCGTTATAGCCGATGCCGATAAATATATCGAGGTCATCCATGGGCCGCGCATAGCCTTCAATTTCCATGCCGTATATCTCGACAGAGGCGATATTACCGGTGGAAATCGCCAGGTTGCGCAAGGTATTACCTTGATAATCGGTATAATCATAGTAATAGCCGCTGACATTCAGCCTGACGCGGCGCTCCATCCACTCGGATTTCATGCCCAGCTCATAGGCCCAGATTTTTTCCGGATCAAAGCTGCCCGGAGGAAACGGCGTGAATTCACGGCCGTTGAAACCGCCGCTTCTAAAGCCGCGCGATGCCGAGACATAAACCATGGCATCGTCGTTGATGTGATATTCCAGACCGAATTTCGGCGATAGATTGTTCCAGCTATCGCTGGTTTCCGCTTCCGGCCGCACGTTGCCGATGGCAAACATGCCGAAGGATGACGTGAGTTCCTTCTTCTCATGACTGTAGCGCAAGCCAACGGTGGCGCTGAATTTTTCGGTGATGGCGTAGTTCAATTGACCAAATCCCGCATAGCTGGTGGTCTTCTGGTCAAGTACGTTCTGGAAGTCGACGCCGCCGGTAACATCGGGAACAAAGTCATAGGGTCCGGGACCGGTGACAATGACCGGCTGGAACAGGATCGCGTGCTGATGCTCAAAAGCGTCTTCCTTGAAATAAAAGCCGCCGATGATCCACTTCAGCCTGTCATCCATCGCTTTGCCGGATAAATGAATTTCCTGGCTGATCTGGTCCTGGTCGTACTCGTTATCCTGCTCGACTAGGGGATAGGGCGTGGAGTCAAAGTCGTACGCCATGTGGGCGCTCAGCGCTCGATAGGCGGTCAGCGATTTTAGCTGCACGCCGCCGAAATCCTTATTGATTTCCAGAGACGTGCCCCATACTTCACTGAAATCTTCGTCGGTGCGCGACGATAGGCCGATATAGGGATTATCTTGAACCATATTTTCGTCAATGATCGGCAGACCTTGCGCCGCCAACGCCATGTTATAGAATACGACGCCGACGGAGCCCGGATCATCGATGTTAACATTGACCAACGTATCAAGACCCATATTACCCTTACGGCGGAAGGTGTCGGCGCGCAGAATGATGTCGAGAGTTTCGTCGGGCTGGAAGCGGATCTGGCCGCGCACGTAATCGTTGTTGACATCAGCGGCGTCAATGCCGCTGGGCAATAAAGTGCCGTAGCCATCGCGGTTCAAGGAAGCCGCGGTTATCCGCGCCGAGACCTTCTCGACGATCGGCAGGTTGATGGTGCCTTCCACATCGCGCCTGTCATAGCGCCCCACGGTGAAGCGTGCCCGACCTGACAACTCATCAGTGGGCTTGGGCGTGATGACCTGAATGGCGCCGCCCAAGGCATTGCGGCCAAACAGCGTGCCCTGCGGGCCGCGCAGAACCTCAACCCGCTCGATGTCAAAAAGATCAAGCGCCGATCCCGCCGTACGCGCCACGTAGACACCATCAACATAGATCGGCACGTTGGGTTCCTGGGTGGTGATGTAATCGAACTGGCCTACGCCACGCAAAAAGATCTGGGTGCCGGAATTGCCGCCCATGGGTGAAGCGGACATGGCGAGGTTCGGCACATTGAATGGCAGATCGGTGATGTTGTAGATGCCGCGCCGCTCCATCTCCTTGGTGGTGATGGCGGCCACGGAAATTGGCACGTCTTGCAGACGCTCTTCAACCCGCTGGGCGGTAATGAGGACTTCTTCCAGTGCTCCCCGAGCAGGCGCCGGATCGGCCGACTCAGCGGCCATCGCCGCCGTGGCGCAGAGTAAAGTAATCGCCGTACCAGTCAAAAGACCACGGCCATACACATCGACAAAACGGCTTGCCGTTTTCATCCGTCCCTCCATCTAAAATTCTGTGACTAAAAGTTTTTTTAGCTTTTTTCAGTTTTTTAAGTTTTTATCCGCGAACATTTTGCGCGGCCGGTACGTCATTGGTACGGGATGGGGTCCGTTACGACAACGCCGTAAAAGGTGGGGGCTTTCAGAATGATAGGTGGGGTATGGTGGGGTGCTTAGAAAACGTCAAGTCGCCATTGCGATTAAATCCCAAACAGCATGCCGGATTAGCAGCTAATGGCTTGATTTTGCTTGGAAAATATAAGTGAGAGCAAGGCCCGCGGCCGAAAATGCTCTAAAGGCACGTCAGGGCATTATCCACATATAGCGTCGTGCCGGTCATCGAGGCGCAGCCGCCGCGGGCAAGGAATGCCGCCACCTCGGCGATCTCCTCCGGTTGCGCCAGATGCCGCGTTGGCGTCACCGCCAGCAAGGCTTCGCGATGAAGATCAAGATACCCCTTGGCCGGCGGGGTTTCCACAAATCCGGGACAGATGGCGTTGGCGATGATATTCTGCGCCCCGTAATCCACCGCCACTGATTTCGTCAGCATCACCACCCCGGCCTTGGCGGCGGAATAGGCATGAAGCGCCGGCGCCACCACGGAATGGCCCACCGATGCCATGTTGATGATGGCTCCGCCGCCGGATTGCAGCATCAGCGGCAGGGCGTATTTCATGCAAAGATAAACCCCCTTCAGGTTGACCGCGATCATCCGGTCAAAGTCTTCCTCGCTTAGTTCATGAAGCGGAACCTCCGACACTTTGGTGCCAACCAGACCGCCGGCGACATTGCACAGCACGTCCAGCCGGCCGAGCTGCTTGCGTACTTTCTCAAATACCGCCGCCACTTCCTTGGCCGAGGAGACATCGGCGCGCATGGCGTAAGCCCGCTTGCCCAATGCCGCCGCCGTCTTTTCCTCATTGCCGGAGACATCCACCACCACCACTTTGGCGCCTTCCTGATAAAGACGCTCGGCTATGGCCTTGCCGATGCCCGATCCCGCTCCGGTCACCAGGGCTACGGATTTCGTCAAGTCACGCATTATCTAAACTCCGTCTTAGATCACGGCAAAGGGATTGGCCACCATTTGCGTGGCGCCGTAGAGGCGTGGAAGTCCCAAGCAAAACATGAATTCATGGACGCGGTTTTTATGCAGCTCCTCAAGCGTCAATAATTGCAAATGATAGACGCCATTCTGCGCCAGATTGAGCTGATGTCCCGGGGCGAATGTGGTGGGATCTTCGGCGGGATGAACTTCAGTTGTCGCCTGATCCGCGCCGATGATCACGACGCCGCAGTCGGCCAGATACTGCGCCGCTTCAAGTCCGACGCCAGGTGAGGAGCCAAGAAATTTTTGGCCGTCAATCTCAATCATCTTGATCCAGCCGGTGCGCAGCACCACCACGTCGCCGGATTGGATTTCGACATTCTGCGCACTAGCGGTCGCCCTGATATCATCCACCGTGATAACTTCGCCGCCCTGCATCATATCGACGCCCTTCCAGGCGGCAATGTCCAGCATCAGGCCGCGGGTGACAATAGGCGGCAACGCATGGGTGCCGAATTTCTTCAAGCCGGCAAAATCGTAAAAGTCGTTGGCATGCGTGCCATTATAATAATAGTGATCGACGCCAACATGGCCTAAGCCATCCAGGTGCGTGCCCAGACCGCCCCATACAGAGAAGTACTCATCGTATCCCGTCACGCGATTGGCCCCCACCGGCGTCCCGGTAGCACTGATCGGCGCGACAATATGGATTTCATAGCGCCGCAGCGTATACCCGGGCGTCTTCGGGGTAGCGATCAGCGCCATGGAATAAGTTTTGCCGGATCTCACCAATTTCGATGCCTGCACCATCTTCTGCGGCGTGATGAGATTGATAGCGCCCAGGGTGTCTTCCGGTCCGAAACGCGACGGTCGTACAGGGCATTGGCTCCCGGTCATATTGTCTGTCCTCACTTAATATTACGGCTATAAAGGTATGGAAGAGAGATAAAAAGCTCCCTCACTGTCGATCAAGTCGATCCGTTTGGCATGAATGCGAAAGGCCTCGCCCTTTGGTCGCAAGGTGTAGCGAACCGCGCCAGCGTAAAGCGCGCGCGTCGGCTCCCCCGTCACCCGCATACGGAATTCGTGCACGATGAGATTGGCGCGAACCTGAACGTTGCCATCGCCATCGCGATCCTCATCTACCACCTGGATATTGCTGATGATGCGACAGGTGCGGGATGGCGGATGTTCGCTATAAGCATTGGGAAGGCTGAGACGCTGGATGCGCGCTTCCATGAACGAGCGCTCTTCATCAAAATGCGCCATGCATTCTCCCCGCTCGGCAGCATCGGGAAGAACCGGCGCCCAGTAATGCGCGTCCTCGTCATAAAGCTCCAACCACTCATCAAAGCGCTTGTCGTCCAGCAAGGCTGCCTCGTGCGTCAGGAAATCTTCAATGCGGGATTTCAGGCCTGACATGGCGCATCTCCCGTCAGGAATTCAAGCCACACCCGGTACTGGTTGCGGATATATTCTTCGCTGGTGGCGGGCGGCGGCGCATTGCGCCCTTCATCCGCCTCCTGGCGGTAGCCGCGCGCTACGTTGACCCAATCGGTCATTCCCCGTTCGTGCACCTGTTGCGCCCGTTCGTAAATTTCCAAATCATCGGCCACCACCGGGGAAAAGCCGGAGGTGGCGATATTGCAGTAAAATACTGAATTACGCGTCACTTCCTCCGGCGCGCCTTTAAGGCGGAAGGCGTAGCCCCAAACCTCGGTTTCATTGACGCTTAACGGCCGCACCACCCGGATGGTGCACTGCGCGCCGTTGACGTTGGAGCTGGGATAAATCAGCATCAAGTGGCGGTCGGTTTTAAGGATCTCCTCGGCCCGGACCGCGCCATAAGCCTTGGCCAAGGCATGATAGTGGTCGCCCTTGGGAATTTCCTGATTGATAACGGAAATCAGCCCGGTGGCGTAGCTGTGCCCATAGCGGGTGATCCTGGATTGCAGCTTGGGCAGTACCGGCATCATTTTTGACGACCCGACCAACGACTTGGTTACCGGATGCAGCTTGGCGGGATTGCTGACGGAATTAATCGCCGTCGCCGCCGAGGCATGAGCACCCATGGGATGCAAAATGTCATTGAGATTTTCAAACATCATCTTCCAATTGGCGCGGTAGCGGTGGCCGATGGCGCCGGGAATGATTTCAATCTCACCCTCCGGTGAGCGGTCGATGATATCGTCAAAGCCGCTGCGGGCCTCACCCAGGTATGTCATCAGATCAACGCCGCCGGGTTTCAGCCTGGCGAAAATAAAGCCGCGGTAGCTTTCCACATCCTCAACCCGCGTCAAGTCGAACTCCGATTTAAGGCATTCCTGCGGATATTCCTCCGGGAAGGGCATGCCGAAAAACTTGCCTTTCAGCGTGAACGACCAGGCATGATAAGGACAGACGATCCGTTTGGTGTTGCCGCGGGAATTGCCGCACAAGTGCGGCCCGCGATGAGGGCAGCGATTATGAAAGATGTTCACCTCGCCGTCATTATCCCGCATGATGATGACATCCTGCGGCCCCAACCGAGTGGTGATATAGTCCCCCTTGTTCGGTATCTGGCTGACATGGCCGACATACATCCAGGCGCGGCTGAACAGGGTATCCATTTCCAGATCGAATATGTCCGGATCGGTATAAATGTCGCGATGCACCCGATCCGGTTTGATCAGATCGGCGACATGTTTTTTTAAGGACTGATCTGGGGCCATCATTGCTGCTCTCCAGCCAGAATATCGCGAAAGGCGCGGTTCAAATTTCCGCCTAAAATTTTGGCGGTATCAGTTTCGCTATAGCCGCGCCTCAAGAGCGCCGCGGCGACATTGAAGAAGCCGCGGGTATTGGAGACTTCCTTGATGTCCAGGCTGCGTTGCTTGCCGGGCGTTCGCAAGAATGGCGGCAGCGGCAGCATGTTTTGCGGCGGCAGCGCATCCCATCCCTGAATGGGGCCATCATGGCCGATGCCCACGTGGTCGATGCCGGCCACCTTCACCGCATGGGAAATCTGGTCTATGTAATGCTCGATGGTGGTGGGGTCTTCTTCCGAGACCAGCACGCTCATGGGCGCGACGCAAAAGACGCCGCCGGTTTGGCCGATGGCGGCGATCACCTCATCGCTTTCATTGCGCTCGCTCTGCCGAATGGCGCGGGTGTTGCCATGGGAAATGATGACGGGCTTCGTCGTGACCCGGCACACATCCTCGATGGTTTCCTCATTGGCATGGGATAGATCGATGATCACGCCGAGCTTGTTCATGCGCGCCACCACCTGCTTGCCAAACTCAGTCAGCCCGCTGCCCTTCGGCTCGCGAAAGCCAGCGCCGATCATGCCCTGGAAGTCGGAAGTGAGGAGCGATAATCGCAAGCCCATGCGGTGGAGATAGTCAACGTCATCGACGCGGCGAAAATGATCGCAACTATGAGCGCCGAGGATAATGCCGAGCCGGCCAGTGGCCACGGCGCGGTCGATGTCCTCCGGGCGAGTGATGCGCATGAGATGGGCGTCCATCTCGGCGATTTTGGCATTCCAGGCGGCCGTGCGCCTCTCAACCTCGCTAAAAAAATCCGGGCCGAAGGCGGGGTAGAAGAAGTTACCGACATTAAGCCCGCTGCCTTCATAGGGTTTTAAATCAGCCACGCTGAGCTTTTCCGGCTCAAAGAGGATATTCAGTTCGTTGCCTTGGCCCCAGAGAAAGACGGCGGCGCTGCTGATCACCAGGCCATCTCGAACCAACTTTTCCGCCGCTTCGCCGATGGCCTGGGGAGTGTCTGATGACTTGTGGGGAGTCACCTTCATGAAAACGTCCTGACGTTAGAATTGGTACATCACGCTGGCGCCAAATTCCCTCGGTCTGCCAGCTTTCTGAACGTCGTAAAAGCCAAGGGTTGCCGATCCGTCAAGACCTGACGTGATGTAATCCTTGTTGGTCAGATTCTGACCGAACACCGCCAGCCGCCAATGTCCGGATTCATCCTCAAAGGTGATGCGTGCGTCGATCAGGCTGTAGCCATCCTGGGCGATGTTTTCCGAATTGGTGGCTTCGGGATAGAATTTGGAGCGGTAGGAATAATCACCGCGGAAGGTCAGCTTGCCCAGATTGGACAACGGCACCGTGTATTGCGCCGCCAGATTGAGCGTCCATTTGGGCGAGCGCATGAACTCCGCATCTATGGAAATCGGCACGCCCGGGTCGAGTTCCTTGAACTTCGTGCTCAAATAACCAACGCCGCCCGAGAGTTCAAAATTCTCCGCCGGCAGCGCCTGCATTTCCAGTTCAAAGCCCTGGGTTCTCGCCTTGGCGGCGTTATCCACCAGAACGGTCACGCTGCCGTTCGGATTGACGACGCCGACAGTCATCTGAATATCCGAATAGTCGTTATAGAAGACTGCGCCATTCAGCCTCAGGCGGCGATCAAGCCATTCCGATTTCACCCCTGCTTCATACGATAAGACTTTTTCCGGATCGAAGGAGGTGAAGGCCGCCGCGTCGAAGGAGCGCCCGTTGTATCCGCCGCTCTTGAAGCCATGCGCCACGGAGCCGTAGACCATGACATCGGGCGTAATGCGATACTCAAGCCCGGCCTTGGGCGAGGTGGACGACCAGGTATCCTTAAGGTTGGTATTGGGCGGAGCGATATTCGCGCCGCTGTTCACCCGCTGGCTGAGGACGGAGAGATAGTCTTTCGTCTCCCGGGTGTGACGGATGCCCAGCGTTACGCTGAGCTCATCGGTCAGCGCGAAGCTGCCCTGGGCAAAAGCGGCGTAGCTGTCGATCTTGATCTTGTTGACAAACAGGAAATCTAGGTCAAAGCCGACGTTATAGGGGTTGCCGGCGCCGCCGAGGCACGGCGCCGGGAAAGGCGCGGGGCATACCACATTCGGCGCCAAGGGAATGACGGCGGCGGGCAATGCTTCCAGCGCGTTATAAAGGCCGCCGAACACCGTGCCGTTATTAATTTCCGTTGCCGACTCATGGAGATAATAGCCGCCCACCAACCAGTTCAGCCGATCGTTGAAAGACAGGCCGGAGACTTGCAGTTCCTGGCTGAACTGCTCCTGGTCAAGATCATAATCGGCGCCATTCAGCACCATCGGCGTGCCGTCGGCGTCGCGGCCGACAAAGCTGTCCATCGTGCGGTAGGCGGAAATGGATTTCACCGTGACCACCCCCGGCGACCAAGTGAGCGTCAAATTCCCGCCGTAAATATCTTGATCCGAGCGGTTGGTGCCAGTTGCATAGCTGTCATACCGGCCTTCGGTGGTAAAATCCCCGGTGAGCGGCGTGCCGGCAGGTCCCCCCACCAGCATATTCCAAACGCCGGCGAACGCTGCGCCGGCGATATTGTTATAGGTCACCTTGACCGGTATGCCTTGGTCACGGTTGATGGTGAAATCAAAACCGAGATCGGCGGTAAGGGTCTCGCTCAATTCAGCGCGCAGGCCTAAGCGGCCGGTGACATCCTCCACGCCGCCGGCTTCCGCAACCTTGGCGCCATCGGGATAGGACAGCCGCTTGCCGTATCCGCCCTTGTGCTTATAGGAAAACGCCGCCTTAGCCGCCACCTTATCGCCCAACGGACCGGACAGGTAGCCGCGAGCCTCGTACCGTTCCCGCTCGCCGGCGATGACTTCCAGACGTCCGGTCGTCACCTTGCTGGGCGTGGTGGTGACGATGTTGAGCGCGCCGCCGATGGTGTTCTTACCAAACAGCGTGCCCTGGGGCCCGCGCAACACTTCGATGCGCTCGATATCCATCAGATCCATGATGCCGCCGGTGGAGCGGGCGACGTAGACGCCATCTATATAGGTGCCGACGCCGGGATCAGTGGTGATGATAAAGTCGTAAGCACCGATGCCGCGGATGAAGATGGAGGCGGTGCTGGGGCTGGCGCTGTTGCCGGCGCCTAGGCCGATATCCAGATTGGGCACGTAGCGCGCAATCTGATCCAGGGCGTCAAGAGAGCGGTCCCTGATGCCGTCGGCGCTGAACGCGGTCACCGACACCGGCGTTTCCTGCAGGCGTTCTTCCCGCTTGCGCGCCGTCACTAGAATTTCTTCCAGCGAGATGCCGGCATCGGCGCTCAGCGCCGGCGTTGCCGGATAAAGCGCGACGCCAGCCAGCGCGAACAACGCAACATCAGTAATATACCCACGGCGGCGATTCCGATTTATCTGTCTCATTGTTCTCCCCTATCTTGGTAGCTGGATTGTCCGAAGCTCGATTTATTGATTTTTTTAGGCATTGCCGACAGCGCGCATCTTATGGCCGCGTCGCTGCACTATAGTTCATAGTACCCCAGAACCTGAGATATGCAGCTGTCAGTTTTGACAGATACGGGCCTGCTCTATGGTAGGAAGCTCACGAACAGAGCCGGTTAATGCACCGGCCCCAGGAGGCCAAGGTAGGATGCCCGGGCAATAGCATGAACACGATTGGTCGCCCCCAGCTTTTCACACACCTTGCCTAAATGGAATCGTACAGTGCGTTCCGACAAGCTCATAATCGTGGCAATTTCATCCAGCGTCTTGCCATGGGCGGCCAGGGCCAGGCATTCATTCTCACGATCGGAGAGAGGATCGGCGACCAACTCCCTCGGCGTTACCTTCTTAATCAGGTCGGCCATGCAACGATGCGACAACGCCAGCAGGTGATTTTCATGATCCCTGTTGCGCTCCATCAACTCTTGGACAGGCAAATAGGAGGAAAATACGATATAGCCAAATCCTCCAAGCGCCGAGTGGACCGGGATAGATACCCCGGAACGCACGCCCAGCTCCTGCACGCAACGGTTAAACAAGCCGATTTGCATAGCGCTGGAAGTTTTTCCAAGACCAACAATTAAATTCGGCTTGGTATCATATCCCCACCACACCGGCAGCGTGGTTTGCAAACAAGCCTGGTACACCGGGTCAAGCTTATACCATTCGTCATGCAGATAATGATCCTGCCACGACGGATCGATATTGGATTCCGTGGACATGCCGAGCATCGTTGGGCGCTGCATCGCGCCATATCTATCCCGGGCCCGCGGCGCATAGACCATGCCTGCGCCCATGAAATCTTGTGTCGATCTTTGCTGATAAAGCGTTGAGAGTGC
Organism: Sphingomonadales bacterium; assembly: GCA_019455285.1. Taxonomy (GTDB): domain Bacteria; phylum Pseudomonadota; class Alphaproteobacteria; order Sphingomonadales; family Govanellaceae; genus PRO5. Next base: position 99,992 of record JACFMS010000010.1, read on the forward strand.
TTGTATCAAGACACGTCTCCAATCACCTTGTGCACATTATTAGATTATGTTTGAGTTTAAAAAAATGCTCCCATAACTTCGTCGGAATGTCCATAACCCATCAGAGGTCGGTGTCAAAACTGACAGTTGCCCACAGTGTTCGATGCCCCCAGGTATATGCACATGACCATTATACGATCGCAATTCAGGGATAAATAATCGATGAAAATCAAAGGGATAGGGGCTATTGTTACCGGTGCAGGCTCGGGCATGGGAATGGCCACGGCCAGGATGCTGGCGCAGGCCGGGGCGCGCGTCGCCTTCTTGGACATCAATGAAGTCGGCATCCGCGCCGCGGCCGCGGAAGCGGGCGGCATCGCCCTTCCCTGCAATGTCGCGGACCCCAAGAGCCTGGAGAACGCCATTGCCAACGCCATTTCGGCGGTGGGGCCGGCGCGCATCCTGGTGACCTGCGCCGGGGTGGGACGGATGGAGCCGCTGATCGGCAGGGATAACGCCGAAGCGTATAGCCAAATGGTCGACACCGTCATGGTCAATCTCATCGGCACGCTCAATGCCGTGCGTCTGGTGGCCAATGATCTGGCGCGCCGGCCGCCGCTTGAAGATGGATCGCGGGGCGCGATGATCATGGTGGCCTCCGGCGCAGCGTTCGATGGCGTGCCGCAATCCGTCCCCTACACGGCATCCAAGGGCGCGGTCGTCAGCATGACCTTGGCGCTGGCGCGGGAGTTCGGCGACCTTGGCATCCGGGTCAACACCATCAGCCCCGGCGCTTTCGACACCCCCATGATCAAAGCCGCGCCGAAGGAAGCCTGGGACGCCATAAGGTCCACGACTCCCTATCCAAAACGGCCCGGCGTGCCAGAGGAATTTGCGGCTCTTGCTCTTCATATCTGCGAGAATGAATTCATGAATGGCTCCGTGTTGCGCTTGGATGGCGCACACCGAACGGGTTATTTTTCCAATGGTTGAGAGGGCGTAATCTTGCCCTCTCTTCCGTCATGCTCAGGCAATAAAGATTTCCTTGAAGGCGCGCACGAAATTGCCGCCTAGGATTCCGGAAATATCCTGATCGCTGTAGCCGCGGCGGATCAGTCCTTCCACCAAGACCCTCACTCGATCGTGGCCGCACAACTCGGGGATATCCATGCTGCGTTCGCGATTTAGATAGGATACCTGCCCGGTAACCCCTTTGACATTATTGCATGGATCAAAGCCGATCATTGGCGTCTCAAGGCCCAAGCCCACATGCCGGGGACCAATCAGCTGGCATACATGATCGAAGTGATCAATCACATGTTCGACCGTTACCGGATCTTGAGGCCGCACCATGGGCCGCCAGTACATCAGCCCGATGACGCCGCCGGTTGCCGCCAACGCCTTCAACATCTCATCAGAATTATTGCGTGAGGAAGGACAAATCGCCGCAGCATTGCCGTGGGTGATCAGCACCGGCTTTGATGAGGCGTCCATGGTCTCGCGCCGGGTTTTCAGCCCACAGTGCGACACATCCACCGCCATGCCGATACTGTTCATCCGCTCCACCACGGCGCGGCCGAAGCGACTGAGCCCAGCATCGCGATCATCGCCTTCATCGGTAGCCGTTCCTATCCGGCTCTGGGCAAAGCAGGTCAACAGCGCATGACGCAATCCCACTTCTGAATAGAGAAAATTAATGTCATCGAGCGTGCGGAAAATCGCGCTGGCATTATGGGTGCCCACGAGAAAGCCAATACGGCCGCTTTTCTGCGCCTTATCGAACGAATCTTTCCTGGTCAGCAGCATCATGTCATCGGCATGATCGGCGACAAAGGTGTTCCAGCGGCCAAATACATGCAGCGCTTCCTGCATTGGATTGGCGACTGGGCCCATATTGGAAAAATCAAGAAATGGCTGCGGCACCAGAATGGCGTTGTATCCTTGTTTATGCCAATCATCGATCATGCTCTCCTGCAACGGCTCAAGGCCGGTGAAGTTCATGCGAATGCCGCCATCGACGTGGCTGACGGTGGCTTCCGTGGCATTGAATACAAATGATTCCTCGACCAGCCTGGCGGCATGGTCCCAAGTCTTGCTGCTGTTATTGGCGGCTTTTGCTGTCCTAGTCATGATATTTCCCCGATATGTGTTAAGGGTCGAAGCTATTCACGCCGACGATTCTAGAATGCAAAGGGCCTTCGGCAGCTGTCAGTTTCGACAAAAATGAAACAGTCAAGCCCGGATAAGAGGGAAAATTCAGCGACAAAAAAACGCAAAGTAGCACGGTGGTACGCTTGACTGTACCACCGTGCCAAATACCGCCCTGCTGGCGATCCTGACTATTATATTAAACGCTAGCGTATAAGGTCCAGGGTAAATCCTCTTGAAATGAAATCCTGTGTTGAACTTCCGTCAATCCCAATCAAGCGACAAAGATTTCCTTAAAGACACGCACAAAATTACCGCCCAAGATTCCGGCTATGTCCTGATCGCTATAGCCGCGGCGAAGCAGTCCTTCCACCAGAGTCCGCACCCGATCAATGCCGCAAAGCTCGGGGATGTCCATACTGCGGACTTGCTTCAAGTATGACACTTGCCGCGCCGGACCCATGGAATTTTCGCAAGCGTCAAAGCCAACCATCGGTATCTCAAGACCCAGGCCGACATGCCGCGGCCCAATCAACTGGCAGACATGATCGAAGTGATCAAGCACATGCTCCACCGTTACCGGGTCTTCCAACCGCACCATGGGCCGCCAGAACATCAGACCGATGACGCCGCCGGTAGCCGCCATTGCCTTCAACATCTCATCGGAATTATTGCGCGAGGTGGGGCAGATCGCGGCCGCATTGCCATGGGTGATCAGCACCGGCTTTGATGAGGCGTCCATGGTTTCACGGCGTGTTTTTAAACCGCAGTGCGAAACATCTACCGCCATGCCAAGGCTATTCATGCGCTCCACCACGGCGCGGCCAAAGCGGGTCAAGCCGCCGTCGCGGCCGTCACCTTCATCAGCAGAGGTGCCGATCCGATTTTGGCCGAAACAGGTTAAGAGCGCATGGCGCAAGCCCACTTCCGTATAGAAAAAGTTGATATCGTCCAACGTACGGAAAATTTCACCCGCGTTATGGGTTCCCACCAGAAGGCCGATGCGGCCGCTTTTTTGCGCTTTGTCAAAGGACTCCCGCTTGGTCAATAGCATCATATCATCGGCATGGTCGGCAACGAAAGTGTTCCAGCGGCCGAAGACGCGCAAGGCCGCTTCCATGGTGTTCGCAACCGGGCCCATATTGGCCGGATCAAGAAAGCCTTGCGGTATGAGAATGGCGTTATAGCCCTCCTTGCGGTACTCATCGATCAGTCGGTTGGTCAAAGGCCCGCTGCCAGTAAAATCCATGATGTACTTGCCATTAATCTCATGGGCAGGGGCCTCCGTGGTATTGAACACGAATGACTGCTCAACCAGCCTGGCCGCATGGTCGCGTGTTTCATTCATGGTATCAGTAGTCGCCGCTGTCTTAGCCATGGTACTTCCTATCATCTGTTAAGTGTTTGCACTGCGCCTAGTTTCTAGGCGACAAAGATTTCCTTGAAAGCGCGCACGAAATTACCGCCCAATATTCCGGCAATATCTTGATCGCTGTAGCCGCGGCGGATCAGCCCTTCCACCAAGGTCCGCACCCTGTCATGGCCGCATAACTCGGGAATATCCATGCTGCGAACTTGTTTTAAGTACGACACTTGCCGCGCCGGCGTCATGGTATTCTCGCAGTTATCAAAACCGACAACCGGCGTCTCGAAACCCAAGCCTACGTGTTGCGGGCCGATCAGTTGACAGACATGATCGAAGTGATCAAGCAGGTGTTCGATCGTCACCGGATCCTCCAGCCGCACCATGGGCCGCCAGAACATCAAGCCTACGACGCCGCCCGTGGCCGCCATCGCCTTCAGCATTTCATCGGAGTTGTTGCGCGAAGAGGGGCAAATCGCCGCAGCATTGCCATGGGTGATCAATACCGGCTTCGATGAGGTGTCTATGGCCTCGCGGCGCGTCCTAAGTCCGCAGTGGGATACATCCACCGCCATGCCGATGCTGTTCATGCGCTCCACCATGGCGCGGCCGAAACGAGTCAGTCCGCCGTCGCGATCGTCGCCCTCGTCGACGGAAGTACCTACTCTATTTTGTCCAAAGCAAGTGAGCAGGGCATGGCGCAATCCCATTTCGGTATAGAAAAAGTCTATATCATCCAGGGTGCGAAAAATTTCACCGGCGTGATGGGTTCCTACCAACAATCCGATGCGACTTGTCTGTTGCGCCCTATCAAATGATTCACGCTTGGTCAACAGCATCATGTCATCAGCATGGTCAGCGACATAGGTATTCCAGCGGCCGAACACCCGCAAACACATCTCCCGCATGTTTGCGGCCGGACACATGTTGGAGGGGTCAAGAAATCCCTGCGGAATCAGGATCGCGTTATACCCTTGCTGACGCCACTCGTCGATCAGACGCTCCTCCAATGGCTCCAGTCCAACAAAATTTACCCTTGGTTTGCCGGAGGCGTAGCTGACGGATGCTTCCGTCGTGTTGAACACGAATGACTCTGCAACCAACCGCGCCGCATGTTCTCGCGCGTCACCTTCGTTGCTGCTTTTTACCGCCGTCTTGGCCATATGATATCTCCGATATAATACTTAACTAGGTGATGTGCGCATTGCTCTTCCGGCTTTCTCATGCGCCATGCTTGCCAATCAATTCTAAAGAACAATGCAGTATTCACAGCTGTCAAATCCGACAGGCTGAATAGAATAAATAAAATAAACGAAATAGAGCCTAGTGAATGGGTCCCAGCAGCCCGAGATAGGAAGCGCGAGCAATGGCGTGCGTACGGTTGACCGTGCCCAGCTTATCGCAAGCATTGCCCAGATGGAACCGTACGGTGCGCTCGGAAAGATCGAGGATGACCGCGATATCTTCCAAAGTCTTGCCATGGGCCGCCAGCGTCAAACATTCTACTTCGCGCGCCGATAATGAAATTCCCACAGGCTTTGACACTTCGACATGATTAATGATCTTGGCAAAATAGCGATGCGCCAATGACATGATCTGGTCTTGATGGTGCTCGTTGCGGTCGAGAAGTTCTTGAATAGGTATGCAGGAGGGAAAAACGATATACCCGAAGCCGCCCAACGCGGAGTGGAGCGGGATCGATACGCCGGAACGGACCCCCACTCTCTCGGCGCAGCTATGGAACAAGCTGACCTGGGCGGCGCTGGATGTCTTGCCAAGTCCCACAATCAAATTTGGCTTCGTGTCATATCCCCACCATACCGGCAACGTCGTCGTCAGGCATGCCTGATAGACCGGATCGATTTTATAGTGCTCATGCTGGAGATAATAATCGCCCCACCAGGGAGCGAGCTCGCATTGCGACGACATAGTAATCAGCGTTGGCCGCTGCATGGCGCCGGAGCGATCGCGGGCGCGAGGCGCGTAACTCAAGCAGGCGGCCTCGAAGTCGGGAATGGCGACTTCCTCGTATAACGACGACAGGGATTCGGTTACAACGCCGCTCACTGCATGGCCTCATCCAGCTTATGCACGCCCACGCCCGGCGGGTCACCTACAGTCCGTCAAGACGGTTGGCTCAGCATCAATTTTTCTCTAGCCGGCAGCAAAATGCTCACACAGCTTACCAGCATTGTCCAGATTTTATCCGGAACAAGTGTCAGAAGTGACAGGTGGGGCGTCCCCGACCCTAAATGGCAAATTTATATTATTATAGTTCAATAAGTTATATCTATCTTCAAGCGAGCTCGATCACATCCCCGCCGCCGGCATAAAGCTCAGCGACCTTATCCGCCCGCCGCCGCAAGGTGGTGCGCTGGTTCAAATATCCCTTGTCGGTGGTCTCGCCGGCGTCAATGTCCGGCGGCGTCGCCAGCAGCAGGAGGCGGGCAATCTGGGTGGAATTTCCCGTGTATTGCCGATTATAGACCGCCGCCTTTTCCCGCAAGGCGCGTTGCAGGTCTGGGTGTTTGAACACCTCGTCAATCGAGAGCTTCGCCTCATGATCACCGATGAGACTGCGGCAGGCCGCCACATTGGGGAACGCCAGAGCGCTCAAGTCGGCCTGATTTTCCCCGGCAATGGCCACGTCCAGCAGGAGCGGCGACAGGGCATTGACAAAAGCGGTGCGCACTGCGCCCACGTTAACCCAGGTTCCGGATTGCAATTTGAAATTCTCACTGATGCGGCCATGGAATTTCAGCCCAGCTTCCGGCGCATCGGGATTACGAAATATCACCGCATCGCCGGTGCAATAAAATCCTTCCTCATCGAAAGCCTTCTTTGTCGCCTCCGGATCCTCCAGATACCCCGATGTCACATTGGGGCCGCGCACGCGAACTTCCAGCCGCTCCTGAACCGGCGCCAACTTGACCTCCACCCCCGGCACCGGCAGACCAATGACGCCGCTTTCGTTGACTAGAAAATAAGAGGACATCGCCAAGGGGCCGGTCTCCGTCGCGCCCCAGCCCGAGGTCATCGGCACCACGCGACCCAGAGTTTTTTGCGATACCGCCTCCAGGCGGTCCCAGGTGGTTTGCGGCAAGGCGGCAGCGCCGTAAAACATCAATTCAAGACGGGAGAAAAAGGTTGCCGCCAGCTTGCCGTCTTCTTCAAGAAACGGCAGCAGCGCCTCGTAGCCGGCGGGCACATTGAAATAGATGGTAGAGGGGATCTCCTTCAAATTATCAACTGTGGTGCGGATAAGCGCCGGCGTCGGCTTACCGCCGTCGATGTAAAGGGTGCCGCCGTTGCGCAGCACCATGTTGAAATTATGATTGCCGCCGAAAGTATGGCTCCACGGCAGCCAATCCACCAAAATCGGCGGGCGGACCTCAACAAACGGCCAACTGCGCGCCAAGGATTGCTGGTTGGCACAAAACATGCGGTGGCTGCTGATGACACCTTTTGGATTTCCCGTCGATCCCGACGTGAACATGATTTTCGCCAAGGTATCCCCAGTGACGGCGTCATGCGCGCGCTTTACCCGATCGTCATTCCCGCGTGACACTAGGAGGTTAGAAAATTTCTCCCCACCGCCGCCGTCGCCGCTGACAACCGGGATCTTGGCCTCGCCAATGGCCGCCAGCGCAGCGGCAAAGGGCGCGTGAGTCTCAACGTATATAAGCCCTGGCTTGACCAGATCGACGATATGGCGAAGCTTGGCGAAATCCTTGGACATCAAGCTATAGGCCGGCGACACCGGCACCGCGGGAATGCCCACATGCAGCGCCGCCAAGGTCAAGAGCGCATGATTGATGCTGTTACCGGAAAGAATGGCGACCGGCCGCTCGGCGCTCAGCCCCAAGTCGAGAAGCACGCCAGCGAGAGCCAGCACAATATCCGCGGTTTCGCCATAAGTGAACCGCCGCCAGGACGCGGGCCCATCGCGTTCAGCCAGGTAGAGCCGTTCCGGGGCTTGCCGCTGCCAACGCAACAAATGCGCGGTCACGGCCTTCGGGTATTCGCCCAGCTCGACCCGCGAACGTATAATGCAGCCGCCGTCTTTACGCGGCGTCAATTCGATATCTACCGGTGCAAATAATCCTGCATCCTGATGCACGTCAAATCCTCTCAGACCTCAATTTTTCCGGCGCAATATGCACTATATCGCACTATTAATATAGCGTGTTAAGAAGCCATGCCAAGTTGGCTATAGTGACAGGCGAGCAATACTGTTCGCAAGACCTGCCCGGAAATCACAAAATCAGTCTTAGTATTTTGAAAAATAACAATTTATTTTTAAAATTAGCGTGGAGCAACACAGCAACCCCATCGCTTTGGCTCCAGCCGCGCAATGCTGAACCCGATAACGCCCCCGCCCTACCCGCAAATGTCCGCAAAAACCCGCAGCGCATTTTCTCCCAAAATGCCGCGGATCTGTTCATCGGAATAGCCGCGTTTGACCAGGCCCCGCGAAATATTGGCTAGATCGCGATAATCCTCAAACCCCACCACATGGTCGTCGGTATCAACCCGGTCCTCCGGTCGAAAGCCGATCTCGGCAAGCGAATCCTTCATCAGCGCCGCCATCATGCCGGGGGGCAATTGATAAGGCCAATCGGTGCCAAGCGACACATGCCGCCACCCCACGAGATTGGCAATATAATCGATATGCTCGAGGACGATCTCGATGGTCGGCGTGGGGGTGGACGATATGAAAAAGGGAACCACCAGCACGCCAATGACACCGCCGGTATCGGCAATCGCCTTCAGGGCGTCGTCTGACTTGGCCCGGGCCACCGGACTGAGGGCTTTGGCGCAAGTATGATTGGCGTTTACCGGGCGTTTGGCCACCCGGCAGGCGTCCAATGTCGTCTCGTGCCCGCAGTGGCTGACGTCAACTATCAGACCCAATGCCTCGCAATGCCGCACCACCTCAACGCCAAACATGGAAAGGCCGGCATCCACCCGCTCGGTGCAGCCGACGCCGACATTATCCATGCGGTTGTAGGTCAGCATCAACGAGCGCAGCCCCTGGCCATAGGCACGGTCGATGGCGCTCAATTTGCGGGGAATGGGAACGGTCGGCTGCCAATGGCCGTATAGGGCGACGGCTCCGTCCTGTTTGGCCTGGCGAATTTCCGACGCGGTGGTAACCCGCCGCAGCCACGGCAAGGCATCGTACCGCTGCGCCATCTTTTCATAGATCTCGCAATCAGGATCATTGCCCTCATAGACCGGCATGATATAGGTGCCGCAGGTAAGACCGGACTGGACGAACCAATCCCGCAACACATCAGATCGGCCAGATATCGCCATTTCATAGGGCCAGAACGAGGCAATGCAAAACGCGCTGAAGCCGGCGCCGGCCTTGGCCACCTCTTGCCGCATCTCGGCCAGCATGCCTTTTGGATAAGACGAGAAAATATTGGGGCCGCCGATGTCGGTAGACATCCAATCAAAAATGATGCTTTGACGGTGCAGCTTCAAAGCGCGAGCTTCCTCACTATCGCTCAGTCCGAACGGATATTGCCCGGGCTGCATGCCAACTCCTTCCGTTTCTCTGCGAAATAGCCCTACGAAAATGGCCACGGCTTGCTCACTCGTCTCAAGCCAACTGTTAACTTACCATGCTGCCATCAACACGAGAAGCACACCGGCGGTATAAGCAGGCCGCCAAGACAGTCATTGGAATGCCGACCGTGGAAAGAGCCAAGCCGATGCTTGCCGGGTCTTTATAAATCGATTCTACGATCAGCGGCGGCAGCAGGGAGCCGATCCCAAGACCAACGATAATGTTCAGAAAGGCTGCTATCGAGATGCCGAAACCGCGCAGTTCGTTCGGCAGAATGTTTTGTAATGTTGTGATGCCGATCAGGCTGCTGCAGGTCGCTGAAAATTGCCAAAGGAAAAATAATGTCAGCGCCAGGATGCCGGAATTCGCAAAGCCGACGGCCATCGTTAGCGTGCCAAAACCAACAGCCAAGGAAGCGGCCTTCAATAGGCCCTGCACCGACCATCGCTTGATGATCCAGACAGACATCAGACCGCCGATCAATGTTCCCAGGATGGCCGCGGTGATGACAACGGTTCCCAGCGTGCCGCCGGCCTCACTCAAGCCAAAGTCGAAGCGCCGCGTAAGCAGCGTGGGCATCCACATCATCATGCCGAATTCCATGACGCTGACGGAGGCGATCGCGGCGTAAAGGGGTAGAAGCGTGGAACGGCGAGAGCGAACGCTATAATACATTCCCCGCAAGCTCTGCCCGGCGCCGCTGACCGCGCCGCGTCGGGTCGGCTCCGGAACGGTCCATAACAGAACAATCAAGAGAATGCCGCTAAATCCCATAACAACCAGGGCCACCCGCCATGGGGTAAGCGCCTGTAAGAGTGGCCATGACTCAAAACCGCCGGTGGCGGCGATGGACAGTAAGCCGCCGCCGACGATAAATGCGCCACCGCCGCCAATGATCATCCCCATGTTAAAAAGACCAATGGCAAGGCCGCGGCGTTCCAATGGGAACAGATCGGCGATCATGGAAATCACCGCCGGCGCCAGCGAGGCCTCGCCAATCCCGATGAACATCCGCGCTAGAAACAGTTCATTAAAGGAGCGCGCATAACCGCAGGCAATGGTTGCCAGACTCCAGATGACGACGCCGGCGATAACCAGATTTCGCCGCGACGTCCTGTCGGAAGCCCAGCCCAGTGGCAAGCTGGCCAGAGCATAAACCATGGCGAACGCCACGCCTTGCAACAAGCCAAGATCGGTATCACGCAAGAAAAGCTCGGTACGGATCGGATCAACCAGGAGTCCCAGAACCTGCCGGTCGGAGTAAGAGATGATGGCGGCCAGCACAAAAATCGTCATGGCCCACCAGGCCCGTGCAGTCACGCGAGAAGTTTGATGCATCGTCGGCCTGAATCCGGATATCCAGATGAACTTCATGCTGGGAAGGCGTAAATCCCGTGGACGCCTCCGGACATCAACTCCGGAGGCGTCCAGCAGGTGATACTAGTTCATGCTATAGCGGAGTATCAACATGAACATGCGGGGCGATGCCACCGTATATCTTGCGGCATCCGGCGGAACCGGCAATCCGCCGAAGTTGATGGCATGGACCTGGAACGAATTCGTCAGGTTCTGACCCTGGAGTTCCAGCTGGAAGGGGCCGTGTCCGATACCTAAGGCCGCGTTGACGTTGGTATAGGCATCACGAATGGTGCGCGTGTCATCGGTCGTATAACTGGTCGGAGTGGAGCCCACGCGCTGCAGCCCTGCCCTCATGAACAGTTGCAAGTTATCTTTAATCTCGTGGGTGTAGTCGGCACCCACGGAGAAATTCGTTTTCGGCACATCAATCACTCTATCGCCGGCATTGACGCCGATCCCGATCACTTCCGGATTGATGGAGCGAATTTCAGCGTCGTTGTAGGAGAAGCTGGCGCGCAGCGCAAGGCCATCGACAGGTTTCAGCACGATCTCGCTCTCGATGCCGCGGACCCGCGCCTTGCCGATATTTGCGATAAAAGCGCCGCAGTCGGATCGCACCAGACCTTGTATCTTGTTCCAGTTTATTTGATAGATGGCGCTGTTGATGGACAGGACGCCCTCAAACAGCGTGGCCTTCTGACCGGTTTCGAAATTCCACACAGTATCGGAACCATAGCTGGGATTGTAGGCATCGCCGAAAAGACAGGCATCCGGCGGCGCGATAAGCGCCGCGTTGCCGCCGCCCGCCCGGAAACCTTTTGAAGCTGACGCATAGATCATCGCGTCCTCATCGATCTTATACATGATGTTGGCGCGCGGATTGACCCCGCTCTGCTTGCTGGTGACCGTCGGGGTGAATGGACCCGCCAGGAGGCCGGTTTGAGTGATGGTGATGGTCTGCTTTAAATCATAGGCGCGCAGGCCGGCGGAGATGGAAACGCTGGGCGTCACCTCGTAGGTAAGATCAGCAAAGCCTGCGAATTGCCGATCCTTGATCGGGCTGTAATAGCCGATGATATCGCTGGTTGCGGGAATGCCGAACAGGTCTGCGAGGAAAGCGCCAAACTCTTCGCTTTCAACCACCTGATTGGTATCATTTGTGACCTTCTGGAAGAATCCGCCAACCAGCCAGCCCAAACGCTGCTCGCCAGACGAGGCAAGCCGCAGCTCCTGGCTCCAGCTTTCAAAATTCACCGGGAAATAATTCAACGTCTGAAGCTCGGGCACATCATCAGTCGTCCCCATGATGTCCGCATAAATCTTGGCGCTCAATGCCGAATAGTCTTCTATGCTGAGCGTGTCCCGATCCACATAGGATGAGGAAGAAATCAACTCGGCGAACCCTAAGTCCTTGCTGGCCAAAAGGTTGAGGATAACCATTTCATCGGTGTATTCCGGCGTGAACTGGTTAGCATAGGTATATTTGTTGCGATTGCTGTCGCTTTGATTGTAACCGTCGACATTGGACTTCTGATAGATCACGGACGGCTGGAATTTCAGCGTCTCGCTGGGCTGCCAGGTTGCCGCCAACCGCAGGAATGTCCGCTCGTTGCGTCCATTCTCGTCATCAGTTACCGGATCGAATGCGGATGGCGCGAAATAATCCACGGGGAATACGGTCTTGGTATAGCCGGGGAATTTCTGATGGCTGACGCTGGCGCGAACGGCAAGGGTTTCGCCCACTGGCAGGTTGACCGCCGCCTTCGCGGCATAGCCCTCGCCGCCACCTTTTACGGTGCTGCCGGATGCTTCCGCCTTGAGCTGATGTTCACCCAGAACCGCCTGGTTTTGGATGATCCTGAGGGTGCCGCCAAGCGAGCTGGCGCCAAACAGCGTGCCCTGCGGGCCACGCAGCACTTCAACCCGCGATACGTCGAAGAAATCGGTATCCGAGGCGCTGGCGCGAGCATCCGTGCGAAAATCCAGCGGCGTCTCATCAATGTAGACGGAAACTGTCGGCGCTAGATTATAGGAAGAAGTGACGCCGCGGATGGATACCGTGTTCTGTCCGGGTCCGGTTTGCACCAATGCCAGGCTCGGCGTCAGGCGCGCCAAATCCGCCGACCCCAAAACACCCATCGCCTGCAGGTCTGTCCCCGTCATGGCGGAAACAGCCAGCGGAATATCGCCGAGGCTTTGGTCCCGCTTCTGCGCGGTAACGATGATCTCCTCAAAATCCGAAATCGCTGTCGTAGAGTCTGCCAGTGCTTGGGCCGGCATGGCCATCAATAACGGCAATGTCATGCAGCTGCGCGATATCTTATTCCAATGCATCATTTTTCACTCCCCATCGGTTGAACGTGTTTACGTTATTGGGCCATAAAGTCCCAGGCTCTGGTTTTGCCTGCCCGCTTCGCCGCCACGGCGGCAAACATCTCCGCCACCAAGCGGGCGGCCAAGGTGCTGGTAATGTGCGAACCGCCGTCCCATTCCGGTAGAATGCGCGGGTGCATGGCGGGTGGCCCCGCCGCGCAAGGTGGCAAGACCGTCAAACGGCATACCTAAAACCACCGCATCAAGATCTTTGAGCGCCGGCGGCGGCTGGTGGGGCAGCCCCATGAAAGATGGAACATCGCCATAGATACGCGGCGCTTGTTCCGGATGTTCAATGACCCTTTTGAGCACTCGACCCACCTGACGACAAAACCGCAGTCAGGGTATCACTTCCGCTCATTGCTTTGTCACCAAAGGCTGGAAGGACAATCTATTATTTTAGTACTATTATCTAGAAAAATTAAATATTGTGGATATTTTCACTAGGTTATATTTTGCTGACGAGATTTGGGCAGTTTTCCGGACTACAAACCTATCTATAGATGGAATAATATCTAAGATATTGAAATATCGTAGAATATACTATAAAATAACATTATATTATTGGAATTAGGCCTCACCGCCGCCGCTTTCGGCCGCCGAGTCGCAGCAAAAGGGATTATCACTAGTCTAATGGAGATTGATGATTATGATCGCCGGATCATAAAGGTCCTCGCCGCCGAGGGGCGCATCAGCAACCTCGATCTGGCCGAGCGCATCGGCTTATCCCCCACCCCCACCGCCCGGCGGGTCAAACGGCTGGAAGACGCCGGCATCATTCGCGGCTACTCGGCGGTTATCGATACGGCGAAGCTAGGCCAGGGATTTATCGTCATGGTGGCGGTACATTTCGACAATCACAATGCCGACATCTTCGAGGAATTCATCCGTCGCATCCGGCTGCGCCCGGAAGTGCTGGAAGCTTATATGATCACCGGTATTTATGAATGCATCTTGAGGGTCGCCACCCGGGATTTGCAGGATTACAGCGATTTTCAACGTCAGCATCTCCTCTCGATACCGCATGTCATCCGCGTCGACTCGATGTTCGTTCTGCAGAAAGTTAAGCCTGAAGTGTGAGCTTGAGACTTTCCGACGGCACGATCTATGTGATCAACCGACCTGCCGTGGAGATCATGACCGGCGTCAATCCATCAACCTGATCCTTATTTGCGGACTGTCGGTATAATTTCGCCGACGGTTCCATATGGACTAGTCTGTCGGCATGCAGCCCTCGATGATCCGCAAATCAGTGCCTGAGGAGCCGAGGTTTGGTCCTTCGTATAGTCGTTTCTCGCGACATTGAGGCGACAGTGAAATCCTCGGGGGTGAACTTGATTGGATGTGCATACAGCGCAATAGCCCCATGTGTAGGCCCATCATCACAGATACACATAATGATGCGCAAAACCCCCTGCGATATGAGATTGATCCCTGCGTTAGCGCATGCACAGGCGTATCGAATATGCATTCAGCGCCCACAGGGTATCACATCATATATGTCACGCTTATTCCAAGAATCTCTGGAAGCCTAAAAGATTGATCGAGCGCCCCGGGTTGCAATATATGGCCATTGCGCCTATCAATCATAGGATCACCCGCTCGCAGTGGGATATTACATATCCTACAACCATTATAGATAAGGAGAAGTATATTGTCTGAACAGATCGCACGCATTAATGAAAGCAAAGCAGTTTTTGACGACATATATGTGATGAGCGATCCTCGCTCTTATTTTTCTGTACTAGGGTCTCTCGATTATATGATCCCCGATGTGGCGGAACCGGTTATTCGCCAGATTCTCGCGGCAAGAGCGGCAAGATATGGTGATGACGCCACAGTGCTCGACGTGGGCTGCTCCTACGGCATAAACGCCGCCGTGCATCGCTTTCCGGTCAATTTCGCAAGTCTGCGCCAACGCTACGCGCGGCGCGAAATTATGGAGCTAGATACGGAAGAACTGGCGCAACTCGATCGCAACTTCTACGCGAGCTGGCCAGACATCGGATCGGCCCGTTTCATCGGCCTGGATATTTCCGAGGCGGCGATCCGATATGCGAACGCCGTTGGCCTTCATGTGGATGGCGTGGCGGCAGATCTTGAGACCAGCGAGCTATTGGAGAAGGATGCTGCCGTGGTTGCGCCAGCCAGTCTGATATTGTCCACAGGCGCGGTCGGTTATGTGACAGACCGAACATATAGTAAGTTGCTTGATGCACTGGCCACGACGCCATGGGTGGTCTCGTTCGTACTGCGTATGTTTCCCTACGACGGTTTCATTGCTGCGTTTGCTGAACGGGGCATGGTGACCGAGAAATTGTTGGGTGCGACCTTTATTCAGCGCCGTTTCCGCGATGAGCAAGAGTTCGAGCAGAGCATGTCGGTGCTTGCTTCTCGCGGTATCGAGACGCAGGGCTTTGAGGCCGATGGCCTGTTCCAGGCCGAGCTCTTCTTATCGCGTCCCGAAGCTGACGCCCGGGCCGCACCTCTGGAAGAGATCGTCACCGTGTCCAGCGGGCGCTTCAATTCATTCGGCGCGCGCTTTGTACAGCTCGAAGAACCGGAAGGCATACGAACCGTGATAGAGGCTTAAGGACGGTAGTTGGACGTGTGATCCAATGGTCCATTCAGTCAGAGCCATCGAACTGGATTACATGTCCAAAAGCTTCGATGGCGACTTTTATGCTCAACTATGGACTATATAACATCACCTTAAATGAAACTGTAAGCCGCGCCAGGTCGCCTAAAGTGACGGGCCGGCAAGGAAATGCGCGCATCCTGGTTTTGGGGGCTTGATGGCAGCAATAGGATAAGCCGCTCTTGCACGGACTTCGTGCACCTACATTCCATGGGCTGGGAAGAGAAGGCACGTTCTATGCCTTGAAGCCATGGAGTAAATATTATAATACTATATATATTTAGCAAGGCCTTGGAGTAACGCCATTGTCAGTTTGGGACCGTCAGAGACAAGCACGCAAAAAAGAAATCCTCAAAGCTGCGGAGTATTTATTTGGCGAGGTCGGCTATTCGCAGACCACCATTGAAGCCATCGCAGAACGAGCAGGAGTTGGGATAGCCACCGTATACAAGTACTTTGGCAACAAGGCGCGAATTGTTGATGAGCTTATTTTGCCGGACTTGGAAAAAGTAGCGGCAAATGTGAAAAAGATCATATCCAATCCACCCAAAGACCCCGGTCTGGCCATGGCCGAGCTCGTGGATAAATATAGACTTTTGAAGGATAACTGGTCCAATCGTAAGCTGCTGAGGGCGTTTTCCTTAACCGGGGTTTGTACCGAGGAAGTGCTCAACGCCGTTGTGGAAAAGACAGATACGCAAGCACAGACTCACATTCGAGACCTTTTGCTTGTATTGCGGGCCAAAGGCAGAATTAGAGCCAATATCGATATCGATGATCTGGCCATGATTGTTTTTTCCGTGCTAAATCAACATTATTTCACGTTCATCACCCATGATGATATTCCCACGGAAAAAATATTCGCCGACATGGCGCGCCGGATACGGCTGCTGTTCGAGCCTTGGAAAGAGCTGTAAAATTTATTCTCTTGCTTAGTCCTCCGCAAAACCATATAGTGATTATACGATCACTATATGGTTTGTGATCAATTCACTTAAAATAACTGGCGCATTCTATGGGGTGCGCTGGCGGGGTTTTTTAGGAAAAAATCGGGAGGTTTTTCATGTCTGGTCGTTTCTACGCGGGTCCGCGCAAGGCCCGTAAGGGGAGTGTTGCGCCAAATTACACCCTGGCTTTAATTGGCGGGATAGCCGCCGCTATGAGCCCCGCCAGCCATTCACTGGCCGCGGATTCCCTGGCGCTGGAAGAGATTATCGTCACCGCAGAGCGCAGAGAAGCCAGTCTGCAAAACGTGCCGATTGCCATTGCTGCTTTCACCGGTCAACAGTTGCAGAAATCGGGCCTGCAAACGACCATGGATTTACAAACGCGTACCCCCGGACTGGTGTTCTCCACCAATACCGCTCTGGGCCAGCCGTATATACGAGGCATCGGCACCGACATCATCAATGTCGGCACCGACCCCAGCATCGCGGTGCATATAGACGGCCACTACCAAACGCGGTCCACCGCCGCCGTGCAGGATTTTTTCGACGTCGAGCGGGTTGAGGTCGTAAAAGGCCCTCAGGGCACGCTTTATGGCCGCAACGCCAGCGGCGGCGCGATCAATATTATAACCAACAGTCCGTCGAATGAGCTGGAAGCCGCCGGTGACATCAGCTACGGCAATTACGACAGAATAAGCGTCCATGGCATGGCCAACGTGCCCATCCTGGATGATAAAGTCGCCTTGCGGGTAGCCGGATTTCGCACCAACCGCGACGGTTTTTCCTATGATGTGTTGCGCAATACCGATGTCGATGATGATGATATTTGGGCGGTGCGCGGCAAGCTCCGACTAGATCTTACCGAAACGGTTACGTTGACGCTCGGCGCTGATCATTCGGAAGTGCGCGGCGCGCGAAACGGCGCGCCTACGGTGGACCCGAATTCTCCCGCGCCGGCGCGCGACCTGTTTGGCGCCGCGGTCAACACGGACCCGCGCATCGTCCAGTACAATAATGATTTCTATACCCATATAGACCATACCAATCTCAGCGCTCATCTGGAGTGGGATTTGGGGAGCGTTCTCCTGAAATCCATCACCGGCTACACCGATGCGAAAAACAAAATAGAGCTTGATATCGACGCCACGGAAATCGACTTCGCGTGGGATAATGAAAATGAGGACATCAACGCCTTCACGCAAGAGCTGCAACTGTCGTCCAAATCCGACGGCAAGCTGGAGTGGATTTTTGGCGCTTTCTACCTGCATGAAAAGGCAAAGCAACGATTCCATGTTTTCATCTCCCCCCTTGCGGCGGATTTGGATTATCCGGTGGAGAATCGGGTGGATGCCTACGCTTTGTTCGGCCAGGCGTCATACCGCGTCACTGAGAATCTTCGTCTGACTGCCGGTCTGCGCTACAGCTATGAAAAGAAAAAGGGAGAGTTTCTCTACATCGTCACCGATCCGTTCGGTCTCTTGACCGGCGTACCGGGCGGCGGGGTATTCGTCTCTCAGTCCTCGCCCAAGGAAAGCTGGAAGGCGTGGACGCCTAAATTCGGCATCGACTACTTCATCAATGACGATGTGATGCTTTACGTCTCCGCCACCCGCGGCTTCAAGAGCGGCGGCTTCAACCTTCTGGGCAGCGGTGAAGAGTTCGATCCCGAATATATTTGGAGTTATGAAGGCGGCCTCAAATCCATGCTGTTTGACAAGCGCCTCAAGCTTAATCTGGCCGCTTTCTATTATGATTACACCAACCTCCAGGTCAACCGCTTCAACCCGGCAACCGGCGGCGCCACCACTTCCGTCACCAATGCGGCATCGGCTGAGGTCAAGGGAATAGAGGCCGAAGTACTGGCCCTCATCTCGGAAGGGCTGGAACTCGATATGTCAGTAGCGGTACTTGATGCCGAATATAAAACCTTCTTTACCGCCAACCCTGACGCCCCTGACCCCTTCACTGATCAGGACTTGTCGGGCAATACCCTGCCGCGTTCGCCAAAATTCTCCTTGGGCGCCGGTCTGCAATATACCCATGATCTGGCCAACTATGGCCGCCTTACCTTGCGCGGCGAAGCCAGGTATCAGTCGCATATCTGGTTCGATCAGTTCAACGCCGAGCATGTGGAAGAAGACAACTACACGCTGCTGAACGCGTTTCTCACTTTCGAGAGCCAGGATGATCGGTGGCGGGCCCAGATCTACGGCCGTAATTTGACCGATAAGCTTTATCGCCAGAACGTCATTCGCGCCACATCGATTATCGGCACGCTGGATTTGTGGGCGGCCCCGCGCACCTATGGCATCGAGGTCGGCTTTAGGTATTGACCAGAACAGTTATGTTGTCATTGCGAGGAGAGAAGTGACGAAGCAATCCAGAAAATAGCCGAGACAAGAAAAATATTGATTGCTTCGCTTACGCTCGCAACGACGATAGGGGCCAATTTATGGCGCACGACTTCATAAGGATATAGCAATGAAAATATCGGAATACGCCAAATACGACGGTCTCGGCCTGGTCGAGCTGGTCAAGGCGCGGCAGGTAAGCCCGCGCGAACTTGCCGAGACGTCGCTTGCCGCTATTGACAAACTTAATGGCGAGATCAACGCGGTGATCGGTAAGACTCCTGAGGAAATGGAGCGTACCTTGGGCCAAGGGCCATCCAGCGGAAGCTTTGAAGGCGTACCTTTTCTGATCAAGGATATCGGCGCGCATTACGCCAATGTTCCCATGGAATGCGCCAGCAGGCTGTTTTCCGGCTATGCGTCTCCCCATGACAGCGAACTTGCCGCCAGATTCAAAAAATCCGGTTTGGTGTTGGTGGGGCGAAGCAATGCCCCGGAGTTCGGCGCCAGCATTTCCACGGAGCCCGTCAAAAATGGCCCCACGCGAAATCCCTGGAACCTCAAGCATATTGCCGGCGGCTCCAGCGGCGGGGCTGCCGCGGCGGTGGCGTCCGGCATGGTGCCGGTTGCCCATGCCAATGACGGCGGCGGCTCGATCCGCGTTCCTGCCTCTTGCTGCGGCGTTTTCGGCCTGAAACCCACCCGAGGCAGACAAACCTGGGGGCCTGATAACGATGAGTTCATGTTCGGCTTCGGATGTGAGCTTATCGTCAGCCGTTCGGTTCGTGACAGCGCCGCCATGCTGGATGCAACCGCGGGTCCGGATGTTGGCGAACGGCATATGCTACCTAAGCCGTCATTGTCTTTCTTGGAGGCTTCAAAGAGAGATCCGAAAAAATTGAGGATCGCCTTCTCTACGTCCTCGCCCCCCGGCGCGCCGGCGCTTCATGAAGATTGCAAACGTGCTATACTGAAAACAGCCAAATTGTGCGAAGACTTAGGGCATGAAGTTTTTGAAGCGGCGCCGGATATAACGCAGGAAGAATCATGCGCCGTATGGCGTGATGCCGCCGCCCCCTTCTTAGCTGCAGTAGTAAGAGAGTTTTGCCAGGCCACAGGGCGCAAGGTTGCCAAGGATAATTTTGAGGCCACCAGCCGAGCATTATATGAATATGGCCTTCAGATGCGTGCGGTCGATCTGGTTGACGTATTGAATTTGATCAATGCGGTTAGCCGCAAGCTTGGAAAATTCTTTCAAAGCTATGATCTCTGGCTTACCTCCGTCATGACATCGCCACCGCCCAGGCTCGGCGTCCTCAACGCCAACGAAGAGGGATTGAGCGCCGATGGCTGGATCAAGAAAATCATGGATGTGGCGGCATTTTGCCCGATATTCAATATTTCCGGCCAGCCCGCCATGTCCGTACCCTTACACTGGACCGAAGACGGGCTTCCGGTAGGTGTCCAGTTCGCCGCCAGATTTGCCGAGGAGGAGACGCTCTTTGCTCTGGCAGGGCAATTGGAGCGAGCGCAACCCTGGATCAACCGCGTGCCGCCCCTCAGCGCGCTTTCTACAGATAAATGAAAAGTGATCCGCAGTTCTACTTACATATCATAGGATATCACCATGGCTAATTTGTTGAGCGATACGTTCAAGTCTGACTATGTGCTGCCTAAGGTCGGCTGCTCACGGGAAAGCATAGACAAGAAATTGAAAGAAATTCTGGCAAAAGACCCTGAAGAGAAATTCGCCGCCATGGCTACGTACTGCCATAAGGGGTCGCAGGATGTTCAGGACGTGCTTCTCCAGGCATTCAGCAAGGTATTTCAAAAAAATAATCTCATCACGGTAATGATGCCGGGCCAGAAGCAGATTGAAGAAGAGCTGCTATCAATGTGCGCCAATCTGCTCTCGGGCGGAGTTGAAGGTGTTGTGGCCAATATATCCAGCGGCGGAACCGAGAGTATATTCAGCGGCGTTCATGCGGCGCGGGAATGGGCCAGGGAGAAGAAGCCGCACATTATCGAGCCGGAGTTTATCGCGCCTTATTCGGGTCATGCCACCCTCAACAAAGCGGGGCATTATCTCGGCATTAAAATTAAGCGCGTGCCGGTTGGAAAGGACTTTCGAGGCGACATTGCGGCGATCAGAAAGGCGATCGGACCCAATACCATCGGCCTCTATGCCTCCGCGCCCAATTGGCCATATGGTACTTATGATCCAATTAGGGAATTCGGTCAGCTTGCGCTCGAACATGATCTCTGGCTGCATGTGGATGCTTGCGTCGGCGGATTCATTGCTCCCTTTGCAAAGAAACTTGGCTATAAAATTCCGGATTGGGATTTTTCCGTTCCCGGTGTCATGTCAATTTCCGCCGACTTGCATAAGCACGCGTACGCCATGAAACCAGCGTCAGTCATTGCCTGGCGCAGCATTGACTTGCTTAAATATCATTACGTCCGGGTCACGGAGTGGCCCACGATGGAATATGCATCGCAAGGTTTCGTCGGTTCTCGTTCTTCCGGGCCCGTGGCGGCTGCCTGGGCGCTGCTGCATTTTCTTGGCGAGGACGGCTATCTCGAATTTACCAAAAGAACGATGGAGAATAAGCGCCGCCTCATCGAGGGTATCGAGAAAATTCCCGGCTTGAAGATTATCGATAATGAGCTGTCGATATTGTGTTATGTGTCGCAGGATGAGGCGTTGCCGATATTGGCCATTCTCGGCGGTATGACGGCTTTGGGCTGGCTTCATTTCGGAACCATGGAACCGCCGATGATCCAGCTGATCTTGGACCCTCGCGCTGATCAATTCATCGATGCTTACTTGAAGGATTTGGCGCAGATCGCCGCCCGGGTCCGGGCCGGCGAAACCTTCGATGAAGGCGAATTAAGATACGCGAATTAGCCGCTTCTCTTAACCAAACTAAGAAAAAACCGTTCGACCCCCTCGACAGGCTCGGGGCGAACGGTTTTTTTATCGCGCCACCGCCCACTACCCTGCTTGGCGCAAGGTTGTCGCCGACTTCTTAGGAGAATAGGTGGTAGCGGAGG
>JACFMS010000011.1 GCA_019455285.1 Sphingomonadales bacterium
CTCATAAATCTTCTCTATGAAAGGCGGCGTCGTACCTCACGAATGGCTTGGAAGCGCGCACGGAATTCGGTGTTCTCCTGCATGGAAAGTGCATCAATTACACTCTTAGTTTTATAGGAAATACGTGTAGGCATCCACATTCGACCATTACCATCGAGCACAAACACCAAACTACGGTGCGTAAAAGCGTTTGTATCGCCTGCTTTACGCTCAGCTTTGTCACGAAAATATTTCTGTGCCTTCACATTGAAGACTATTGACTTCTGCTCATTCTTCAATAGCGATAAAAGCTGCTGTTGTGGAATATAAATACGTTCTCCGTTGTGGTCCCAGCGATGCTCTCTATATCCAGTTTCTACTCCCCAAGCTTCAGAGACTGCTATCAATTTATTACCACTGAACCACCTACGGGGAATCTTGTCGCCAGGCAGTATATCATATTTTTCTCGAAGCCAATCTGCAAGCATAGGTCTTCGCATAGCAGTTGAGCACGCATAGGGATCGTGTCTATCAATCTGCCGATCAGAGTTTTCGACAGAGTCAATCCACGCACGGACGCTATGGCCATTGACACCAAAATGTCTTTCCACATCGTTAGCATTATGGGGAAGCCAACGAAAGAATTTCTCATCAGTCAGCAGTGTCAAAGCTGTAACTTCAGCGTCTCTGCGATCAGCCAAGATTGTTTGTACTATCAACGTCACATCATCAGGCAATAACCAGCTTCCAGACACTACAATCTGTTCGGCAGATGCTACACCGCCTTGAAGACCAAAAAACTGTGCTAATAGGCGGTAATCTTCAGGGTCAGTCTTTCTGAGATCAATCTTAGGCATCGGGAGCTTAACCGAAACATCCAAAGGAAAGAGGTCTGTAGCGTCAGCTAGCCAAAGCCCATCAAGACGTGACAATGTGTAGCTTTGTAGAAAATGTATCCAAGCATCGCCGCCCCAGCGGCGGTCTACTATGGGATGTGAGGCAAGCATCTCTCCAGCCGTTAGCATAAGTGCATGCCATCCAAGATAGCCTCCATAGCGATCTTGTTCAGGAGTATAACCCGATGACCAAGAGTCCTCGCGATAATCTTCGTTACTGCTCCTAGGGCAATCATACATTCCTTGGACCGAGGAATCCCAGTCCCGGACCCAACGTGTAATTGTGTCGTTGATCTCCCATCCAGAACAATTAAAGACGTCCGATAATCGGTTTATTTGATTTTTGTAAAAATCGTAGTCTAGATGAAACTGATTTTTGGGCTCTGGCGAACCTTCCGGTCGATTCTGCCAAAACTCTTTAGCTGTACTTTCTCTCTGTTGACGCGGAAACGGCGAATGGTTTACCAATTTGACCTTTTCAAGGAGGTCTTTGCCATCTACATCATTCAGCAATGGAATAAGCGACTGCAAAGCGTCTGCCGCGAATGCACACATCACGATATGCGGAAACGACTCATTGAATGCCACTCGCTCTAATAAAGGCCGAAAGGGTAAGATATCTTTGGCGTGATCTTTGGCCACACGAGCGAGCGCTATCAGCAACCAGAGTTGAGCATGAAAATGATAAAACGGAAATTTGCCATCGCTATATGGCAAAGCAGTCTGTTTATCGAAGTGGGCCACGATCTTTACCAAAACGTCGAATCTATTGACATCTGCTAATCGGCGAACTGCATGTGCAGCTCGCCACCGCATAGCAGCTTTCATATGCCCAAGTCGCGACCAAATCAGTCCGGCTATAACTTCACCCGGCTCATCGTTTACGATAAAGCTATTTTTCCATGGTCCATCGCCTACTTCGTCGGGAAGTGTAGCGCCCGTCAACGACAGAAATCTTTTGAGACCATCAGCGAGTGCGCCCGGAGTAGCGATCGGTGCAACTTTTGCTGCTAGAAGCAACCAGGAGTCACCGTTGACTTCCGTTGCTATAGCTCTGAGAGACATTATAACACGTCCGATGATCTCGGACCGATTGCCACCGAATATCCCTATCAATTTCTGCCAGATAGCTGACGCTTCCCAAGAGTGCCCGACCAATTCCTGGGCGTGTTTATTCGCAAGTACTAATGCGAGTGTCGGTAACGAATCGCGCATCGCAGCAGATCGATCTGACCATGCCGGCAAGTAATCATCCAATGCTCGCAATTTTTCAGAAAGTTTTGGGACACTTGAATGGACCACCGCCTTCACAAAATTTAACCGTTCAGTCGGCGTCGATGCTTGTCCTGCTAACCGCAATAATGTGCGCTCAGGCCACCGATGTCCGGACTGATCGACACCTTCCTGCTCGATTGCAGCATCAATTGCATTAGGATCAGCAAGATTAACGTCACCTACCTGCGGCTCATATTCCTTCATGGGTGACGGCACCCCTGTATCTTGTGCTCCTTTAAGCTCAGCCAAAGCGTTGATTCTCGCAAGCGCCGGCGATTCCTGACAAAGGTGGGCCTGTGCAAGCACTAGCAAGTCCAAGACCGTCTCTTTCCATGGTGAAAGCTGATCCGCCCTATCGAGTTCGATAAGAATAATATCAAAAAGCCACTCGTGTTGTCTTGGAGGCAAATGCGCTAGAGCAGCCTTCACAAAGGCAGGATAGCGCCAAGTTAAGCTTTCGCTTGGAGCGGCCAAGCCAAACGCACAAACTCCCAAGTCAGGCGGCATTTTCCCGGATGATATTAGGATTGTCAGAACTGGACCGAGCGATAGATCAAGTTGCGCCTTGCCGCGATCATCAAGTCTAGCCAAATTTGCCAGTGTCGCAGCACCCGAAACAGGGACCATTGCTAGGCCATATTCGATCCATGGAAATCTAGAGGCCTCCGACTGATTGAGTTCCAATATACGGGCGAGATCATGACCAACAGAACCAGGTAGAGGGGGACCATTATATTGACTAGCCAGCTCTAAGAGGTGGTTCGTGCGATCAAAGTCATTTGAGCCAATTGCGTCCGCTAAGTCGAGTGCTCGTCGGAAATAAGCCGCAGCCTCTTCTGCATCAACACGCCATACGGCTCGGGCGAGATCTCCATAGGCGGATATGCGCAACGAGGTATCGGTATCGAGTAGAATCAACTTTTCTATATATGCTGCTAACTCCAGTGTAGCGTCTTGACATGCAGGAATTCGTGACAGCCGCATAGTGATCGCTGTAAGTTGTATCGTAGACATTCCGGGAGTTGATTTCAGCCAGACGACCATCTTCCTCGAAACTTCTCTGTCAATAGTGCCTACCACATCAGCTATGGCAAAAAGGGATAAGAAACCAACCCGGGCGATATATGCCTTACCGTCCCGATAGGGATAATTGGATACTCTTTCGACATCGCCCTCTAGTGCATTCAACGCGGATATAGCGGCTTCTGATCGAGTTGTACCATTCGGCAACGACAATAGCGGTATCAGCCGCCCTGCCATCACGACAAGAGGTTCGATCCGATATTGTATCGCACGTTTAATATTCGTACGTTTTTCATAGTCGATTTTCTTTCCCTTCCGGGACTTCTTCTTTCGTTTAGATGAAATAGGCTGCTCAGCTAAGAAATTATCTATATACTGTTTAAATGCTTTCGGTCCGCGCGCCTGAACGCTATCAGGCACGAGTTCTATCAACTCACGTGGCGCGAGATCTCGAAGTGTTGGTGGTGTTCCGCGCAATGAGGCTCGAATGCCCGCCAATATAACCGCCCTCTCATTGTCACGATCGGCCGGCCAATAGCTCGAGAAGTCATATATGCTCGGAGGGGTAAAAACGTCTTTTTCGAGTATGATACGTGCTTCGCGTCGCATTCCGAGACTCGTCGCACGCGCAGCAGCGGCAAGGATAGCCAACTTTGGAGTATCTCCCGATTGTTTTGCTGCCTCTGCATCTACCAATCGTTCAATGAGCTTGCGGTCGTGAATTGGATCGCCGATAGAGTAATCCAGAGCTGCTAGACACAACGCACGCGATACAGGGCGACAATTGCGAATCTTCCGATGTATGCAATCTAATGCCGTCCGATCTGAGGAAAGTATTGCTTGGCGTTCCAATAGATCGAGTAGGTCACAGAACTTTTGATAGGCCTCCCCTTCATTACGGCGGCCGAAGAACTGGGCGACGCGCCTATCGTTACCAGCGAGCATTTCGACATAGGTGAAGCCGATGTCGTCCCAGGCAGTCGAAACTTGACTAGCCGTTAACATCGGGTGCTGCGTCTGCTTGACTGACCAATTATACCAGTCAATTGCCCGGCGGGCATTCCGACGAGCTTCATCAAAATCGTCAGAGAAGATATATGCAATTGCAAGTGCAGCATGACGCCCGCCGGGCCAACCAGCCTTTGTTGCAAACAAACGCCGCAGCGCCTCACTATCTTTGGCAACTGCCACAAGATCGGGATATTCATACAAGAAGCGATCCGACCGTTCATGTCCGGCTGCCACAATGGAGACCTCCAGTAGAAGCCTGATAAGGTCATCGTGCCTATGGCTGCGTGCGCAGGCCTCGAGCGCGGAGGTGATTCGCGCCAGCCGGATATCGCGTTGACTTACCTTACTTGCGCCAGTCGGAACACGCTCATCAAACGCTAGTTCAACAAGCTTGTCTGTATAGTTAAGGCCCATCAGCACCGCGGGAAAGGCTCTAGCGGCGTAATTCGATAAGGACTGGCGTTTGTCGAGTTCCGAGATAATCCGCTCGTGACTTGCATGATTCTTGCTCGTCATGCTGCGGATCAGTGTCTCAGTTGGCTCGTCGCGAAACATAAGACCGTACGGAGTTCGTTCGAGCAGCGGAGCAAGGTCGGCTGCAAAGCTTTCCACCTGTGCCTGCGGAATATTGTGGGCGACCGCTAGTTCCTCAATCGGCACGGGCGGGGGCAAAATCGATAGACCTGACAGCAGGATATCGATATCAACGTTGGTCGTCCCCCTGGACCGTGCTGCCTTGCGTGTATCTTCAATGCGCTTCTTCAGTAGGGCGTCTAACACCTCGATGGGCGACGCTTCCTGCTCAGACGAAGCCAATCCGACATCATAGGGACGCCCCGTTATTAGAAGCGTATCGAGACAGCGCGGATTTCTCCCCGAGCGAGCTCCCAGCACTGAGATTTCAACGGGAGTTGCGGTCGGATCACGGGCGAGAATAAGTGCTTTGGCCTCTTCTGGTGAAAATGGTGGTACGGCTAATACCCGGTGCTCGGCCCCACCAACAGCGAGCTGCAGACGCTCTGTTCGACACGAGCAAATGAGAGTGACGCCGTCGATCGGATCGACCGATAGACTCTGTAGTAGGAGATGTGCGAAGGATAATGACCCCGTGTCAGCGGCGGCCATCGCTGCGTGATCGATCGCATCGAGAATGAGAACGACACGAGCACCTTCGGCCTTCCGGCGCGTAGTTGTAACTGCTTGCTGGAGCCGTCCCCGAAAAGCACGCATCAGGCTGGTTATGTCGTTAATGGGCAGTAAGATGTCGCAGAGGCCCTGGCCAGCTAGCAAGTTCGCGAAATGGATAAGTGTTCTCTCGGGGCGGTGGCGGCCATCAGCAGGATCACGCCATTTACCAGCACCAAACCCGTCGAAGGTTACGACATGATTGGTGGAGCGAAAGTGCTCTGCAATGCTTTGCATGAGGACGGTCTTACCCATCCCCCCGGCTGCATGAATAACGAGCGGTAGGCTGTCTGCCCTAGACAAGTCAACGATTTCCGCGACAATCGCCCGATCAACCACATGCTCTACTGGCGCGAAGGCATCAGGTACCGGATAAAGGCGAGCTTCGTGATCGACTTCGAGTTCTGCGAGGACTGCAATACGATCTATCCGATTATCTCCACTACCATCGGGCCCCGCCTTGTTGCGGATGAGATTTCGTAGCTTGAGAAGGCGTTTCTCAGAATCCGGGTCAGTAGCTTCGCTCCAATCGGCGATGACCTGTCGAACAGACTTCTCTACACGCGATAGAGAACCCCCATTTCCGAACAACATAAGACGTTGAAGAAGCGAGCTTGCTGTAAATGAATATCCCGCTATCGCCTTCTGGATTTGATCCTGTTGAATAGCAACATCATTATCACCACTCACACCAGAAATGAGCGCCTCGACCGCTGTGTATAGATTTGGATGTATCGGCCGATTGGTAGAGAATTCGTAGCTGATCACCGCTTCGGTATACGCGTCACCATGTCGCTGGCGGAACTGGAAATCTGTCTGAGCGAATTTTTTGAGCGTTTTTGCCAAATCGGCAGCACGAAGTGGGACTTCGGCACTTGCGATCGAATATTTAAACTGAACAACTTCAATACGGGTGGCATGGGAGGCCTCATGACTACCGTAATATCTTACGAGGTCAGCAATCTCGGTAGCACTTGTACTTAGTCCCAATTCATCTTCTACTGCAAACCCCTCGAGCGTAATGGCGGTTAGAGACGTAGAAGGGGGCAAAAGTTCAAGAGCTGACCTCGCTGCCCATGCCTCATGATAGGCATGTCCAGCCTTTGAAGCTCGAATCTTGTCAATTCCATGCTTCTCCCCAAAACCTTCGTGTCCTTCTGCATCGTCCATGAAACCTTCAGTGCCGCTCTCTAAGTTACCTCCAAACTATCATCAGCTAAGCCCTTTCTAAGAGTGACAACAGCTTTAAATAATACATTAGCAACCGTATGCTTGATTGAGAAGCTACAGCATTCTCTAGCCACTAGTAGACATATACATTCGGGGAGAAGTTTTACAATTTTATATGTAAAATGTTTTAATCACACCCCTCACAATGGCGGTACAAAACCCTCCGGCTGCCGGTCAACCATCCAGTCTGCGGCGGCCTGGGCCTGGGCGGGCGAGTGTAAATACGGCCCAGGTGTCGTTCTTCAAGAGGGTCAACCAGGAAGAAATATACCCGGCATGATCGGCCCGGGGCCGGGCCGAGATCTGTAGGAGCGCGAGGACATTGGCGGCGGAGAGTTCGGCAACGATCTCCTCGGCCGCCAGCTCATGGGACTTGAAGCGACGGGTAAGGTCCCGGTCCAGACGGTGCTTGGCGCCCGTGGCATGCCCGGCCTCATGGGCATAGACGGCATACATGGCCTCGGCTCTGGTGAAGCTCGAAAATGGCGGCAGGTGGATGACGTCGTTGCGGATGTGGTAATAGGCTTCCGATCCGCCGAACCGGGTCTCGATATCGAGATTGGCAAAGAAGGCCTCGGCTCGGGCAATGCGTTCGGTTTCCGGAAGCTGCGGCAAGGCGGGCGTTTCGTAGCCATCCACCTGGCTCTGGTTGAAGACGGTGTAAACCCGGGCGACCATGGAACGGGCTGACGGTTCGTCGCCATCTTCGGCCTCATCGGTGTCAAGTTGCTTCCAGAAGATGATGGTGGTGCCCTTCTCGCCCTTGCGGACCTGGGCGCCATGCTCGGCCCAGGCGCGATAGGTGGCCCACTGGCCGGCGGCATAGCCTCGCTCCGCGGCGGCGGCCCAAAGAAGGAGCGTATTGATGCCGCGGTAGGCTTTCTGCGTGAAGGCATTCATGGGCCGGCTGATGGGTGTACCGTCATGATGCCAGGGCATGGTGCAGATGGTCTCGCCGGCTTCGATGGCGGTGACGATGGTCTGGGTGACACGGGTATAGAGATCCTTGGGCATGGGGTTGTCTCCCTGAATGAAGGGGGGCGGCCGAAGCCGCCCCCGATGGCGATCAGGCGTTCCAGATCAGGGCGTAGCCGTCCCGGGTCCGGACCAGCCGGGCGTAGACGGGGCTCGGCATGTGCGGATCGGCGAGCTTGACGTTCAGGTATTCCTGGCCGCTGCCCTTGGCGGTGACGGCCCAGGCCGCGCCCACCTCGGCGCCATTGGCAGTAATGAGCCGGTAGTCGGGGGCGTCTTCCGAGGCCTTGTCCGGGTTCGGGACGATGTGGACCTTGGCGGTGAAGAGCCGGGTGGTGATGAGACCGCTGTAGCGGTCGCCCTGCTTCTCGAATTGGCCGATGACGGTCATGATGGTTTCTCCTTCGCGTGATGGAGGCCGCCCCTTGCGGCCTCTCGGTGGCGAAGGGCGAAGAGCCCCGTCCGGGCGGGATCACACGGCTTTTTTGGGGGACGTAAGCCCCAAGCGCGAGGAATGGCGGGAGCCAGGGGAACAAAAGCCGTTGAGCCCGGAAGCCCGGCGGGCTCTCACAAAGCCACGGGATCGAGAGGCCATGGGGGTGGGACACGCGACGGAGAACAGCGGCCGGGGTGGAATGAGGAAGCGGATAGACTGAGACGGTCGGAACAGCCCGGCGTTGACACTTGAAGGTCAGTCCAGCCGGACATGGACATTCTGTGGAAGAACAAAGCCCGCCAGAGACGACCGTTTTCAATGGCGGCGGGGATCTGTGAGACCAGTGACCGAGGCCCGCCGAGATCTTAAACCTGAACGGTTGAAGAGATCCGGCCTGCACACACGAGTACCGATTCAGCTAGCCCGAGACCGGGCGGGTCAAAGACCATTTGGAACCCTGCTCGCCGAAGGGCGGCAAGCCGCCTGCTTTCAGGAGACAGGCTTCAAGGGACAGGCGGGCCAAGTATCTCACACACCGAGAATACCCACCGATCAAGCGTGCTTGCTTCTGCGCCGGTGACACAAAAAGAGCGCACCGTCCGGGTGGGACGATGCGCCAAGGTGCCGGAGCCGTGCGGTGGGGGGCGGGGGTCAACGGCTCCAGAGGAGGGACCAGGTGCCGGGGGTATTCGAGGTCTGCACCAGCCGGGCGTGAACCGGTGCCGGCAGGGCGGGATCGTCAATCTTGACGGCAATATAGATACGGGCATCGTCCGTTTTGGACTGCCGCTGCCAAGCCGCACCGATCTCGCTGTCGCCCGCCAGCAAGCGGTAGTCGGGGGCCGTGTCGTTGGCCTTCGCGTTGCAGGACACGAGAGCGACCTTGAGGTCCAGGAGGGCGGTGCGGATGGTGCCGGTAAATCCGCTCGTGGTTTCCGTAAAACTGCCGATCACGGCCATGACGTTTGCTCCTTTGTTCACGGGATTCCATCATTAAGCAGCGCGGCGGTCATGGCGGCTCTTCTGTCGTCTCGTCATTGTCGTTAGCAGGTGGTCCCCTGTCCTCCCGTTTGCGCCGCCGGGTTTTGAGTGCACGCTGGAAGGCACGGTCGGACTGCAGAAAGGCGTCCAGCATGGCCGGCAGCAACTCCCGGAGTAGCCGGGCGTCGCCGTAGGTTTCGGCATAGAGCTCGGTATAGAGCGTGAGCTCACGGTGCAGGGTTTCTGTGAGGGTCAAGGTTTCCTTGACGGTGGCCTCCCGATGCAGCGGGCCGAGCTTCAGGGCCGTCTCACGTTTGCGATGTCCGGGCATGTCAATGGCCCTCCGTGCCGTAAGGGGCCATCACCAGATCCCGGGTGACGATCACCCGGAGCGGCCAGCCGGGCCGGATGCGAATGGTCGGCTTGACGTTGAGGTGCCGGTCGACGATCTTCTGCCCCGTCTGGTTGACATTGCCCTGGATGCTCTCACGCACCGCCCGCTCGAGCCCGGTTTCGGCATCGGAGACGGTGAGCTCGGCACCGACACCGAGGACGGTGGCCAGCGCGATGCCCTTCATGAGCCTGCCTTCATGGAGATCGACCCGGTCCCTGAGGCCGGCGGCCCCGGTGACGTCGGCGGCCGGGAGATCGTCCAGCGTGAGCGACGAGCCGTCGGGCAACAGGAGCCGCCGCCACACCACGAAGGCCCGTTCCTGGCCGAAGGCGACGGTACTTTCATAGTCGCCGATGAGGCGCGCGCCTTGCGGAATCAGGAGATGGCGGCCGGTGACGCTGTCATAGACCGGCTCCGTCACCTGGGCCAGCACGGTACCCGGAAGATCGGAGTTGAGCCCGGTGATGAGGGCCGCCGGAATGACGGTGCCTGCCTTCACCTCATAAGGCGACGTCGGGTCTTGAAGGCGATGGCTGCTGACGCCCGTTGCCGCCGGTGCCCGTTCGGTGGCGGACATGGAGTCGGCAGTACCGGCGCCTTTATGGGACAGGCTAAAAAACACGCCCGCTTCCCGTGCCTGCCGTTCCTGCTGTACCTCACGCATGCGCTCGGCATGATCTCCGTCGGGACCGTAGGATTGTCCGCCATACAGGGGATCATGATGCATTCCACTGCTGCGTTCGGCCTCCAGCAGGGCTTCACCGAGATCCCCCGGAAGCGGCGGCCCCAGTTCCGGCACCGGCACCGGGCGCGGCGGCGGCAGATCGGCATAGCTTCCGGGCAGGGTCCGGAGGCCCTCGGCCACGGGCTTGCGTGTGACGCTGTAGAGCTCCTCCTGGCTACTGGTCAGTTGCGGGGGGCGGATGGCGAGCATGGTGGCACCGAGCAGCAGGAGACCCATGGTGCCGATGGTGACGCCCACAGCTTTACGACTGAGGCGTTTCACCGGCCGCGGCCTGGCACGGAGTTTGAGGGGCTCGGTCTCCGGCGTCGTGTCCGTCATCGTCCACGCCCCGTTCTGGTGATGCGGACGATGGTCTGGGGCTTTTCGCCGAGACGGAGTTCGGCCACCTCGAACAGGCGATCCACCACATAATGCCGGCCGCGGAGCCGGTAGTTCACCAGCTCCGCCCGGCCTTTGGGCCCGAGGATGAACAACGGCGGTGCCGCGGTGGTGGGAAGCGACTCGGGGAACTCGATATAGACCTTGCCGCCGTCGTCGAAGATGCGCACCGGCCGCCAGGCGGGCCGGTCGCCGGAGATGGTGTAGGCAAACGACAGGCTGGCGATATCGAGACCGCCGTCGACCACGCTTGCGGCCACCTGTCTCCGGGCAGCTTTGAGCACCAGCAGCCTGTCCCGGGGATAGTCCCAGGAAACGGCGGCCATGGCGGGACCCGCCACGCTCTTCAGGTCCAGGCGATAGACCCGACGGTCGGTGGTGACGATGAGGTTGGTCACCAGATCCGCCGCCGTCGGCTTGACGAGCAGATGCGTGCGGGCATGGTCGCCGCTGCCGCTCGTGGTGTCGCCGATGATCCAGCGCACCGTGTCGCCGGCGGAGACGGCGATCAGCGTCTCGCCCGGCTCCAGCATGATGTCGGTGACGAGCCCCGGGGCCGCATAGAGGGTGTAAAGGGCACCGTCCATAAAGGGATAGACCTGTACCGCCTGCACGAAGCCGTCCCGCGTCGGGGTGACGGTCGCCTGCTCAAGGGCAGCGGCTACCTGCGCTTCCGGTGGCGCGGTGTCCGGTGCCTTGGCCACCAGCGGGCGCACCTCCGGCTTCGGCAGCACCGGCACGTCCACCACGTCGATCCGGGGTTCGGGCTCGAGCGTGGCGGGGATGAAGGTGGTCTCGGTCTTGTGGGCACAGGCGGCCAGAAGAGCGACAAACGGTACTGTGATCAAGCGCTGCATGGGATGTCTCCGTGATGTGGGGGATCAGCCGAAGTCCCGGGTCCAGCTGATGCCGTGGACATAAAGCCCGAGCGGATTCTTGCGGACCTGCTCGACGGTCTTCGGGGGCGAGAGCACGATGGTCAGGATGGCAGTGTGGCGCTCGCTCTTGTCTTTCACGCCATTGACGAAGCTCGTCTCCGTCCACTTGACCTGGAACGATGTGTCGGAAGCGCGCACGACGCTGGTAACCTCCACCGTCACCGTCGTCTGCCCGACCCGGGCGAAGGGATCGGTCTCCCGGGCATATTCATTGAGTATCAATGCGGCGCGATCGGTGGCGTAATCATAGGCCTCAAGCCAGTTCTGGCGCAGCACCAGGGGATCGAGCGGCAGGGAGCGCACCTGGGCAATGAAGCGGGCCAGCTGCCAGGCGATCTGGGCGTCCGTCGGGCGGTAGTCCTCCCGGGCCGGGCCGACCACGCGGATGTTGCCCCCGGCCTCAAGCTCCACCACATAGGGCGTGATGCGGCTTTGAAGCGAGAGCGTCACAAGGGCGAGCGCCAGCCCGGTGGCAAGGCCGAGCGCGCCGAACGCCATGAAGCGCCAGTTCCGGGCCTGCACCCGGGCTGATCCTAAGCGCTCGTCCCAGACCTGGGCCGCTTTCTGATAGGGCGTGACCGGCACAGGCGTCGTGCTGTATCGGTTGGCGCTGCGTTTAAACATCGGATGTGTCCCTTGTGGCAAGTGTCGGGGCCGGCGCCGGGCTCGGCCGGTCGCCGTCTTTCAGAATGCGGGTCAAGGCTTCCGCATGGGGACGGACACCTCCATGGCTGCGCGCCTTGAGGTCCCGGGCCCAGGCAGGTTCGGATGCAGGCGCTTCAGCGGGGGATCCCGATTTTCCCATGATGCGGGCGCCGACCGCCTGGGCTCCCCGTTTGGCAACGGCGGAGAGCCCTGCCGCCATGGGATTGCCGCCCGCAGCTCTCGCCGCTTCGGACGCGGTCCGATACGTGTCCCGTGCGGCCGCACCCATCTGGCTCCCGGCACGGACGGCGGCAAGGCCGCTCCCGCCCATGGTGCGGGCCGCACCGACGGCAAGGTCGGCCGTACCGAGCGCTGCAGCAGCGGCTCCACCGACGGTACCGGCCACGGACCCGGCGCCAAGCTGCGGCCCGCCGGAGATCAGGCCGGCGGCAATGCCGGGGCCGAAGATGCCGAGGCCGAACAGGGCCAGTGCCGACAGCACCAGCGACATGGCGAGCTGCAACGTCACCTCCCGGTCCTGCAGCAGTTGGGCGAGGTCCACGAAGATGGTGGTGCCGATGCCGAGAATGATGGCGAGCACCATGACTTTGACACCGGACGCCACCACATTGCCCAGGACCTTCTCGGCCAGGAACGCGGTTTTGTTCCAGAATGCGAAGGGCACCAGCACGAAGCCCGCAAGTGTCGTGAGCTTGAACTCCACGATGGTGACGAAGAGCTGGATCGCCAGGACGAAGAAGGCAAGGACCACGATGGCCCAGGCGAAGACGAACACCAGGACCGTTACCACATTGTTGAAGAAGGTGGTGAAGCCGAGAAGCTTGCCGGCTTCCTCAAGGAGGGGATGGGCGGCGGCATAGCCGGTGGCCGCCACATGCCCGGGACGCAGGAGGTCCGCGGCCGTCAAGCCGGTATTGGTGGCCGCGAGGCCGAGGCCTGCGAAGGAATCGAAGACGATCTGGGCCAGGCCTGAGAAGTTGCCGAGAATGAGCGCGAAGACACCCACATAGAGCACCTTCTTGATCAGCTTGGCGATGACGTCGCTCGTCTCCGACAACGCCCAGAAGAGACCGGCAAGCGTGATATCGAGCGCGATCAATATGGCCGTCAGCGACGCGACGTTGCCCGAGAGCAGCCCGAAGCCGCTGTCGATATAGGCGACAAAGGTCGCGGTAAAATGATCGATGACGCCCATATCGTCCATGGATGGTCGGCCCCCCCAGGTGATGATCGAAGTGATGATGCGGAATTCAGCGGCCCTGGTAGGCCGTGGCGCTTCCGAGAAAGCGCTTGAACTGATGGCGGGCTTCTTCCTCGGCCATGGCGCGTCGTGCGTTCTCCAGACTCTCGGCTCGGTACTGCGCCGCCATCAATGTTTGCAGTGATGCTGCTTGTTTGACTTGAAGAGCGGTGAGCTGATTGGCCGCCTGCTGGGCCTGTAAACTCCCCACTGCAAGTTCGGATGCAGACAGCAAATCACCAAGCAGTTCCTGATCACCGTTTATTTCTTCCATCATCTTTGCCTGTAAGACCATGGACTGACGATGTGCCGATAAAGCCTGAGACCAGCGCTTCTGCGCATCTTGCAATTGCGTATTCACTGACAGTCCCACAGCAATCTCTTCCGGATATAAACGTTTGAGATCCGTCTCGACCCTTGCAACCGTGAACGCCAACCCTTCGGCTTGAGCCACCATCATACGCAACTGGTTGACCGCGAACAGCAACTGATGCCGGGAGGTGAAGTCCAGACGTTCGAGATGCTTGGCCTGATTGAGGAGCATGCGAAGCTCGTTTTCGATCTGCTGTTTCTGTTGGGTGATCATCTGCAATGTGCGCACGGCGGTGAGCAGATTCTCGGCATGGTTCTGCGGGTCGTAGACGATGCCGCCGACACCCAGGAACGCCTGTGCCGGTGAGGTGAGACTGAGAGATAGAACGACGGCAAGCGCGGTCAGGGTGCGTTTCATGAGGGTTGCTCCGGATATTGGTTGAGAAGATCGGCGGCCCAGGCGAGACCCTTGGCCTTGAGAAAGGCGGCGGCAAAATTGTCCGCGCCGGCGGCAAGGATGCGGTCCATGAGCGTGTGATCGGCGGCGCTCCCCGCAGCCGCAAAGGCCTTGGCGATATCGCCGAGCTCAAGGGCGAACAGTCGCCGCCCGAGCGGACAGTCCAGGTAATAGTCCCGCTTCGGCGTCGCCTCGCTGAGAATGCGGATCTGGCGGTCGTTCAAGCCGAAGCGGCGATAGACATCTTCCAGTTCCGGATCCCGGGCCCGGGCATTCGGCAGATAGATGCGGTTCGGGCAGGATTCGAGCAAGCTCGGCGCGATGGCGCTTGCGGCAATGTCGCTCAACGACTGGGTCGCAAACACCACGGCGACGTTCTTCTTGCGCAGGGTCTTGAGCCAGTCCCGGATGCGCCCGGCAAAGCTCGCGTGATCGAGATAAAGCCAGGCCTCATCCATGAGCAATAACGTGGGCCTGCCGTCGAACCGGGCCTCAAGCTTGTGGAAGAGATAGGTGAGCACCGGCAGGCATATGGCCGGTGTGGCCATCAGGGTTTCCATCTCGAAGGTGGTGATGACAGCAAGGTCCAGATCTTCATCATCGCCATCGAGCAGCCGGCCATAGGCACCGACCAAGGTATACGGCTCCAAGGCCTGCTTCAGGCGATTGGATTGAATGAGGAGCGCAAGACCGGAGATCGTGCGTTCGTCTTCAGGCGCACTTTGCAGGTTATCGAGCGCCGACCACACGGCGGCCTTGACGTCCGGCGTGATCTCCACCCGTTCCTGTGCCAGGAGGAGATGGACCCAGTCCGCCGCCCGGGATTTGTCCGGTCCCGTATCGATGGTACGCAGCGGCTGGAACGCCGACATCGTATCGGTACCGAGTTCAAGATAGCGGCCACCGAGACCGAGGCTTGTTGCCCGGAGCGAGCGGCCCTTGTCGAAGGCGAAGATCTGTGCGCCTTCATAACGTCGGAACTGCATCATCATCATGGCCAGGAGCACCGACTTGCCGGCGCCGGTGGGGCCGAGGATCAAGGTGTGGCCCACGTCGCCCACATGGAG
This sequence comes from Sphingomonadales bacterium, assembly GCA_019455285.1. Lineage (GTDB taxonomy): Bacteria > Pseudomonadota > Alphaproteobacteria > Sphingomonadales > Govanellaceae > PRO5. Next base: position 15,189 of record JACFMS010000011.1, read on the forward strand.
TGCGAAGCGGAATGGCGTGGTGCCGCCCGTGGTCGCGTGGAACAGAGGCGCAGCTTCAAGATGATCGTCTTGTTCCGGTCCGGCCCAGATGGCCGAGACCGGGATCAGATGGGCGAGGTTCAGGCTGTGGATCAGGGGCTGTCGGATGTTGGCATAAAGATGCCCGGGCAGACTGCCGAGCCAGGCTTCGACCGCATTCAGGCTTTCCCGGATGGTGACGAAGCCGCGGCCGTTGACGACCCGCTCCACCTGCTTGAGGTGCGTGTCCGCAATTTCCGGATCTCTGTCGCCCACGACAATGGTGACGGAGACATAGCCGAAGGCCACATGGCCGCCGCCCAGGGCCTGCAGGGCGAGGTCCGCATCCGCCGCCTTGTTCTCGGCGTCGCTGTCGGTCAAGGCCGTCCCTTCCTGGAACAGCACTTCCTTCAAGATGGCTGCCAGACTCTTGCGCTTGGCGAACCATTGCCGGCGATAACGGGTGAGTTCCTTCTGCGCTTCCACCCGGTCGAGGACGATGAAGCGGGTCGTCCAGCGATAGGGCAATCCAAGGTCGTTGAGGTCATTCAGGAGACCGGGCAACGTGCTTGCCGGAAAGCCCAGGACCGACAGAATGCGGAGATGACTGTCGCCGAGTTTCGGGGACACGCCGCCGGAGAGGGCTGTGTCCACCAGCAGGGCATCGAGATGCATGGGCACTTCCGGCACGGCCACGGGATGGCGCTTCGTGGATATACAGTCATGAAGACAGCTGAGTGTCTCTGCATCATCGAGGGGCGCAATGTCGGGAAAGATCTCCTCCAGGAGCGCCACCAGTTTATCGGTGTCGCCCAGGAAGCGGGCGACCACGTTGTCGCGCGGAGAGGTGGTGTCGCGGGCACTTTCATAGAGCCATTGCCCGGTCCGGCTGACGGCTTCAACGGGCGGCAGGAAGACCAGGGTCAGGTAATAGCGGCTTTCGTAATGTCCGCCGTCGGCAAAGAGCGCTTTCCGTTCCCGGTCTGTGAGCCAGGAGACCGGATCCGGAAAGATACCATCCGGATAGGCTGCCACCGCCTCCCGGCGTGCTTCCACAAAGAGCGTCCAGCCGGAGCAGAAGCGCATCAGTGCATTGTTGATCCGGGCGGTGAGTGCGATGAGCTCACTCGGCACGGCGCTCGCCATGTCGGGCCCACGAAAGCGGATGGTGCGCTGCAGGCTGCCGTCCTTGTTGAGCACGACACCGGGCGCGACGAGCGCGGCCCAGGGCAGATAATCGGCCAGCCGGTCGGGCCGCTTGCGGTATTCAGCCAGGTTCAGCATGTGAGATAGGCCTTGTGCCGGAGATGGCGGATGAATACGGGCAGGAACGCCGGATCCTTCTTGGTCATGAGCACGGCGCCGGTCTGGAGACAGGCCCAAACCAGAATACCGGCAAGCCAGAGCTGCAGGCCGAGGCCGAGAGCGGCCGCCAGCGTGCCGTTCAATATGGTGACACCCCGCGGCGCACCAGCGATCAGGACGGGCTCAGTGAGCGCGCGATGGACCGGGATCTCGTAGCCGTCGGGCATCATACCAAGGCCCCGCCGCCGAACGAGAAGAAGGCCAGGAAGAAGGACGTGGCGGCGAACGCGATGGACAGGCCGAACACGATCTGGATCAAGCGACGAAAGCCGCCCGAGGTATCACCAAAGGCGAGCGTCAATCCAGTGATGGTGATGATGATCACCGCGATAATGCGCGCCACCGGACCTTCGATGGACGAAAGGATTGCCTGCAGCGGCGCTTCCCACGGCATGGCCGCGCCCGCAGCCTGGGCGGCGGTGGAGACAAGGATGAAAGAGGTGGCCAGCAAGAAAGTGGATCGGTTCATGGAACGGGGCTTTCTGTCAGAGGGATAACGGGACATGAGGATCGATCTCTTCGACTCTGTAGTCCCCGGCCTTGAGGCCGGTGACACGGGCCAGCGTCTCCAGGCGCCGCGCTTCGCCGCGGCCCTTGAGAAAGACGATGAGATCGACGGCTTCGGCAATGAGTGCCTGGGGCACGTTGACGACGGTTTCCTGGATCAGTTGCTCCAGGCGATAGAGACCGGCCCGGGCGGAGTTCGCGTGAAGCGTGGCGATGCCGCCCGGGTGGCCGGTGTTCCAGGCCTTGAGCATGTCGAGGGCTTCCGCGCCCCGCACCTCTCCCACCACGATGCGGTCAGGCCTCAGCCGCAGAGTCGAGCGCACCAGATCGGCGAGCGTCGCAACACCGTCTTTGGTGCGCAGCGCCACCGCATTCCGGGCGCTGCATTGCAGCTCACGGGTATCTTCGAGTAGAACGATGCGATCGGAGGCATCGGCCATCTCCCGCAGCAGCGCATTGGCCAGCGTCGTCTTGCCGGACCCGGTGCCGCCCACGATCAGGATGTTGCGGCGGCGCTGCACGGCTTCCCGCAGCAGGAGCGCCTGCCGTTCGGTCATGATCCGGGCCGTCACATAGTCGCCAAGAGCAAAGACTTCGCCCGCCGGTTTGCGGATGGCGAGCGTCGGTGCCACCACCACCGGTGGCAACAGGCCTTCGAAGCGCTCGCCCGAGCCCGGCAGTTCGGCGCTCACGACCGGATGGTTGTCATTGGCTTCGAGCCGGAGATGCCCGGCCACCACCCGGATGATGCGTTCCACGTCGGCGGGTGCGATCACGACGCCGGTATCGATGAGGCCTGCGGTGGACCGCTCCACCCACAGCTGGCCGTCGGGGTTGACCAGCACATCGGTCACCGTGGGCTCCCGGAGCGCCGCACTGATGGCGGGCCCGAGCGCCGTCTTCAGCATGGCGATGGTGCGGGTCTCGGACGGGGTCATGCTTCAGGCTCCTTGAGAGTGGCATCATCGACTTCCGTGTGGCTGAAAAAATCAGCGGCATTGGGGCTCACCTCCTCCACCGCGTCGCGAAACAGCCGTTTGCCCTTCTCGAGCCGCCGGGCGAGTTCCGTTGCAAAGGCGGTAAAGCGTTCCTCACCCAAGGCCCGGACCGCCGCCTGGTCGGCGGGCGAGAGCGACGGCAGCACGCTGAGCTCGGTCCGGGCAAAAAGTGCGAAGGCTTCGGTCAGGATCATCAGATCCCGCTCGAGCCGGCCGAACTGACGGGTCAGGCGATCCAGCCGCCGGGCCAGGGCCGCTTCCCGCTTGTCGCCGCCATCGGGCGAAAGGAACGTGCGCAAGGCCGCTTCCACCAATGCCGACTTGGAGACGCCCGGCCGGGTGGCGAGCCGGTCAAGCGCCGTTGCCATGTCGTCGGTGAGATAGACGTGGACGCGGGGTTTCATGAAAAGCCCCCGGCTGTCAGATCAGTATCGCGGGACAGTTTGCGATCTTCGTCACGCTCGCCATGGTCGTCCGCCTCATCGGCAAAAAGGTGTTTGAGATCGGTGGGCCGGGGTTCCAGTGTCAGGGCAAGCCCCGGCGCAAAATCGTCCTCCGCGTCACGCGCCGCGGCGTCTCTCTCTGCACCCGGTGCAACCAGGCCATCCCAGGGGCTGGCGACCTTGTCTTCAGTCCGGCCCGTCACCTGCGGTACCGGCAGCAGGCGCTCCAGAAAGTTGCGGTCCTGGTAATAGCGGAGTTTTTGCGCCCGAATGGGTGGCAGGCCGGCGATCATGACAATGGCCTCCCGCGCCGGCAGCTGCATCACCTCACCCGGTGTCATGAGCGGCCGCGCCGTCTCTTGCCGCGCCACCATGAGATGGGCCAACCAAGGCGCGAGGCGATGGCCGGTATAGTTCTGCTGGGCCTTGAGTTCTGTCGCTGTCCCTAAGGCTTCTGACACTCGCCGTGCCGTCCGCTCATCGTTGGTGGCAAAAGCCATGCGCACATGGCAGTTGTCGAGAATGGCGTTGTTGGGCCCGTAGGCTTTCTCGATCTGATTGAGGCTTTGCGCGATCAAACAAGCCCGGATACTGTAGCCGGCCAGGAAGGCAAGCTGGCTCTCGAACACATCCAATCGACCCAGCGCCGGGAACTCGTCCAGCATCAGGAGAAGCCGATGGCGAGCCGATACGGTTTCCCAGGATTCCGTCAGACGGCGCAGGATCTGGTTCAGGATGAGGCGCACCAACGGTCGCGTGCGCGAGAGGTCCGACGGCGGCACCACCAGATAGAGCGACAAAGGTTTGTCCCCATGGACGAGATCGGCAATGCGCCAGTCGCTGGCCCCCGTCACCGCCGCCGTCACCGGATCCCGGTAGAGGGTCAGCACACTCAAGGCTGTGGACAGCACGCCCGAGCGTTCGTTCTCGGCCTTGTTCAGAAGTTCCCGCGCCGCGGCCGCCACCACCGGATGCGGCCGGTCGCCGAGATGCGGCGTGGTCAGCATGACATCGAGGGCGTCCTCGAACGAGCGGGCCGGATCGGCCAGGAACAGTACCACCCGGGCCAGGGTCTTCTCGGGCTCGGCATAAAGCACATGCAGGATGACGCCAACCAGCAACGCATGGGCCGTCTTCTCCCAGTGACTGCGTCGCTCCAACGCGCCTTCCGGGTCCACCAGGATGTCGGCAATGGTCTGGACGTCGCGCACCTCGTTCAAACCGCGGCGCACTTCGAGGAGCGGGTTGTAGCGAAGGGAATTGATATCCGTCGGGTCGAACACGACGACCCGGGAGAAAGTGCCCCGCCAGCCGGCGGTAAGGCGATGGTTCTCGCCCTTGAGGTCATGCACGAGCATGCTTGCGGGCCAGGTCAAGAGGGTCGGCACCACCAGCCCCACGCCCTTGCCGGAGCGGGTCGGGGCGAACAGCATCACATGTTCGGGACCGTCATGGCGGAGATACCGTCCGCCATAAAGGCCAAGCACGATGCCGTCGCCGTTCAGAAGTCCGGCGCGTCTGATCTCCCGGGCCGTGGCCCAGCGGGCCGAGCCAAAGGTGGTGACCCGTACCGCCTGCCGGGCGCGGATGAGGGAGCCTGCAACCGCCGTTGCAAACCCCAGCAACCCGCCGCTGGCCGCCAGTGCGCCCGCCTTCAAGAACACCACGGGTGCATAGGCGTCGTAATGATACCACCAGACAAAAAGTTTCCAGGGGTGATAGACGGGATATCCCTCGATCCGGACCCAGGGCTGGCCCAACCGCGGTGCATGCCCCAGCATGGCCGCCGCCCATTGGGTCGACGCCCAGAGCGTGCCGCCGGTGACGGCGACCACAACGACGATCTGTCCCACAAGAAGGCGGCCCGGCGACATGGGAGAATTCCGTTTGCAATGGCTGAAAACGGATCCAAAGAAGGCCGGTTTTGTGAAGAAATCAAGGACAAGGCAAGAACGTGGAACAGCCTGCCGGAGAGGCCCGGCGCACGCCAAAGCAGACCGTCCGTTCAGGTCATGGGCCGTCGATCCCGGCCGTGGATAAACTTTTTTTGCAGGAGAGCCAACGCTGCGTTCGGACGGTGAGGATAATCGAAGAAAAACGGATATCGCCGGTTTGGAGAAGGCCTCAAACTCCGCGACTCCGACCGGCTGCACCCGGTCCGGTGCACTTATTTACGAGCACCTCGTGCCGGCGTCAGCAGCTCCAGCGGATCCACCTTCAGGGCCTTGCTAAGTTTTTCCACCATGTCCAGGGTTGGGCAGTATTCGAGGCGTTCGAGGGAGCTGATATAGGTGCGGTCGATCTCGCCGCGAAAGGCCAGTTCCTCCTGGGAAAGGCCCTTGTCTTCCCGGAGGCGGCGCAGATTGGCGGCGAAGGTCTCCTGCAGCGTCATGGCCAGGAGAGTCCGCCACTGTCGAGTATTTATCCACCGAGTATACTCGACAGACGGCCCTATATCCAATAGCCTAACGCCTTCCGGCGGATTGTCCTGGCAGCCCAAACACGGGACTATCCGTCCAACTGGGAATAAGAAGAGAGTACTCAGGCATGGCCGAGCCAAGCTATAGCGACGACGTCCCGATGGCGGACGAGATCACCGGCTATGACCGGGAGCACCTCACCCTTTACCTGCGTCTCCTCGACCTCGACCACGAAGGCACCAGCGTCGACGACATGGCCAGGGAATTGTTCGGTATCGACGCGGTGCGCGACCCGCAGCGGGCCCGGATCGTCGTCCACGCCCACCTCCGCCGGGCCCGCTGGATGACACTCGAGGGATACAAACTCCTGCTCGAACCCGAGGTGCAGAGGTTCTTCAATTGAGGGGCGGGACATGGTGTGTCACATGTCACATCGGCACACCGAACGATTGGTTGCAGGGGCTTGTAGCTACCCCATACCAACATTTGTTCAAAGTGGCGATTTGATGCCGGCGCTTTATCCTAAACAAACCTTCATTTCACACGAGTTCGAAGCCAGTTTCCTCCACCAAACACCGCCGATTGCCGCACAAATAGAGCGACTATCTTTTTAATTATCAATAAGATAGCTTCTTAGGAGATCATTGGACCAGGGGCATGGTTCTCGCACCCCCAGCCAAGCAGAATAGCCCTACCGGTATAACCGCCGATAACACGCCATAGCCCGCTTCGCTTCTGCTTGGGCATGACCGGATTGGGCCGCCTCCTGCCATTCCGGTTTCGGGAACGATGCTCGGCTAAGCGAACCTCCAGCAAAGGGCCAAGTTGGGCTTAAAACAGTCGACCTATTTGGAACGACCGTCTAAGATCCTCGGTTAGAAGCAACCCTCAAATGAATTTTGATCTCACCATTGCGCGGCAAGCATGCGGAAGGGTTGAAGTAATTAGGTCGCCTACTCCGGGGGAGTCTACATGCTTATCAAGTTTGTCGAGATTGCGAACTTTCGTAAGCTGCTATCGGTACGCGTCGACCTTGCTGAGAAGCAGACTTTGTTCGTTGGCGCCAACAACAGCGGCAAAAGCTCGGCAATGCTCGCATTGCGGCGCTTCCTCGTACCGCGGCGCTGCCCGTTCGAGGTTCATGACGTCACGCTATGTCATTGGCCAGCGATCGATCGGATCGGTCAGAGTTGGATCGATGCGAAGCGGGCCGATGAAATAGTCGAACTCACGCTTGAGCCGTGGCTGCCGCTGCTCCCCTCACTCGATCTCTGGCTCGATGTAGACGCTGGGGAGATGCACCACGTTCGCGACCTGATTCCGACGCTCGATTGGGAAGGCGGTCTACTCGGGGTGCGGCTCCGCTATGAGCCGGCCAATCTTGGCGACCTCTATAAGGATTTCCTGGCCGCGGTCGCCGATACCGAGGCGTTGCGCGCTGCCGCGACGCAGGCGCACGCCGATAAGATGGCGGCCGAAGGTCAGGAGATGCCCGAGCCCAAGCTCACGCTATGGCCGTCGACGCTCGTCGATTACTTGAGCCGACAGCTAGTCAAGAGCTTCACCATCCGTGCATTCACCCTCGATCCCGCACAGCTCCAGGCTCCGCTCAATGGCCAGGCGCGGCCGCAATCGCTGCCCGCCGCCTCACTCAGCCTCGAGGGTGAACCGCTAAGGGGGCTAGTGCGCATCCACGATATTCCGGCGCAGCGCGGGTTCGGCGAGGAAGCGCCGCGCGACGACGAGGATGCTCCGGCCGGATCGCCCGGCAGCCGGCTCTCCGATCAACTGCGCAGCTATTATTCCAAGCACCTCGATCCGACTAAGGGACCGGACGTCAAGGATTTGGGGGCACTGCAGGCAATCGAAGCGGCGCAGGACGCGTTCGATCAGAAGCTCACTGAGAGCTTTGAAGCGGCATTCAGCGAAGTCGAGGGCATGGGCTATCCTGGCGTCACCGACCCCAAGCCGAAAGTGTCGACACGGCTCAAGGCGATCGACGGCCTCAACCACTCCTCAGCAGTGACCTTCGTCGTCGACGTCGCGCCGGCAGAGGGCGAAGCGGCAGTGCCGGTGCTGCGCTTGCCTGAGAACAACAATGGGCTCGGCTATCAGAATCTCATCTCGATGATTTTCCGGCTGATGAGCTTCCGAGATTCGTGGATGCGTGTCGGCAAAGCAGCAAGCACTGATCCTGCCTCCGTTATTGAGCCACTGCACCTCGTTCTCGTCGAGGAGCCCGAGGCGCACCTCCATGCGCAGGTCCAGCAGGTGTTCATCAAGAAGGCCTATGAGGTGCTTCGCGCCCATCCCGATCTCAAAGGCACCAAGCTGCGGCGTACCCAACTCGTGGTCAGCACGCATTCGAACCATGTCGCGCATGAAGTATCGTTCGAATGCCTGCGCTATTTCCGGCGTCTGCCTGCCGGCATGGTGTCGCGTATACCAGTCTCTACGGTGATCAATCTCTCAGAGGTATTCGGCGCGGGCAACGAAACGGCCCGGTTCGTGACGCGCTACCTGCGCGCGCAACATGCCGACCTGTTCTTCGCGGATGCCGCCATCCTGGTCGAAGGACCTGCGGAACGCATGATCGTGCCAAACTTCATCCGCCACAAATTCGAAATGCTCAGCAAGAGCTACATCACCCTGCTCGAGATTGGCGGTAGCCATGCCCATCGCCTTCGTCCGCTGATCGACCATCTCGGCCTGCTGACGCTAATCATCACCGATCTCGACAGCCAAGCAGCCGGCACGGCCACATCAGCGGCGCCCATGCCGGGTGTAGGGCAAACCACCAATAACACGACACTGCGGCAATGGGTGCCGGCGCAAGCCAACGTCGATGCGCTATGGGGAGCAACACCGGCGGAGCGAACTCTCGAATCCGCAGGCGACCCACTGTTCGCGGTGCACGCCGCCTATCAGTTGCCGGTCGAGGTGACACTCCCGGGTGTTGCCGCGAGCGAGACAGCCTATCCCTACACGTTCGAAGATGCACTCGCATTCGAGAACCTCGTCTTTTTCGCTGCGCTTCCAGGTTCCGGGCTGGTCGCCAAGTTCCGCGACGCGATCGCCGTAGGCGGCAGTGCGGCAGCCGTTGGCACGGCGATGTTCGAGGCCCTCAAGACTGGCAAGAAGGCTGAGTTCGCGCTCGACGTGCTTGACGCCGAGACGTTCGAAACCCTCACGGTGCCGCGCTACATTGCCGAAGGGCTGACTTGGCTGCAGGAGCGGCTCAAGAAGAAGCAGATCGAGATTCTGCCGGCGATTAAGGGAGGAGCGACATGACCGATGCGAACGTCGACGATCTAGTTGATGCGGTGGCGGACGAGAGCATTCGCGGCTGCCTCGATCTCGCCACGCCACGCAGCTTCTTCCTCTATGCTGGCGCCGGCTCGGGCAAGACCCGTTCTCTGGTCCAGGCAGTGCGCGATCTGTGCAAGCGCCAAGGACGTCAGCTGACGCTGACCGGTCAGAAGATTGCGATCATCACCTATACTAATGCTGCCCGCGACGAGATCGTGCAGCGGCTCGAATTCGATCCGCGAGTCGACGTATCCACCATCCATGCCTTCGCCTGGTCGCTAATCCGCGGCTATGATGCCGATATCCGCAAGTGGCTCGACACAAACTTGCTCGCCGAGATTGCTGAGCTTGAGGAGAAGCAGGCGAAAGGCCGGGTGGGCAAGGCGGCGATCGAGCGTGCGCAGTCGATCGAGAGCAAGACCCAGCGCCGTGAGGGTCTCCCCGAGATCGCGCGCTTCATTTACAGCCCGACCGGAGACAATCGCACGCGTGATTCGCTCAATCACGCTGAGGTTATCGCTATGACCGCAGCGTTCCTCATCGCGAAGCCGGGCCTGCGTCGGCTCCTGATCGCCCGCTATCCGATCCTGTTGATCGACGAAAGCCAGGATACCGCAAGGCGCCTTATGGACGCGCTGCTCGACGTCCAGGCAGCTTTCCCGGCCCAGTTCTGTCTGGGGCTGTTCGGCGACACCATGCAGCGCATCTACGCCGATGGTAAGGTCGGCCTCGCCGAGGCGATCCCCCAAGCCTGGGCAAGGCCGCGCAAGGCGATGAACCATCGCTGCCCCAAGCGCGTGACCGCACTCATCAACAAGATTCGCGCCGACGATGACAAACAGGAGCAGCAGGCGCGTAGCGATGCGCCCGAAGGGACCGTCCGGCTGTTCCTCGCGCCTGAGACCGTCGCCAGCAAGAGGGATGTCGAAGCGGCCGCGGCGATGAGAATGGTCGAGTTGACCGGCGATGAGGCTTGGCTCCCCGATCGTGACGGGGTAAAGACGCTCGCGCTCGAGCATCTGATGTCGGCGCGCCGGTTCGGGTTCGAACATTTCTTTGGGCCGCTTTATGCCTACGAGCCGATGCGGACGGGGCTGCTCGACGGCACGGGCCGCGGTCTCGGCTTTTTCACCCGCGAGTTGCTCCCGCTGGCAAACGCGCTGGTGGCGGGCGATCGTTTCGCAATCGCGGCGGCGATCCGCCAGACCTCGCCGCTGCTCGATCGGCAGCGGCTGGCGGAAGCCGGGGAGAAGCAGCAGGAGGAGCTGGTACGCGCGAAGGCCGCGTGCGACGGACTCAAGGTACTGCTGCTGGCCGAAGACCCGCCGACCCTGCGCGCCGTGCTGCGCTACGTGGCCGCGACCGAGCTGTTCCTCATCCCCGACGTGTTGCAACCATTCGTCCCCGAGGTGCCGGCGGATGCGGCCGCCGCCGAGCAGGAGGAGGACGCGAGCACCGAGGCGGGGGCCTGGCGTCGGGCGCTCGACGCGCCATTCCCTGAGATCGAGAAATATGATCGCTACGTCCGTGGCGTGTCGCAGTTCGATACCCATCAGGGTGTGAAGGGCCGCGAGTTTCCGCGCGTGATGGTGGTGATCAGCGACGATGAAGCGCGTGGCTTTCTGTTCAGCTACGGCAAGTTAATGGGGACCAAGGAAAAGACCAAGACTGACCTCGAAAATGAGGCGGCGGGTAACGATACCAGCATCGACCGCACCCGTCGCCTTTTCTACGTGACCTGCAGCCGTGCCGAGGAGAGCCTCGCTATCGTCTATTACTCAGACAATCCTGGCTTGGCGCGTACCGCCCTCCTCGAGCGTGGCTGGTTCGCCGACGACGAGATTGAGGTTATTGTCGCCTGAAGGTCGATCGCGCACCGCTCTAAACATAACCCTATGATCTCAATGCACGTGAGCAGACGGTAGCTTTCGGGGTCAGGCCAAGCGGCTGTCACAGCCCATTGTTGGCCAGATTATTTCTACCGGCCTGGCAAATGAGTTGACCAATCGTCAGTATCTGCTCGTCGATGCTGGTGTGGACAGCAGGGTCTATTATCTGGACCTGGGGGAAGACATCGCCGACATCTGCAAGAGCATGACGTATTTGGACGTGAAGATCTACACCCTGCGGCATCCAGCGTCATGTCGAGGAGCAGCCGTCGCCCCCACCGAGGTCTGCGATGTGCAGATGATGCTGGCCCTAAACTTAAATTCCGATCCCCCGGCCCTTGGTGGGCTGCCAAGATATATTTGGGCCGATAATCTTGCCTGTAATAGTTTGACCCCGCCATTGTTCGAGAACCGGCTTCCAGGAAACAAGCGTGAAAGATCCCTTGGTCTCAATAACGGCAAAGCGGCCGCTGGCGAGATCGATGGGCCGGCGATAGGTTCCTGTGATCCGGCCGGTGGCCGGTGGCGGTTTATGGGCCAGTCCGGTTTCCCGGGCCAGGCGACGGGCGGCCGCGTCAATCTCACGCACCCGCAGATAGGCCAGAAGATTGCGGCGATAGAGAAGCCGCTCGCCCTGCATGCTTGCCAGCCCCTCTTTCATGAGGAACATCTGCCGTTGCCGGAGCGCCTTGCGGACCTCGTGGCCAAAGCCATCCGGGGCAAAATTCGATCGGATGTCGCCCACCAGATGCTGGTCAAGCCAGGTCGCGCCCGTAGCTTTGATTTGGGGCTCCAGTGCAAAGACGGACTGAACCCGTAGGGACAGGTTACGGTGATGCCGGCCGTCCTTGCCTGTGTCGACAACCTCCACAATGGCACCTTTGGGAAGGTCGTCGGCAGTTGTCCTCGTCAGGTCCAGGTAATGGACCCTGCCGTCCACGCCATCGACGATCAGGTACTGGCGGTCGGTGAGCTCGTCAGCGAGACCAGTTGAGACCACCCGTCCGATGATCGGTTGTGACAACGGTTTGTCGGTGTTCGGAACTGTATAGGCCTTATGGTTCCGGCTGAGTCTTTCCCGGGCAAGTTCACGATGCATGGTCTTGATGATGTCGCCGCGCTCGCCCATGCGGCGGAGCGTGAGTTCCAGATCGGGATCGAGTTCCCAGCGCATGGGGTTACGTTGCCGGGCCAGCCCCATGGCTTCAAGCTTCCACAATCGGCCCACCAGCGGAGTGAGGTGCTGCGGTGCTATTTTCACGCCGGCAAGGTCCACCTCATGTCCTCGCGATTCCCTGATCAACATGCGGTCGAGCCGGGTGAACCGTTCCTGGTCGACCTCGCGGTGAAGTTTTTGCTGGACCTCAAGTTCGGTTTCCGGGCCAAGCTCCAGGGTCAGGATCTCGCTGGCCCGTTCCCGCATGCCGTGGGCGATATAGCTACGGGGGATGACCAGACCATGGCCGTTCTCATCGACGCCACGCACCACGATATGGGTATGCGGGTGTTCCGTATTGAAGTGGTCCGCAGCCACCCAGTCGAGCCTGGTGCCGAGATCCCGCTCCATGGCCTGCATCAGGTCCCGGGTGAAGCCTTTCATGTCCTCAAGATCGGCTCCGTCTCCGGGTGAGACGATAAACCGGAACTGGTGGCGGTCTTGCCGTGACCGTTCCTCGAACGCCCGGCCGTCCACATGGTCCTCGGTGCCATTGTAAAGACCACCCGCGCCACCTTCCCGGCCAACACCGTCGCGTTCGATATAGCGCAGATGGAGGGCTGCCGATCGCCCGCCCTTGCCCTGCAGCCGGACGACACGGGTCTTGATGACGACACGTCGACTGAAGTGGCTTCCTGATCCCCAGGCCTGAAGGTGGGCATTGCCGATCCGGCGGCTGCGGGGGGTAGGGAAGGCCCCCAGACTGTTTCCCCGGCGCGGCCGCAAGGCGGCTTTGGACACAGCCGAACGGATCCGGTGCAGGAACAGGTCTGGTCCCTTGCCGCCGGACCTTAGTCGGCCGGACCGGATGCGAAACCTGTCATCGGGATCGTCGGTCATGAACGGTGTCCATTGCGCCGGGAATGTGTGGGCTACGACTGACAACGCTTGCAGAAGGGTTGGCACCATAGCTTGTGGCGGATCTCTGCGGTGCAAGGCTACATGCGTGGCGCCATGCCGCTTCCGGATGGTGCCAGCCCAATCCCGCGGCAGCCCTTGACCAGCGGCAGCGATGGCGCCAGCCTATTTATCTTGCGCTCACTAAACCCGCATCTCTTGTCAAGCCAAGACATTCATTTACGCGCACTTCCTTTCCTCTCGTGGTTGGTCGTTCACAACACTGACGGTCCATGCACTACGCCAAAGACCTTCAGCGTACCCCGAATGGCGTTCTCTATGTCGATAAATTTGCGTTTCAACAGCCGCCGATTGGAGAGCAATACGCGAAGACGGTGGCTTTCATTACTCTTGACATGAACGCGGCGAAACCAACCAGTTCGCATCATTTGTGCGAGCCCTTGTGCGTCATTGCGGTCGGTCTTGTTGCGCATGGCACTCAGCGCGCTGGCCATATGCCTTGCTTCCACGATAATTACCGGAAAGCCCTGTTTTATCAGCTCGTTGCTGAGCCAGGGAGATAAAGAACTTGCCTCGAAGCCAACTCGCTTTAACTGGTTTTTGAGCGATTGTAGAACCTGTACGATAGGTTCCGGCTCAGTCGGAACACGCGTCTCTTTCAACCTGTTGCCGTCGGCGTCTACGACGCAAATATGCGTCTCTTCCAGTGAAATATCCAATCCAGCAAATACGATCATGTCAGTCTCCAATACGATGATGAATAGGAAGCATTCATAGTATGCCCCCTGCGTCCTCTGTTGGCAGCGGGCGGGTTTACGACAACACTCCTTCACTGTCAGTCCATCCCTCTCTCCGCTCACTCAAAAAGTCCCTTCGTTGACGGTCCAATTGACTCTTCAAAAACCAGAAACGGCGTCGCTTTGCCCACAATATCTGCGTGCCTGACAGGCCCGAAATACCGGCTGTCAAAGGACATCTCGACATGGGGAAGGAGTAGAAAATATTCACCTTCTGCCATCCGTCGGCACGCCTTCCATTGAGGCATCCCGCGGCCCTTGGAATCGGCCTTGGGAACATGTGTTGGCACATTTCTATTGATGTAAAGCCATCCGCCTTCATGGCAAATCCAGTCACCTGGACCGGCGGCAACGGGCTTGATCGGTGGGACGCCCTCCGGCAGATACCCACGCTCTTTGGCCAATGCCTGAATATGCTTTGGAAGCCGTGCCACGACTAGGTCACCAATGGAAATGCTCTGTACGTTACGGACCCGGTAGAACCCCTTCGGAATGCTCGGGCTGGCATTATAGACCAGCAACAGGGGAAACTTCTGAAAGAGCGGGATGCCGGCCAGCAGGCAACCAAGGGCTACAATCAGGCCCCAGGCAAGCCGCTTCAATCCAAATCGAGAAGTATTCCTTGCCGTTGCCATCGTTCATGCTCCTCCAGGCTATAGGGACGCACCAGCAACCCGACGAAAAGCCGGTTCTGGACATAGCGGTAATAGCGGATGGGAACGCTCGCCGGATCGATCCCCAAGACCTCAATCCGGCTGATGGCATCGAGCGCCTTCCTGACCCGACCTACGCCGCTCAGATCGAGGAGAATCTCAGCGCCGGGAACAACACCGGGCACCACATAGAGGGGGCGGCTTCCATCTCCGGTTTTGAGGATCAGAAACCGCCAGCTTTGCGTACCATAGTTATTACCTTCCCAGCACACATAACCGAAGATTTGTCCTGGCCGGAAGAAGGCAAATGCGTGGCGCCTGTCCACCCAGATCTGCTTCATCGGTGCGCCGAACCGCAGCCAATGATTGATCTCGTCGGCAAAATAACAGAGTGCCACGCGCGTCAGGAGATCCGGCATAACGGTCTCCTAGCAACTCAAGGGCGGCATCCCGGGGTCGGATGTGGATTTGCGGGTCTGGGCCTCCGCCCAGGCATCAAGATCGCCCTTCGTATAGAGCACCCGACGGCCCAGTTTACGGAACTGAGGGCCTTCCCCGGTGACACGCATTTTTTCCAAAGTGCGGGGACTGAGCCGCAAATAGTTGGCGGCCTCAATGGTGGTCAGGAAGTGATTGTGGAGCTTCTCAACATCGACATTTGACATCTACACATCTCCTTCGAAATGATGAAAAGATGGGTCAAAAGGGGAGTGATGTGGAGATTTCCATGAGTGGAGAGAAGATAAAAGAGGAGCAAAAGATCAGCAGAAGTTTCTGCCATTAGTAGTATATCGTTCTGCATCAACGCGATCGCGGGGAGGGCGTAGAAAATCGAGATAACCGCCATTCATGCGTAGAACGGCCCGCTTGATGATCTTGCGCAGCCGATCCTTCATATGCTGCCGGGGGTCACTCCATTCCGTTGCTACGATATCCGGAGAATATATAGATTCAGCGATCTCGCGAAGGGATTTTCCGGCCAGATAGCCATCCAGAGTTATGAGTTGAAGCTGACGATTCCGGATAGCAATAGTGGGCTTCTGAGCAACCGACTGAGAACAACCAGACCGCCTTTTATCGACTGCGGCAATGAAACTACGGATCGTTTCCACATGAGTCTGGAAAGTGCCGAACCATGGCAGATGGAACAATAAAACATTTCCCTTCATGTACGACTTTGTGTTCAGAAGGATAATCTGGAAATGCCCTTCCACAGTCTTGAAAAGATGATGTAACCGGTTGTTTCTGTCCGAGTACACAGAAAGCTCGAAGGTATTTTCGTCGGGGGCAACACTATAGATGGGATCAACAGATCGAGGCTCGGCCGAAGAGGCCAAAAGAATCGATGAACAGGCCCGTTCAGACCAGAAAACGTCAGCCTTTGGCGCTGGAATATCTGGGTCTTCAAATCTTAACAGACCCCAGTTGTGAGGGTGTGTCTTGCTACAAGAAGCACTTAAATAACAATAAGCATGTTCATGATAAAGTGGATTGCGGCGCAAGAATTCCCATGCAAAGTGGCGATTGTTGTGCAGATTAACGTCTGCCATTCCATGGCCTCAGCATGTTTAGTAGCATCTCATTTGTTCCAAGGCCGTCAGCCGTCAGACGATAAGTCAATACCGAGTTTTCGAGTAAGAAACGACATCCATTCCGCCGCTCTTTCCGGTGGAGCGGCAGCCGCCTCGATATGGCCGAAACCCTCCCAGACCCTAAAAAATACCTCAGCTGGGCCGCCTGCATCTTTCATCCGTGCCGCAAGTTTGCGCGCATGCCACGCAGGACTCATGTCATCGCTGCTGCCTGCTATCGTCAACAGTGCGGGATAGGCAGTCCCGCTCTTTATTGCATAATAGGGAGAAGTGGCTTTCAGGTGATCGTGCATGGATGAATCGCATGGATCGCCCCATTCACCAAACAGCCAGCGCACGGATATGGGATCACGCCCATAGTGCAAAAGATCAGAGAACGGTATATGCGCCACAACGGCCTTGAATAGCTCCGGCCTGCGGATTGCCGCCGCGGCAACCAACAGCCCCCCATTGCTTACACCGAAAATTCCAAGCTTGTCTTGTGTCGTTATTTTGGACTGGATCAAGAATTGTGCTGCGGAACAAAAGTCATCGTAGGATATCGTCTTGTTTTTACCTGAACCACCGCGGTGCCAAGCTTCGCCAAGCTCTCCACCGCCGCGTATGGTGGCCCATGCCAACACACCACCTGCCTTTATAAAAGGAATGAAATTTGGCATATACATCGGCAGATCGGCAATGCCCAAGCCGCCATACGCCGTCAGGATCGTGGGATTTTCTACGGATGTCTCAAGGTCACGACGATGCGTAATCTGGATCGGAATTTTTGTGCCGTCTGCAGCCGTCACAAAAACCCTGCGGGTTACAAATTCATTCTCGATAGCCAGAGGCGGCTCAATCTGGGTAAGAATATCTGCTTTGACATCGTAGCTGTACAGCGCGGGTGAGGAGACATGTGTCTGATGGGTAAAGACAACATGATCTGCTGAAAAAGCGGCAACATCGCTGCCGGCCACTCGCGCCGGACCGATGATCCCTACCGCTCCCGGTCCAGGCGAGGGAAGGGCGGTTTGTTCCCTGCCGTCGAGCCCCAGAATACGCATATTCATACAGGCGTCACCCAGTTCCGATAACAGAAGTTGGTCTCCCGCTCTGGAGATCGACCACATGACATGCTCGCCTTCCGGCATCAGCTCAACCCACTGCTCGCGGTCCTCGGGGCCGTCGAGCGGGATCGCGACCAAACGTCCCCGGGACGCGCCTTCCGTCGTGACGGCAATATAATGGTTCCCGTTGAATACACCCCGGCACCGGCCCGCAAACGTCCTGAAAAAGGACCGCCACCGGCCGGACGCTTCATTCTTGATCCACAAGGGATACGGCCCTGATGCGGTCCGTGTGAGAACCAACGTGTATTTGCCGTCGGAAGATGTCTGAGGCTCCACATCAAGAGCCTCCAGTACAACAGGTTCTTCCATCGCCTGTGGGTTGCCAAGGTCGAGACATACCAGCCGCCGCTTGCCCCAGCGTTTCCCGGCGTCCTCCCCGACAATACAGTAAAGTCCGCTTTCGTCAGCCTTCCAGGCAATAAGCGACGGACCGAGCGGACCAGCATGAAGCGCCAGACGATCATTTGTAATGCTGCCGCGGGCCACATCCACGATCCGCAAAACTGTGGCACCGGACGGCTTGGGCGCTACAACCAGCGCCACAAACCTGCCTTGAGGCGATGGCAGCATCTGAAGAATCACAGCGCCTTCGGATGTATTCGCCGCTTCGCATAAAATGGCGCCGGTATCGTCCGGTGCATGGCCGGTCGCCACGGCCATGCCGCGCGGACCGATGACGAGCCGGAACCAAAGGCCCCCGGCATGGACAGGCGCCGCCTTGAAACCTACAGCCGCTTCTTTCAGCGCCGCGCAAGCCGCCAGATAAGCCGGATGCGCCAGAAGATCAGCACCAGCTCTCTCATTTTCTGCCACCTGCCAGGCCAAGCTCTCCGGCCCATCATCCTCCAGCCACATGAACGGATCAGTCATCGCGTCAGTCATCCGTGCGTGCCCTCTGTCGCGGCGTTCAGGGTCATGTCGTTCCGCCGCTTGCCTGTGGCCAGAATGCAGAGCGCCCCTATGGGAAAGGCCCCAATTCCAACCCAAAAGGCGAGCATATAGCTGCCCGTGACATCATAGATGCCAGCGAAAATTAAGCCACCGGCCGCAAGCGAGAGAGCGGTCACCAGCATGATCACGCCAATGATGGCGCCGAACATTGTCATGCCGAAATAGCGGGGTACGAAATAGGCGATAAAATCAATTTCCGCTCCCTGCGCGAAACCGAACAGCATGACGGAAATGGCGACAATGATAAAATGCGGCTCAGGGGCCATCATGGCGAATAGGCCCGCAATGGGCATCAGCAGGCAGGCAGCCGCCACGCCAGGTGCCCACAAGCGATCAAGCAGGAACCCGGCGCCAATCCTCCCGACAGCAATGGAGATGGCGAAGACCGAACCCAGCAATGCGGCAATTTTTGGATCGACTCCGCGATCACCAAGAATGGGCAGAAGCTGGCTTAGAATGCCACCCACCGGAATATTGGCGAATATCATGGCTGCCAGCAGCAGCCAAAAGCGTTCGTCCCGGACCACTTTGGCCCAGCTTATCACCGCGACAGGGCTTATGGGTAGGGGATGCTGCTTGTGCGTCGGGTGCAAGGCTGTCTCACTCGGCTGATCCCGCATGAAGCAGCCGACAACAGGAAGACCGATGAAGAGAGATATGGCGGCAAGGGTCAGATAACCCGCCTGCCAGCCATAGTTGGCAATCATATACTGCAAAAGTGGGAAGCAAAGGGCGGCCGTTACCGAAACACCGCTCAGCGTCAGACCAATCGCCGTGCCGCGCGCCTTGTCAAACCATAGGCCGATGGGGCGGGTAAAAATCATTGGGGTGGTCGCCACACCAATAACAGCCAGCAGCGTACCCAGAATGTAAAGCTGGATCAGTTGTCCATTCAGCGTCGTCATGCTGGCATAGGCAATGCTCAGAAACAGCATGCCTGCTGCCGCAACCCGCCGCGCACCGATGCGGTCGATCAGCAGACCCATAAGTGGCATTATGAATGACGATACAATCGCAAACATGGCGAGCGCCGCTATCTCGGCGCGGCTCCAACCAAAAGCTTGTTCCAACGGCTGGATAAAAAGGCCTGAGGTAAGCGTATAGAGTCCCACCCCGGTCCCCATTCCCGTTGCGGCGGCGGCAACGATACCCCAGCCCCGTTTCCATTCATCGCGTGCGGAAAGGATCATGTTGCCTGCACCTGTCGATCATCGTCATTCGCTTTGCGTCGTACGGACCTGGATGCGTCACCAAGTCCCCCGAACGCCGACCAGCCACCATCCACGGGCAGAACGGCACCTGTGACATAGGACGCGAGATCGGACACCAGAAAGGCAACCACGCTGGCAATTTCAGCCGGTGCCCCAAGACGGGCCATGGGAATGCGCCGTTCGAACAAGTCCCGGCTTTGTCCGAGTTCACTTTCGAGGCCGTTTGTCATCGGTGCCTCGATCACGCCGGGCGCGATGGCATTGACCCGAATGCCGAAGCGGGCGAGTTCACAAGCCAGTGTTTTTGTCAACATAATGAGCGCCGCCTTGGAAACGCCATAAGCGTTTGAGGCCGGAAAGGCACAAAGACCTGCGACCGAGGCAATATTCAAGATGGTTCCGCCGCCTTTTTTACCCATCACGCCGACAGCCGCTTTCGACATCACGAACGGCCCCTGAAGATTGACATCCATGATGCCGCGCCAGGTTGGCAGATCCTGATTAAGTGTCGCGCGGACAGGCTCGCCGCACCCCGCGTTATTTACTAGAATGTCAAGCGACCCGAACTTTTCGCGCACCGTTTCGACCATCCGGCTGGCGTCCGCCTCGGACGTCACATCTCCGGGCAGCGCCATGGTCCCGGCAATGTTCATCGCCGCCATATCCGCAGGCCCCGTGGCAATATCGTTGATCGCCACGCCGGCGCCGCATCCAGCAAGGGTCCGGGCGATTTCGAGGCCAATGCCGCGGCTCGCGCCGGTGACCAGCGCCACCTTGCCGCTAAGGTCGATGACCGGACAGGAAAGAGTCGCCATCATGCTTCTCGACCGAACCTGACTTTGCGTTTCTCACGGAAGGCCTTAACCGCACGTGCATGATCTTCTGACGCATTGGTCAGGCTTTCATAAGCAAGGCTGGCATCCATCATGCTGCTCGCCAGTTCGCGAAGGGGAATGTTTATGGAAAGCTTGGTCCAGCGGATCGCTTTTTGAGCACCTGCCAAGAGCCTGTCGGCCAGATCATCCACCGCTCGATCGAGATCGGCATCATCCACCACATGATTGACCAAACCGATCCTCTCCGCCTCCTCCGCCCCGATCCGGTCACCGAGAAATAGATATTCCTTGGCCCGGGCATAACCGATCAGTTGCGGCCAGATCACCGCGGCGCCATCGCCTGCGACCATACCGACATTGACATGGGGGTCAGAAATATAGGTGCTGCGAGCAATGATCGACAGATCAGAGAGCAGAGCAATGGTCGCGCCGAAACCCACGGCCGGGCCGTTGATCCGAGCAATGATCGGCTTTTCACAATCCAGCATAGAAAAGACGATCTGTTTGGCCTCGCGCACCGTGACTTCGAAGGATTCAGGATCGTCTATGGCGTCCTGCTGCCAGTCCAGATCGCCTCCGGCGCTGAAGGCCCGGCCATTGCCGGTCAGAACGATCACATCCGAATGAGGATCGCTGGCAGCATCCACGAAGGCATGAGCCAAATCCGTATGCATGGCGGCGTTAAAGGCATTCAGCACCTCGGGCCGGTCCAGTGTGAATGTCAGCACCCGGCCCCGTCGGGAGGTCTTTATATGCTTGAACTCCATCAGAATCTCACACCCAGTTCAACCGTGTAGCGCCGTGGCAGGCCAGGATAAGTCGCGTGCCATCCTCCTGCGGCGAGATCGGGGTAAAGCTGGTCGTTGTATTTCGTGTTGAATAAATTCTGCACGTCGCCTGCCAGCGTGAAGCCCTGGAACGTAAGCATGGCCCGCAGGTTGACGCGGCTGTAGGCGCTCTGTTCCAGAACCCGGCGCAGGCCGGTTCCCGGTGAAATGCTTGTGCCCCAGTGCTGGCCGTCGAAATAAACCCATTCGCCACGGGTCATCAGTTGAAGCTCATCACCCAGATCGAAGACATACTGGCCGGCAAGGGATGATTTAAATGGGATATTGTAGGGCAACGGATAGCCGACAAAGGCGTCTTCGCCGGTCCTGACATTGGAGTCGGCAAAGGTAGCCGTGGCGCTGAGGGTCAGGTTGCGCGCCGGAACCGCATTGACTTCGACCTCGACACCTTTGAGCCGCGTATCGCCCACATTGGCGGTACCGCCCCCAAGAGCACCGGATGGCAAGGTGACGATCGTCGTAATCTGCTGGTCCGTATAGCTGATGTGATAGGCCGAAACATTCGCCGTCAGGCGGTTGTCGAACCATGCGGACTTGACGCCGACTTCCCAGTTCTTTGTCTTTTCGGAAAGATAGGGATGGCCCGTATTCACGTCAAAACCGCCGCTGCGGTATCCTTGGGCGTAGCTTCCGAACATCATCAGATCCGACGTGACCTGATACTTGACGATCACTTGTGGGGTGATCACGTCTTCCTTCAGCGCATTGGGCACGTCGCTGTGATGGTGCTTGTCTTCACTGTAACGCAATGCACCGCTGACGGTCAGGGCATCCGTCAAATCATATTCAAGCTGGCCGTATATGGACCAGTTGGTATCCTTGAATTCGGAAACAACCGGCGGCGTAGGAACCAGAAAATCCCCGATAAAGAGGTCGGTGCCCAGTTCCAGATCCCGGCGCTGGCTTGCAAAGAACGCACCTGCGATCCAGCGGAAGCTGTGTTCCGTCGGCGATACCAGGCGCATGTCTTGCGAGAAGTCGCGTGTCTTGAGATCGGAATTGACTTTGAGCCCTGTGAAGGGCGGCAATTCCATCCCGCCCAGACGGATGAGGCCAAAATCACCATCAAGCGCAAGTTTGCCGCGAATTTTCTGATACTGGGTGATCGAGGTCATTTCGGCAAAGCCAAGATCAGCCTCGACCTTCAGGGCCGTATCCCAATTGGTGCGTTTGTTGAAACCCGGCTCCTCGGAATCAAGCAGATTGTCATTGTCCTGAATGTAGCGGTCGTCGGAATCGAAATTGAAAAAGGCGGCGTTATAGCCGTTGTGCACATCCAGATAACCCGAATAAAGCGTGATGGACACGTCTTCGGACGCCAACCATTTCAGTTGTCCCCGGAAGGAAGATTCTTCACGGTAATCCTGTCTGAAGCCACCGAAATTGCGGAAAAAGCCATCGGACTTGAGATGGGAAGCCGAAATGCGCGCCAACAGCCGGTCTTCCACCAGCGGTCCGCTGATGGCGCCATCAACCGTGTAAGTATCCGCTGAACCGTAGCTTGCGTTGAAGCGGCCTTCAAGTTCGTTCGTGGGCTGACGTGTAATCACATTGATGACGCCACCGATCGTATCGCGGCCATAAAGCGCGGCCTGCGGGCCTTTGACAACCTCGATACGCTCCAGGTCGAACATGCGGTTGCGCAACGGTTCTCCCGCGGGCAAGTTCACGCCATCGACCAGCAACCCGACGGACGGGGCCGCACCCGCCAACGCTCCAAGGCCTCGGAAGACAATCGCAGGCGTATCACCGCCGAAGAATCCCTGAACGACGGTGATCCCTGGCGTGACAATGGCAAAATCGGCAATTTCCGTGATTCCCTGAACCTCGATTTGCCGCGCGGAAAAGGCCGTGATCGACTGTGGCACCTCCTGAAGGTTCAGAGCCCGCCGTGTAGCTGTAACGACGATTTCCTCCAGCGCAAAAGCCTGACCATCATTTGCGTTGGCGGGTGTAGCCGCCAGGCCGGCCAGAGCAAGCGCCATTGCGGACGCACCGTTCAATACCATGCTCTTCATCGAGAAGCCTCCCCTATTCATATTCCAATGAAAGACTGGAGACACCATTTAAATTATTTTTGTCTCCATATGGTGACAATTATACTCTATCGGGGTAATGTCAAGGCGAAAATTGCTGGACCAGATACTGCCAGGTGCCGGAAAATCGAGTAAACTTAATGTTTATCAATGGATTAGATATATTGCCCCAATGGGTGATAGTTTTCTCTCGATAGCATCATCCGAGCAGGCTATCATGTTGCCAGGCCCTCTCCCGCGTGCTTTAAGGATCGGCCCAAACGTGTCACAGCAGAAAGAACCATATAGAGAATGACCACTCAGAGTGTCGAAGCATTCAACCGCGACCGCCAGTTCGAAGCCAAGCGCAAGGCGGTAATTGTCGCAGCTGCACGCGCTTTTCATGAATTTGGTTATGTGGAAACGACGCTCGACGAGGTGGCCCGCCGCTTGGGTGTGACAAAAAAGACGCTTTATTATTACATTAAAAGCAAGAACGAAATCCTGCTTGAGCTGTTTCACCTTTGGCTGGACACGCAGGAAGCATCCGTCGTTCATGCCGAACAACTTAAGGGTTCTGCGCTCGAAAAGATCGCTGCTTATACGCATCATTATATTCAGAGTGTGCTTCAACTGTCAGCTCCCATCGACAGGGTTGCCAACGAACTAACTGGGCTTTCGGAAAAAGACCGGAAAATAATCAACAAGCGGCGTAGTTCCAATGACAACCGTTTACGTAAGATATTGCAGGACGGTATTGCGGAAGGATCGGTCGCTGCGGACCTGAATGTAAAGATCACTCACTATACTCTGCATGGGGCAATCGACTGGTTCTTCAAATATTACAAGGCGAATGGAGAATTGACGGCTGAACAGGTCGTGGACGAGATCCTCCGCACCCTGTTCAATGGCATGAAGCCACGCATTGGGTAACGGTTAAGCACTTTTTGCTGAAACCGAAGCAGACTCCACACAACGAGCTCTATGCAGTCCTAATATAGGCTTGCTCAAGGTATCATTCGGCCTATGAAAATCGTGCCGGCCTATCCTTTGAATCAACAGTGCAAAGAAATTCATCGATGATCCGGTGGAACCGTTCCGGGTCGTCGACATTGGCGCAATGCCCGCCGGTCTTGAACGGCATCACTTGTGCATTGGGAAGACCGGAAAGTGTCTTCAGTGTCGATTTTAGAGTGCGGTTTATAGCACTATCATCCTCACATTGCAGCAGTAGGATCGGACCTGAAAATTGTTCGGCAACCGCCCGATAGTCGAACCGGCAGATGTTTGGGCTGACCAGTTTCGAGACTCTTCTATCCATTTTTTCGAAGGTGCGGGTCAGGACCTCCCGGCCGTGCGGTGTTTTCGAGGTCTGCTCAGCCGCCCAGCGTGCCAGTTTCCTGCCAAGGAAGAAATAAATGATGTCCCGGATGACCAGAAGAAACCTGGGGACCTTTAACTGATATGTCGTGCCGAAGGTCATAAGAGAACGGACGAGGCCGGGTCTAAGAGTCATCAGCTCGAGCGCGATGTTCCCGCCCAGCGAATTGCCGACGACATCAATCTTATCGATCTTAAGGTGGTCTAGAAGATACGCCAGATCGCCAGCAAATTTGGCACAGGTGAAATCCTCGATTTTCGGGTCCGGCGGAAAGCCGGTGTCGCCATGTCCGCGCATATCCGGCTGGATCACGCGGCGGCTTTGCGAGAAATGTGCGACATCCTGTTCGAACTGGACATGGTTTGCCCCCAGGCCGTGAAGCAGGAGAAGCGGCACATCCGTTTCTGGTCCTGCAATACGGTAGATCATCCTGAACCCGTCAGGCAGGTCAATGGAGGGGGTTTCAACCATGTTTCGTTCGCTTTTTATCTCAGTCCCTAGGCCACAACCGGGCCTTCAATTCAGCCTTTATGACTTTTTGAAGCGTGTTCCGGGGCAGGCTGTCAATCAATGTGACAGCGTCCAGACGTTCATGACGGTTCAGGCGTTCGTTCGCCCAGTCCCGCAGCACGGCGGCCTGGATCTTCGCTCCTTCTCTCAGTTCCACAAAGGCATGCGGGGTTTCACCCCATTTGTCATGCGGCGCCGCCACGACCGCAGCACCCAGCACATCGGGATGCTGGGCCAGAACTTCCTCCACGTCTGAGGCGTAGACATTCATGCCACCGGAGACGATCATATCTTTCTTGCGATCCACGACATACAAAAAGCCGTCTTCGTCCAGATAACCAATGTCCCCAGTGCGGAAAAAAAGGCGCCCGCCGAGGTCATACCAAGCAAGTTCGTCATTCTGGTCTGGCCGGTTGAGATATCCGCGCGAACAGAACAGGTTGCGGCCGACGATTTCCCCCCGCGTATTGGGCGGTAACTCTCGGTCATCGGGGCCGATGATCCGGATTTCGCCGCAAGCACCGGGCGGGCCCACACTGGATAGTTTTTCAGGCAGATGGCACGGCTTGAGCAACGTGCCCGCACCTTCCGTTGTGCCGTAAATCTCGAAAAAGCCTGCGCCGGTGAAAGTGGACAGGCGGCGCTTTGTTTCATCACGCAGTTTCGATCCAGCCGAAATAACGGTCTTGAGCGTCCTGCAATCAAACCTCCCCAAGTCGGGATAATCAAGCACCGCTTCTATCTGTGTCGGGACAAGGAAACTGTGGGTGCCACCAAATGTTTCCACAGCGGCCAGATATGATCGGGCCTCGAAACCCTGCATGAAAATCAGTGTGCCCCGCGCATAGAAGGTCGGCACCATCAACATCCAGCTTGCATTGGAGCAGGCGGGCGTGGTGAGAACCGAGACCGTTTTCTCATTCATGGCATATTCGGCGGCAAAGGCGACACCGAACAGACTGCGCCCCATATGGGAATGGAGAATGCCTTTCGGCACCCCTGTCGTACCCGAACTGTATATGATGGTGCAATCATCCTCGGGGTCTATCTGAACAGGTGGCGCAGTTTCCTGGCCTCTGTCAAGCAGCGCCGCATAGGTTCTCTTGTCGTCATCAAGCACGATCAGGCCATGGGACAGCAAGGACGGCAGGCGGGATGGCAGGTCCGTGTCCAGAAGCGGTGATCCGGCTTCAACCAGCAGCGCCTTGACTTCAGCATCACGCAAAAGACGGAAAACGGTTTCCGGCGTCAGCAGCATGGAAATGGGGGCTACGACGAAACCCGCCTTCAGAGCGCCAAAGGCGAACTCAAGATGTTCAATGCGATTGGTCGTGAAAAGGCCCACACGGTCCCCGCGTTTCAGCCCCATTGCAATCAGGACATTTCCCACCCGATTGATCGCACAATTGAGTTCGCCATAGGTGCGCCGTTCGGAACCGGCTATGACAGCCGTCTTATCTGCTGCCCAGCTTGCGTGGCTTTCGATGAACAGTGGGACCGTAAAGATCTGTTGCGGCAACCTGGTCATGACGATCAAATCTCATGAAAACGTGAGTTCGATATAGCCATATCCTTCAGAACGGCGGGAGGAGAAAAGCGTGCCCCGACCCTCTCGGCAAAGACATTGCAGCATTCAACGAAGCGCCGTGCACCAATCCCATCGATATACGCCAGCGCGCCGCCGACCGATGCAGGATAATTCCAGCCCAGGACCGAGCCCAAATCACCATCCGCCGCGGAGGCGATAACCCCTTCCTCAAGGCATCGAACAGCCTCGACGGCCTGTATGCCCAGCAGACGGTCAATCACTGTTTCTACATCCATGTCCGGTTTCGACACTGGGAAGTGTATTGCAAGACCCGGCCATAGTCTTTTGCGCTCACCCTGTGGATAATCATAAAGGCCACGACCATATTTCTTGCCGCGCCGGTCAAGCTGGTCGACAAGCATAGCCAATACGTCGTCTCCTGGCGCGGGTTTGTAATGCTCACCCAGATCGCGCTCGTTCTGACGCTGGATCGACAGCATGGTTGCGGCGCTGACCTCATCCACGACGGTCAGAGGGCCCACAGGCATGCCGGCCAGCCTGCCTCCATGCTCGATCAGCGCAGGCGGAACCCCTTCGGTTAGAAGCGCAAGTCCTTCCCGGACATAGGTCGAGAAGACCCGGCTTGTAAAAAAGCCACGCTCGTCCTGTACGACGATCGGCACCTTCCTGATTCGGCGTATGAAGGCCAGCGCCCGCGCCAATGTATCAGGGGATGTTTCCATGCCGGGGATCACCTCCACAAGTGGCATGCGGTCCACGGGAGAAAAGAAATGAAGCCCGATAAACCGGTCCGGCCACCGCAAAGTTTTCGCCAGTCCGGCAATGGGCAGGGTGGAGGTATTGGTTGCCAGCAGAATGTCACCCTGTGCCTCTTCCACGGCCCTGTAGATATCCGCCTTGACTTCCCGATCTTCGAACACGGCCTCTATGGCAATTTCACAGCCTCGAACCGCGCCCAGATCAGCGGTTGTCACGATGTTATCCAGCCGCTCGCGCATGCCGGATTCGGAGAGCACGCCCGCACCAACCTCCCTGCCCAGAACCTTTTCCGCATAGGCTTTGCCGCCGTCGGCCAACGTCTGATCCCGGTCCACAAGCATGACTTTATAGCCGGCATTGGCGCAGACTGTGGCAATGCCTGCCCCCATCATACCCGCCCCCAGAACGGCGACCTTTTTGCCGCTGTCGATCGACGTGGCGCGATGCCGGGCTTGCCGGGTGTGAAAAAAGGTTGTGCGGATGATGTTGCGGGTCGCCGGCGCAACCATCAGTTCCGCAAAGCGACGCTGCTCGACTTTCAATCCGGTATCTATCGTTGAAACCGCGCTTTCATAGATACAGGCCAGAATGGCATGCCGGGCATGATCGTTCCGCCATGTGGAGGCGCGCAGGTCGCCGCCGAGCTTCAGGAAAGAAGCAGCCCCTTCCGGTATACGGGGATCGATGCTTGCTTTGTATTCCGCCCTGTCCCAGGGTTGCACCGGCTGCGGATTCGACAATATCCATGCTTTCGCCCGATCGACCAGATCGCCCGCCGCACACAGCTCGTCAATCAGTCCTTTCTCAAGCGCGTGGGAGGGACTTAGCTGAATCCCTTTCAAAAGGAGCGGGGCTGCCTTCTCTATACCGATCAGGCGGGGCAGACGCTGTGTACCGCCGCCTCCCGGCAATAACCCCAGCGTGGCTTCAGGCAGGCCAACTCGCAAGTCCGGCAGGTCGGCGGCAATGCGATGATGGCAGGCCAACGCAAGTTCGAATCCACCCCCGAGCGCCGAACCATTCAGGGCTGCAACAACCGCCTTGCCCCCGGTTTCCATGAGGCGGTGCATATCCTGCACGGCGGCAGAATAATCGGCGGCTTCCGCCGCGGATGCCAGGCTCCACAACTCGTCAAGATCCGCTCCCACCAGAAAGCTTTTCTTGGCGGAGGTTATCACGATGCCAATGACCTTGGGGTCGGTGAGGGCTTTTTCGATGAAACGCCTAAGCGTGGCAGTACTGGCACGATCCAGCAAATTGTGTGAACGCGCCGGCTGGTCAAGCACCAGCGTACAAATGCCATCTTTATCTGTTGTCGCGTCGATCATGATCTCCGTCACACCCTTTCGATAATCGTGGCAATGCCCATGCCTGCGGCGGCGCACAGCGTACAGGCCCCGACCGACAGATCGCGCCGCTCCAACTCATCCAGAACCGTGCCAAGCAGAATGGAGCCGCTGGCTCCCAGGGGATGGCCCAAAGCGATGGCACCTCCGTTCACGTTGACGATGTCGTGCGGCACATCCAGCAGGTCCATATAGCGCAGCACGACAGAGGCGAAAGCCTCGTTCACTTCATGAAGGTCGATATCACCAATATTCATACCAGCAATTTTGGCAGCCTTTTCGACGGATGGCGCCGGAGCTGTCAGCATGATCGTCGGTTCGGATCCCACCGTGGCAAATGAACGGATGCGGGCCCGCGGCTTTAGCCCGAGTTTCCGTACACCCTCGGCGTTGGCGATCAGAACGGCAGCCGCGCCATCAACGATGCCACTGGAATTACCCGCATGATGGTGGTGTTCGATCCGCTCGATGGCGGGATATCGTTGCAGGGCGATAGTGTCAAAACCGCTGTCGCCGAGAGCAGCAAAGGCGGGCTTGAGACGTGCCAGACCGTCAAGGCTCGTGTCCGCCCGCACATGCTCGTCGTGATCCAGTATGAGCAGCCCGGCATCGCTCACCACGGGAACGACCGACCCTGAAAAACGGCCATCAAGCCATGCAGCAGCAGCCCGGCGATGCGACTCCACGGCAAAGGAGTCCACATCTTCCCGGCCATAACTCCAAAGCGTGCAGATCAGGTCCGCCGCTATACCCTGCGGCGTGAAATAATTGCGATAGACCACATAGGGATCCCCGGTCATCGCACCGCCATCCGACGACATCGGCACACGGGACATGGATTCAACACCCCCTGCGATCACTATATCGGACTGACCGGACATCACTTTGGCCGCAGCGATATTCACCGATTCAAGACCCGAGGCGCAAAAGCGATTGACCTGCAAGCCGGTTACTCGCTGGTCATAACCGGCAGCCAACGTCGCGATACGTGCAATGTCCGACCCCTGTTCATTGACGGGAGTCACGCACCCCAGCACCACATCATCAACCAGAGATGTATCAAGATGGTTCCGGCACGCAATTGCCCTGAGCACAACCGTCGCCAACTCCAGCGGCGTCACCGAATTGAGCGCTCCACGGGCCTTACCCTCTCCTCTGGGAGTGCGCACGGCATCAATGATGAAAGCTTCGTTCACGTTTCCAAAACTCACTTAATGCACACCGGCGCCAGGATTGAAAAACCGGTCAATGAGAAGTGCGTCTTCTGCCCGGTCGAGAAAGGGTGCGTGGCCCCATTCCCGATAATCAGCCACGACGAGGTCCACCCTTGCCACGCGCATGCGTTCAACGATTTCCGGCGTGACGATTGATGACTTCCAGCCGTGAATCAGCATGATCCGTGCTGGCAGAGCCACAAACTGTTCCCAGACCTCGAAATCGCAGCGGCCATGAACAATATGGCTCTCGATCTTCGGGTCCTGATGAAGGGTGTAACCGCCATCCGGCAGACGCCGCGCGAAACAGGCGGCCTTTGCACACCAGAAGGCCGCGTCGCGTTCAGGGCCGGCAAGTTCGCCCAAGCCGGTCTTCAGATATGCGGCCACTTCACCCAGCGACAGAAAGTGAGGCTGCGACCCCATGCTTCTGCCAATCGGCTCCGCCAGTTCGTCCGGCAGGGTCGGGCCGATGTCATTCATCACGAGATGCGTAACCCGGCCCGCAAGAGGGCCGGATGCTGCATGAATGCCAAGCACGCCCCCCATCGAGGTGCCGATCCAGCACAGCTTCTCAACCCCCAGTTCGTCGATGATCTCACGAATCAGATCGGCAAAGACGGGCAGCCGATAATCGCGTTCCGGGTTGGCAGACCAGAATGACTTCCCCCGTCCGGGCAGATCCAGCGCCAGAACACGATAGTTTTCACCGAGATGTTCTCCGATCTCGATGAAATTCTCAGCAACGCCGAAGCCGCCATGAACAGCCAACACGAAAGGCGCCCCCGGACACCCCCACGATAGCCCCCTGATTTCTCCCCTTGTTGTTTGAAATAGATGTGTTTCCATGCAGCTCTCTTTATTGGTGCTATTTATATACCAATTGGTGACATAATGTATTAATGGGTGACGATGTCAAACACTTTCTTGCCCAGAACGCGCACCAAGCCCAAGTGAGGATTTGCCTGAAAACAACGGGAAGTTCGTCTTTTCCCAAATGAAAACAGGTGCCTGTATCGCTTCTTTCGACCTCAATAACTTTTCCTTGAAAATATCCCCTAACCAGTATACCACCATATGTCACCAATAGGTGTATTAAAACACCATAAAGATACGTCGAAACAGAGGCTTCGTTTTCTTTCACGATGGGAGACAAAGAATGTGCACCGGCTATTTTAAAGGCGCGTCGCTTACGGCGTTGATGGCGGCCATGGCGATCCCCGCGGCAGCGCAGGATTCGGATAGCAGCCGCTTTCAGCTGGAAGAAATTCTGGTAACGGCGCAAAAGCGTGAGCAACGCCTGCGCGATGTGCCGTTGAGCATTACCGCATTCACATCGGACAGCATCCAGCGTATCGGTGCCGACAGATTCGAGGATTATTCACGCGCTGTGCCGAGCCTTGTGCCTGCTCCGGTCGGGCCAACCACACGTTTCACGCTGCGCGGGATCTCAACCTCGACGGCGGCGCTAACCACGCAGCCCACGGTCGGTATTTTTATTGATGATGTTCCCGTGACCGACAATTACATTGCCTTCAACTCTCCGGACCTTCGCCTCTTCGATGTCGAACGGGTGGAAATCCTGCGCGGGCCGCAAGGCACATTGTTGGGCGCAAGTTCGCTGGCCGGAGCAGTGCGCATCATCACCGCCAAGCCGAATTTGAGCGAATATGAGGCCAGGGTGGAAATGACAGGCTCCACCACAGCGCATGGCAGTGAAAGCCTGGCGCTCAGCGGTATGGTCAATGTACCGGTCATTGAAGACAAATTGGCCATCCGCGCGGTTGCCTACAAGCGCCACAATGGCGGCTATATCGACGATATCGGGCTTGATCAGAAGGACGCCAATGTCACAAAGACATATGGCGGGCGTCTCTATGTGGGCCTTCAGCCGACGGAAGACTGGAATATCATCGCATCTGTAAGCTATCAGAACGACCTGATACGAGGCTATACCGGCACTTTTCTGAACCCGCCGGAAGGTGCGGACGAGTTGAATTGGTTCTCCTATATCCAGCCCCGAGTGCCGAGCGACCTGCTGACCATGCAGCTTCAGACCACCTATGATCTGGGTTGGGCCGATATATTCGCCAATATTTCCCATAGCAAGCAGAATGCGCTTTATGTACAGGACGCCACATTGTTTTCCGTGGTGTTTGGCGGTTTGACCATCGGCACGCCTTACTTTTTCGACAGCAACACCAGAACAACGGTTGCCGAATTTCGACTGGTCTCGAAAAACGATCGGCCCTTGCGATATGTTCTGGGCGGCTTCTACAACAAGAAAAGGCGCGATTTCACAGCCCGGATCAATCAGGAAGCCTTTGTGCCAATCTTTGGAACAGACCTGATCTATCAGTCTGACGGCCCTGAGAATCCGTCCCGTGAGCTGGCGGTCTTTGGTGATGTCACCTATGCTTTGGGTGACCTTGAAGCCACCGTTGGGTTGCGAGCGTTCAAGAACAGGTTTTCGCTCACAAGCATCACTTCCGGCCTTTCGCTGGGATTGCCCGACACAGTCCTGTCGATTACGGAAGAAAACAGGTCGTCATCCGTAACACCACGTTTCTCCCTCAAATACAATGTATCGGACACGGCAAACGTTTATGCGACGGTTGCCAAGGGATACCGCTTTGGCCTTGTGAATGCGGTCAACAATCCGCTGGCGCCCAAAACATATGACTCGGACTCGCTATGGAATTATGAAATCGGTGCGAAGGGCGTTTTCTTTGATGGCCGGGTTTCTCTCGAATCCGCGCTCTATTACATCGACTGGCGGGATTTTCAGGTCAATCTGGTGCTTCCCGAAGGTGTCGGGAATTTCACCGTGAATGGCGGCAAAGCGCGCTCCTATGGCGCGGAAATCGCCATGGCAGCCCAGATCACAGACAATCTGATCCTTGAAGTCTCGGGCAGCACACCAACGCCAAGCTGGCTGAGGATATCCCCAATCTCGTGCAGAACTCCGGAGTCATCGGCGCCCTGAAGGGCGACCGCCTGCCCGGCGTACCAAAATACCAGAGCTCGGCGGCAATCCAGTATAATTTTGACGGCATCGGAGGGGCTGAAAGCTCCATAAGGTTTGAACACCAATATATTGGCTCGTCTCTCACCGATTTCACACCCGCAGGGGCACTTGAAATCGGTGGGTTCAACGTCGTCAACGCCCGTACGACCATGTCGTACGAAGGTTATGATATTACCCTATTCGCAAATAACCTGTTCGACAGTAAGGGCATTACCAACGCCATTCATGGTATGGTTCTGCCTATTACGGATGCGGCCTTTCGTATCCGCCCGAGAACGCTCGGAATAACCTTGCGCGCAGATTTCTGACTTCGCTGTCCGAGCAAGCGCTCGCCGACCATGAATATCCAGAAGGAGCAATAATACCATGCCGATATCCACTGCCAACGGAGTGCCGGTTTATTACGAAGTCCATGGCAAAGGGTTTCCCGTGCTGATGATCACTGGCATGGCAAGCGTGATGGATTGGTTCCATTACACCATTCCAGCTTTTGTCGAAGCCGGATTTCAGGTGATTGCCCAGGACCTGCGCGGCAGCAACCGGGACGGTATAACCGCACCGCTGCGGCCATATTCGACAGAAGATATGGCGCGGGATTCGATTGGAATACTCGATGATCTGGGTATTGAACGGGCCCATATTTTCGGCATGTCGATGGGGGGTATCGTTTCTCAAGTGATCGCGGTCCGGCACTCCGAACGTGTGGAGCGGCTGATTATTTCCGCCAATGGTCTGGCCCGCATGCCGGAAGACGTAAAAAAGATGGCGTTGGGGCAAGTGGACGATGGCTCGCCCATCAGTGAGATGCACAGCAGGAAGGCGAGTCGGGAAGAACAGCTTGCCTCGTCCATAAAACTGGCCTTCACGCCTGACATTGCAAGCTACCACCCCGAACGGCTGCAATTCTTCAAGGACGTCATCTTCACCAGACACGGACCATTGGACGTCACACGAAAGGCACAGGTCATCGCGGCCTGTGAACACGACTTTCTGGACGAGCTGGCCAATATAAAAGCACGAACACTTCTGATCGTTGGCGAACTGGACCATGTAAACGGAGGTCAGATCGGGGAAATGGCCAATCGCATTCCCGATAATGAATGTCGAATCCTGCCAGGCATGGCGCACGGTTTTGTACTGGAACACGCGGATGAGATCAACGAAATCACCCTTACCTTCCTTAAGAGGCCTTAACGATAATAAGGGCCATCTTTCATTATTTTGGCTGCTTCTTATATAAAAAGGCATCATAACTACGACAAAGCCACTTTGAATTGGCACCGTAGGCCTCTCTTCGAAACATATGCATTAAGCTTTCGGAGGACGTATGGTGCGCTTTGCCAAATTTGATGTCACGAGTTCAGATCTTACTATGCAGAATAAGCTATTTGCGGAACGCTCTTTATAAGAGCCGCCTGTCGGGAAACACGGTCGAGAGAATAAGCTTCGCGCGTAAACTTTACATTGTTCAAGAGGCCATTGATGTATCCAGAAATAGTATCGGCCGCCATGACGAGTGCGGTGTCTATCGTGTGGATATAGCGGCTGGTCACTGTACCACGTGAATGACCAAGCAGAGCCGCAATCGTCATTTCAGTGAAGCGGAGATCATTTGCCATGCTGGCAAAGCTGTGACGTAAAACATGCGGTGTGATATCCGCAAGGGCAGTATTTTTAAAAACATCTTTCCAGATTTTTGGAAATCCTGAAAAGACTGTTTCCTCGACAGTTCCCGGAAACACGAGCCCCTCGGGCTTTTCAGGGCGCAAACTGTCAAGAAGATCGATAACAGCGAGGCCTACAGGTCGGACAGACGCCCCTTCCTTGCTGTCGATCAGCCGCAAACAGCTATTCTCCACGTCGACCTCGGACCAATTCAGGTTGATGATCTCACCACGTCGACAGCCCGTCAGCGCCAGAAGTCGGATCATATTTGTCGCAACCTGGAAACGCTTCACACCGGCAGCTTTCTGCAGAATAGTGCCAAGCAGGTTGTATTCCTCTTCGCTCAGCCTCCGGTCCTTCATCTTATCGGCAGCCTTGCGGACGCCGTGGACCGGGTTCTTCTCGATAATTCCATGCTCCACGGCATAGGTAAAAATCCCACCCAGTAGGGCGCAGCAGTACCCGGCCCCCCGCGGACAATCGCTCGGCCACGTCTTTTCGTCTTGATATCCGCCTTCGTCTTCCCTGCCGTAACATTCCGAAGGAAATGGGTGACATCCGCCGACGTTATATCTTTCACGCGCCGTGTTCCAAGGAGCGGTATAATATGTCGGTGGATCCGGCTGCGATCGCTAGCCAAGGTTGAGTCCCTCATGGACCGCCGGCCTTTACCAAGGATCAGGCCCTTGTCTGCCTCCTCAAGATATCGGGTGCACAGCTCTTTCACGGTTATTGCCTTGGCGTCGAGTTGGCGCACCTCCGCCGGGTTTTCTCCCTGGACTATCCGTCCGAGAAGGACACGTCCCTCCCGGCGGGCGGCTTCCGTTGCCCATACCCCATGTAGGCCGAAACCCGGCCGTTCGTCGTCCCGACCAAGCCCGATCAATCAGGAAAAAAGATCACGGAATACGAAAAAATTCTGTAGCCCGGTTGTAGCCTAGGCCAAAACGACGGAATAGTGATTATATTTAAGTCTTTGATTTAATTGGCGCACCCGACACGACTCGAACGTGTGACCTCTGCCTTCGGAGGGCAGCGCTCTATCCAACTGAGCTACGGGTGCTCAAGACCTCTCGGCCGGACGCTTGGGGCGTCCACGGCGGGACTTTTACTCAATATAAGCGGCGAAGGCAAACCCTTCCTGGGCGGCGGTTTGGGCCGGCATTTGGCATTTGTCTTTATCTTTCGGTGAATTCGTTAAAAAACGTATACATTCCTTAACTTATCGTTAAAACCGCCGCGCCAAACTGGTCGCCAGTACGAAGCCACGGACCCCAAAAAGAGGGCCGGGTCGAGCCTCGGTGGGGGTCACAAGGACACCGATTGGCGCGAGGTATGAGACGATGCGGAAGGCGAATGGGCGCAGTTTTTTCCTGCAGACAGCGTATGCATCCATGTGCGATGCCCTGGCGAAAGCGATGCCATTGGCGGGGGCGTTGGCGATGGGCGGCGCGGGTCCGGTGCTGGGCGATTGCCACCCCGATCAGGCGGGCTTGGGCGGGGTTGCCCGGACGGCCGAAGAAGCGGGGCTTGCCATCATCGTTGATTGCGACAGCGATCCCGCCCTGGCCCAGGTGATGGCGCAGGACAGCGACGCCCTGCCGCGCTGGGTACAAGCACAGGCGGCGAAAGCGGAGGTCGCCGTCGCCGCAAAGGCAAGCGAGACCGAAAAGCCGGAAGCAGATCCGATGCTGCCGCCGCAGGTGGTGTGGAACGACTGGCGGGTCGATACCCTGCGGCGGGAAAAGACCACCGCCACCAGCCACCTCTATCAGCCGCCCAAGGTGACCACCATCCGCCAGCCCGGCCAGGCGCTGCAAGTGCGATTGTTCGTGCCGCTTTAAGATAAAGCCCACTTGACCGACGACGTTCATTTTCCTCCCCCCACCCTCCTTCCCCCGCTTCCCTTCCCTGGAGCGGGGGATTTTTTTAAGCGGGGAAAGGCGGTCAAAAAAAGAACCCCGGCGCGTGGCCGGGGCTCTCTTGGTATGAATTGATGCCGGGCGGATCAGCGGCGCTCGCCGAACAGCCGCAACAGCATGAGGAACATGTTCAAGAAATCGAGATAAAGGCTCAACGCCCCCATCACCGCTTTCTTGGTCGCAACCTCGCCGCCGTCGGCATGCCAGTACATTTCCTTGATCTTCTGGGTATCATAGGCGGTCAGACCGGCGAAGATCAGCACGCCGAGTACGGACACCGCAAATTGCAGCCCGGTGGATTTGAGGAAGATGTTGACCACGCTGGCGATGATGATGCCGAAAAGGCCCATGATCAGGAACGAGCCGAAGCCCGTCAGATCGCGCTTGGTGGTGTAGCCCCACAAGCTTAAGGCCCCGAACGACGCCGCGGTGATGAAGAACACCCGGGCGACGCTTTCACCGGTATAGATGGCGAAGATCGAGGCGATGGACAGCCCGACCAGGGCGGCATAGACCCAAAACAGCGCCTGCAAGGTCGAGGCGCGCATGCGATTGACGCCGGCGCTTAAGGCAAAGACCAGCACCAGGGGGGCGAAAATCACCACCCACATCAGGGGTGTGCCGAAGATTGCCTGCATCATGGTCTCGCTCTGCGCGGTCAAGAGCGCCACCATCCCGGTGAGCAACAAAGCCGAGGCCATGTAGTTGTAGACTTTCAGCATATACGACCGCAGTCCCCCATCGACCGCCGCGCCGGCGCGGGCCGTGTCCAGGGTGTTGCGACGCACGTCAAACCGTTCAACCATAAAAAAACCTCTCGTTAGAGTCAGGGTTGAGTACCCCGATATTGGCATCAAAGCCGAGGATTTCAAGTAAAACCGGACCGCCGCGCCCCTTTAGGCCGCCAGGTCGCGCAGCGCCGCCGCCGGCCGGGCCGCCAAGGCGGCGCCGGTGCCAAGGAGACCCAACAGCACCGTCAAGGCCATGCTTAACGCC
Source organism: Sphingomonadales bacterium (assembly GCA_019455285.1). Classification (GTDB taxonomy): domain Bacteria; phylum Pseudomonadota; class Alphaproteobacteria; order Sphingomonadales; family Govanellaceae; genus PRO5. Next base: position 52,594 of record JACFMS010000011.1, read on the forward strand.
AGCGTTAACCCTAAAGATGTGGGGAAAAAAGACCACGACATCGCCATCACTTCGGTCACCACCACGAACGCCGCCAGCGTGCCGAGCGCCGCCGCGATGACGCCCGCCGCCAGACCCAGCGTCACGTACTCCACCAGCAAGCTGGCGAATACCGTGGCCCGCGTGCCGCCCACCAGCTTCAAGATCACGGCGTCATAGATATGGTCGCGCTGGCCGGCCGCCGTCGCCCCGGCCAGCACCAGAATCCCGGCCAGAATGGTGATGGCGGCCGCCAGCCGCACCGCCGCGCCCATGGCGATAACCAGACGCCGCACCTCTTCCAACACCTCCTTCATGCGCACCGCTGAGACATTGGGGAAGGCATCGGTCAAGCGGCGGAACACGTCGGCTTCAACGTGCGGTTTGGCGCTCAACGTCGCCAGATAAGTATAGGGCGCGCCCTGCAGCGTTGTCGGATCGAATACGATCGCAAAGTTGATGCCGAGCGTTCCCCAGTCGATCTCCCGCAGGCTCATGATGCGGACGGTGATCGGACGGCCGAGGACGGAGACGGTCATGGTATCGCCAACGCCAAGCCCCATGCCGCGCGCCAATTCCGCATCGAATGAAATCGCCGGCGGACCATCATAGTCTCGCGGCCACCACTCCCCGGCAACCAAGTGATTCCCCGCCGGCAGGTCTGCGGCGAAGGTCAAGCCGCGATCGCCGCGCAGCGCCCAGCGCGCTTCCGGCGCCACCGTCATGACATCCGCCGGCTTGCCGTTCAACATCGTGATCTGGCCGCGCACATAAGGGACGGGATGGATATCCTCGACGCCGTCAAGCGCGGCGGCGGCGGTGACAAACGGCTCCTTCTGATCGCGCTGAATGTCGATAAAGTAAAAAGCCGGGGCGCGGCCGGGCAGGGTTTTTGAGACCTGATGCTCCAAATTCGCTTCGATCAACGCCAGCGCCGCAAACAGCGTCAGGCCGAGACCCAGCGCCACTACCGTCGAGCGGGTCGGCGCGCCTGGACGGCATAAGTTCGCCACTCCCAACCGGAATGCCGGATTCGCCACGCGCGGCAAGCGTCGCGCCACAGCTTCAATGGCCACGCCGGCGATGAACAACACCAGAAACAGAACGACGCTGGCGGCAAAGAACCAAGCCACCAACTGCGGTTCTTCGGTGGCGAGAAATGGCGACGCGGCGATGACGACGATGCCAAAGGCAATCGCCAGCGACCCCAGCCGGCGCGGTCGCGGGCCATCATCCGCCACTTGGCGGCGATAAAGTCTGGCGGCCGGCACCAGTCGCGCCGCCTCCACCGGCGGCAGCGTAAACGCCACAGCAATGAGCAGGCCGGCAATAGCGGCTTTAAGGAGCGGCAGCGGATAGACGGCCAGCGCCAACGGCGCCGGCAAGCGATCGGCCACCGCCCAATGGGCCAGCCAAGGCGCAGACGCGCCAAGGACGAGGCCGACGGCAACGCACGGGATCGCCAGGATGATAATTTCCAAGAGGTAGAGACGGCGAATAAATCCGCTCTCTGCGCCAAGCGCCTTCAGCGTGGCAATGGTATCGATGCGCCGGCCAAGATAGGCGCGCACCGCTCCGGCGACGCCGACGCCGCCGACGATCAACGTGGTCAAGCCGATAAGCAGCAGAAACTGTCCCACCCGGTCGGCGAATTCCCGCACCTGCGGCGCGCCATTCTCACGATCGCGGAGCCGCCAACCGGCGTCGGGGAAGCGCGTTTCAGCCTCGGTTCGCCAGGCTTTCGGCGTCTCGGGCGGCGCCAGCTTGACGCGATAGCTGTGGCGCACCAGCGCGCCTTTGCCCAACAGTCCGCTGGCATCCAAGGCATCGCCATGGATCAACAGCCGCGGCGCCAATTCAAAGCCGTCGACCGCGCCGTCGGGCTCTCCCGTCAGCACGGCGCGCAGCTCAAGCTCGATGTCGCCAAGGCGCAGCCGGTCGCCAAGGCGCGCTTGTAGGTGGGCGACCAACTCCGGGGCCAGCGCCGCACCCCACACGCCATCACGCTGCCGCAGCGCCGCCGTCACCGGCAGCATCGGCGACAAACCCACGCTGCCAAAAAGCGGATAGGCGTCATCCACCGCCTTGACCTCTGTCAGGCGACGCTCATCGTTACGCGCATCGCGCACCATGCTGCGAATATAGCGGACCATCGATACCGTCCCGGAGTCCTTAAGGAACGCCAGTTCCTCAGCGCTGGCGGCGCGCTGCGATAAGGTTGCCTCCACATCGCCGCCGAGCAGGCTTTGCCCCTCGCGGCTCAAGCCCTCCCTGATGGCGGCGGTCATGGAGCCCACGCCGGCCATGGCGGCAACGCCCAGCACCAAGCAGGCGATGAAGATGCGCAGTCCCTTGATGCCGCCGCGAGCGTCGCGTATCGCCAAACGCAGGGCAAGAAACCGATGCGGCGCAGGTGACGTCATGACGCCGCCCCGCGTCCCTCGCCGACGGCAGCCGTGGGCGATGACTCCGCCACCACCCGCCCATCGCTCATGGTGAAGATGCGGTCGGCGCGTGCCGCCAGTGTCGCATCATGGGTAATCATCACCAAGGTGGCGGCACGTTCGTCCTGAAGACGAAAAATCAGCTCGATGATCGCCGCGCCGGTGGCGCTGTCGAGATTGCCGGTCGGCTCGTCGGCAAAGAGCAGCGACGGCCTGGGCGCCAGAGCGCGGGCGATGGCGACGCGCTGCTGTTCGCCGCCCGAGAGCTGCGCCGGGTAATGATCGACGCGATGATCCAGGCCCACCGCCGCAAGCTCTGAGCGAGCCGCCTCGAATGCGTCTCGCCGCCCTATCAGCTCCAGCGGCACGGCGACGTTTTCCAGCGCCGTCATGGTCGGCACCAAATGGAAGGATTGCAGGATGATGCCGATGCGGCCGCGGCGAAAGCGAGCCAGCGCATCTTCATTCATGGCGGCAAGATCAGCGCCATCGACCTCAACGCGCCCCGATGTCGCCCGCTCCAGGCCGCTTAAAATCGCCATCAAACTCGATTTGCCCGACCCCGACGGGCCGACAATGGCGACGGCCAATCCTCGTGGGATGGCCAGGGTGATGTCTTTCAAGATCGCCACCGGACCCGCAGCGCTCGGCAAGGTAAGGCAGACATTATGGGTGGTGATGATGGCGGGCGGTGAAGATACGGTCACGGATCGGCCTCCGACTGGTCACTCTACCTGTCGCGGCCACCCTTTGTCTTGTGACGAAGTTTTGCCGCAGTCTTGTTGGAGTATACTGGCAATACGCAGGAAATCCCCTGCGGATCAAAGATCGGTGTCGCCATGATCCTGCTTCGGCTGATTAGCGCTTGTTTCATCTTAGCCCTCGCGGCCGGCCCGTCATGGGCCCGCGATCCGGTGGTGCTCGCCTTCGGCGACAGTCTGACGGCCGGCTATGGACTGGAACCGGCGAATGCGTTTCCGGTCCAGTTGGAGCGGGCGCTGCGTCGCCAGGGCATGCCGGCAACGGTAGTCAATGGCGGCGTCTCGGGCGATACCTCCACCGGCGGACGGGCGCGCTTGCTATGGCTCCTGGAGAGTGCGGCGGCGGCAAAACCGGACCTCGTCATCGTCGAGTTGGGCGCCAATGACGCGCTGCGCGGCATCGATCCCGCCGTCACCCGCGACAACCTTGATTGGATCATCCGCACGCTGCGCCAGCGCGATATTGCCGTCATTCTGGCCGGCATGATGGCGCCGCCGAACCTTGGTTCTGACTACGGCAAGGCATTCAACGGGCTCTATCCGGCGCTGGCGAAGAAGCACGGCGTGCCGCTCTACGGCTTCTTTCTCGATGGCGTCGCCGCCGAGCCGGCGTACTTACAGGAGGATGGCATGCACCCCAACGAGAAGGGTGCGGCGCGCATCGCCGCGCGACTGGCGCCGCTGGTGGCGCGAGAGCTGAAGCGAGGCCAACGATGATCCGTCTCTTCGTCGGCATTGCTCTGCCGCCGGAGGTGCGGCGCTATCTCCTCGCCCTGCAGAGCGGGATCCGCGGCGCGCGCTGGCAGCGCGACGATCAGCTTCACCTGACCCTCAAGTTCATCGGCGAGGTCGAGGAGACCACCGCCGACGACATCGACGCGGCGCTGTCTGCGATCGACGCGCCGGCGTTCCCGTTGGCGGTCGAGGGCGCGGGCGTCTTCGGCCCGCCGAAGGCTCCGCGGATGCTGTGGGCGGGAGTCTCGCCGAAGGACTCCGTGGTCCACCTTCACGACAAGATCGAAGCGGCGTTGGCCCGCATCGGCATGCCGGCGGAGGAGCGGAAATTCACCCCCCATATCACGCTCGCCAGACTCTCCAACGGGCGCGCCGGCGCGGCGGGAGTGGCGGCTTTTTTGGCGGCCTACAGCGGTCTGAAAACGCCGCCGTTCATGGTGGAGGAATATCTGCTTTATAGCAGTAAAATGAGCGAAAATGGCTCATTTTACCGTATCGAGGCGCGCTACCCGCTGCGCTGAATCTTCAGCGCTCAGCGCTGCGGGAAGAGGTGCGCCAGGAGTCCTTCCACGCCCTCGTCGATGACCGCATAGACGCGCTCAAATCCGGACTCATCGCGGAAGTAATAGGGGTCCGTCACCTCGCTGATCGGCGTGCCCTTGGCGAACGACATCAGGAGGTGCAGGCGGTCGTGCCGGTGGTCGGGACAGAGCGCCTTCAGCGCCTGCAAATTGTCGCGGTCCATGGCGATCACATAGTCGAACTCCTCGAAGTCTTCCGCCCGTACTTGGCGGGCCCGCAGCGCACGGATATCGATATGATGGCGCGCCGCGACGGCGATGGAGCGACGATCCGGCGGCGATCCCGCATGCCAGTTTCCGGTACCCGCAGAGTCTGCGATGAATTCGCCATCCGCCCCCTCGATCAATCCCATTTCTGTTGCGCGCGATCGGAAGATTCCTTCCGCAAGCGGCGAGCGGCAGATGTTGCCGAGGCAGACAAAAAGAATCCGGATTACGGTTTGCACTTGCAATCTTTCTCGTTTCGGATGATAACCATACCGCTAAGCACCCGCGCATGATGCGCGAGAGACGAATGAAGGGCAAGAGGAGCGGCGTTTAGAAAAGGCATGCCCGCCGCATACGAGCATATCGTGATCCTCACCGGGGCAGGTATTTCCGCAGAGTCCGGATTGGATACTTTTCGCGATAAAAACGGCATCTGGTCCAAGTACGCCATCGACGAGGTGGCGACGCCGCAAGCCTTTCGCCGCGATCCCCAGAAGGTTCATGACTTCTATAACATGCGCCGCCGCCGCGTGCGGGAGGCGCAGCCCAATGCCGCCCATTACGCACTGGCCCGCCTGGAAGAAGCGCACGACGGCGAGGTATGGGTGGTGACCCAGAACGTCGATGATCTGCACGAGCGCGCCGGCAGCCGGCGCCTCATTCACATGCATGGCGAGATCCTCAAGGTGCGCTGCCCGGCGTGCGGCGCAGTCCTTCATTGGGAGGAGGATCTGACGCCCGAGACGCCCTGCCCCGCCTGCGATACGGTCGGTTGTTTACGGCCGCATATCGTATGGTTTGGCGAAATGCCGTTCGAGATGGACGCCATCGAACGGCGCCTTGAAGAATGCGACCTGTTCGTCTCCATCGGGACGTCAGGCAATGTATATCCGGCCGCTGGTTTCATCCAATCAGTGCGCCGGAACGGAACTGCGCAGACTGTAGAGCTGAATCTTGACCCGTCACTTGGTGAAGATTTGTTTACTCTTAAGCTTTATGGTCCCGCAGGCGAGGTCGTGCCAATGTTTGTAGAGCGTTTGTTGGCCGGCCAAGTTTGAGGCTCATAAGGGAGAGGAGATTGATATGGCCCGGAAGCCCAAGACTGTAGCGAGTGAAACTGCCCCGGCGAAGAAGCCGGCACGTAAGCGTAAGAAGGCTGCTCCCGCCAGAGCGAAGAAAGCTCCGGCGAAGCGCAAAGCCGCCGCCAAGAAGGCCCCGGCGAAGCGCAAAGTAGCCAAGAAGCCAGCCAAGCGCAAAGCCGCCGCCAAGAAGAAGGCCCCGGCGAAACGCAAGGCCGCCAAGAAGCCAGCCAAACGCAAAGCCGCCGCCAAGAAGAAGGCCCCGGCGAAACGCAAGGCCGCCAAGAAGGCTCCCGCGAAGCGTAAAGCTCGCCAAAAAAAAAAGTAGCGGTACCTAGCGCACGCGCCGCTAAACCAGCGGCGCGTAAGCGCACGGTTCGCAAGTCTGTTGCGAAGAAACCGGCGTCCGCCCCTCTATCTCCGGCAAGCGCAGGAAAGAAAGTGGGAGCGGCGCCGGTCGCAACAAAGAAGATCCCCGGGCGTGGCAAGCGCGCCAAAGCTCCCGCCAAACTCAAGGCGGGAAAGTCTGCCTCCGGCCTTACCGGCTGGAACAAGGTCAGCGGCCGCGACGCCATCGCCAAGACATTCGTTTTCCCCGATTTCAATCAAGCATTCAGTTTCATGGGCCGCGTCGCCATGGAGGCCGAGCGCCTGGGCCATCACCCCGAGTGGCGCAATGACTACAATCGCGTTGAAGTGACCCTGACCACCCATAAAGTCGGCCGCGTCACCAGCCGCGATATCGCTTTCGCCAAGATCATCGACCAGCTGGCGGGCCTGGCATAAATGACTTAATCGCACATGAGAAAAGGGGGCTTAGAGGCCCCCTTTTTCATTGGCGTATTGCCGCTTAGAGAAGATCAGCGCGGCGCTAAACGGATGGCGCCATCGAGGCGGATCGTCTCGCCATTGAGCATGCGGTTCTCGCAGATATGCCGGGCCAACGCGGCATACTCCGCCGGCTCGCCCAGACGCTTGGGGAAGGGCACGCTGGCGCCCAAAGCATCCTGGATATTCTGCGGCAGGCCCTTCATCATCGGCGTCAAGAACAGGCCGGGCGCAATGGTGCACACCCGAATACCGTCACCCGCCAGATCACGGGCGATGGGCACCGTCATACTGACCACGCCGCCTTTTGACGCCGAGTAAGCGACCTGACCGATCTGCCCTTCGTACGCGGCGACGGACGCGGTGTTGACGATGACGCCCCGCTCGCCGTCCACCAGCGGATCCAGCGCAGCCATGCGCGCGGCCGTCAAGCGGATGCAATTGAAGGTGCCGATAAGGTTGACCTGGATCAGCTTGGTGAAGCGCCCCAAGTCATGAGGCACGCCCTTGGCTACCGTCTTCTCGCCGATGGCGATGCCGGCGCAGTTGACGAGCACGCGGGCTTGGCCATGGGCCTTGGCGCCGACGTCGAGACCGGCGTTGACGCTGGCTTCATCCGCAACGTCAACTTTGGCGAAGGCGCCGCCGATATCCTTGGCAACCGCCTGCCCTCGCTCCTCATTGAGATCAAAAATCGTCACTTTCGCACCCGCCTTGGCGAGTTCCCGCGCCGTTGCTTCGCCGAGACCGGAGGCGCCCCCGGTGACCACGGCTGCCGTACCTTGCAAGTTCATTGGTCCATCAACTCCATTTATCTGTTGGGTATATTGTTCTGATGCGGAACAATTCTTAGCGCCGCACGCCCCCCCTTGCAAGGGAGTGTATAATGTCCCCCGGAGACGATGCTTATGTCGGTCACTGTGGTTTTGCTGATGATGGCTCTGGCAATGCCGTTGACCCGGCCCGAGGACGCCGGGGCGTGGCATTTGGTCACCTTCCCGCATCTCCCGACCACCCATTTTGACATCACTCCTCAGGGCGTGCGGGTGGCGGCGGATAAAAGCTCGGCGATGCTGGTGCGCCGGCTCAACCCCGGCGTGGCGGCAAAGACGGCAACATGGATGTGGCGCGTTGATGTTCCCGTGCCGGCCACGGACCTGACGCGCAAGGGCAAGGATGATCGTACGCTAGCGGTTCATTTCTGGTTTGCGGCGGAGAAGAAGCCAAATTTTTGGGCGCGGCTGGGTGGCCTGGTTCGCAACCAACGCGGCTTGCCAACCACTGGCCATGCGCTCAGCTATACCTGGGGCGGCGATGCGGCGATCGGCGCGGTGCTGCCCAACCCTTTTCTCAAAAATGACGGCGCCATCATCATCCTGCAACCGGCCAGGGAACCTACCGGCGTTTGGCGATCAGAAGCCGTCAACTTGGCGGCGGACTACCGGCGCATCTTCGGTGCGGACGCGCCGCCCCTTGTCGCCGTCGCGCTGTCCGGCGACAGCGACGACACGGGAACAATGAGTGTAGGGTGGGTGAAGGAGCTGACGATCACCGTTACGCCATAAGTTTCTGGAAGGTCGCCAGGTCGATGTTGGAGCCGCAGAGGATGATGGCGACGCGCTTGGCCTTCAGGCGCTGCCGCAAGGGACCAATGGCGCCGGCCAACGCCGCCGCGCCGCCCGGCTCCACCACTAGCTTTAAGTCGTCATAAAGGAGCCGCATGGCGTCAAGAAGCGCGCTGTCGGGAAGCATCACCACATCATCCAGATTATCACGACACAGCGCGAACGTGGTGGGACCGGTGAACGGCGGCGCCAAGCTGTCGGCGATGGTGCGAATGTCTGTCAAGGCAACCGGCGCGCCGGCGGCCAGCGAGCGCGTTATCACCGGCGCACCTTCCGGCTCGACGCCGTAAACCTTGATCTCTGGGCGCGCCAGTTTCGCCGCCGTCGCCACGCCGGCCGCCAGACCGCCGCCGCCGACGCCGACCACGATGGCGTCAAGGGCATCGATATCCTCGACGATCTCCAATCCCAAGGTGCCGGAGCCGAGCACGGTAAACGGTCCTTCGAAGGGATGAACCATGGTCATGCCGTCGCGGGCGACAATCTCCTCCGCCCGCGCCCGGGCGCTTACGGCGTCCGCTTCGATGATCAGGTCAGCGCCATAAGCGGCTGCCCGCGCGCGCCGCGCCGGATTGGCGCTCGCCACCATCACCACCTTGGCCGGTACGCCCAAAGCATGACCGGCATAGGCCAGCGCGATGGCATGGTTGCCGGCGCTAAATCCGGTAATGCCACGCGCCCTTATTTCAGGAGAAAGACGGGATAGAACCGAAATGACGCCGCGCGCCTTGAATGTGCCGGAAACCTGGAACAGCTCGCACTTAAGGTAAGCCTCAATATCATTGCCCAGGCAGCGCTCGGCGCCATCGCCGCGCCAGCGAAAAACCGGCGTGCGGCGGATATAAGGGGCAATCAATCGCGCCGTTTCGCTTACGCCGGCAATGGAAAAATCAGCGTTTTTGCTCATCTTTTGCCCCTCATATCCCGTACTTTCCCATAGCCTTTTGCGTAAAGTTGTGCATTTATGGCCCATTTTGCTGCATTGGTCGACGATCTTGCCGCAAAAACTATTTCAAAATACATCATTTTCGCCCTTGTTTTCCGCATAAAAGCGTGATTCTCTAGGCAATCGGTTTTGCATAAAAGGGAGCCTCCACTAATGGCACGTAAACCAGCCACTAAAGCCAAAGCTAAAGCTAAACCCGCGAAGAAGGCCGCCCCGGCCAAAGCTGCGCGCAAGCCGGCGAAAGCTGCTGCCAAAGCAACGCCATCGGTGGTCACCTTGAAGCACCTGGCGGCGGAAATCGCCGCGGCCCATGAAATGGCCAAGAAGCAGGCTGAGACGATCATGAACGACGTGGTTGATCTTCTGGTGAAGAACCTGAAGAAGGGCGTTCGCATCCGTCTTGCCGGGCTTGGCGTTCTGCAGGTCAGGAAGCGCGCCGCCCGCATGGGCCGCAACCCCGCCACCGGCGAAGCGATCAAGATCAAGGCCAGCAAGAAAGTCGCCTTCCGCGCCGCCAAGGAGCTGAAGGAAGCGATCTAGTCTTACTTGCGTTCCCGCAAGGGAATGATGGCTAAAATTTAAAACGCGGATGGGGGAATGCCCGTCCGCGTTTGTTTTTTATGACCGCATCAATTTTGGCCTTGGAAATCCTCGTTGGTATCGAAGTCAGCAAGAAGATCAGGCGATGCCTCAACCCTCGCCACACGGGTCAGCGCGGCGACGATTTTTCGGGCCCCGACGTCGCCATCAAGGGTCAACAGCGGTTCGGCGTGACGGCGGCAGAAGATGGCCGGCGGCGTGATGTGATCGCCCACCACGCAGATGGCGGCATCGATATTAGTTGACATCGCGGCCGTCAGTTTTTCGATCAGTTGGGCGCTGACGAACGGCATGTCGGCGAGGCAAACCATCACCGCTTGCGACCGCTTGTCCTGCAGCGCCCGCGCCACGCCCAACGCCAGGGAATGCCCCTGCCCCCGCGCCGGCTCGGGGTTGGCGATAACGGTGAAATTACGGTGGGCAAAAAGCTCGGCGATGTGGACGTCGGGCTCGGCAACAACGGCGATACGCTCCAAGACCGGCATTGTCGTCAGCGTGTCGGCGACATGAGCGGCCAGCGGCTTGCCGCGCAATGGCCGCGCCAGCTTGTTTTCCCCAGGGTGACGTTTCGACAACCCCGCGGCCAGCACAACCACCGATACGGCCGTCAGCGGGATCATATTTTTAACTCAAGCTGCCGGTAGCGGTCGACCACTTCCGCCAAGACCGAGATCGCCAGAATGGCCGGATCGCGGGCGGAAGGAATGAGTCCGATGGGGCCGCCGATACGGGCAAGCGTCGCCTCATCGACGCCCGCATGCCGCAGGTTGTCCAAGCGCGTGGCCTGCGTACGCTTGCTGCCCAGGGCGCCGATATAAAACGCTGGTCCGCTCAAGGCCGCCTTGATCAGGGGATACTCCAGTTCGTGTTCGTGAAAGAGGAAGATAAAGGCCGTCCACTGGTCGTTGGGCAAGGGCGGGATATGCTGCACGCTAGTCAACTGGAAAACCTGCGCGTCATGGGCCTGGCACAGCGCCAGAATGCTTTCGTCTGAGCTGTAGGCCAGCACCTCATAGCCCGCTGCGCTCGCAAGCCGCGTCATCATTTCCAGTTCGGCGCCGCTGCCCACCAGAATGAAGCGCAAGGCCGGCGCGTACCGGCGCAGGAATTTATCCTCGACCCAGCCCGTGGCAACCTTGCTATCATCGAGAAACTCGACCTTGCCCCCTTGCGGCTCGAACGCCAGCCCGAACGGCTGCCGGCGTTCCATGGCGGTCAGGCAGCGGTCAAGAAGCGCCAGATCGGGATCGACATGGATGTGGAACGCCATGCCGCCGCCGCACGGCAGCCGGAAATCGAGATATTGCGAATTTTCGCCATAACGGACGATGCGATCGGCGTTGTCCTTCATCGCGGTGACGGCATCACCCGCCACCGCCTGCTCCAGGCAACCGCTGGTCACATAGCCCACCCGGTCGCCGGTGATGGATACCGCCATATGGGAGCCCCGCGGGCGCGGTCCGGTGCGTTCGATATCGGTCACCGTCACCAGGGCGGCAGGCTGCCCTTGCCGCCGTAAGGTCCGTAGAAACTGGAAAATCTGTTTGTCTGATTGCGCGTAGGTCGTCGGTACCATGGTTTATCCAATACTTTATTCTTAAACCTTACGCCCCGCCGCCTGGACCGATCAAGCGCCATCCCCCTGACAAGACGTAGATTCTGATTGTGCCATACACGGCTTTGCGCTAGGATACAGATTGTTCGGTACCAGAACAATATATATCTGCGGATTTAGCGAAAGAAGGCGGCCATGTCCAAGTCAATGTTGCGGCTCACGCTGAACGGCCAAAGCGGCGAGTATGCCGTCGCCGACAACATGCTACTTATTGATTTTCTTCGGGAAGTCGCCCATTTGACCGGCACCAAGATGGGCTGCGACGGCGGTGAATGCGGAGCCTGCACCGTGCTTATCGACGGTCGGCCGCAGCTCTCCTGCCTGACGCTCGCCGCCTCGTGCGCCGGCCGCCATGTGGAAACCGTGGAAGGCTGCGCCCAAGGCGGACGGCTGTCGCGGCTGCAAAGGGCGTTCAATGAAAAGCTCGGTTCGCAATGCGGCTATTGCACGCCGGGCATGATCATGGCCGCCGAAGGACTGTTGAGAACCAATCCTCATCCTACCGATAGCGAAACCCAGGAAGCGCTGGGCGGCAACATCTGCCGCTGCACCGGCTATGTCAAAATCATCGAATCGGTGCGCGCCGCCGCCAATGGAGAACCCCTATGAACGACGCTACCCCGTTGCGTGGCAAACCGGCACAGCCGATGGTCGGGCGGCGTGCGCCGCTCATCGACGGCATCGAGAAAGTCAGCGGCCGCGCCAAATACACCGCCGACCTGGAACACACCGATGCGCTGGTGGGGCGCATCTATCGCAGCCCTTACAGCCACGCCAGGATATTGAATGTCGACGTATCCAAGGCGCGGCAATTGCCCGGCGTCATCGCCGTCATCACCGGCGAGGCATGCGACAAGCCCTATGGCATCCTGCCCATCGCGCAAAACGAATACCCCTTGGCCCGCGACCGGGTGCGTTATCGCGGCGAGCCGGTGGCGGCGGTAGCGGCGGTTGACATCGCAACGGCGGAAGCGGCCTTGCGGCTAATCCGGATGGAAGTTGAGGAACTGCCGGCCTATTACGATGTGGACTCATCGCGTGCGCCGGGCGCCGTCAACCTCCATGACGACCGCCCCGGCAACCTGGAGCGCGAGGTCCATCACGAGTTTGGCGATGTTGCGGCGGGCTTTGCCGCCGCCGACCTGGTGCGCGAGGAAACGTTCGAATGCGCCGAGGTCACCCATATGCACATGGAGCCTCACGCCGCGCTGGCCGAGTATGATGTGGAGCGCGATCGCATCACGCTTCACTCCGTGACGCAAGTGCCCTTCTACGTTCATTTGCGAATCGCCCGCTGCCTGGATTTGGACGAATCGAAAGTGCGGGTGATCAAGCCGTTCATTGGCGGCGGATTCGGGGCGCGTACCGAAACCTTGAATTTTGAAATCATCGCCTGCCTTTTGGCCCGCGCCGCCGGCGGCAAGGTGCGCATGAAGCTGAGCCGCGAGGAAACCTTCCTCACCCATCGCGGCCGGCCGCACACCCGGGTCAAGTTGAAGATCGGCATGACCAAAGAGGGCAAGCTCACCGCCTGCCAGTGCGAGGCCACTCAGACCGGCGGCGCCTACGGCGGCTACGGCATCGTCACCATTCTTTATGCCGGCGCGCTTCTAAACGCCATTTATGATATTCCCGCTGTGCAATACGACGGCTTTCGCGTCTATGCCAACCGCCCGACCTGCGGCGCCATGCGCGGCCATGGCACGGTTGATGTTCGGCATGCCTTTGAATGTCTCCTCGACACCATGGCGACGGAAGCCGGGCTTGATCCCTTCCAGGTGCGGCGCGCTAACCTCTTAAAAGCGCCGGTACGCACCATCAATGATATGGAAGTCACCTCCTATGGCCTGCCCGAGTGCATCGACTGGGTGGAGGAAGCTTCCGGCTGGCGGCAACGCAAGGGCAAGCTGCCGACCGGCAAGGGCCTAGGATTTGCCTGTTCACATTATGTCAGCGGCGCGGCGAAACCCGTGCACTGGACCGGCGAGCCGCACGCGGTGGTGAACTTGAAGCTCGACTTTGACGGCGGCATCACCATTCTGACCGGCGCCGCCGATATCGGCCAGGGCTCCAGCACCATTCTGGCGCAGGTGGTGGGCGAAGTGCTGGGCGTTGATTTCGACCGCCTGACCGTGATCGCCAACGACAGCCGCATTACGCCGAAGGACAACGGCTCCTATTCTTCCCGCGTCACCTTCATGGTCGGCAACGCCGCTCTGGAAGCGGCGCAAAACTTGAAAGCCATTCTGGTCAGCGCCGCCGCGCGTAAGCTCGCGGTGCCGACGGAAGAAGTGGAGTGCCTGGGCGAGACTTATCGCATCACCGGTCAGCAAGGCTCGGATATTTCCTTTAAGGAAGTGGTCATCGAGGCGCTGGTGGATACCGGCACGTTAACGGTGAAAGGCACGTTCACCGTGCCCAAGCAGTTTCAGGGCGGCAAGTTTCACGGCGCGGCGGTGGGGCCCAGCATGGCTTATTCCTATGCCGCCTGCGTGGTGGAAGTAACCGTCGACGAGGTGACGGCGCGGGTCAACGTGGACAAGGTTTGGGTGGCGCATGATTGCGGTTTTGCACTCAATCCGTTGTCGGTCGAAGGCCAGGTGCAGGGCGCGGTATGGATGGGATTGGGCCAGGCGCTAAGCGAGGAAACCCGCTTTCATGAGGGCCTGCCGCTGGCCGCCAACATGCTGGATTATCGCGTGCCCACCATCGTCGAATCGCCGCCCATCGAGGTCAAGATCGTCGAAAGCATCGACCCCAACGGCCCGTTCGGCGCCAAGGAAGCGAGCGAAGGCGCGCTGTCCAGCGTCATTCCGGCGGTCGCCAACGCCGTCTATGACGCGATCAAGGTGCGGCTGGTGGAAACGCCGCTGACGCCGGAGCGGATCATGGAGGCGCTCGTTAAGGAAGAGCGCGCCAAGAAACGCGCTCCGGCCGCAGGAGGACGCTGATGGAATACTTGCCCGACTTTAAAGTGGTGCGCCCCGCCACCGTTCAGCAGGCGGTCACCGCCTATGCCGCCCATGCGGATGCGCGCTATATCGCCGGCGGCACCGATTTGATGGTCAACGTCCGCCGCGGCATCGTCGCGCCGCAAACCCTCATCGATATCGGCGGCGTTGCGGAAATCACCGCCATCGACGCGCAGCAGAACGGCGGGGTGCGGATTGGCGCCGGCGTGACGCTGAACGAACTCGCGGCGCATGGACTGATCGCCAAAGAATACCCGGCCATCGCCGAGGCGGCGCGTCAGGTGGCGGCTCCCACCCATCGCCAAGTGGCGACGGTGGGCGGCAACCTGTGCCTCGACACCCGCTGCCTTTACTATAACCAGAGCGAATGGTGGCGCGTCAGCAATAACTATTGCCTGAAGAACAAGGGCGAGGTGTGCCATGTGGCGCCGTCCGGCAGCCGCTGTTTCGCCGCCTTCAGCGGCGATCTGGCGCCGGCGTTGATGGTATTTGACGCTGAAGTCGAAATTAGCGGCCCCAACGGCGTGCGCGCCGTGCCGTTAAGCGAGATGTACAACGATGACGGCGCGGCGCACCTGAAGCTTGAGAAAGGCGAAATGCTGACCGCCGTGATCATTAAGAGCGGTGATGGCTGGCGAAGCGGCTACGCCAAGGCGCGGGTGCGCGGCTCCATTGATTTTCCGCTGGCCGGCGTCGCCATTGCCTTGAAACGGCAAGGCGATCAGCTCAGCGATATTCGCGTCGCCTTTACCGGCACCAATTCCTATCCCGTGATGTTGAAAAAAACCGAGGGGCTGCTGCAAGGACCGTTCGATGTGGACGCGCTCGTCGCATTACTGCCCAAGCAGATCACGCCGATGCCCAGCACCTTCTATCCGCCCGGCTATCGCCGCAAGGTGGCCGCCAATCTCACCCGCACCCTGGCGCGACGGTTGTTTGAGGCTGCAGTCTAGCGCACGAAAAAGCCTTCCCCATCGATGGGGGAAGGTTTGGATGGGGGTGATGGCTGCAAGAAAAGCTGATGCCGTAAGCGTTTTTCACCCCCACCCGTCCGCCGTCGCTTGACGCTCCGGCGTGACGACCTCCCCCATCAAGGGGGAGGTAATAACGTATCTGTCCCCTACCCGCCGATTTTCTGCAATAGGCTCACCAGGGTCTGCGTTTCGGCCGCCGTCAGACGAGCGGTGACTTTATTTTCATGGGCGCGCACCTTGGCCTTGACCTTATCGAGAAGAAGCTCGCCCTTGGGCGTCAGCGCCAGGATGTTGGCGCGCCGATCGGTGGCCAGGGGCAGACGCTTAATCAGCCCACGCTGCTCCAACCCGGTGATCACCGCCACCATGGTGGAACGTTCAATGCCGAGGGCTTTGGCCAGCGTCGATTGATTCATGCCCTGATTGGCGCTGATCAGCACCAGCACGCCAAACTGACCCGGCGAGAGTCGCTCGGGCGCCATGGCGCGCATGAAATCGTCAAAGATGATGGCCTGGGCCTTGCGCACATGATAGCCGACCAGGTCTTCCAACATGCCGCGCTCGACAGGCACAAGACCCTTGCCGGCGGACGATTGTTTCTCGCTTTTCATGTCACGCGCTCAGATCCAGGCGGCTGACGGCAATCTGACGCAGCTTAAAGCGCTGGGTCTTGCCGGTGGGCGATTTCGGCAGGTCATCGAGAAAGACGAACCGCCGCGGGCATTTATAGATGGATAGCCTGGCAGTCAGCAAGGCCGTCAATTCCTCCTGCAAGAGGGCGCGATCCTGCTCCGGATCGATGGGCACCAGACACAGCGCCAGACGGACCAGCCCCGCCTCATCCTCAACCCCCACGACGGCGGCCTGCGAGACCTTAGGGTTGGTTAAGACATGATGCTCGATTTCCACCGGACTGACCCACTGCCCGGACAATTTGAGCATGTCATCATTGCGGCCCTGATACCAGTAATACCCCTCGGCATCGCGGATGAAGACATCGCCGGTGCAGTAAAATCCATCCTGAAACGCCGCCGCGGTTTTCTCGTCTTGATGCCAGTAGCCCTTGGCCAGGCTGTCAGAGCGCACATAGAGCACGCCGGGCGTGTCTGCACCGGCAACCAACGAGCCATCCTCCGCCGCCAGCCTGACCTCAGTGGCGGGCAGCGGTTTGCCGACGGTTCCCGCTTTCACATCATCCGGGCGGTTGCCAAGGAACATGATGAACGCTTCCGTGGAGCCGATGCCTTCCAGGATCGGCCGGCCGGTGGCGGCCTGCCAGCGCTGAAACAGCGTTGCCGGCAAATGCTCGCCGGCGGAAATGTAATGGCGGACGGCACGGAACGCCGCCGTAGCGGCCAAATCCGCTTCCAACAAAGCGCGGTAAAGCGTCGGCACGCTGAGCACCACCTGCGGCCGATAACGCTCAATGGTCTGCGCGATCGCCGCCGCCGACGGCCAGCCGGTATAAAGCACCACGGTGGCGCCCAAACGCAGCGCCGCCAGCACATGGCCGAGCGCAAAGGCAAAGAACAGCTTCGAGGAACAGAAAACCCGATCTTGAGCGCCGACGCCATAAACCGGTCCCAGATAGCGATCCAGCGTGGGGATGGATTTTTGCACATGCACCACCGCTTTCGGCGCGCCGGTGGTGCCGGAGCTGTACATCCACAACGCCATGTCGTCCGGCTGCAACAACACCGAGGCAAGCTTAGACGGCTGCGCATTCATCAGCTCAAGGAGCCCGGGAAATCCCTCGTGCTGGGTCGTGCCGAGGACGAGAAGCGGCGGCGCGGCCATGCCGCTGATCGCCTCCCGGCAGACCGCCAGGAATTCCCCGTCGACGACGATCACTCGGCAGGCGCTGTCATCGATGATGTAGCGCAAATCCTTGGCCGCCAGCCGCAGGTTGACGGCCACCGGCGCCGCGCCGATTTTCATCGCGCCAAAATAGGCAAAAAAGAATTCCGGGCGATCGTCCATGAGCACCAGCACGCGATCGCCCACGGTGCAGCCCAAGGCGCGCAGCGCGTTGCCGGCGCGGCAAGCCTTCTCCTCCAGCACGCGATAGGAAATCTCCCGCTCGCCGCACAACAGGGCGGTGCGGTCAGGGGTGGATGACGATAATACCGGGCCGAGCACGGCGTCGGCCGCGTTCATACCCGTGAATATTGATTTGCCCCCCACCGTCACCTGCGTGGCACTCCAATCTATTATGGTTATTTTGTTTGGCTGGCGAACAAATTTAATACGGAAGGTCGCCGCCTGTCAATGAAGGCAAAGATGGGGGATTGTCTTATAATGCCGGCGGGGTGATGCCGCTGAGGCGCAATTGCTCGACAAGCGCGCTTTTCAGCCGCCCCAGCCCGGCCTCATCCGCCGCCTCGCAGCGGGCGACCAGCACGTCCTGGGTATTGGAGGCGCGCAATAGCCACCAGCCGTCGGCCGTCGTTACCCGCACGCCATCGGTGGCGTCCACTATGGCTCCGGCGGCCTTGAGCCGCGTCAGGACTTCCGGCACCACGGCGAACTTGCGTTGTTCGGAACAGGGGAAGCGCAATTCGGGCGTATTGATCACTGCCGGCAAGGCAGCGCGCAGCGCCGCCAAGCGGCCCGGCTCCCGCGACACCCGCAACAGCAAGCGGATCGCCGCATAAAGCGCGTCATCAAAGCCATAGTAGCGGTGCTTGAAAAAGATATGGCCGCTCATTTCGCCGGCCAGCGGCGCGCCGGTTTCCTGCATCTTGGATTTAATCAGCGAGTGCCCGGTCTTCCACATCAGCGGCTTGCCGCCCAGGGCGGCGATGCGGTCGAACAGCACCTGGCTCGCCTTGACGTCGGCGATGATGGTGCTGCCCGGCTGATCGGCCAGAACATCCTCGGCCAGGATGGCCAGCAACTGATCGCCCCACACGATGCGACCTTGCTTATCGATCGCGCCGATGCGGTCGCCGTCGCCATCAAAGGCAATGCCGAGATCCGCCTTATCCGCCGCCACCGCCGCCTGAAGTTGGGCCAAGTTTTCCGGCACCGTGGGATCGGGGTGATGGTTGGGAAAGGTGCCGTCGACCTCGCCGTTGATGATGCGATGGTCGCCGGGAAGCTTGGCCACGATATCAGCCAGGACCTCGGCGGCCACACCGTTGCCGGGATCCCACACCACCTTTAGGGGCGCGCCGCGGTAAAGCCCGCCGTCGATATCCTGCAACAGCCGCTTGACGTAGGCCGCCTTCTTCGGCTTGTCGATCACCCGCCCCGCGCCCATCTCGAAATCGCCCGATGCGGCGATGCGGCCCAGCTCCTGAATGCGGTCGCCGAACACCGGCTCCTTGCCCAGCATCATCTTAAAGCCGTTGTAGTCGGGCGGATTATGGGAGCCGGTAATCATGATGCCGCCGTCCGCCTGATCGTCGAACACCGAGAAGTAGAGCATCGGCGTCGGCCCGAGCCCGATCCGCTCCACAGTGACGCCAGTGGACATCAGGCCATGGACCAGGGCGGCTTCCATCTCGGTCGAGCTGAGGCGGCCGTCGCGGCCGACCTTGAGCCGCGGCGCTTTGTGGTTGCCCAATCTGCGCCGCACCAGGGTGCCGAACGCCTTGCCTAGATTTTCCGCGTCCTTGAGCGTCAGGGTTTTGCCGACGACGCCGCGAATATCGTATTCCCGCAGGATGGTCGGATCGAAACGGTAAGGGCGATTATGCATGGCCGGTGGGGGTTCCCTGTGATCGCTATCTCTGACCTACCCTATGGCGGAGCGACGGTAAAGACTTGGTGAAAGACGTCAGCGCTTGCCCAGAAGAAGGTCTTTAGCCTGATTGATCTTGGCCGCCAGATAGTCCGAGCCGCCGCGATCGGGATGGATTTTTTGCATCAGCCGGCGGTGGGCGTCCTTGATCTCCTCCGCGCCGGCGCCTGGCTTGAGGCCCAAGACCTCATAGGCCTCCTCTCGGCTCATCGGCCCGGCGGACGACGGTCTGGCCTCGCTACCTGCCGGCCGCTTTGCCGGGCGCAGGAAAACCGCCGCCGCGGCAAGGAGCGGCAGCGCCAGGAGCGGCCGCTTCAACACGACGGCCGCTACCAGCGCCAGGGCAATGAACAGCAGCACGCCGCCGGAGCGCACCAAGCGCACGAACGTGGTCGGTTTGGCGGTTCCCAGCCAGCGCACCAGTATGAGAAAAACCGCCAGCAGCATAACGCCCAGCGCCAGCCACTGCATGACCAACCTTCCTTCCTGTTTGTCTTGCCGCCGAGTGTAGCGCGTCTGCGCCGATAGGATAAGGCCCGTTTATTCCGCCGCCACCATGGCCCGGCGGGGCAGGTTCAAGCCGTCAATGAGATGGCGCAATTCCTGGCGCGCCGCGACATGACTCATGGTCATCTCGCGCTCCAGCCCGGTATCCTGATAATCGAACAGCGTCAGGCCTTTCAGAAAAAGTTCGCGATAAATCACCCGCTCGCTCAAGCCTGCCAGACCGCGAAAGCCGATACGCTTTTCCAGTTCGGCTAGGGCGTCATGCACCCGCCGCTTGTTATGGGCGTCAAGGTTCGACATGCGGTTGCGGATCACTACCCAATCGATGGCGCCGCGACTGCGCAGCGCCTTGCGCTTGCGGCTGTCCCACACCAGTTCGCTATACAGACTTGGCCGCACCACTTTGAAGGTTTCCGGATCGATGCGGGCCAACAGGTCAAGATCGACGAAGCTGTCGTTGATGGGGGTGATGAGCGTATCGGCGTAGGAGTGAGCAAGACGGGCGAGATAACTGTCGCTGCCCGGGCAATCGATCACCACGTAGTCGTGGGCAGCCGCCAAGTCGGAAAGCGATTGCAAAAACCGCTCGCTTTCCTCCTGTTGCTGCGCCGCCACGGTTTCGGCGGTCGACCGTGGCACCCGGTGATGGCGCGGCATGGCCAGGGACAGGTTGGCTTGCTCCAAGGTCTGGCGGCGGTTTTCGATATAGCGGGTCAGCGTCGCCTGCCGCGAATCAACATCGATGCTGCCGACCCGCACCCCTTGCGCCAACAGGCCGACGATGACATGCAGCGCGGTGGTAGATTTGCCCGACCCGCCCTTTTCATTGCCCAGAACGATGATGTGCGCGGCCGACGGGCCAAGGGGGGGACCAAGTAACTCTGTGACCACGAAACCCAACTCCTCAAACAATGGCCGGTATGCTTAGCATAGCAAGTTGGCAAGGGCTAGCGACCGGCGGCCACAAGGGGCGGAAAAATATGGTTAGGATTTGGTTACTTTTCGGAAGAAAAAAAACTCGAACTTGGAGCCCCGCGCGCGCTGCGTTAAGGTGCGCGGCAAAGGAGTAGCCACCTCGTGTCCACCGCGCCTCTGTCCATCGCCCGCACCGTCGCCGAACTGCGTCAGCACGTCGCCCAATGGCGGCGGCAGGGGCTGAAGACCGCCTTTGTCCCCACCATGGGGGCGCTGCACGAAGGGCACCTGTCCATCGTGCGCTTGGCGCAACGCCATGCCGACCGGGTAGTGGTCAGCATCTTCGTCAACCCCAAGCAATTCGGCGCCGGCGAGGACTTCGACCGCTACCCCCGTACCGTACCGGAGGATGTGGAAAAACTGGAATCGGTAGATACCTCGCTATTGTTCCTGCCCAGCGTCGCCGAGATGTACCCGCCGGGCTTTGCCACCACGGTATCGGTGGCAGGGGTATCCGAAGGGCTGTGCGGCGCCGCCCGTCCCGGTCATTTCGATGGCGTGGCGACGGTGGTGACCAAGCTGTTGCTGCAATGCCTGCCCGACGTGGCGCTGTTTGGCGAAAAGGATTACCAGCAGTACCAGGTGCTGCGCCGCTTGGCCCTGGACCTGGATATTCCGGTGGCCATTCTGCCTGCGCCGACCTCGCGGGAGCCGGATGGACTGGCGCGCTCCAGCCGCAATGCCTATTTGAGCGCCAAGGAACGGCAAATCGCCGTCGCCCTGCCCCGCACCTTGACCGCCACAGTTCGGGCCATCGAAGCCGGCGCCGCCGATATTCCCGCCGTGCTGGCGCAGGCGGCGGACGCGCTTCTCACCGCAGGATTTAACGCCGTGGAATACGTGGAGCTGCGGGACTCCGACACGCTCCGCCCCATCACTGAGGTCAAGCGTCCGGCGCGATTATTGGCGGCGGCGCGGGTCGGCAATACCCGACTTATCGATAACATGGCGGTGCTGCCGCCCGGCGGCGTTGTACAGGCATAACCATCCGCTTACAGCAGAATCCAGGCGGCAAGGCCAAGAAACGAGAAAAAGCCCACCACATCGGTAACCGTGGTCAAAAAGACGCTGGAGGCGACCGCCGGATCGACGCCCAACCGCTGCAAGCCAATGGGAATGAGAACGCCGCACAAACCCGCCACGAAGAAGTTGATGACCAGGGCCCAGCCCAGCACGAAACCTAAGAGTGGGCTGGAAAACCAGACGCCCGCCACCACGCCGATGATGAGCGCCAGCAATAAACCGTTGATCAGCCCGACCAGCACTTCCCGCTTGACCACCCGCAACGCATTGGCCGGCATCAACTCGCGGGTCGCCAGGGCGCGCACCGCCACGGTCATGGTCTGATGGCCGGCGTTGCCGCCCATGGACGCCACGATGGGCATCAACACCGCCAGCGCCACCAGTTTTTCGATGGTCACGTCAAACAGTGAAATCACCCACGACGCCAGCACGGCGGTGCACAGGTTCACCGACAGCCAGAGAAGGCGGGTCTTGCTGACATCCCGAACGGATTCGTTCAAGCCAACGTCCGACACGCCGGCCAGGCGTAATATATCTTCCTCCGCCTCTTCCTGAATGACGTCCACCACGTCATCAACGGTGATCACCCCCACCAAACGACCGCTGCCGTCAACCACCGGCGCCGATAGCAGATTGTACTGCTTGAAGATATGTGCCACCTCTTCCTGGTCCATGGTGGCGGGAATGAGGTCAGGCTCCGTTTCCATGATATCGGCCACCGCCACCGGGCGCTTGGCGCGCATGATGCGGTTCAAAGGGATCGCGCCCACCGGGTGATAGCGCGGATCGACGACGAAAATTTCATGAAAATCGTCGGGCAGGTCATCGCTTTCGCGCAAGTGATCGATGGTCTGGCCGACGGTCCAGAATTGTGGCACCGCCACCAGTCCGCGCCGCATCAATCGGCCGGCGCTTTCCTCCGGATATGACAGTCCTTCCTCGACCGCGGTGCGCTCCTCGGCCGACAGAACATCCAGCACCTCCTGGCGCTTGTCCTCGTCGAGGTCCTCCAGGATGTCGACTGCGTCATCGGTATCGAGCTGTGAGACGGCGGCCGCCAGTTCCGCCGGTTTTGCCGTCTCCAGCACCTCGGCGCGCACCGTCTCATCGAGTTCGCTCAACACCTCAGGATTGAAAACCGGACCCAAAGCGGCGATCAGCTTCGGCCGCTCTTCCGGTGAGATCAGGCCGATGAGATCGGCGATATCGGCTTCATGAAGGGGTTCGACGAGGGCGAGAACAGCGGCCGCATCGCCCGCCTCCAGCGCTTCGCCAACCTGGGCGACGAATTCCGGCGACAACGGGTAGGCTTCCGACCCTTCATTCGGTTCGCTGTCGTCTGGCGCCATCCTGAACTCCCCGCCATAAGCCTACTGAACTTGACTATATCTGAAAAAAGAAAAACCGCGGCATCAGGTTACATGAGCCACGGTGTTTCTTGATATTGGTGCGGTCGAGAAGACTCGAACTTCCACGGGTTGCCCCACAGCGACCTCAACGCTGCGCGTCTACCAATTCCGCCACGACCGCGTAAGGCAGTGAGGGTTTACCCCAATCCTTCCCCCCGGCGCAAGCCGATTCTAGGCCATGCCGCCTAGCGCGAGGCCCAGCCGGGACGGGAAGCGGCCTGACGGCTGGAACCGCGTCCCCGCACCGGCGTGCGGGGAATGGCGAAGCCCTGGGTGCGGGCGGCGCGGGTGATCAATACCAGCTTGGCGTAGAGGCCGAAGATAGCCGCCAGAAGACCGCCCAGAACCGCCAATACTGGCCATTGGGGCAGCAATAAAGCGGCCCCCAGGAGGAGCGCCGGCAGCACATGACCGCCGATCAACAGCCGCCGCGCCAGGCGGTCGAGAACGTCCAGGCTGGCCTCCGGCGCGCCGCTTTGGCCAAGGGCGCGACGGTAATGCCGCCAGGCGACAAACCGCAGGAGCAGGAGCGCCAGCACAGCCGCCGCCGCAGAAGGATGGAAAGCAGCAAAGAGCCCCGCCCCTTCGGTCAGGCCGGTGATCAGGATATAGGGCGTCAGCGCTGGGTTGCGCCAAGTCGGGATGCCTTTGGCCGCGCGCAGGATGCGGGCCTGGCAATAAAGAAACCCCACCGCCAGCAGGCTGGTGAGGGCCAGAGCGGTAATGGCCGCTTCCCGCCAGCCCAGCCATTCCGCCGCCAGGGCGATGGCGCCGCTGCCGAACAACGGCACCGCCACCACTCCCTCTCGGGTCATCCACGAGGTCTGGGGATGGAGGAACACATTGAGCGACCGCCAGGGGCGGCCGATCTCGAAAAACACCATGGTCAGGCCAAAGCCGACCAGCGCCAGCCCCAGACATGCCGACGCCAGCCACGGCTGACCCATAAGAGCACCGGCAAAAGACGCCATGATGAGGCCAGTGCCGGCGCCGCCGCCCATGAAGTTGCAGGCGGCGCGCACGTCCCACGCGCGCTGCAGGCGCGGCCAGGGACCAGAGGCGAGGGTAGGTTTCACAGCGGCAACTCCTCTTTGTCCCACAGATAGTAGAAGCCCGGCCCGGTGCCGATGTCTTCGTGCATGCGGAAGTGTTTGTTCTCGCGCAACAGACGCGACACGTTGCTGTCGGGATCGTCCAAATCGCCGAACGCCATGGCGCGGCCGATGCAAGCATTAACGCAGGCCGGCGTCGCGTCGGGATCGACGCCGGGCTTCAAGCCCTTGGCCAGGCCAGCATCGACGGTATCGACGCAGAAGGTGCATTTTTGCGCCACACCCAATTTGCGCTCATCGAAGCGCGCCTCCTCATGGCGCATTGGCTGGTCGCCGTAAGCCCAGATCGGCTCATCGACTTTATGGCGGGCTTCATAGGGACAGGCGGTGATGCAGTAGCCGCAGCCGATGCAGATGTCATAATCGATGGTGACAAAACCGTCCTCGCGTTTCTCCGAAGCGGTCGAGGGGCAGACCGAGACGCAGGGCGGTTCATCGCAGTGATGGCAGCCGGTGGGCACGAACACCCGCTGCACATCAGGATACTCGCCGACCTCGATATCCACCACCTTGCGCCACATGACGCCGGGCGGCGTGCCATTGGCGAGCTTGCAGGCCGCGGTACAGGTCTGACAGCCGACGCAGCGGCGTAAATCGGCAACCATGACATAGCGGGTCATTGCACGCTCTCCTCCACCTTACGCACGGAAACCAGCACGACGTCAGCGCCCGAGCCGGTGGAATCAGTCAGTTCCAAGGACAAGGGGGCCACGGTGTTAAGGCTGGGATAGCCGAGATCCTTGGCAAAGGGCGTCGCCCAGTGATCGAACTGGCCGGGAATGACCACGGTGTCGGGGCGGATGCCATTGACCGGCTCGGCCTCGCCGCGGGTGACGCCGGTGATCGAGCGCACCTCCACCAGATCGCCGCGCCGGATGCCGAGATTTTTCGCCGTCTTGGCGTTGAGCATGACGCGGCCGACGCCGCGCACGTTGCCGGCGACCTCGTGCATCAGTTGGATCGCCACGTTATTGCCGGTGGTGTACTGCATCACCTTGGTGGTGATGCCCCACAGCGGATAATCGGCCGGATCGCCGCCCATCTTCTTTAACGTTTTGATCCACATGCCGGGGAAATCATGCCAGCGCGGGATCGCTTCGTATTCCTCCAGCTGCTCCTCCCACCAATTGTGGCCAGCCTCGTTCATGCGCGCCTTCAGTTCCTTGCCGACGCGGAACAATCGCTCCTGGTAGGGCAGTTCGTAGCGCAGGCCCTTCTCGATCATGGTCGGGGTCAAGTACCAATCGGCGCGGTTAAAGGGGATGACATAAAAGCCATGCTCTTTGAACCAATCCAGGCCATGGACGTCCTTGCCGCGCGACAATTCCGCAGTCGCCGCCTTGCAGGCACGGTCCCAGATTTCATCAACTGAATAGTCTTTGTTTTCCTCCAGCGAAAAATCGAAGCCTTCGCCTTTGAGCGGCATGCAGCCGGCGCCGCGATTGATCGCCTTGTTGTAACGCTCGGTGAGGCCGCAGCGCCGAGACAACTCACCGGCGATCCAGGTGAAGTCGCGGGTATCGCCTTCCGCTGCCACCGCCGGCTGGCGCAAGGCCACGCCCTGGTGCGCCCAGTGCTGTTCGGTGTATTTGGTGCCGCCCATGCGGATAAGCTGCGTGCTTTCGAGGTCAGTGGCATCGGGCAGCAGGATATCGGCCATCCAATTGCTCTCATCCTGGGTATAGGCGAAGCCGACCACAAACGGCATGCGGGCCATGGTGTCGCTCAGTTGCCGCGTATCCCAGAAGGAAATCGCCGGATTGGTGCGATAGAGAAACCAGATGTCGGGATAGCTCGGGCGCGGCCAGTCGGCCGGCGCATCGCGCAGGAACATCCAGGCCAAATGAGTAGGCCCCAAGGCCTGGCTCCACGAGGAATTGCCGACGATCGGCACCAGCGTTTTATGGGCATTGCGCCCCGACGGCTTGCTTTCCCAGTGCTCCTTGTCGGTGGGATTGAGCGAGGCGGCCATGAAGCCGTCCTCGCCGACGCGCACGCTTTCCAGCCGATTCTCATGCGGCCGGTTGAGACGCACCGTGGTGCCCAGCGTACCGCCCGGCACTTCCAGCGCGCCCACCAGGGTGGCCAGCATGGTGCGCGCCCAGCAAGCATGATACGCGCCCCAGCCGTTGTTGACGGTCTTGCCCAGCGTCACCGCCACCGGGCGATAGGGCAGCGTGCGGCCATCGACCACAATGGTGGCGCCCACCGAGGCGTTTTCCAGATACTCGTTGGCGACGCGGCGGATGGTGTCGGCGGAAATTTCACATACCGTAGCGGCCCATTCCGGCGAGTAGGCGCGCATCTCTTCCGCCGTCAGTGTTAAGGCGGTCACCCCTTCGACGTTGTGGTGCTCCCAGATCATGCCGTCGGGGCCAACCTCCACCGCCGACGCCACGGTGAAGCGGCCGTCGATTTCCGGCTGGGCATCAGCGGCGTCGAACGGCACGGGGGCGCCATTGCTCCACATCAGCGGCTTGCGGCTTGAGGGATCGCGTAGGTAGTAGCCGTTGGGTCCGACGAGATAGGGCGACGCGGTGCGGTCGCGCAAAAAGGCGACGTCAAGCTCAGCGCGGGAGTGCTCATGCAGCAGCACATGAAGCATGGCGAACAGAAACGCCGGATCGGTCTTCGGTTTGATCGGCACCCATTCCGCCGAGGCGGCGCCGGTGATGGATAAATGCGGCTCGATCTGCACCCGCTTGATGCCGCGGGTGCGGGCGTCGGCATGACGCCACACCGCGCAGGCGCCGCCGGCGGCCTCGACATTGGTGCCGAACGAGACGATGTAGCGGGTATTGACCGTATCGGCGGCCACCGTGAAGGCGCGATGCCAGTATTCGCCGTAAAGATGTTCGGAATGGACGCACTTGACGCCTTGGCCCGAGCCTAGCGACAAGTCGATCGGCCCCCACGCCGCCAGGAAGGCCGGAAACGTGCCCATATAGGCCGCCGGTGTGCCGCCGTGGCCGAAGGTGGCGGCGACCCGGGGATAGCCGCCCTCGTCAATCAGCCCGCGCGCCCGAATATCTTGGAGGCGTGTTGAAATTTCGCCCATCGCCTCATCCCAGGAAATCGGTTTCCAGCCAGGGTTCTGGTCACGGCCCTTGTTGGGATTGGTGCGGCGCATCGGCGTTAGAATGCGGTGCGGGTTATACGTCTTCTGCACCAGCCCATAAGCCTTGACGCAGATCCGCCCGCAGGCCGGATGAATGCCGTCGGCGGCAAAATTCGGCCGTATCTGGGTGGCGACGCCATCCTCGACCTTGACCGTCATCAGATCGGGCCCGGCAACGCAATTATAACAATACGTGGGGACCCATTTAGTCGAAGTGGATTGCACAGCCGCCATACACTCACCCTCCTCCCGGCAATGCGCGCCGATGGGACAGCCGCCAGAGCGGCGATCCGTAAAATCGTGGGGTTACCCTAACTATATGATACATTTTTTTGATGCACAAATATAAAAATGAAACACTTTACGGTTGGCGGTCAATGGTCCTCCTCTCCCCATTGCCTCGCCATTCCAAGAAAATTGCCCTTGACGATTTTCAAAAATAGTCCAATCATAAACTATACAATATAGTTTAGTTTAATGATTCGATATCGTTTTAGGAACTTCCCATAAAAAGCGAGGAGGAGTGTCAGTCATGACAAGGGGATCAATCTATAAGTCGACAGTGGCGGCGATGGCGCTTATGACGGGAGCCGGTCAGGCCATGGCGGCGGCCGAGGCGCCATCCGCATTGGAAGAAATCACGGTAACGGCGCAAAAGCGCGGCGCCGAAGCGCTGCAAGACGTCGCCTTGAGCATTCAGGCGATCAGCGGCAACGCCATTGAACGCCAGCAGATATTTGGCTTCGATGACTATGCGCGTTTGGTGCCCAGCCTGTCGGCGATCAATCAGGGACCGGGCCAGACGCAAATCACCATCCGCGGCATCACCACCGGCCGCATCGCCCACATCCAGCCGCAAAACAAATCCACGGTGGGCATTTATTTCAATGACATTCCGGTAACCGCCAACGCCTTCAATCCCGATCTTACGCTGTTCGACATCGAGCGAATCGAAGTGTTGCGCGGCCCGCAAGGCACGCTTTATGGCGCTGGCTCCATGGCAGGCACGGTGCGGGTGCTGACCAAGCAACCCAATCTGGAGAAAGTCGAGGGCGTGGTTGATGGTATGATTTCCACCACCAAGAGCGGCGGCGAGAATTATGCGGCCAAAGGCATGATCAACCTGCCGGTGGCGGAAGGAAAATTCGCCGTACGCGGCGTCGCCTACTATCAAAAGAACTCCGGCTTTATCGACAACATTGTCAATGGTGATAAAAACTACAACGATGACGATGCTATAGGCGGTCGCGTTGCCGCCAAGTTCCAGGCCTCCGATTCGTTCGATTTGACCGTCAGCCTGATCTATCAGGATGCAAGCGCCGATGGACGTCAGGATGAATTCCTGCCCGGTCTGGCCCAAGCCATGGGCGTCAATGGCGGCGTCGACGTATCGGCCCCAGGTGAAAACCTGGTCATCGACGATGAACTTCAGGTCGCCAAGTTCGCCGAAGATCCGTTCGATGATGAATTTTATATCGCCAATCTGGCGTTCAACTGGAATCTCTCTTGGGCAACCTTGTCATCGTCCACTTCATATTTCGATCGTGATTTCGATAATATACTGGATGACACCTTCCGCGGCCGGATAAACCTCGGCCCGGTTCTCGCCGATGGCGTAACGCCGTTGGTTTCTCAGGTAGTGGTCTACAATAAGGTCAAGGATTTCGTTCAAGAAACCAGACTGGCATCCACGGAAGATAGCGCTGTTACTTGGCTGATCGGCGGCTATTACCAGAAACAGGAACGCTCATTTGTAGAAGAGGTTCCCCTGCCAGGCATGGAAGAACTGTTGGTGCTTTATGGCCTGCCGCCGTCTTCATTCTTCGGCGCGCAGGATGATTCTCTGTTCGATGGGTATCAGGAAATCAAGCAGCGGCAGTTTGCGTTGTTTGGTGAACTCAGCTTCAACGTTACCGATCAAGTGGCCTTCACCGTCGGCGCGCGCGCCTTTGACTGGAAGCAGGACTTCTATCTGTTCCATGCCGGTCTCGCCAATGGCGGCGTTGATATTATTGACGATTCAACCTCCGACAGCGGCATCAATCCGAAATTTAATCTTTCCTATCAGCCCAATGAAGACGTTCTGGTTTACTTGCAAGCCGCCAAGGGCTTTCGCTTAGGCGGCATCAATGAGCCGGTACCCACCACTGGCCCCATTGGCGAGGCCTGCTCGGCCGAAGTAGAAAGCCGCGGCTTAGGCGCGCTGCCCCGCACCTTTGGTTCTGATAGCTTGTGGAATTACGAGCTTGGCGCCAAGACCAGTTGGCTGGACAATCGTTTGATCGTCAATGCCGCGGCCTATTACGTGAAATGGAGCGACGTCCAGACAACGACTTTCCTGCAGTGCGGCTTTACCACCATCTTTAACGCCGGCGAAGTCACCAGCAAGGGCGTGGAAATCGAGCTGTCGGCCGCTCTGACGGAGGGACTGGTATTGAAAGCTGGTGGATCGTTCACTGACTCCAAGCTGACCTCATCAACGGATGAAGCCAACGCTGGTATTGGATCACGAGCGCCCAACGTGCCGCGCTGGCTGTTGAATGCTTCCCTTGACTACACCACGCCCCTGGCCAATGACGACTATCAATTATTCGTCCGCGGCGACGTGCAATACACCGGCAATAGCTACACCGAGTTTGAAGGCGGCGCGCTGCGGACGGAAATACCCTCCCACGTCTCGGGCAACTTCTCCATCGGCGTACAGACCGATAGGTGGGAAACCTCGCTCTTTGTCAAGAACATATGGGATGAGCGGATTGTCGCCGGCGTAGACACCGACCGCAACGTGCCGCCGACCTTCACTCGCGCCCGGCCGCGCACCATCGGCATCAATTCCCGCCTCAGTTTCTAAGGCGGACTCATACCCGGATTAGAATGAGCGTATCCTGAAAAGAGAGACATAAAGAATGACGGTTAAGAAACTGAACTTGCCTTTCACCGGGATACGCTCCTTCGGCCGGACTCCGATTGTAACCAACTTGGATGAACTTGACGCCGATATCGCCGTCTATGGCATGCCGTTTGATCTTGGCACGCAGTATCGCGCAGGAGCGCGCTTTGGTCCCAACGGCATTCGGGAAGGTTCGTGCTTGTGCCAGTTCTCTCCCCATACAAGTTACGATCATGATGACGATACAACGTACTTTGGTCCTCAATGGAAGGTCGTCGATTGCGGCGATGTGGACATGCTGCACGGCGATGTTGACGCTTGTTTCACCAACATTCGCCAGATGGTGCGCAAAATCGTCTCCCGGGGCGCAATCCCCTTTGGTCTGGGCGGCGACCATGCGGTAACCATTCCGGTTCTGCAAGCGTTAGATAACATCGGCCCCTTCGCCATTGTTCAACTTGACGCCCACCTCGATTTCGTCAATGACGTCGCCGGCCAAAAGAACGGTCAAGGCAGCCCGATGCGGCGGGCATCCGAGATGGGCTATATTCAAGGCATGGCGCAACTTGGCATCCGCGGCACCGGCAGCAGCTCGGTCTCAGATTTTGCGGACGCCAAGGCATACGGCAGCGTTATCTTAAGCGTCGAGCAGATCAGAAGCATTGGTATTGCAGAAACCCTGCGTCGGATACCCGCCAGCGCCAACTACTACATCACCATCGATATCGATGGTATGGACGCATCAGTCGCCCCGGGCACCGGCACGCCCTCCCCCGGCGGCTTTTATTATCCGGAAGTGCGCAAGATTCTTAAAGGTATCGCCGAAAAGGGAAATATTATAGGATGCGACCTTGTTGAAGTGGCGCCTGCCTATGATCATTCGGAAATTACCACCCAGTTGGCGGCGATGATTCTGCGTGATCTGATGGCCTTCATCCTGAAGCGAAAGGAAAGAACCGGAGCGTGATGCTTTCTGTCCATGCCATGAGATAAAATCAACATCTCCCGCCTAAAAGGAAATTTCCCATGGATAAACAGATTTTGATGGCCAACCTGAGTTGGGTCGATTACCAGAAAAGAGTGCAAAACGGCAAAGAAGCCGTACTGCTTCCCATCGGCGCCATCGAACAGCATGGCCCGCACTTGCCGTTGGCGACCGATCTGTTGTTCGCCGAAGCCATCGCCAAGCGATGCGCTGACGCCATCGGCGCCATCGTCGCCCCAACCATAACCTACGGCTGCAAGTCGCAATGCCGTTCCGGCGGCGGCAATCATTTCTGTGGCACCACCAGTCTGGACGCCAAGACGATGATTGACCATTTGGTGGATGTCGTTCGCGAGTTCGCCCGCCATGGCGTGCGCAAACTGGGACTGATTGACATTCATTACGAAAACGACATGTATGTCCTCGAAGCCTGCGATCTTGCCATTCGCGAATTGAAATATGCCGGCATCACGGACTTCAAAATCGTCAAGCCCAACGTCAACGTTATTCTGGATCTTGAACGTTTGCGTCCTTTTTATCCTGAGGGCTTTTCCTCCATCGCGCTGGAGCATGCCGGAAAACTTGAAACATCGGTGATGCTCTACCTTCACCCCGAACTGGTGCAGCAGGATCGTTATCCGCCGGATGTTTTTGCCCACTTCCCGCCTTATGACACATTCCCGCCCGAGACGCAGCATGTGCCGCCGTCAGGCGCGCTCTGCCCCACCTCCGGCGCCTCCCGTGAATTGGGGGAGACGGTTATCTTAAATCTCGCCGACGGCTGCGCCACTGCCTTTCGCCAAGGGTTCGCCGTGTAGGCAGCTCCCCTGGCCTTCGGAAAGTTGGGTAATTTAGTCAAATAATATAAGGCGTTAGAAGCATGCCAACAGGAAGGTTGAGCAGCTCTGGCGACAATAATACAATGTCGCCCAATTCCAGGGGGCGGACGGTTTTAAATAATTGAGTATTTGTTATTTCTACCAAACAGAGAATGCGGGATGAGAGCCAGGAGAAAATTGAAGCGCGACATCGACGTGGGCACCGCCGAGCTTATCGTAGATGTTGCCGAACAGATCATCGAAGAAAAAGGCATTGAGGGATTTCGTCTGCAAGACATTGCCGACGCCATCGGCATACAGTTCCCGTCCCTTTACACGCATTTTAAAGGGAAAAAGGAAATCCTGTCGTCGATCATCGACCGCGCCATCAAAACCCTGGCCCAGGATTTTATCGACACGGCCGGCGACAGCCCGGATGTTTTACTGAGAAAGGGCGTCAATCGGCAGGTGATCTACTTTGCCTCCAATATCGCACAGGTTCGGTTGTTGTTGT
Organism: Sphingomonadales bacterium; assembly: GCA_019455285.1. Classification (GTDB taxonomy): domain Bacteria; phylum Pseudomonadota; class Alphaproteobacteria; order Sphingomonadales; family Govanellaceae; genus PRO5. The sequence goes on from JACFMS010000011.1 coordinate 85,075, forward strand.
TGGATTTTACCACCGTGGCGGGGCTTCCGGAGTTCAATCGCGTGGCCGGCAAGCCAGGCACGCTGGAACAAGAGGGCGGCGCCTTACGCCCCATGCTGCTCCGCCTGGATAAAATTCTGCGCGACGGCGATCGTCAGGGGCTTTTCAAGGCTACCGATGCGACGGTTTTCTTTCACACCATGCTGGGTACGATATTGGTGCGCCTAGCGCTGACCCGCCCCTTTCCGAGCGCAAAGTCAGCCCCCAAGTCATTCAATAAGCTGGTGACCTCCATGCAAAGTCAGATCGAGGAACTGGCGATCGATTCCGTCAAGCGCAGCGCCTGACCTCCTTATATACCCAGGTGGCAATCCTTCGGCGCGCGCGGGACATATGATTAATTAATTTTACTAAACTAACTAGTATAGTATAATGTCCCATGACGGGGGTAGAAACAACATGAGTGACGCGGCCCAAGACAGTGTTGCCATAACCGCCAGCGAGGAGGCAGGCCAGCGACGCCTTAACAGCATGCCCTGTCTGATGGCCTCCATTGTCGCCGGCGCGGTGGGCTCGCTGATGTTTCTGGTCACGCCGCTCTTTCTGGGCGCCCTGACAGATGGTGGCGTTTATTCGCCGCGCCAAGCGGGCATCATCGGATCGGCAGACCTTACAGGCATGTTTGCGGGCTCCGTGCTGCTTTCCTTATGGATGAGAAAACTGAACTGGCGGCGGCTGGCGACGCTGGCGCTCTGGGTGTTTATGGCAGCGCAAATCGTCTCCATCATCGCCAAGGAATTATTTCCCGCCCTGTTGCTCGTTCGCTTTCTTTCTGGAGCCGCCGGCATTGGCTTGATGTCGGTGGCCTTCTCGCACATTGCCGATACCCGCCATCACGACCGAAACTTCGCCATTTTCATCGTCGCGCAGATGCTAAGCGGCGCCATTGCCACCTTGGCCATCCCATATTTCACTGCTTGGTGGAACCTGAATGGCCTTTTTTATTTCCTGCTGCTGGCGGGAGGACCCATTTTATTCATCACCCGCTTCATCCCGGAGCATGGCAACCGTCGCGCCGGCGACCTCACTCCCAATGGTTCGCAGGGAGCACTGGGTTGGTTTCATTACGCCATGCTGGCGGGGCTTCTACTTTTCGGCCTCGGCGTCATGCTGGTGTGGGCCTATGTGGAGCGCATCGGGGCAGCCAACGGCTATGCGGCCATCATCATCGGTCAAATCATCAGTTGGTCCTTGCTTGCCAGCATTTGCGGCGCGCTCCTCGTCACCTTTCTGCAGGATAAATTCGGCAGGCTGCCGCTGATTTTAACGGCTAGCCTGTGCATCATCACCAGCATGTATGCATTGGCCAACTTTCCGCAGATTGCCGTATTCACGGCTGGGGTCAGCATCTTTGCCTTTTGTTGGACTTTTACCGCTCCCTATCAGTTGGCGATTCTGGCGCAGTCGGATGCTTCAGGCAGAACCATCGTGCTGGCGCTTGCCATGATGAAGGTCGGCTATGCCTTGGCTCCGGCAACCGGCGGCTTCATATCCACACCCGGCCACTACGATAATAACGTGGCGCTAGGCGCCGCCTGCGTTGTTGGCTCGTTTTTGCTTCTCCTGATCGGATCATGGGCGCAAAAATATGCCGTAACATTGAGGAGCGCCAGCTTATGACCGTGCAGCAGTTCGATCGGGGCCGCCATTGGCGGGCTAAGCTTGGATTCATTGTCTTGTCCAACGAGGAAACGGTGGAAGACGATGTATTCCGTCTTGCGCCGGAAGGTGTGGGGGTGCACATCAGCCGTGTGCAATCCGCCGACGAGATGTCCGCTGACACTATAACTCTGATGAAGAATAATTTGCGCCATAGCGCGTCCTTGCTGCTGCCCGGCATACCACTTGATGTCATCTGCTTTACCTGCAGCGGCGGCACCATGGCGATGGGAGAGGACGTCGCCTGCGCGGCCATGAAGGAGGCGCGCCCAGACGCCAAGGCAACGACGGTGATCAGCGCTTCCCTTCGCGCCTTAAAACACATTGGCGCCGCCAAAATTTCCGTTCTGGCGCCCTATCCGCCATTTCTCAACGAGGCGACCAAGGCGCATTTGCAGGCGAGCGGCTTTGAACTGATGGCCTATCACAGCTTATGTTATGAAACCAACGCGCAGATCACCAATACGTCCCCAGAATTCATCTTCGAGCGCGCCCTGGAAATTTTCCGCCCCGGTTCGGATGCGCTTTTCATCTGCTGCGGCGCGTTGCGCAGCCTGGAAATAATCGATCGGCTGGAGCGACAGTTGAACGTTCCCGTCATCGCCAGCAATCAGGCGATGATGTGGGACTGCCTGACGATCTGCAGCATTACGGACAGCATCCCTGGCTACGGACGGTTGTTGAATAATAAATAATCGGGCACCGGAGTGTGTAAGGTGGGCACTTGCTCACTCGTTGATCGTCTGAACATAAATCGGCTTATCCGACGTCCCATCAGCCAAGAATACGAATGGGGTCTCTTCCATCCCAATCGATTGAAGCTGATTGTATGAGACCAAAAAATTCTTCTATTTTTGGCCCGATCTCTATCACTTCCAGCATTCCCGGCAGCGTGGCGGTGGTATCCATATATGCTACCCGGGTTCCAAAATCGGTAACGCCGTAAAGCGCCATAGGCGCGCCCTTCTCCTGATAGTTTTTTACATGGGCATCAAAGTCGTCCGACGCCACGGCCCAGTGATGAAAACCCCAACCCCGTTTATGATAAGTTTCCATATAAACCGATGGCGCGTCATTATTTTGCTGAACCAGCTCATAATAGGTACCACCAGAGAACGCCAACGCCGCCGTTACGTCAAGATGATCAGGATTGCCGCGATAACGATACTCATGCAGAGGAAAGTGCTCCACCACGAAAAAAGGGCCGATTTTCATATAACGTTGAAGGTTTTCAATCCCTGACTTAATATCTGGAACAATGAATGATTGCTGCGCAATAGAACCGATGGGGCGACCGAATTTCAACATTTCCAGCTTCTAACCTACTTTCCAAGGGCAAGACTGCTATGCCCTATTTCATACTATAAAAAGGGTCTTTTTTATCGCGCCGCCCGAGGGGGCGGAAATTGGCGCACCAGTCCATGCCCCAGCCGGCGCTCGCCTTGTCATGGCGGATGCCGTCAAACACACACAGCCGCCGCGCGATTTTCCATTCGCCATTGCGCCGCTCGAAACGGTCGAGATAGCGCCCCCACATCAAGAGGTCGTATTCGCCATCGTCCTGTCTTACTCGATGATAGGCGGTGCAATAAGATTCAACATTTGCGACATCGCCCGCAAGCTCGATCAGCATGTTGCTGATGGAGTGTTGGGTGAGGAGCAGGCCCGGCATGATCTTATCCACATCGAGATCGACAAAATCCGAAGCCAGACCTTCAAAAACCCCGTGGTTGTCGGTGGCGTCCGGGTGATAGACGCTGCGCATCAGCGCCTTATCGCCCCGGTCCACCGCCCGGCAGTAGGTGTAAATCTGCTCTCTGATAGCTTCCTTGTGAACAAGTTCTTCCAGAGATGAAAGATCTTTCTCCTCAATCATGATCTAGAACTCTGCCCTGACGGATATGCCGTATTCGCGTGGCCGCCCCCATTGTTGAATGCCGAAACCAAAAGCCGGCGCATCAAAGCCGCCCACGGCATTATGGGCATTGGTCAGGTTGGTAACGAAACCAGCGAGTTCCCACCCTTTCTTGGACAGGAAAGAAATCCTGGCATTAAGAGAAGAAAAATCATCGGCTATAGCGTCGCTGTTTTCCGCATTATAGTAAATCTTGCTTTTGTGCGCCCAATCGATGCGGAAACTCGCGTTGCCGAAAGATTCGATGGGAACTGTATATTGCGCGCCCAGATTAAACGACCATTTAGGCGACATTTGCAAGCGATTGCCTGCCGGAATGGCCGGGGATTCGGATTTCTTAATCTTGGCGTCCAAGTATCCCACCGAACCGGAAAGCTCCAGGCCCTCCACCGGGGCCGCCAGCATTTCCAGCTCGAATCCTTGGGTTTTGGCCTTAGCGGCATTGCGGGTGAAAATCTCGAACCCCCCCTCTGGCGTCGCCGTGACCACGAGAATTTGCAGGTCGCGATAATCATTATAGAAAGCCGCTCCATTCAAGCGCAGCGTGTTGTCGAACCACTGCGATTTAAAACCCGCCTCATAGGTCCAGACAAACTCGGGATCAAAGCTTTGCACCCCGGCTGTGTTCGCTCGGCCATTAAAGCCGCCGCTACGAAAACCTCTGGACAAGGAGACGTAAGTCATCACGTCTTCTGTTGGCCGATACTGTAATCCTACTTTGGGCGTGACGGGATTCCAGCTCTCGGTTTCTGTGCCCGGGGGGATCAGAGATGCGCCAAAATACTGCTGACGCAGGTCGTGCGTCCACTTCTTCTTCTCATAGGTATACCGAAGACCAAGAGTGGCGCTGAATTGGTCCGTCACATGATAGGTGCCTTCAGCAAATACTCCGATACTGTTATTCTTGATGCCCTGGATATCGTGCCGCGACGTATCGCCGATGAAGAACCGCAAATCCGGCACCTGGAACGAATCCGTCACCATATCCGCATCTTCATAGAAATAAATGACGCCGGTAACCCAGTCCAGCTTGCCATCGAAGGAGACGCCTTTTACTTGCGCCTCGTGACTGAATTGATTTTGGTCGATTTCCTCATTGAACTGAATGAAGATGGCGGGCGTTGCATCGCCATCCAACGCGGAACGGCTTTCCTGGCTGCGATAAGAAGTGATGGATGTCAGGGTAATATCTTCATTTAGCTGCCAGCTAACATGCAGGGATGTTCCCCAGGCATCCAATTTGTTGGTATTCTCCCCCGTGGCATAGTTCAGGTAAGGACTGGGAGAGAGATATTGCGGACCAAAATCCGGCGCGCCTTCAAATAATTCGGGGAACATGCTGCCCAGTAAATTAAATCCTGCGGCGATGGGAGCCGTCGGATCGATATAGGAGGTCGAACGCGGCTCCAAGCGTTCATCGATACGGCTCTTGTCCGCCGACAATACAACATCCACAGTTGTCGAGGGTGTCCACCGTAACTGACCGCGAATGCCCTGAGTATCCTTGTCGCCCGTATCAACGCCATTTGCCTGATGCGCAAAGCCATCGGCATTGACCGAGGACGCGGACACGCGGGCCGATAAGGTATCGGCGATGATGGGCATATTGAACGCCCCCTTCACATCAATGCGATCAAACCGGCCGTAGCTGGCATCAATATAGCCGCCAAGCTCATGTTCGGGTTTTTTGGTAGTGATGTTGACGGCGCCGCCGATGGTATTTTTGCCGAACAACGTCCCTTGCGGCCCGCGCAGCACCTCAACACGTTGAAAATCACCGATGTTGAGAAGCGCGCCGGTGGTGCGGGCAAAATATACGCCATCGATGTAAACGCCGACGCCAGGATCAGTGGTGACGATTTCATCGAACTGACCGATGCCGCGAATATAGATCGAGGCGGCGGAGGCGCCGGCATTGCTCGATGGCATGATCATGACGTTGGCTGATTGCGCGCCGACGTCTTGCAGATTGCTGATCGAGTTCTTACGCAAATCCTTTTCGGTGAAGGCGATGACGGAAACCGGAACTTTTTGCAGGTTCTCTTCCTTTCTCCGCGCCGATACCACCACCTCTTCAAGGGCGACCGATGCCGCCGCTGCGGGTTCGGCAAATGCTGAATTTATGTCGCCAACCACAATACCCGTCAGCGTCAGTACCGTCGCCAATGCCGTATAGCTATGCTTATTCATCTGCTTGCTTCCCATGTTATATCCTCCCAAGAACACCCTCTCCCAAGTTACTCACAGGTGACGGGCTTTATTCATGTTATCCATTCCAGCGCATGATGATGGTTGGGGTATGGCCGCCGCCGCCGGGCGAGAACAGCGCGAGGACGGCGCCTTTTGGAATGGCGTTCTCCGCCAACAGATCGGCCATGGTCACCGGTATATCGCATGCACCGACGTTGCCGTATCGATCCCACGTCGACCGCCAGTGATCACGCGACAGGCCGATCGGCTCCGTCGCCTTCTGCCAAATGTTCAAGAGTCCCGTGAACGCCTGATGGGCGACGACAATATCAATATCCGACACCTTGATGCCGGCCTTGCGGCTGGCACTCGATAGCGCCTCAACCACCATGTCCGAGAGGATGGTATCGTACATATCCTCGAATTCCGGCGTCAGGTGCGGGCCACATCCCCCCTTGTTGATCACCCACTTGGTGCCTTTCAGTAATTCGGGATGTTCAGGAGGATCAAAGGCCATCACCGCGGGTTCGTAAATTTCGCCGTAAGTTTCACTGTTGTAGGCCAGGAACTCGCCACGCAGATTTTGCGCGGAAATAATGGCCGCGCCGGCGCCGTCGCCCATCACCGCCGCCACCGGATGGGAAGGATCGGTGCCCCAACCGCCGGTTTCCAAGGCGGAGACCGCCATCACCAATACTCGCTTATACTCGCCGCCGGCCTTGATCATGGTGGAGGCGAGTTCGCACCCGTCAAGAAAACTCGCGCAAATGTCCTGAATGTTCCAGGCCGGCGTTTTTAAGCGAAACCCCAGCTTCTTGTGTACGAAGGCCGCCAGCCCCGGCACGATGAAGCGGCCGCCGAAGCTTTGACAGATGATGAGATCGATATCTTCCGGCTGCAGATTGGCGGACTTCAATGCTTTTTCCGCCACTTTCACCGCCATGATCTCATTGGCGTGCGGATCGGGAAATCGCCGCTTCTCCTTGGGCATGGACATCCATTCCGGCATCAGCGGTTTTAGATGGGCGTAATCCTTGTCCGTCACCTTGGTGTCGGGAAAATACGAGACGATGGTTTCAATGCCGGTTTTCATCATTCTTCCTGTGCTTTTGCAGATTTTTGATAAAGCAATCCCTCTAGCCGCCGCATAACCGCGGCTGGACTTTATTCTTGCAGTAAGTGGACGGCTTAGCCGTTAGGCGCTATTTTCTGATGTATTCCGCCGACGGATGCGCCCTGGGGTAGTTCTGCAGGAAACGGAACATCTGCGCCACGTAGCGGTCATGGTGCAGCACGTTATCCATACGGAAACTGATATTATCCATGATCGGCTGGTCGTCCTCCACCATCAGCGCATGCGACCAGCGCTCCAACGCGCCCAGCGCCGTATTAGTCGCCTGTTCGCCGCCGGCGCTTTCGGGAAACCGCGGCATGGCCATGATGGTATAGCCGTAGGTGCAGCCCTCCTTGGTGATGGGCGTGCCGACGACCACGGCATAGGCATTAATGCCCGCCAGATCGCCGCCGAACACCAAGAAATTGCTGCCGACAATCTGCGCCTCGATCACCGACTTCGCGCCGCCGCCCCGCATGTTGTCGCGCCATTCCATGCCGCCGGTCTGCCGCATGCCGTTATCATGAAATTCGACGTTGGGATATTTTTCGATGTCCAGGCCATGAAGAATGATCAGATGCTGAAAATCGACGCTGTTGGTGATCTGCAACCCGATATCGAGCTTGAATTTCAGCGTGCCATAGGTGCGGTACATCAATTTATCCGCCGGGATGGGAAACTCGGGCAGCTGATAGGTGGGCTCCAGGCCGTTGAAGGCGAACACGAGGCCCCACTTCTCCATGGTCGGAAATACGAACTGACGGGCATTTTTCGGGATCGCGCCGCCGATGGGGATGTGTTTGCAGGCGCCGTCCTGGCCATAGCGCCAATGATGGTAGGGGCACTGGATCTCATTGCCCATCACCTTGCCGCCCACGCCTAAGTCGGCGCCGAAATGCCGGCAATAGGCGCTCATCACGGTGACCGCGCCGTTCTCGCCCCGAAACACCACCACCCGGCCGTCAAGGAAGTCCATCCCCTTGACCTCGCCCGCCCGAATATCGTTGGACAGGCACACCGGGTACCAGTTGACGTCAAACCCGCCCTCACCCTGCGGCGGCACCCGTTCACCCCGAGTCTCCGACCGCGGCTTGGGCTTGGCGGGCTTATCAAGCTTGCCTTCAACGATTTTATCCATGTCAAACACTCCCTTAGCGGGTAACGCCGCTTCTCTTCAGGGTGATTCTGCCAAATTGCCGCGTTCCTCACAATCACAGGAAACTGTGATGCCGGTTCAAAGCCCTTGCCGGAGAAACACCGCCATCTGATTTCGGTCTAAATCAGCCAACCCCAGGGCTTCCAGCGTACGACCTTGCGCATAAAGATCCTGGCCAGTTATCACCGAGGCGATGGCCAAAAATCCCTCGGCAAGGGGGGTGGCAACACCGGCCCAGCGCCCGACGGAGGCCAGAAACGCAAGACCCAACTTGGTGTCTTCTGTCATATAGCGATGGCGCATCAGATCGATATTCTCACGCCAGTCACCGCTGGCGATGAGCCTGTCGTGAGAGGCGCGGCCATACATCCACTCCGGACCATCATCAGCGTAATGATCCGCCAGAGGGTAATGGGGCGCGCCATAGCCCAGCGCAACCCTGATGGCGATCCGTTCGGCATCGAGCGCATCCGTCACCCGGCGAATGGAAGCTTGGGTTCCTTCATTATGAATATCCCAGCGTGCGAAGTGCTCCAGCGGCCCGGCATTCATCATGATGAGCGGCGGATGAATGATCGGCCCCGCGTTCATCAGCGCCGCCGATAGACAGTCTTCAATGCCTTCAACGGAACAATAGAGCGCCTTTAAGCGCGCTATCGCCTGCCCGGCGTTGCGCGCTGGAAAGACGCCCGTGGGCAGATGCTTGGCGTACGCCGAGATGACGATTTCCCGACCCCCATGCTTGCGCGCCAAATAGGGCAGCGTTCCGGTTTCCGCAAAACTCACGTTCGCATCATTGCCCGCCGCGCGCATTGCCTTGAGAAAAAGGTAACTGCCAAAGGTTCCAGGCGGCAGGAAGATGACTTGCCCGTCCTCAAGGTGAGGCGCGATCGCCTCGGCCAGCGATTCATGGGTAGTGGCCGGCAGGGGAATGATGATGACATCCGCGCTCTTGATGGCTTCTGTCAAGGAAAGTGTTGGCATTGCGATTTTGACCTCGCGTACGCCCTGGTGATCGCGCAGCATGACGCCGCCGCTGTCAAGCACAGGCGCAAAGCTTGCCTCATCGCGTCGCCAGAAACGCACCCGATGGCCGCGCTCGGATAAATCGGCCGCTGTTGCATAGCAGCCGTGGCCGCCCCCTAAGACCGCAACTTCCATACCTTGACCGCCGTTTTCGTCCCATCACCCATGCCAGCGCACGATCACGGTAGGCGTATGCCCGCCGCCGCCGGGCGCGAACAGCGCCAGGATCGCGCCCGCAGGTATGGCGTTGTCAGCGATCAAGTCGGCAAACGTCGCCGGCACGTCGCACGCGCCGACGTTGCCGTACTTATCCCAGGTTGAGCACCAGCGGTCTCGCGTCAAACCCAATGGCTCGACCGCCTTTTCCCAGATCTCCAACAGCCCGCTGAATGCCTGATGCGCGATTACCATATCAATATCCGTGATCTTGATGCCCGCCTTGGCGCTGGCGTTGGTCATGGCGTCCACCACCATCTTGGATAGCACCGTGGCGTAAAGATCATCAAACTCCTGATCCAGACGCGGACCGCAGGCCTGATTTAATACCCACTTGGTATTCTGCACGAGTTCGGGCCTGATCTGTTGATCAAATCCCAGCGCGGCGGCGAAATATATTTCGCCATAGGTTTCGCTATTATAGGCGAGAATATCGCCACGCAGATTTTGCGTGGAAATAATCGCCGCGCCAGCGCCATCCCCCAGCACTGCTGCTGTGGGGTGAGAGGTATCAATGCCCCAGCCGCCGGTTTCCAAGGCCGAGACCGCCATCACCAATACCCGCTTATACTCGCCGCCGGCCTTGATGGCGTTCGACGCTATTTCACAGGCATCGAGGAAACTGGCGCAAATATCCTGAATATTCCAGGCCGGCGTTTTTAATCTGAAGCCCAGTTTTTTATGCACGAAGGCCGCCAGCCCCGGCACGATGAAGCGGCCACCGAAGCTTTGACAGATGATAAGGTCGATGTCCTCGGGCTTCAGATTAGCGGACTGCAATGCTTTTTCCGCCACTTTCACCGCCATGATCTCATTGGCGTGCGGGTCAGGAAACCGCCGCTTTTCCTTTGGAATGGTCATCCAGGCGGGAGTTGTGGGCTTTAAGTACGCATAGTCCTCGCGCGTGACCCTGGTCTCCGGAAAATACGAGACCATCGTTTCAATGCCGACCCGCATGTCTTTATTCCTTGCCGTTATTTTCTGATGTATTCCGCCGACGGGTGCGCCCTCGGATAGGCCTGCAAATAGCGCACCATCTGCATCACATAGCGGTCGTGATTCAAGAGATTATCCATGCGGAAGCTGACGTTATTGGTGATCGGCAAATCATCGTCGATCATTAGCGCGTGGGCCCAGTGCTCAATGGCGCCAAGGACGGTTTCCGTCGCCTGCCGGGAGGCCGGATCTTCACCTAGTTTGGGCACCGCGATGATGGTGTAAACATCGCTGATGCCGTCACGGATGATCGGCACGCCGGCAATGCCCATATAAGCGTTCATCCCCGCCAAATCGCCGCCGAACATCAAGAAGTTGGTGCCGGTCAATGAGACGTCGACGGTGGACTTGGCGCCGCCGCCCCGCAAGTTGTCACGCCACACCATGCCCTTTTGCTCCAACCCATATTTATGGAAGCTGATTTCAGGGTATTTCTCGATGTCCAGGCCATGCAGAATGATCAGATGTTGGAAATCAACGTTATTGGTGGCCTGCAGCGCGATATCCAGTTTGCATTTGATCTTACCAAAGGTGCGGATGGCAAGCTTATCCGCCGGGATGGGAAACTCTGGCAACTGATAGGTGGGCTCCAGGCCGTTGAAGGCGAACACGAGGCCCCACTTCTCCATGGTCGGAAATACGAACTGACGGGCATTTTTCGGGATCGCGCCGCCGATGGGGATGTGTTTGCAGGCGCCGTCCTGGCCATAGCGCCAATGATGGTAGGGGCACTGGATCTCATTGCCCATCACCTTGCCGCCCACGCCTAAGTCGGCGCCGAAATGCCGGCAATAGGCGCTCATCACGGTGACCGCGCCGTTCTCGCCCCGAAACACCACCACCCGGCCATCGAGGAAATCCATCCCCTTGACCTCGCCCGCCCGAATATCGTTGGACAGGCACACCGGATACCAGTTGACGTCAAATCCGCCCTCACCCTGCGGCGGCACCCGTTCGCCCCGAGTCTCCGACCGCGGCTTGCGCTTAATGGCGACAGACTTTGTTTCCAAACTTTTAGCGCTCATCCTCTCGCTCCTTCTCCCTGGACCGCATGTCATAAGTTTATGATGCAACGCGATAAGGGCAATCACAGGAAACTGTGATGACGGGCCGCCGCCTTGGGCGTCGAAGTCTAATAAACTGGGAATATTAGATATTTTTATATTCTTAAGGCGCGATCCGTAAGCTAGAATGAAAAATCATAGAAAATCGCAAAAAATAACGACAGGCTATTTAATTTAGCATTTGAGGCGTCTGGATGCCCACCTTAAGCCAAGCAGATATCGATCAAGTTATCCGGCTGAACAGGGCCGTTAGTGAAATCGATTCGGTTGACGAGCTGCGCTGCGAAACCCTGTGCCGGATGGAGGACATCTTTCGCGCGCCGTGCAGCATGTTTCTACTGCGCCCGCAAGGATCACCGATCGCCACCTTTGACCGCTACATGGTTCGCGGACTGCCGGAAGTTTTTCCGCGCACCTACTCCTATCGCGCCCTCATCATTGATCCATTTGCGCGTACATTGATGAGCCAGCCCGGCATGGAGTTGGTGCCGGAAGTGAGAATTGGCAGCGAAATTGTTTCCTATCACGACTTGATGGATAGCTCTTTCTATCGGGAATACATGCATCCCTTTGATATTTATCATATGCTGCGCATGGAGCTGGTTATCCATGGCAACTCCATCGCCACCCTTGGGTTGTTTCGCCCCAAGCGAGATCCTGATTTTTCCACCGCCGATAATTTGAAGGCGATGTTGTCTGTGTCGGCCATCGCCAATGCCCTGGGACGCGCCATTCAGTTGGAAAAGTATCAGGAAAGCTTCTCGCTTTTGGAAAAGAGCGCTTCCGCCATATCACGAGTGGGCTTGCTGATATTGGATGAGCACCTGACTGTGCTTTATTGCGATGCCAATGCCCAAGAATGGTTCGGCAACGATGCAGGAGAAATGGCGGGAACGCGCCAAATCTCAACCGCCCTTCCTCCCAAACTTTCCGCTTTACTGACGGAATTCCATCAGCGTCTCCGGAAAGATGCGGACGTTGAGAAGTTTGAGCGCACGCTCAGCATTTCCAATCAACAACATACTGCTTCCGCTCAGGCGCACGTGCGGGCGCATAAGACGATTTACGGCCGCTGGCGCATCCTGGTTTACGTACTGCCTGACGAGCGCAGCCTATGCCCGCTGAACCGGTTGTTGAACCTGGGCTTAAGCAAGCGCGAGGCTGAGATCGTACAGTTGGTAGTCGACGGTCTGAGGAACTATGAAATCGCCGATAAAATCTCCATCAGCCTTAATACGGTTCAGTCTCACTTGAACAAAATCTTCCGCAAATTGGGTGTATCCAACCGCTCCGAACTGATTGTCAAGGTAACCAAAACGGCGGATGTAAGCGGCCTGCGCGGGTTGCAATAGATAAAAAACATCCGAAGGTATTTGAATAGAAAAAATATTGTGAATAGCACCCTTGGTCCCAAAGGGTGTCTATTCATAAGTAAACCTCAGGACCTATTAAATATTTAAATATACTGCAGATGCTGCGCTGAGTTGATTCAATGGCAGTTCCATTAGGGGGAATGCCATAAATGAATTGAATTGAAAAACTTCATACCGACTGGTTTCGCCATCCACATCGCCGCAACCATCATCTTCTGGATCAATCAATGGGTAATGAGCCTAGATTTTTACATCCTCTGCTTCAGCGATATCGGCATGCAAAATCTCAATCGGCGTGAACTCTTCTTTAAGTCCAAAACAAGAGGGACCAAAAACAGATAACGCCTCCGGAGTCCGCATTACCGGCGCCGCGCTCATTCCTACGACACTCACACGCTGACCGTATTTGAGCGCTTCTGTTGTGATCGGCTCAGCCGTTTCACTATCCATAATGCAAATCAGATCCGGGACGATCGCGACCGTACGCCCGTTCACCTTGGCAACCAGATTCTCATTCTGGAACGTGATCTTCATTACATCCTGAGCGTCGATTGCCTGCAACGTACATTCGCCAATAGTAAAGCCCCGGCTAGTATCCCGTCTTAAGTCCGTGATCTTACCGGCAAACAGGATCTTACATCGGCCGTAATAGGGGTTGGTCTTCAGAAAAGCGATCAGCGACTCTGCCGGATTACCGGACTTTCTACCCTCGGCAATGGCGCGCCCGATATTCAGGGCCATGGTCAAGGTCCCCGGCACGCCTGTTTTCTTCAGCTCATGGCCAAGCATGGGGTAGCAGGAAATCATGACGCTCAGTCCCATCTGAACGGCATTCACCCGGGCAAAATCCTCCGCCGCCTTAGCGTTGTTGGTTTCGATCACCACAGAGGAAAGGTTTTCATCCACCATGGCCAAAGGGGTTGCGGAAACGCCATAGACGTTAAACGTCACCATCTGCAACTCCGGGAACGCCCGGCCCATCCCGTCTGCATTAACCAATGGTATTCCCAGGCGCGCGGCGGCAACGATCGGGATCATGGAGTTGCAACCGCCGATCTCGATCGGCGTGATGAAATCAGCCCTGCGGCCAAGGCGTTCTTCCAGTTTACGGACTGAGGTCTCAACATCGTCGCCGCTGGCGATTTTCTCAATCAAGACAGAAGGCGCGCCCAACATGGCGGAGGTGAATACCTGCGCATCATCCGGCACATCTTCCAGTTCCACAATCTCAGGCATGCCACATTCACGAATGGCTTCCTGCGCCATCAGGCGTCCGATATAAGGGTCACCGCCGCCGCCCGTGCCCAACAGGGCAGCGCCACGGGCCAGATCCACCAAATCCTCAATGGCAAGCTTCATTCTCTCTCCCAATATATTTGCGTCTGGCGGTATTCAGATAGCCTCAGGTGTCGCCAGTTGCAGATCACCGGTGACTTTCAGGCGAAGGCGAACAGCCCCGCCGGGCACATAGGCGAGCGGTACTTCCTCAATGTCCGTGACCTCTACGGTTTGCGCATCCGCCCCGGCAGCAATCGCCGCCTTGATCGCTTCTTTGCGGGCTTCATCAATGGCCGCTTCGCGGCCCTTTGTTTCATAGGAATAAACGCGGTCCACTTCGCCACTCACCTGCGCGATGGAGGCTCCGATGGCGTTGGCCACCCCGGCATTTTCCGGAATGATGACCTCGGACGTTCCGGGGATATCATCGTAGATCAGCACAGAGCCGCCGCCAACGAGGATCAACGGGACTGCGTCCGCGCTGGTTTTCATACGGTCCACACCCTCGGCCACGATGGCATGAATGCGCGCCCGCGCCTTGTCCGCCAGATCAGAGGAAAGGCCGCTGAGCTTGCTGCGGTCGCCGATATCGGCATAGCCGCAGGCCACCGCAATGTCAGTTGCAGTCAGGACATTCCCGCCAAAGACCATGCCCTTTTGCAACAATTGGTATCCCACGGATCGGGGACCGACCTTAACGCCACTCCCTTCGGCAACAACGTGACTGCCGCCGCCCAACCCCAGCGCCAGAATGTCTGGCATACGGAAGTTGGTGCGAACACCACCGATATCCACAATTACGGATGACTCGCGCGGAAAACCGCCGCTGAGCATCCCGATATCCGTCGTCGTCCCGCCGATATCGGCGACCAGCGCTTCCTTCAAGCCGGAGAGAAAGGCGGCGCCGCGCATACTGTTCGTCGGCCCGGAAGCAAAAGTCAGGACCGGATATTTTTCCACATCGGTGGCCTGCATCAGCGTCCCATCATTCTGACTGATGAAAAACGGCGCTTGGATATTCAGGTCTTTCAACGCCTTGGAAAAAGATTGCACCACCCGTGTCGCCATTTCAGCGAGGCAGGCATTCATAATCGCGGTATTTTCGCGCTCCAGAAGGCCGATCCGTCCTATTCTGGAAGATAGCGTGACCTTGGCGTCGGGGATTTCATTACGGATGATTTCCTCTGTACGTATTTCCAGATCGTCATTTACAGGAGAAAACATGGCCGTGACGGCAGCAGTTTTCAGCCCCCGTCGCTTCATGTCTCTGACGGCCTCCATCACGCCTTTTTCATCAAAAGGCGCATTGGCCCGGCCATCATAGTGATACCCTCCGCGCAGCAGGTAACTGGCATCCCCGATATTCTGGCGGAGATCCTCCGGCCAATCCACCATGGGACGGAGGGATTTGGTCGCCGGCAGCGCAATCCTGAATACGCCGACGGGCAACAGATTCTTGCGCTCCACGAACGCATTGGTGAACTGGGTAGTGCCGATCATGACAGAAGTGATCTGGTTTTTGCCGACCCCAGATTGCTGGAGGACTGTTGAAATGGCCGCGACAATGCCGTCGGACACATTTTCAGTGGTCGGAGATTTGGTCGCCGCAATGAGATTGCGTCCATCCATAATCACGGCGTCGGTATTCGTGCCGCCTACATCAACACCAATACGCATAACACACCTCTTTCAGGCAAGGCTTCTTTTAGGTAAAATGCGGCAGAATATCGCGACTGAGAACCTGGAGTTGCTCTTCCATGCGATCCGCCAACGCCAGCGAAAGGGCGACCTGAGACGCGCCGGCGTCCAGAAGGGCGCGGATTTTGGCCACGCAGTCCTCCGGCGTCCCCGTCACGGCAAGTTTGTGAATCCATTCTTTGGGCATTGCCAAAGCAATTTTCTGCGGATCTCCGAGAGCCTGAAGCTCGGCCACCTTGTCGTCATACCCAAGACAGCCGGTCAGGGGCGTTTTTCCCGCAGCCAGAATGTAGGGTGCAATGATGTTGCGCGCTGCGTTATGCGCAACCTCAGGGTCGGGATCCACCGCGAAGGTCGCCAGCACCGGGAAGATGTGCTTCGTCCGTCCCGTTTTTTCAGCGCCGATGCTGATCTGTTCATTGGCGTAGCGCACGTATTCCGGTGATGCCATAACACTCGCCAGGGTGCCGTCGGCGATTTCACCGGAAAGCTGGAGCGACTTTTCTCCAACCACCCCGGTCACAATATCCATATCAGGACAGATATGGGTCAGCTTCACGTTATCAAAGAAAAAATGTCCTTCGCGCTGCGTCAGGACCTCGCCTTTCAGAAGCGCGCGAATATTGGTCACAACCTCCCGCAGCACCTTGAGTGGCGACTTTGGATAAAGCCCCATCTGCTTGACCCAGAACGGCACGCCATGGCCGATGCCTACCGTCAGTCGCCCCGGAAAGGCATTGGCAATGGTCGCAATATCCATGGCCGTGACCGCAGGATGACGCGCCACAGCAGAGACAATCCCAATCCCGCAATGCAGGTTACGGGTGGCGCCCAAAATGATAGAGGCGCTGGCAAAGCCGGAAAGCTCGAAATAATCCTCTGCAGCCCAAACCTCGGGAATATTCAGTTCTTCCATATAACGGGCAAGACCAATCAGTTTTCCCGGCGGCGTATACGGGGCGATGAGAACCGAAACTTGATTCTCCATGGGCGTGAATTTCATATTGGACCCTTTGCAGCTAAAGCCATAAAAACTAGGCGGACTTCCGGCGTTCCAGCGCTTCCAGAATATTCTCCGGCGTCAACGGGATACTGTTCAACGGCACGCCAATGGCATCATAAATGGCGTTGTGGATCACCGCCGGCGCCAGAACGATCGGCGGCTCGGCCGTTCCCTTGGCCCCGAACGGACCTTCATCCGCCGGGTGTTCCAGAATGATGGCTTCTACTTCCGGAATGTCGACCGCCAACGGCAGGCGATAGGCTTCCAGAGAACGCTCCATGTACCGGCCATCCTTGACTCTGAGTCCCTCATGAAGGGCATAGCCGATCCCTTGGGCAACACCGCCCTGTATCTGGCCGGAAATACCCTGTGGGTTTAAAGCTTTGCCGACTTCCTGCGCGACGATGTAGCGCTTGACTTCAACATTTCCGGTCATGGGACAGACAGCGACCTTGGCCATATGGACGTGGTAGGTCGGTGTGGGCAGCGTGGGGAACGCCAGCCCGGCCGCACAGCCCGGATCAAAAGGGATAGGTTGTTCGGCATGTTTACCCGTCCCGACGATCGGGCCTGAGGCAAAAGCACCCATCATGAGAATGTCGGTCAGGCCGATGGCCTTTCCCGGGTCTTCAATATCATGAATTTTCCCGCCGGAGAGGGTCAGGCGGGCTGCTTCCGTCTGCATCAGCGGGGCTGCCGCATCGAGGACTTTCTGGCGAACTTCAATAGCTGCGTGTTCGGCGGCGCGCCCCACCGCACGGGTTGTTCGGCTGCCTTGCGATCCCCCGTCATAGGCAGCAACATCCGTATCCGGCTGGACGACGTGAACATTTGCAGGATCAAGCCCCAAGGTTTGCGCCACGATTCCGACAACACCCTGCGCCATGGCACCGGTGCCGATATCACATGTTCCGGACAGAACATGGGCAGAGCCATCCTCGTTCAGCTTGACCGTAGCGGAGGCCGGAAGCGGATTGGTCAACCAGACCGTACTGCCAATCGCCACGCCTTCCAATGGCTTCTTGGTTCTCTTCATTTCCTCCCATGGCGCAATCTTCTCGATTTCCGCATAGGCTTCCATGAGGATAGCGGCGTCATGAAGCATCTGCCCATTGGGAAGCTTTTCATTATTATTAAGCGTATGGGCAAGTCGATAGGCTCTCGGATCTACCCCTAATTCACGCGCGATATGATCCATATGACATTCAATCGCGCTAATCATGGGTACGCCGGAAACGCCGCGGTATGCGCCGGTCGGCGAGGTATTGGTATAAATTAGACGGAACTGCGTGCGGATAGGTCCCGTGCGGTAAACGCCGCGACAGAACATCAGCGCCAAGCCTGCCATCAGGATCAATTCCCCGGAGTAGGCGCCATTATCATGGTCGGTAAAAAACTCCCGTCCGATGATGTTGCCGTCCTTATCCAGTGCTGAACGGACCCTTACCCGCGCACCTTCACGCACGGTTGCGGCAAGCAGGTCTTCCTCACGGCTGAAGATCAGCTTAACGGGTTTACCAGTCGCCTTGGCCAGAACAGCGGCGTAGGGTTCGGGACCAAAATCAAGCTTACCGCCAAAGCCGCCGCCAATCGCCATGCCCTGCACGCGGACATCGCTGGGTTTGATTTGCAGGAACTGGGCGAGGCGGTCGCGTAGATTGAATACGTATTGGTGCCCGCTTTGCACCGTATACCGCCCGTCGCGGTATTGAACGACGGTCCCCTTGGGTTCGAGGTATCCTTGATATTGACGACCGAAGTCGTAGGTATCCTCAATGATCCGATCGGCCCTGGCAAACGCCTCGTCCACACCGGGTTCTTCATAGGCGTATTTACAGGCCACATTGCCTTCGCGGTTAAACACTATCCCCGGGACAGAACCATATTGGGCCAGCTTAGGGTGGATCAGACGCGCGCCTGCCGCCAGCGCCATATCGATATCACCGACAGGAGGGATTTCCTGGATTTCGAGTTCTATGGCCGCCACCGCAGCGCGGCTCTGCGCCAGCGTCGTCGCGGCGACGGCGGCGATGGGTTCCCCTTCAAAAAGCACCTCGTCCCGGGCAAACATCGGCGTATCGAACAATGCCCATCCGGCTCTGACATTCGGCACATCCGCCGCCGTGACGACAGCTTTAACACCCGGCATCTGGCGGGCCTTATCCACATTCAGGCGGACAATTTTGCCGGCAGGCACCGGGGACCGCAGAATGGCGGCATGCAGCATGCCCTTGTGTTCAATATCCGCTGTGTAGAGCGTCTGTCCCGTAACCTTGCCCGGCCCGTCAGCACGGGGGACGGAGCGGCCGATAACCTCAGGCATGAGCATCCCCTGCCTTTTGAGCCATGGCGTTTTTCGCCGCCTTCAGGGTTGCCGAGACAATCCGACTGTACCCGGTACAGCGGCAAATATTTCCATTCAGAGCCACCGCGACATCTTGTGGCGTCGGGTCCGCGTTTTGACGCAACAGGGCCGTGAGCGTCATCACAATGCCGGGCGTACAAAAGCCGCACTGGATGCCGCCCTCTTCCACCATGGCCTTCTGGATTGCCGAAAGGCCGTTGGCGCTGATCCCTTCCACGGTCTCGATCTCGGCATTGGCCGCAGCGGCAGCGGAATAGAGACAACTATCCACCGGCTGGCCATCGATCAGAACCGTGCAGGCTCCGCACTCTCCTTCCCGACAACCCTCTTTCGTGCCTGTCAGATGCAATTTATCCCGCAGGACATCAAGCAGCACGGCTGACGCATCAACCTCCACTTCCTCCAGAATGCCGTTGACCTTCAAATTGATTTTCATCAGCTTTTCTCCAGTCCTGAAATGGCGATTCCCAGTTTTGCGAGGCATTCCAGAACGGCGCCCCGGAATAGCTTCGGGATCACCAATTTTCGGTACTCTGCACTGGCGCGCGTATCATCAATGGGTTGGATCATCCGCCCCAGCAGACTTGCTCCTTGCGTCACCAGTTCATTCGTTAATTTCTGCCCTGAAAACAGGGCTTCAACTTCACTGGCGCGCCGGGAAACCGGACCGGTCGCGCAGGTCGCCACCCTCAGCTCACCGACGGTCTCTGGCCCAGCCATGGTCAACCGCATGGCCAGCCCGGCAATGGCAACCTCCATCGCCTTGCGGCGCCCGACTTTGAGGTAAGCATCCGCCGTATCAGCCGGCGGAGGCGCCAGCGTGATGCCGACAACCATTTCATCGTTCTCGATCGCAATCTGCCGCCGCCCGGTGATGAAGTGCTCCAGGAGGACATCCCGCAAACCACGGGCCGCGCTTTGCACCGTGACCACGGCCTCATGCACCAGAAGCGGCGGTATGGTATCTGCGGCTGGGGAGGCATTGCAGATATTTCCCGCAAGCGTTCCCACGGACTGCGTCTGCCACCCTCCGACAGATGCCGATGCCGTCGCCAGCGCCGGATAGTTCGCTTGTATATGCCGATCCGCACAAATTTGCCGATGGGTCACAAGCGCGCCAATGTTCAAATACCCGTCCTGGCTAAGAGAGATGGTGGCAAGATCGTCTTTCAGCTGGCCAATGAAAATCAGCGCCTGAGGCTGCTTCTCCCCTCTGGCAATCTGGATCATCAGGTCCGTGCCACCGGCCAACACCTTTGCCCGGCCGGCCTGTGATCTGAGGGCATCAAGCGCCTCCTCCAGCTTTTGGGCATAGATAAAATCCATGACTGTCACTTGTCGCTTGCCACTAGGGGGAAGGAGGATAAGCGGGCGGGTTGGCGACACGCCCGCTCATCGCGTCATGAGCTTCAAAAAAACTAGAAGCTCATCTTGATTTCAGCGCCGAGACGCCGGCCACGAGCCTGGAAACCGCCAGGGGTTGGGTTGATGGACCCAAAACCGGGAATGGCAGTTTCGGTGTAATATTCCTTATCGAACAGGTTCTCGCCGAAAACCGCAAACTCAATACGATCCATTCGCAGCGCAAGGCGCATGTCCACAAGATTTACCGATTCCATTTGATCGGCAATATTGCCAAGTGAGGCGTGCATCTTGCCGCGATGAGTCATGGAAATCCGCCCGAACAGATCCAGAGTCTCGGACAACGGGTATTCCCCTTCCAGCCCCAAACTGAATGTCACCTTGGGAATATTGGGAAGGTTATTGCCATCAAAGGTCACCGAGGGATCAAGGCCATTAATCGCATGGAGAGCCGCCTCAGCCGTCGTGTTCGTCGTCTTGACCTTGCTGTCAATCACCCCGAGACTACCGAGGAAGGTAAAATAATCGCTCACCAGTGCTGTGGCTTCTATCTCAAATCCGGTGATCCGTGATTTCGGGATATTGAACAGAGTCTGCGCGCCTGTTCCGCCCTGGATAACGTATTCCTGACGATCATTGTAATCAATATAGAATGCCGCAGCATTCACCCGCATACGATTATTAAACAGATCAACCTTGGCGCCCACTTCGTAGTTCCAGAGCGTTTCGGCATCATACATGCGCGTAACGAAATTCGTACCATTGAACGCGCCACTGCGGAACCCGCGGGAAACCGTTCCATAGACCATGACTTCCTCAGAGAAACGATGGGACAGGGAAAGCTTGGGCTGAACGGCATCAAAGGTCTTGGCGCTGGTCGTCAGGGTCACCAGATCGTTCTGTGTGCGTTTATCCCGGTCATAGCGCAGCCCAAGGGTCAATTCCGTCGCCTCTGTGAGGTCGTAGTTGACTTGCCCGAAGAACGCAAACATTTCGTTGTTGTTGGCATTCACGCCAAATGGTACTTGAATCTGAGTTGCTGGGTCGACAGGTCCGAGCGGACAGGAACCCGGATCAAAGAAGAAGCAGGGCTCAAAATTCAGATAGGTCCCTATATCCTGATCAATGTCCGCGTAATACGCCCCAACCAGCCAGCGCAAGGACGTTTCCCCACTTGAGGTCAACCGTGTTTCAGCAGTGATGGACTGCACATCGACAAATTGTACGGCATCAATGGCGGCCAACGGAGAGTAGTCGATATCCTGCAGGAAGTTGTCGTCCACTTCCGCGTAGGAGACCGTGGTGGTCCACGTCATGCCGCTGAAATCCCAGTTCAACTGGCCGGAGAAATCCAGCAGCTCACGGTCGCCATAGCCCATGGTGCCGGTGCTGACGGGCACTATGTCATTGACATCGCCGCTGGGAATATTCACGAAATACCCCACGCCGCCATCGCGTTTTTCATAGGAGGCCTTGAGGTCCAAAGAGATATTCTCAGCCGGCAAAATCTTGAATTTGACGCGCCCGTATTTGACTTCTTCCGGGTCTGCCTTTCCCCCGAGGAACGTATTTTTAATATTCCCGTCAAAATCCTGATAGGAAGCAACCACATTAACAAAGAACTTGTCTGCCACCAGTGGCGCAGAAACCGAGCCTGAAAGGCGCAGGTCATCATTTTCGCCATATCCGGCTTTCAAAAACCCTTCGAGTTCGTTGCCTGGTTGCTTGGTGGTCACCACAACAGCGCCACCGATGGCATTGCGGCCGTACAAGGAGCCTTGAGGGCCGCGCAGGATTTCGATCTGCTCGACATCATAGAACGCCTGAATAATCTGATATTCAGACGTCAGCTGAACGCCATCAACCACGATTGCGGCAGCGGGCTCCTGAAAACGGGCGCTGGTTACCCCGCGCATGGAAAAGAACACAACCCCCGGCTGCTGAGACTGCCGCAGCACGAAGTTCGGGCTGGAGCCACTCAAGTCGCCAAGATCGGCCACGCCGCGATTTTCAATCTCCACCGCAGAAAAAGCCGTAACGGAGTCCGGAATGTCCTGCAGGGATTCTGACCTCTTACGGGCCGTCACGGTCACTTCCTCTAGTTGGCCGCCGCCATCTTGGGCTGCCGCCATTTGCGGCGCAGCGACCATTCCCCCGGAGAGCACGCCGACCCCCAGCCCGATCGCAAGGGCTTTTCTGGAAACGCTGCCCAGACGCTCATTTACAATGGTGTTTTTGCTCAGCATGGCCATTGGATTGATCCCCTTTTTATAATCTTCACACGCGATATTGCCCCCGGCATACAGCCGCATTTCCTCTTCCGCCTGCATGTAAAATTAAATGGACCGGAAATACGATCCCCGAAAATGGGGGGATTAATCTCGGGAGATTTTATCAAATAAATTCAATGTACTATCCATCTTCCGAAAGGAGCTTGCGCGAAATTTCCACTATTCTTGATCGTCGGGAAATGCGCAGTTTGTGATATAGGGACTTTCTGTACCCCTGCGCCGTATTCACGGAAATACCCAACTCCCGCGCAATTTCCTTGCTGGTAAATCCATCAGTCAGAAGCCAGAACACCTGGCCTTCACGGGTATTCAATCCGGCAGGGATCGGCCGCTTGGCCGGTGCGGCGTCCTGATCCTCTCCGGCGGCGGTTCTCGGCCAATCAAGATATTGAGCCAATAGTACCCTGTCTTCAGCCGCCAGATGGCCTGACGACAACAGCTTGGACGTGATCATTTTCATATGCGGCAGGTTCACCAGAAGCGGAAGCCTGTTTTCTGTTTCCTCGGCGGCTCTCAACGCCTCTATCAGGCTGACAGAGGCGGCGTATTCCTTCTCGGATATCAAGGCGAGCAAGCTTTCCGACAAAAGTAATTCAGGCAGAAACTTGCGCGCTTGCGTTCGGGCCACGAATAATTTGAGCGCATCCAGCGCCTTGGCCGCAGCGGCCAGATTCCCTGAAGCGATGTCGAGCCAGACCTGAATTTGCGTTGCGGGGAAACTCAATTGCCATTCCTGCACGGAAACCTGATCTCCCCACCAGACTTTTTTTTCGAGTTCCAATGCCTCGGCAACGGCTTGGGCTTGAGCCGGTTCACCAGCCGCCAGATAAAAGCACACCTTCAATAGGGCGAGCGCCTGTTCCGTGCGGCGCATGGGACGATCTGAAAAGACCGTCAAGCCGTCATCGAGTGTATCCAGCGCGGCTTTAAGACCATTTCTGAAAAACTCACCCCAGGCAAGGATGCGATAGAATTCACGGGCCAGCTGGTGCCAGACCTCGCCTTCCACAATGACCTCTTTGCTGGAGGCGATCATATCTGCGGCGCGGATAGGGTCACCGGCATCGGCAATCAGCATGGCCTGAAATGCCTGTATTGCCAGCGTCGTCCCGCCGCTTGCGCCCAGTATCTGACAGGCTTCTCGGTAACTGCGATCAATTAGCGTTCTGGCCTCATCCGGCTGGCCAAGTATCGAATAGGTATAACCACCGGCCAGATCTGAATACAGTTTGATAAAATAGGCCCCTGTGCGTTCGCACATCCGGCTACCCCTGGCAGAGGTCTGAACCGCGAGACCGAATTCACCCGTCGTGTTGTAAAGCCATGACAGAAGTTCGGTGGAGATTGCCGTGACTTTATTCACCGGGCGGACCCGATGGATCGCCGTGTTCTTGAAACGCTCAAGAGCTTGAGCCGGCGCTGGCCATTCCTCGAAATTCGCTACAAGAAGGTCTAAACCTTCCCAGCCCGCCTGCAGCATGGAGCCGACCTGCGCCGAACGCTCCTCGCGCTCCATAACTGCAATTTTCGGTTGGGAAGTTCTGAGCAGTTTTCTGGCTCGCTCGATTTCGCCCCGGTGCGCGCACAAGTGCACCCGGCACAAAACAAGTTGGGGGTAATTGGCGATCTGAGCATCGGAAAAACGATCATAATATCGCCACGCATTTGTCCCCTGACCCAGGGACGCCGTCCATCCTCCGGAGGCCAACAGAACTTCGTTGAGAAGCTCAAGGTCTCCGGTTTCCACCGCGTGCCGCAGGGCCGGACCGACATTGCCGTGAGTACTGTACCAACGGGCAATCCGGCAATGAATGTCCTTAATCTCCTCCCCGATCGACAGCGTTAAGCGTTCAATCAGAAAATCGCGGAAAATCTGATGCAGACGATACCAGGATCCCGGCTTACTCAACGGATGAACAAACAGATTTCGCGCACACACCCGCTCCAGCATCTGCCCGCCATTTGTCTGTTCGGTGATGGCGTTGGCCAAGTCCGCATTGATCTGTTCCGGAAAGGCGATTTTCAGAAGGAAATTTTTCAAATCCTCAGGGATCTTCTGGAATACTTGCTCAGAGAGATAATCTGACACTCGGCGCATATTGCGCCCATGCCCCCCCTCTGACATGCCAGAATTCATTCCGCCTGCGAGCAACCCATTTTCACCGGCCATATGGACAAATGCCAGACTGACCGGCCACCCCTCCATTTGCCGCAAGAAGCGTTCTACATTCTCAGGACTATCCGTTCTCGCGATAATTTCTTCAATTTCGTGTTCGGAGAACCGCAACTGTTCCGAGGTGATTTCAACAAGCTGTCCCATGGTTGTCAGCTTGGCGATCTCGCCTTCCGGGCGCAGCCGTGACGCCGTCAACAACCTGGCATTAGGCGGGAGCAGTTTGAACAGACGGGCAACCAGGGCGCCGGCGGGCGTGCCGGTCAACTTTTCTAGATCATCCAGATAGATAAAGGTTTGACGTTCGAGCCGTTCGAGCCGCCGGACCAGAATTTGCGTTAGGTCGAAGAGATTGGCCATCGTTTGGAAGTCCTGCTCTGAGGAGGACGTTTCCGCACCCTTAATCTGCCTACTCTCCGCAGCAATCAAGTCCTGCAACCGGGCGGCAAAGGCGCTGGCATCGGCAAGGTCCTGATCGCAATCCATCCAGATGGTGCTGACATTTTCCTTCTGCTTTTGAGCATAGTGCTGGGACAGCAAAGTTGTCTTGCCGTATCCGGCAGGCGCAACCAACAGAAAGACGGAAGCGGATGACGCCTCAATCACCTCTCTGAGGAGTTCTTCTCGTGTAATCGTTATCCGTTCACTTGACTGAACCGCCGCCTTGGCCAAGATTGCCTCTCAATTCTGCGGGAATGCTCTTAGCACTCTAAACCCAGAAATTAATCAAACGCAATCAATCGTGCATCCTACACAACATCCCGATAGGTGAGATTTTCTTCCCCAATCGGGGCGTAGAGCGTCGTTCGTTGATAAATGACCCGACCTGCCCCCTCACACAAGCCCTGCAGGCATTCCACGCTTACCGCCCCGCCGTTTTTTGCGCCCGCCGACCGGGAAATAGTTTCATCCATCAGGATGCCGCCGAGGTCATTCGCCCCGGCTGAAAGGCAGAATTGCGCCCCCCGCACCCCCATTTTTACCCAGGACGTCTGGATATTCGGGAGAATATCGCCAAAATACAGGCGGGCAACGGCGTGCATCAAAACGGCCTCTCGCCAGGTGGGACCTTTGCGGGCCTTGCCAGCGAGATATATGGGGGATTCCATATGCACAAAGGGCAGGGGAACAAATTCCGTCAATCCGCCGGTTTCTTCCTGTATCGCCCGCAGGATTTGCAGGTGTTTAACCCAGCTTTCGGCGCGTTCCATATGCCCAAACATGATGGTGGCCGTAGTTTTCAACCCGACTTTATGCGCCGTGCTCACCACCTCCCGCCATTGAGCGGTCGAAAGCTTGTCCGGGCAAAGCTCCGCCCGGACCGCATCATCCAGAATTTCCGCCGCCGTGCCCGGCATGGTTCCCAATCCGGCGAGCTTCAATTCCTTGAGGAAGTCTTCCAAAGAAAGACCTAATGTCTCTGCGCCATGGAAGACCTCCAGCGGCGAAAATGCGTGAATATGCATTTCCGGCTTGACTTGTTTGACGGTCTTCAGGATATCCAGATAGGTCTGGCCGGTGAACTGCGGATGAATGCCCCCTTGCAAACAAACCTCCGTTGCCCCGGCAGCAGCGGCTTCTTTGGTGCGGCGGGCAATTTCTTCATAATCCAGCAGGTAGGCTTTGCCCCGCAAATGCGCATGCGTCTTGCCCTTGGCGAAGGCGCAGAAATGGCAGCGGTACTGGCAGATGTTGGTGTAATTGATATTTCGGTTGACCACATAGCTGACCTTGTCGCCAACTTGAGCCTTCCGGCGTTCATCGGCAGCGGCACAAACATAATCAAAGTTTCGTCCATAGGCGCCGAATAGGTCCATTACTTGCGTGGCGCTCAAGGGTTGCCTTGCCTGCACAGCCAAACCCGAGAGATGAAGTGCGGGAGACTGGACGCCTGCGCGTTCCCGCCCGTTTGGAAAATCGACGGGGGGAAGGCGATCATCACCGGCGAACCACCTGCCGTCATGGGCCAGACCATGTGTATCCGCGAGCCTGATCACCGCCGGGTGAAGCGCTTTATCGAGCCATGCGGCTGAGTTATGGACATACGACGGATACAAACAGAGGCGTTCGACCAGCTCCATCCCTTCGGCGCGGGTCTTTCTGGCCAGCTCACTGATTTGCGGCCACATTTTCTCTGGATTGACGTGATCTTTCGTTACCGGCGAAATGCCGCCCCAATCATTGATCCCAGATGCTAGCAGATGGCTGATTCGTTCTTCGTTCAGATTGGGCGGGGCCTGAATATTCATCTGTGGTCCGAAAATCAGCCGGGCGATAGCCAGTGTCCAAACGAGTTCCTGAACGTCAACTTCCGGCCACGCCGCCATTTTCGTATCTGGCTTGGGGGCAAAATTCTGAATGATGATCTCCTGAATATGGCCATATGCGGCATGAATGCTTTTCAGGGTCAGCAAGGTGTGCAGGCGTTCCTCACGGGTTTCGCCGATGCCGATCAACAAGCCGCTCGTCATCGGCACCCGCGCCTTTCCGGCAGCGATGAGCGAGGCCAGACGGACTTCAGGGTGTTTGTCTGGCGAGCCGTGATGCGCCATGCCCTTTTCCATCAGCCGCAAAGACGTGCTTTCCAGCATCATGCCCATGGACGCCGCAACCGGACGTAACGCCTGATAATCCTCAAAGGTCAGCACCCCGGCATTGATGTGCGGGATTAACCCAGTTTCCGCCAATACGGTCCGGGCCATCTCCTGCAAATAGGCCAATGTGCTGGAATATCCTTCCGCAGCCAAAGACTCTTGGGCAACGTGATAGCGCCTCTCAGGCTTGTCCCCGAGTGTAAACAACGCCTCCTTGCACCCGGCCCGCTGTCCCTGTGTGGCGATTTCCAAGACTTGCGCGCGGCTGAGATACGGCCGGAGTTGACCGGAAGGAGCCTTGGCGAAAGTACAGTAATGGCACACATTCCGGCACAACTGCGTGAGCGGAATAAAAACTTTGCGGGAATAACTTACGTTTGCGCCATGCCCAGCAGTTTTCAGGGCTCGCGCCTCTTCCTGAAGGGCAGCCACTGGGGCTTGCGCCTTTTCCCGCCAATAGGCCAGCGTCTCCGGAGATGGGCCATAAACCGTGAGTAATGAAGCTCCAGACTTATGGCTTAGGTCAGACATGGCGTATCCCCCCTCTTTGTTGATCCCGCGCATGCGTCTTGAGCGTTTCAGAGACATCCTGCGACCACTGATGACGCAGAGGATGATGCATATCCCCCGGCACATCCAGATCACTTGCGAATTCCGGCAGACAGATCACGCTGACCGGCACGCCCATGCGCTCACACACTTGCTGATGGGCCGAGGCGCTTGCCAAAAGGCCATATTGAAGGGGAAATCTGGTTGCCGCCTCAAAGATCATCGCCGATGTACCGCCATCCCGCTGCGTGGCGCATAACAGGACCCCTGTTTCATGTTGGCCAATAAGGTATTCCACGGCGGCACGGTTGAGCAGAGGCAGGTCTGCCGGAATGATTATCAGACGATGTTGGTTCGCTGCGCTTCTTTTATGCGAAGGTGGAGGCCGCAAACTTTCCACGACCAGTTCCAGATTGGCCGATAGGCTCAGCGCAGGTTCATCCCGCAGACAAACATGCCCCCGCATACGGACCCAGCGCTCAATCTCGTCATCATCGGTCAGGACAATCAATTCTTCAATTACCCCGCAGCTTTCGATAACGGCCAAAGTGTGACCGGCCAGCGCCCATGCAAGCGCGCCCGTTCCTTTCTGCCCCAAAGCCGCGCGTAATCGTGACTTCGCCAAAGATGGTGATTTGATCGGAACAATCGCGGTTACCTTTCCGGTCATGACGGATCCTTTATTTCCGCTGCGCCGAGGCCCTGCGCGAACGCAAGCGCCGTTTCAGCCAAGGTCTTTTTCACGCCCGGTTTGCTCATCAATGTTTCTGTAAATTTCGCCTGCACGCCCATGGCTTCAAGTTCTTCCTGTTTTGCCTGGTCGGCTATGTCGCAAACAAATCCATCAATCAGCCCCGCATATTCCTGTGCGATGCCGACTGGCGATGGCGACATGCCGCGTTCAGCCATTATTTTGACCAAAGGCCCTTTGACGGCCTGCCCGCCGATCAGAGGCGATATCGCAATCACGGGAAACTGCCGGTTATGAAGCGCTTCTCTTATCCCTGGGATGGCCAGCATGGGAGCAATGCTCAAATAGGGATTTGACGGCGCAATCATCAGGCAATCGATCCCTTTGCCTGTCAGCAGGCTTTTCACCTCGGGCGTCATCCGCGCTGTCTCCGCCCCGGCAAACAGCACTCCGTCACACACGGGGGCGCATCTTTCTCGGACAAAATATTCCTGAAAATCCAGCACTCGCCCTTTGGAGCGAATTTGTGTGCGCAGCCGATCATCGGTCACGGGCAGTAGTGTGCACTTCAATTTCGACTGCTGAACAAGGTGTGCGCAGACCTCCGTCAGACGCGCCCCTTTCCTTATCATCTCCGTACGCGCCAGATGCAGGGCCAAGTCCCAATCCCCCAACTGAAACCAGCTCTCCGCGCCCAACGCCGATAGCGATTCAAGGCAATGCCAGCTTTCCCCCGCGACGCCCCAGCCACGGGCTTCATCATTGCGGCCAGTGAGCGTGTAATAGACGGTATCCAGATCAGGGCAGATTTTCAGGCCTAAGTGCTCAAAATCATCCCCTACATTCACAATCAGATTCAAGGAAGCGTCGGGGAGCGAAGCATACAACGCCTGAGCAAACCTGGCCCCGCCAACACCCCCGCAAAGTACGGCAATCTTCCTCATCCTGTGCAATTCTCGAATTTCATGGCCACGCCATCAGGTCAACTTGATCGGTTCAAGGGTACTGCCTTTCCCAATGTGGCTATATCCTCAAAAAATGGGGGTAGAGGGCGGGAAAAATCCTTAATATTCTGGCAGAACGCGGGAGCACCATCATTATGATCTTACTGCCCCAAAGGCTGGAAATCGGCGCCATCCCTGATTTCCCCTGGGTATCGCCGGGGCAATCGCTGGCGCGACTCATCCTTGAGGGCTGCCTGAAGGCCAACATGCCATTGGAAAACGGTGATGTCCTCGTCATCAGCCAGAAAGTCGTCTCCAAGGCTGAAGGACGCTACAGGAACCTGAACGACGTGACCGTTAGCGCCGAGGCGCGAGCGGTTGCGGAGAAAACCGGCAAAGACCCCCGCCTCGTTGCTCTGATCCTTGAAGAAGCCAGTGAAATTATAGCGGCTGCCCCTGACGTCCTGATCACCAGGCACCGCAGCGGCCATATCATGGCCAATGCCGGCATTGACCGCTCCAACATTGAAGGCAACGAAGACACCGTCCTTCTGTTGCCAGAAGACGCCGATGCCAGCGCGGCGGACCTCAGAGCGACGCTGGAAGCCGAGACAAACACATCCCTTGGGATCATCATTGCCGACAGCCACGGTCGCCCTTGGCGGTTGGGAACAACCGGTGTTGCCATCGGGGTCAGCGGCATCAGTGCGTTATGGGATAAACGTGGCGATACCGATGCCTTTGGGCGTCCGCTGAAGGTCACTCAACTCGCCCTTGCGGACATGCTTGCAAGCGCCGCCTGCCTGGTCAGCGGGGAAGGCGGTGAGGGACGCCCCGTGATTCTGATCCGCGGCCTGCGGGCCGATGCCAGCCCTCAGACCAGCAAAAATCTTCTCCGACCCGCAGAGCAGGACCTTTTCCGCTCTCCGCCGTGAGGCTAGACCAGATGATCCCTGGCAATCGCCTCGTAAGTCGAAACGTTGTTCGCTGGCAGGACGTCCTGCAGGGCGGGCGCACGTTGAGCGCTTACGTTATGCCGCTGATCCAGTGTGGAGCCAGTCGTATGCAGGATTTTCCCGACAGCAAGCTTGCCCTGTTCAGACAGCCGCATGACGCGGGACATCGCCTGGACGCGATCTGTCGGATCATAGGCCTCGTCCCGCGAAATATCCGCCAGCTTCCCATCCCACTCGGGGTAGGTATCATTATAGGTCACGCAAGGCGATATAGCTTCAATAAAGGCGAAGCCGCAATGGGCGCGCGCATGCTGAATGCCCTCACCGATCAAAGTGGCCAGTTGATCCCACCAGCCGACAAAACCACGGGCAATAAACGTACTGCCGGATACCGACAAGCCTAGCTGCACGGCATCCAGCGGCGCTTCCCCGTTCGTCAGCGCTGCACCGGCAGTGGGGGAGTTCTGCCCTTTGGTCAGCCCGTACACGCCGTTGTTCATCACGATGTAGACCAACGATGGGTTTCGCTTGAAACTATGGAGCAGATGCCCGCCGCCAATGGCATAGCCATCGCCATCGCCGCCAGCGCCAATGACCAAGAGGTTCGGATTGGCAAGGGCCGCCCCGGTTGCCGTGGGCAGCACCCGGCCATGCAGGGCGTGATATCCATAGGCATTCAGGTTGTTCTGGATAGAGCCCGAACAGCCGATCCCGGCGATGATCAACGCTTCGTGCGCCGGCACGTGTGCTGCTTTCAAGGCATGCGTCAGGGCCGTGTGAACGCCAAAATGGCCACATCCTGCGCACCAGATCGGCGCTTTGGGTTTAAAGGTCAGCGTCATAGATCTGCGCCCTCCTCATGCAGGCGGCGGACCAGGTCTTCGGGAGAAAAGGCCCGACCGTCATAGCGCGTAATATTCGTCATATGGCTGCGGGACGCGAGTGCGCCGCCAAGCAGGCGGAAAAGCTGACCTTCCCGATTATGCTCGATCACAAAAACACGCGATTTCCCGGCAATAAATTCAAGGGTCTCTGGCAATACCGGCCACAAGGTTCGCGGGGAATGAAAGGCCGCTGATTTATTTTGTCGGGCAAGCAGGCTTGTAAGGTCACGCATGACGCCCCGCTCCATGCCGACACCAATGATGCCGATATCCGAAGATGCATCCCCCCAATTTACAGCTATGGGCAGCATGGCGCTGATCGTCTCCAGCTTGCGCGCCCGCTTGTCCATCATCCGGCGACGGTTTTCAGGCCCCGTATCCACGTGTCCCCACTCATTACGTTCATTGCCGGTGACCAGGCTCATCCCCTCCGGCGTCCCCGGAATGGTCCATGGCGATATTCCGTCATCGGTGAGCTGATAGCGCCGATATTCAGGACCACCGGGCCCCTTCGGCCCGGCAAGACGCTTCCCGCGATTAATGGTCAGGCTGCCCATGTGCGGCAGGGTAAAGCTGGCTCTATCCTGCGCAACAACCTGATCCAGCGCCACAAACACCGGGATCTGGGCGATCTCGGCGATATCCGTCGCCAGACGCCCGGCCTCAAAACATTCGCCGGGTGTCGCCGGACAAAGAACAACGTGGGGAAAATCACCGTTTGCGCCCTGTGTCATCAGGCCAATGTCGCTTTGCTCCGGCTTGGTCGGCATCCCCGTTGACGGACCTGCCCGCTGGCAATTGACGATCACGACCGGCAATTCTGCGGAACCCGCCTGACTGATGCCTTCCGTCATCAGCGCAATCCCCGGCCCTGAAGACGCTGTCATCGTTCGGGTGCCGGTCATCGCCGCTCCCAGCGCCATGTTGATCGACGCCAGTTCATCTTCCGCCTGGATCACTACCCCGCCCAGATCGGGCAGATATTTTTCCAGCCATTCCATGATATCCGTGGCAGGCGTGATGGGGTATCCCGCGAAAAATCGCCCGCCGGCGGCAAGGAAACCGAACGCGAGCGCTTCGTTCCCTGTCATGTGATGCTTGGGCGTCGGGCTCAGTGTGCGCGGTTGCCAGCGTGACCGCCCTCCTCGATAGCCAAAATCCCCGGCGATCTGAAAGCCCGTTTCCATCGCGGCAAGGTTGGCCGCGATCACATTGGCGGGAAGGCGGCCGTAAACTTCCCGCATCTTAGCTTGGACCAGATCACCCTTAAGCCCGAGAATGGCGCAAGTCACCGCATACCCAAGGCTGTTTTTGTACAAATCCCGGCGCAATTCCCGTACAGCGTACCGCCCAAACGGCACATCAATGATTTCAACCCCGGTCTTGAGGCCACCCATCGGACAAGGTTCAGAAGAGCTGTCAAAAATAATCACGCCATTTTCAACAACCCGAGGTCCGAGAATTTCAATAGCTTCCACATCAAAGGCGATGAGCAGGTCAAGGTCATGGCCCTGAGCCGGAACGGGGTCAACACCGGCACGCAGGAAGGCCGCCGCATGTCCGCCTTTGATCCGTGAGGCAACGTTACGGGATTCGTAGATGTGGTAACCGTAATCGGCAAGAGCCCGAGCAATCAGGGTCACCAGGGTCAGGGAGCCATCTCCGCCCTGCCCGGCGACCGCCACGCACAGACTTTCCATTATCTGAGGCTGTGAGGCCATCATCATACCATCATTCATTGTCAGGCTCCGCCTTCTGGGCGCCGGGTCCTTTGGTGTAATAGGTTTTGGGGTCCAGATACGCCTGAGCGGCACGCTCCTGATAGGTCGGCATTTGGGCCGGGTGGGGGCGGTTTTTCTTTTTGTCGGCAGAAAGTTTCTTCATCAGGAATTCACCGCGCGGTTCATCGGAAAGCGGACGGGTTTCCAAAAGCCCGGCTTCTATGGCCGCCCGAAGGGCCTCATGTCCACGCTTGGTCCGAACCAGCGTATAGGTCCAGCCATCCAGCCCGATCCCGCCCGCGCCAATGTCGGCGAGTTCCGCGGAATAATCCGTGCAATAGAGGCATGCCGGGCGGGCAAATTCGCGATACTTTTTAAGGGAGGCTTCCCTTACCTCCCCATCATCCAGCCGGACAACCACCTTGCCCTTGATGTTGATGTTGCGGATTTTGCGCCGCTCCGTCCCGATAATTTCGGCAAGCTTATCGAGGCTTTCATGGGTAAACGCCTCGGAACAGAACAGCCCGATTACCAAAGCCACATTCTTGCGCAGCCATTTCACCATAGACTGGGAAATTGCTGAATTTTGCTGGTAGCGCAACCCATTGATCTGACAAGGAACGCCAACCACGGCAATGGGGTTGACATCTGTCCCCATGGCGTCAGCCAAAGCCAGATTATTGGGTGAATAGGTATAGCGTGACGCGGCGCTTTGCAGGACATCCTCACGGGTTTTGGCCAGAATATGTCGCCCGATCTGGTTATCATCCGGCAACACGTCGCCGATCACGGCCCCTTTTAAAGAGCCATTGGCCAGACCGAACGTCAAGAGCGTGGATACAAGCCCGCCATCCTGACAGCGCGCCAGAATTTCCTGATCTGTAGATCGCGTATACAGACCATAAACATAGGGTCCATACCCCTCATCCAGCGGATTATCTCCGTACTGGACCAAAGCGTCCATATCCTGGTCAGCCGGACGCAAAATCGGGCACACTTCCGTACACAAAACGCATTGCACGCAGGCATCGGTACGGGTATCCACCGGGGTTTCCTGCCGATAATCGAAGACATCCGTCGGACAGATGGTCACGCAAGACGCGCAACCGATGCATTTGCCGCTGTTGACGACTTCCTCCATCAGAAAATCGACCGCACGGAACCCGCCCCGATTCAGCTCCCGACGCCAGCTATAGGCCCATTCGCCGGGGGCGGCGTCACCGGCGACCATCTGCCGGAAATTCTCACGAACCTTCTCAGCCGCGCCATCCCGCCCGAAGGCGGCGGAAATACCGCCGGACAACGCGCCGTTCATCGCGCCGGGCTTTTCGGGGTTTGCCTGATTGTTCTTCTCACTCATTATATGCTCACTTGGCTTGGCTACGCCGCCAAGGAAACAGAAGCCCCCGCTAGGAACAATCCACTATAAAAGGGGGATGAGATAAGGGCCGGAAAAAACGGGGGAGCCTTTGTCTCTGTTATTCGGGTCTCTGCCGGCTACTATTTAGCGAACTACTGCAAATATGTATCCACCGCACCCAGTTCGGGTCTGGGTTCTTCGTATATGATATTCAGTTAATCGGCAAAACAATTATTATGAGTACATCCTTATTGTAATTGCATGCCAAAGGATGCACTCTTGGTTCATTCAAGAGTATTTAAAGGGGGGCAGTAATTATATGATCCCAGATTATCAAGCATTGATGCGACCCGTACTTGAATGCGCAGCACAAGGAGAGGTGCACATCGGTACTGTAGTTGATACTCTTGCAACACGCTTTAAATTAAGTGGGGAAGAGCGCGCAGAACTCTTGCCAAGCGGTAAGCAACCCCGCTTTGCCAATCGTGTCCATTGGGCAAAAAGCTATCTTAAGCAAGCAGGCCTCCTTAAATCCACCCGGCGCGGGTATTTCACAATAACCGACCGAGGTAAGGCAGTCCTTGACGATCCATCAGCGCAGATCAATAGATATTTTTTAGAGCGGTTTGATGAATTTAACGACTTCCTCTCTCGTACAAAAGGCACAGCAATAACGATCGACGAACATACGCTTGAACCCGGTGCCACACCCGATGAAATTCTTCGTGAGGCACATGATAGTATTAATGCTGCACTATCTGCGGAGTTACTGGAACGTATTCTCGGGGCTTCCCCTGCTTTCTTTGAACGCTTGATCATAAATCTCCTGCTTGCCATGGGCTATGGCGGTTCCCCTGAAGGCGCCGGAATGGCGCTAGGGCAGAGTGGCGACAATGGCGTTGATGGCGTTATCGACCAGGATCCTCTTGGCGTGGATCAGATCTACGTGCAGGCTAAACGGTACACCGACGGTAATGGGATCGGTCCTGCCGCAATCCGCGACTTCTTTGGCGCTTTAAGTTTAAAAAAGGCACAAAAAGGTATTTTTGTAACAACATCATCGTTTAGTGCTGCCGCCACACAGACAGCCCATAACCTTAGTGCGCGTATCGTGCTTATCAATGGCACCCAGCTGACCAAACTTATGATTAAGTATGGTGTGGGGTGTCGAATTGAAGAAACATTATATCTGAAGAAAGTTGATGAGGATTTTTTTGAACAAAATAGTAGCTAGAGCGTTTCCAGGTGAAGTGGGAACCGGTTCGGCACGAGGTTGTCACCCATGTCTTAGGTACAGTCTGTTACCTGTGTGTCCGGGGCGGACATGGGATAAGTGGTGGGCCCGGCAGGACTCGAACCTGCGACCAAACCGTTATGAGCGGTCCGCT
>JACFMS010000036.1 GCA_019455285.1 Sphingomonadales bacterium
CGGCACCCTGACCAACAAGATGGCGCCGGCCCTGCGCAAGGTCTACGACCAGATGCCGGAGCCGCGCTACGTCATCTCCATGGGCTCGTGCGCCAACGGCGGCGGCTATTACCACTATTCCTATGCCGTGGTGCGCGGCTGCGATCGCATCGTGCCGGTGGATGTCTACGTCCCCGGCTGCCCGCCGACGGCGGAGGCCCTGGTATACGGCGTCATGCAGTTGCAGCGGAAAATTCGCCGCACCTGTTCCATCGTTCGGTAAGGGACAAGGAAGCGGCGATGGACGAGGCATTGCAAGAACTGGGCGCCCATATCGCGGGCAATCTGGCGGGCGAGGTCAGCGGCTATCAGGTTGCCTGCGGTGAGTTGACCGTTACCGCTCGCGCCGAGGCGATCGGCCGGGTGTTGACCTTTTTGCGCGATGACAGCAACTGTAAATTCACCCAATTGAGCGACCTATGCGGCGCTGATTACCCGGAACGGGAGAAGCGCTTTGATGTGGTTTATCACCTCTTAAGCCCGCAGTTGAATCAACGCGTCCGGGTGAAGGTTGAGACCGATGCCGATACTCCGGTGCCGTCGGCGGTCAAGATTTTCAGTTCCGCCGGCTGGTACGAGCGCGAGGCGTGGGACATGTACGGCATCCTATTTTCCGGCAATCCCGACCTGCGGCGGCTGCTGACCGATTACGGTTTCGAAGGCTTTCCGCTGCGCAAGGATTTTCCGCTCACCGGTTATGTCGAGGTGCGCTACAGCGAGGATGAAAAGCGGGTGGTCTACGAGCCGGTGAAATTGCCGCAGGACTTCCGCAGCTTCGACTTCATGAGCCCGTGGGAAGGCGCCCAATACATCCTGCCCGGCGACGAAAAGGCCGGCGGCAAAGAGCCAGCGAAGTAGGGGGCCGGATGCCATGACCGACGCCAGCATTCAAAACTACAATATCAACTTCGGCCCGCAGCATCCGGCGGCTCATGGCGTGCTGCGCCTGGTCTTGGAGCTCGATGGCGAGATCGTCGAGCGCGCCGATCCGCATGTCGGCCTGCTTCACCGCGGCACCGAAAAGCTTATCGAATACAAGACCTATCTCCAGGCGATGCCCTATTTCGACCGCCTCGATTATGTGGCGCCGATGAACCAGGAGCACGCCTTCGTGCTGGCGACGGAAAAGCTTTTGGGACTGGAAGTGCCCAAGCGCGGCCAATACATCCGGGTGCTTTACAGCGAAATCGGCCGTGTTCTGAACCATCTTTTGAACCTCGGCTCTCACGGCATGGACGTCGGCGCGCTGACTCCCATCCTGTGGGTGTTCGAGGAGCGCGAAAAGCTGATGGTGTTCTATGAGCGGGCCTGCGGCGCGCGGCTTCACGCCGCCTATTTCCGGCCTGGCGGGGTGCATCAGGATCTGCCGCAACAGCTTCTTGATGATATCTACGCCTGGACCGAGACATTTCCGCAGCTGATGGAAGATTTCGAGACGCTCCTGGTGGAAAACCGCATCTTCAAGCAGCGCAACGTCGACATCGGCGTCGTCACCGTGGAGGAAGCGCTGGATTGGGGCTTTACCGGCGTCATGCTGCGCGGCTCCGGCGTGGCGTGGGATTTGCGCAAGGCGCAGCCCTATGAATGCTATAATGATATGGATTTTGATATCCCCGTCGGCCGTCATGGCGATTGCTATGATCGCTATATCGTGCGTCTGGAAGAGCTGAAGCAGTCATTGCGCATCATCCGCCAGTGCATCGAGAAGATGCCCTCGGGTCCGGTGTCCTCGGTGGATCGCAAGGTGGTGCCGCCCAAGCGCGGCGAGATGAAGCGCTCCATGGAGGCGCTCATTCACCACTTCAAGCTTTATACCGAAGGCTTCCATGTGCCGGCGGGCGAGGTCTACGCCGCCGTCGAGGCGCCCAAGGGCGAGTTCGGCGTCTATCTCGTCTCCGATGGCTCCAACAAGCCCTATCGTTGCAAAATCCGCGCCCCCGGATATGCCCACTTGCAGGCCATGGATTTTCTGGCCAAGGGCCACATGCTCGCCGATATTCCGGCGATCATCGGCTCCATCGATATCGTTTTCGGGGAGATCGACAGATGAGCGTTCACGTCATCGAAACCGGCGAGTCCTTCGCTTTCACGCCGGAGAATGAGGCGTGGGCCAAGACGCAGTTGGCCAAGTACCCGCCCGAACGCAAGGCGAGCGCGGTGATGCCGCTTCTCACCCGCGCCCAGGAGCAGCGCGGCGGCTGGCTTACCAAGGAAGCCATCGAATACGTCGCCGATTATCTGGCGATGCCCTATATCCGGGTGCTCGAAGTGGCCTCCTTCTACACCATGTACAATTTAAAGCCGGTGGGCCGGCACGTGATCGAGGTGTGCACCACCA
This sequence comes from Sphingomonadales bacterium, assembly GCA_019455285.1. Classification (GTDB taxonomy): domain Bacteria; phylum Pseudomonadota; class Alphaproteobacteria; order Sphingomonadales; family Govanellaceae; genus PRO5. The sequence goes on from JACFMS010000036.1 coordinate 2,378, forward strand.
CGCCATGCTGGCTCAGGGGCTCCGACGAGATCGTCAAAGCCTGCAAGAAAACCCTCGGCATCGGTCTGGGTGAGACCACGCCCGACGGCGAATTTACCCTTCTGGAGGTGGAATGCGCCGGGGCTTGCGTCAATGCGCCGGTGGCGGCTCATAACGGCACGTACTATGAAGACCTGACCGCCGACAGCGCGACCAAGATCATCGAAGCCTTAAAACGCGGAGAAGTACCGAAACCGGGGCCGCAGGTCGACCGCCAAACCTCGGCGCCCGTCGGCGGGCCGACCACCCTGAAAGCGACAACCGGGGGGAACGCCTGATGCTGAGCGACAAGGACCGGATTTTCACCAATCTTTACGGCTTTCAGCCGTGGTCGCTGAATGCCGCCAAAAAACGCGGCGACTGGGATGACACCAAGGCGATCCTGGATAAGGGCCGCGATTGGATCATCAGCGAGGTCAAGGAGTCAGGATTGCGCGGGCGCGGCGGTGCGGGCTTTCCCACCGGCCTTAAATGGTCGTTCATGCCCAAGCAGTCGGACGGCAAGCCGTCCTACCTGGTGGTCAATGCCGACGAGGGCGAACCCGGCACCTGCAAGGACCGCGACATCATTCGCCATGATCCCCACAAATTGGTCGAAGGCTGCCTGGTGGCGGGCTTCGCCATGGGGACCACCGCCGCCTACATTTATATCAGGGGCGAGTTTCGCGCCGAGGCGGACGTGCTTGAAGCCGCCATCGCCGAAGCCTACGCCGCCGGCCTGATCGGCAAGAACGCCTGCGGCTCGGGCTATGATTTCGACGTCTACGTCCATCGCGGCGCGGGCGCTTACATCTGCGGCGAGGAAACGGCGCTGATTGAAAGCCTGGAAGGCAAGAAGGGCCAGCCACGTCTCAAGCCGCCATTCCCCGCCAACATGGGGCTTTACGGCCGGCCGACCACCGTCAACAACGTGGAAAGCATCGCGGTGTCGCCCACCATCCTGCGGCGCGGCGCCAAGTGGTTCGCCGGTCTGGGGCGGCCCAACAACACCGGCACCAAGGTGTTTTGCATTTCGGGGCACGTCAACAAGCCGTGCAACGTCGAAGAGGAGATGGGCATTCCCTTAAAGGAACTCATCGAGAAACACGCCGGCGGGGTGCGCGGCGGCTGGGATAATCTCTTAGCCATCATTCCCGGCGGCTCATCGGTGCCGCTGCTGCCCAAATCCGTCTGCGACGAAGTGCTGATGGATTTCGATAGTCTGCGAGCGGTGCAATCGTGCCTCGGCACGGCGGCGGTGATCGTCATGGACAAGTCCACCGACATCGTGCGCGCCATCGCCCGGTTGTCGAAATTCTACAAGCACGAAAGCTGCGGCCAATGCACGCCATGCCGCGAGGGCACCGGCTGGATGTGGCGGGTGATGGAGCGGCTGGTGGAAGGCCGCGCCGAGAAGTCGGAAATCGATACTCTTTTGGAAGTGTCCAAGCAAATCGAGGGCCACACCATCTGCGCGCTGGGCGACGCGGCGGCGTGGCCGATCCAGGGATTGATGCGCCATTTCCGTCCCGAGGTCGAACGTCGGATTGATGCCTACAAGGCATCTGCCGGCAAGACTCAGGCGGCGTAGGAGTAGATCATGCCGAAGCTGACCGTTGACGGCATTGAGGTTGAAGTTCCCGCCGGGGCCACCGTGCTTCAGGCGTGCGAAGCGGCGGGCGCGGAAGTGCCGCGCTTTTGCTATCATGAGCGGTTGTCGATCGCCGGCAATTGCCGCATGTGCCTGGTGGAAATGGAAAAATCGCCAAAGCCGGTGGCCTCCTGCGCCATGCCGGCGGGCGATGGCATGGTGATCCGCACCAACACGCCCACCGTGAAAAAGGCGCGCGAAGGGGTGATGGAATTTCTCCTCATCAATCATCCCTTGGATTGCCCGATCTGCGACCAGGGCGGCGAATGCGATTTGCAGGATCAATCGGTGGCCTATGGCGCCGGCCAATCGCGCTTTAAGGAAAACAAACGGGCGGTCGAAGAAAAATACATGGGGCCGCTCATCAAAACGGTGATGACGCGCTGCATCCACTGCACCCGCTGCATCCGCTTCTCCAAGGAAATCGCCGGCGTGCCGGAACTCGGCGCGCTCGGTCGCGGCGAGCATATGGAAGTCACCACTTACCTGGAGCAGACGCTGCATTCGGAAGTCTCCGGCAACGTCATCGACCTTTGCCCGGTGGGCGCGCTGACTTCGCGGCCCTATGCCTTCACCGCGCGTTCGTGGGAGCTGAAGAAAACCGAAACCATCGACGTCATGGACGCGGTGGGCGGCAACATCCGCGTCGATGCGCGCGGCAACGAAGTGATGCGCATCCTGCCGCGGGTCAATGAGGCGGTGAACGAGGAATGGATTTCCGACAAGACGCGCTTCGTCTATGACGGCTTGAAGCGCCGCCGCTTGGATCGGCCTTATGTGCGCAAAGCCGGCAAGCTGACGGAAGCCAGCTGGGCCGAGGCTTTTGACGCTATCGCCAAGAAGCTTAAAGGCATGTCCGGCGACAAGATCGCCGCTATCGCCGGCGATCTTCAGGACGTTGAATCCGTCTACGCGCTGCGCCTGTTGATGGACAGCTTAGGAGCGCCCCACCGCGATTGCCGGCAGGATGGCGCGAAACTTGATGCCACGTCTCGCGCCGGCTATCTGTTCAACAGCGGCATCGCCGGCATCGACGAGGCAGACGCCTGCTTGCTGATCGGCGTCAACCCGCGCCATGAGGCGACCAGCGTCAACCTGCGCCTGCGCGCGCGCTCGCGGCGCGGCGGTTTTGCCATCGCCAATGTCGGTCCGACGCTGGATCTGACCTATCCAGTGCAAGAGCTCGGCAACGATCCAAAGTTGCTGCAAGCCATCGCCGGCGGCGCGCATCCCTTCGCCGAGGTGCTGAAGGCTGCCGCCAAGCCGATGCTGATCGTTGGCCAAGGCGCCCTTGCCCGCGCCGATGGTGCGGCTGTGTTGGCGGCGGCGCGCGAGATCGCCGACAAGCTTGGCCTCGTCAAGGACGGCTGGAACGGCTTTAACGTGCTCCATACCGCTGCCGCGCGGGTCGGCGCGCTCGATGTCGGCTTCGTGCCGAAGAAGGGCGGCCGCGATGTGGCCGGCATCCTCGATGGCGCGACATCGGGCGCGATCGAGGCGGTGTTCCTCTTGGGCGCGGATGAGATCAACACCGATTCTTTAAAAGACGCGTTCGTCGTTTACATCGGCACCCACGGCGATGAGGGCGTGCGTCATGCCGACGTCATTTTGCCCGCCGCCGCCTATACGGAAAAGCCCGGCACCTACGTCAATACCGAAGGTCTGGTGCAGCGGGGCCTGAAGGCGGTATTCGCGCCGGGCGACGCGCGCGAGGATTGGACGATCTTGCGGGCGCTGTCTGATGCGCTGGGCAAGACGCTGCCGTTCGATAGCCTGAGTGAGCTGCGCGCCAAGCTGTGCTCGGAAGTTCCCCACTTGGCCGTGATTGATGAAAAGCCGACGGCCGCCTGGGGCAAGTTTGGAACGGAAGGCGCAGTGGAGGCGATGCCGTTCACCCTTGCCGTCACCGACTATTACCGAACCAATCCGATCTGCCGCGCCTCGTGCATTCTGGCGACGGTGAAGGACGCTATGAGCGGCGATAAGACGGAGGCGACCGGCACCCATGGTTAATGTCATCACCGAATACTTAAACGGCCTCCTCGGCGTCTATCTCGGCACCTTCGTCTGGTATCTGGCGCTCATTCTGGTGATTGCGCTGCCGCTGTTGTTGTCGGTGGCGTTCGCCGTCTACTTCGATCGCAAGATCTGGGCGGCGATGCAGATGCGGCGCGGCCCCAATGTGGTCGGTCCCTTCGGTTTGCTGCAATCCTTCGCCGACGGCCTGAAGCTGTTTTTCAAGGAAACGGTGGTGCCGGCGGGGGCCAACAAGGGCGTGTTTCTGATTGCGCCGATGATCACCTTCACCCTGGCGCTGATCGCCTGGGCGGTGATCCCGTTCGACGCCGACGTGGTGCTGGCTGATATCAACGTCGGCATTCTCTACCTCTTCGCCATATCATCGTTGGGCGTCTACGGCATCATCATGTCGGGTTGGGCGTCGAACTCCAAGTACGCATTCTTGGGCGGCCTGCGCTCGGCGGCGCAGATGGTGTCCTATGAAGTCTCCATCGGCTTTGTCATCGTCACCGTGCTCCTCTGCGTCGGCTCGCTCAATTTAAGCGATATCGTCGAAGCGCAGTCGGGCGGTTTTTGGAACTGGTATGTGATCTGGCTGTTTCCCATGTTCGTGGTGTTCCTGGTCTCGGCGCATGCGGAGACCAACCGTCCGCCGTTCGATCTGCCGGAAGCGGAAGCCGAGCTGGTGGCCGGCTATCAGGTGGAATATTCCTCCATGGCGTTCGCCCTGTTTTTCTTGGGCGAATACGCCAATATCCTCCTGATGTGCGCCATGACGTCGATTCTGTTCTTCGGCGGCTGGGATCCGATTTTGCCGTTCGCGCCGTTTACGCTCATTCCGGGGATCATCTGGTTTCTCTTGAAGACCGCGTTTTTCTTCTTCGTCTTCTCGTGGGTCAAGGCGACGGTGCCGCGTTATCGCTACGACCAGTTGATGCGGTTGGGCTGGAAGGTGTTTCTGCCCATATCGCTCGCCTGGGTAGTGATCACCGCCGGCGTGTTGGTGACCTTCGATCTGCTGCCGGTGAAGGGGTGAGCCGATGTCCGTGTTAGATCGTACCGCCCGCAGCTTTCTCCTCAGCGAATTCGTTGAGGCGATGTGGCTGACCTTGAAGTATTTCTTCCGCCCCAAGGCGACCATCAACTACCCTTATGAAAAGGGGCCGTTGAGCCCGCGCTTTCGCGGCGAACATGCGCTGCGACGCTATCCCAACGGTGAGGAACGCTGCATCGCCTGCAAGCTCTGTGAGGCAATCTGCCCGGCCCAGGCGATCACCATCGAGGCCGAGCCTCGCGCCGACGGCAGCCGTCGCACCACGCGCTACGACATCGACATGACCAAGTGCATCTACTGCGGCTTTTGTCAGGAAGCCTGCCCGGTGGACGCCATCGTCGAGGGGCCGAATTTCGAGTTCGCCACCGAGACCCGCGAAGAATTGATGTACAACAAGGCAAAACTTCTGGCCAACGGCGAACGGTGGGAGCGGGAGATTGCCGCCAACATCGCCGCCGACGCGCCGTATCGCTAAGGAAAACGGGACGCCATCATGGGGCAGTATAAAGTAGGGGGACAGGCGGCATGATCCAGGCCATATGCTTCTATGTCTTTGCCGCCATCACCATCCTTTCCGGATTCATGGTGATCTCGGCGCGCAATCCCGTGCACTCGGTACTGTTCTTGATCCTCGCCTTCTTCAACGCGGCGGCGCTGTTCTTGCTCATGGGGGCGGAATTCCTCGCCATGATCCTGGTCATCGTCTACGTCGGCGCGGTGGCGGTGCTGTTCCTGTTCGTGGTGATGATGCTCGACATCGACTTTGAGGAACTGCGCAAGGGAGCGACGCGTTACCTGCCCATTGGCGCGCTCATCGGCGTGGTGCTGCTGGCGGAACTGCTGCTGATCATGCTCGGCCTGGGTGTGACGCCGCCGGAAGGGGCGGCGGTGGCCGCGCCAGCGCCAAGCGACGTGACCAACACCCAAGCCTTGGGTCAGATACTTTACACCGATTACATCTATCTCTTCCAGGCGGCGGGCATGATCCTCTTGGTGGCCATGATCGGCGCCATCGTGCTGACGCACCGCACCCGCAAGGGGGTCAAAAAGCAGAACATCTCGCGCCAAGTCAAACGCCGGCGGGAAGATGCGGTGGAGATCCGCAAGGTCCAGCCGGGGCAGGGGATATAGGGGAGACGGGGCATGATGATGGAAATCGGCTTGGGACATTACCTTACCGTGGCGGCGATCCTGTTCACCCTGGGCATTTTCGGCATCTTTCTTAACCGCAAGAACGTCATCATCATTTTGATGTCGGTGGAGCTGATGCTGCTGGCCGTCAACATCAACCTGGTGGCGTTCTCCAGCTTTTTACATGACCTGGTAGGGCAGGTGTTCGCCATGTTCGTGCTCACCGTGGCGGCGGCCGAGGCGGCCATTGGCCTGGCCATTCTGGTGGTCTATTTCCGTAACCGTGGCACCATCGCGGTTGAAGACATCAATGTGATGAAGGGCTGACGAGAGGCCAGATAATGTACACAACCATCGTCTTCCTGCCGCTTCTTGCCGCCATCGTCGCCGGGTTGTTCGGCCGCGTGCTGGGCAATCGCGGATCGCAACTCGTCACTTGCGGCGCGCTCGTAATCTCCGCCGTTCTCTCGCTCTTTGCCTTCGCCGATGTCGCCCTGGGCGGCCAGACCTATCATGTCAACGTGCTGCCGTGGATCCAGTCCGGCGATTTTACCGTCAACTGGGCCTTGAAGATCGATACCCTGACCGCGGTGATGCTGGTGGTGGTCACCGGCGTCTCCTCGCTGGTGCACATCTATTCGGTGGGCTACATGGCGCACGATCCCGACGTGCCGCGCTTCATGTCCTACCTGTCGCTCTTTACCTTCGCCATGCTGATGCTGGTCACCGCCGATAATTTCGTGCAGTTGTTCTTCGGCTGGGAAGGGGTGGGGTTGGCGTCCTATCTGCTGATCGGCTTCTGGTACAAAAAACCGTCGGCCTGCGCGGCGGCGATCAAGGCGTTTCTCGTCAACCGGGTGGGCGACTTTGGCTTCGCGCTCGGCATCTTCGCGATTTTCCTGGTGTTCGGCACCTTGCAGTATGACGCGGTGTTCGCCCGCGCGGCGGAGTTCGTGGGCAAGGATTTCATCTTCCTCAATTATCAGGTTGATGTGCTGACCACCATCTGCCTGCTGCTGTTCGTCGGCGCCATGGGCAAATCGGCGCAGATCGGGCTCCACACCTGGCTGCCGGACGCCATGGAAGGCCCGACGCCGGTATCCGCCTTGATCCATGCCGCCACCATGGTCACCGCCGGCGTCTTCATGGTGGCGCGCTGCTCGCCGCTGTTCGAACTCTCGCCCTATGCCCGCGACGTGGTGACCTTCATCGGCGCAACGACGGCGCTGTTCGCCGCCACCGTCGGCCTGACGCAAAACGACATCAAGCGGGTGATCGCCTATTCCACCTGCTCGCAGTTGGGCTACATGTTCTTCGCCGCCGGGGTATCGGCCTATGGCGGTGCGATCTTCCATCTCTTTACCCATGCCTTCTTCAAGGCGCTGTTGTTCCTCGGCGCCGGCTCGGTCATTCATGCCCTGTCGAACGAGCAGGACATGCGCAAGATGGGCGGTATCTGGAAGAAGATTCCACTGACCTACGCCTTGATGCTGGTGGGCACCCTGGCGCTGACCGGTGTGCCGTTCTTTGCTGGCTATTATTCCAAGGACATGATCATTGAATCAGCCTACGCCGCCGGCAGTGAGATGGGTCATTATGCCTTTGTCCTTGGCGTTGGCGCGGCGTTCCTGACCTCGTTCTATTCCTGGCGGCTGATTTTCATGACCTTCCATGGCGCGCCGCGGGCGAGCGAGGACGTGATGCACCACATCCATGAATCGCCCCCCGTGATGACCATTCCGCTGATCATTCTGGCCGCCGGCGCGATGCTGTCGGGCGTGCTTTTTGCCGGCTATTTCGTCGGTCACGGCTATGCCGAGTTCTGGCGCGGGTCACTCACCCTCGCCGGAGAGAACGTCATGGAAGCGGCGCACCACGTGCCCGGCTGGGTAAAATTGATGCCGCTGATCATGAGCGCCTCGGGCTTTGTCCTGTCATGGCTGTTCTACATCAAAGCGCCGGATGTGCCCGGCCGCATCGCCCGCATGCACGCGCCAATCTATCAGTTCCTGTTGAACAAGTGGTATTTCGACGAGATTTACGATTTCCTCTTCGTCCGTCCAGCCAAGGCGCTGGGACGCTTTTTGTGGAAGAAAGGCGATGGCGCCACCATCGACGGACTTGGACCCGACGGCGTCTCGGCGGCGGTGGCCAACCTTGCGGCGCGGGCGCGGCGGTTGCAGTCGGGCTATGTCTACCACTACGCATTCGCCATGCTGATCGGCGTGGCGGCAATAGTCACCTGGTTCGTGGCGATGGGAGCGTGATATGAGCGGCTGGCCCATTCTTTCCGTCGTCACCTTTCTGCCGCTCGTCGGCGCGCTGTTCATTCTCCTCATCCGCGGCGAGGCGGAGATCGCCAACCGCAACGCCCGGCAGGTGGCGTTGTGGACGACGCTGATCACCTTCATTTTATCCCTTGGCCTGTGGACCGGGTTTGATCGCACCACCGCCGCCTTCCAGTTCGTCGAGCGCAACGAGTGGCTGGGCGGGGCCATTACCTATCATTTGGGCGTTGACGGCATTTCGGTGCTGTTCATTCTCTTGACCACGTTCTTAATGCCGGTGTGCATTCTCGCCAGTTGGGAAGCGATCACGAGCCGCGTTAAGGAATACATGGTGGTGTTCCTGGTGCTGGAAACGCTGATGATCGGCGTCTTCTGCTCGCTTGATCTGGTGCTGTTCTACCTCTTCTTCGAGGGCGGCCTCATCCCGATGTTCCTGATCATCGGCATCTGGGGCGGACCGCGCAAAATCTATTCGGCCTTCAAGTTCTTTCTCTACACCCTCTTGGGCTCGGTCTTAATGCTGGTGGCCATCATCTATATGTATATCGAGGCCGGCACCACCGACATCCCGACGCTGATGGCGCACGGCTTTGATCCCGAGGTGCAAAAGTGGCTGTGGCTGGCTTTCTTCGCCTCGTTCGCGGTTAAGATGCCGATGTGGCCGGTGCATACCTGGCTGCCCGACGCCCACGTCGAAGCGCCCACCGCCGGCTCGGTGGTGCTGGCCGCCATCCTGTTGAAAATGGGCGGCTACGGCTTCCTGCGCTTCTCGCTGCCGATGTTTCCGCTGGCCTCCGACTATTTTGCGGTGTTGATCTTCGCCTTGAGCGTCATCGCCGTGATCTATACCTCGCTGGTGGCGCTGATGCAGGAGGATATGAAGAAGCTGATTGCCTATTCCTCAGTGGCGCACATGGGCTTTGTCACCATCGGCATCTTCACCTTCAACCAGCAGGGGCTGGAAGGCAGCATCATTCAGATGCTCAGCCACGGCATCGTCTCCGGCGCGCTGTTCTTATGCGTCGGCGTGGTTTACGACCGCATTCATAGCCGCTTGATCGACCGTTACGGCGGGCTCGTCAATCGCATGCCGAAATATGCCCTGGTGTTCATGATCTTCACCATGGCGTCGGTGGGACTGCCCGGCACCTCCGGCTTCGTCGGTGAGCTATTGGTGCTGGCCGGGGCTTATCAGGTCAACACCTGGATCGCCTTCGGCGCGGCCACCGGCATGATTCTGGGCGCAGCCTACATGCTGTGGCTCTACCGCCGGGTGATCTTCGGAGAACTGGTTAAAGCGGATTTGAAAAACATTCTCGATTTGAGCCGGCGGGAAATTTATATCTTCGCGCCGCTCATCGCGGTGGTGTTGTGGATGGGGATTTATCCCAAATCGTTCTCTGATTTCCTGCATCCCTCCGTCGAACATTTAATGACGCAATATCAGCAAGCCGTCGCCGCCTATCAAGCGCCGACCAAGCTTGCCAGCGTGGAGGCCGCGCAATGACCCCCGCCGTTCTGCCTGATCTCATTCCCGCGCTTCCCGAACTGGTGCTGGCCATCGCCGCCATGGCGCTTCTGGTATTCGGCGTGTTCCGTCGCGAGGATGCCGCCGGCTCGGTGGCGTTTGGCGCCATTATCGCCATGGGCGTGGCGCTGGTGGGCGTCCTTTCCATGATGCCGGACCGGGCGTTGACGTTCGGCGGCATGTTCGTGATGGACGGCTTCGGCCAGTTCACCAAGGGCATGGTGCTGATCTCCTCCATGCTCGCCGTCGTGATGTCCGGCGGCTACATGAAGGCCGAACGGGTGGAGCGGTTCGAGTATCCCATTTTGATGCTGCTCGCGACGCTGGGCATGCTGATGATGATCTCGGCCAACAATTTGATCTCGCTCTATGTCGGTCTGGAATTGCAAAGCTTGAGCCTTTACGTGCTCGCCGCGTTCCGCCGCGACAGCGTGGTCTCCACCGAGGCGGGCTTGAAATATTTCGTGCTCGGCGCGCTGTCCTCGGGCATGCTGCTTTACGGCTCGTCTCTGGTTTACGGCTATACCGGCACCACCAGTTTCGACGCCATGGGCGCGCTCTTCAATGCTGCCGGTTATGAGACTCCCGTCGGCCTTATCTTCGGCATCGCCTTCATCGCCGCCGGTCTTGCCTTCAAGGTCTCCGCCGTGCCGTTCCATATGTGGACGCCGGATGTCTACGAAGGCGCGCCAACGCCGGTTACCGCCTTTTTCGCGGTGGCGCCGAAGATCGCCGCGCTGGCTTTGTTCGCCCGCGTCGTCTACGAGCCGTTCGCGGCGCTCCATGATCAATGGCAGCAGATCATCGTCTTTCTGTCCATCGCCTCCATGGTGCTGGGCGCGGTGGCGGCCATCGTGCAGACCAATATCAAGCGGCTGATGGCCTACAGCTCCATCGGCCATGTCGGCTATGCGCTCATTGGCCTTGCCGCCGGCACCGAGGAAGGCTTGCGCGGCCTCTTGATTTATCTCGCCATTTATCTTGCGATGAACATCGGCACCTTCGTCTGCATCCTGGCCATGCGCAAGACCGAGGGCATGAGCGAGGAAATCTCCGATCTCGCCGGCTTGGCGCGCACCCGCCCCGGGCTTGCCGCCGCCTTCGCCATTTTCATGTTTTCGCTGGCCGGCATTCCGCCGTTGGCCGGATTCTTCGGCAAGTTCTACATCTTCCTTGCCGCCGTGCACGCTGATCTGGTGCCGTTGGCGGTGATCGGCGTGGTGGCCAGCGTCATCGGCGCTTATTATTACCTGCGCATCGTCAAGGTGATGTATTTCGATGAGCCGGTGGTGGAGTTCGAGCGGCCATTGGCGCGTGATATGGGGCTGATCGTCACCGTAGCGGCGGCAGTGACCGCGCTGTTCGTCATTTATCCGACGCCTTTGCTGACCACGGCCGCCAATGCCGCGTCGTGGCTGATGCCGTAATGGTCGGGCGATGCGGCGGGAACCCGAACGGCTGAGTCTGCCCGGGCTTCCCGTCATCGAGATTTATGATCTTCTGCCCAGCACCAACGCCGAGGCGCGACGGCGCATCGCCACCGTCCAAGCCGCGGACGGCTGGATTGTCGCCCGCGCGCAGTCGGCGGGGCGGGGCCGTCGGGGCCGGACCTGGATATCGGAAGAAGGCAACCTGTTCGCCTCGCGCATTCTTGAACCCCGCATGCCGGCTTTCCGTACGCCGGAGCTTTCCTTCGTCGCCAGCCTGGCGACCTTTGATGCGGTGAGCGCCCATTTGCCGCCGGCATCCGCTACCGTGACCTGCAAATGGCCCAACGACATTCTGATTAATCGCCGCAAGGCGGCGGGGTTGTTGTTGGAAAGCGAAGGCGCATCGGGCTGGGTGGTGATCGGCATCGGCGTCAATGTTACGTCTGCGCCAACGGACGTCGAATTTCCCGCCACCTCGCTGCAAGAACATGGCAGCCGGGCCGTGGCCCTGGATATCCTTAAATCACTGGCCTCTACCTTCGAGCACTGGTATGCGATCTGGCGTGAGGCTGGTTTTGCCCCCATTCGTGATGCCTGGCGGCAGCGCGCCGCCGGTCTCGGCGAGGCCATCCGCGTCCGGCTGGAGACGCGGGAATTTACTGGCACTTTTACGGATATCGACGAAACAGGCGCCTTGCTGGTTCGCCTTTCCGAGGGCACAATCGAGCGCGTCGCCGCCGGCGATGTGTTTTTCGTCTGAGGAGATGCCCCATGATCCTCGCCATTGACGCAGGCAACACCAACATTGTCTTCGCGCTCCATGACGGCAAAGAGCTGCGGCAGAAATGGCGCATTTCCACCGTCGATAGCCGCACCGCCGACGAATACATGGTGTGGCTGTCCCAGCTCATGCGCCTGGAGGAATTCGATACCTCCAGCATCAAGGGCGCGATCATCGCCACCGTGGTGCCACAGGCGCTGTTTCCGCTGCAACTCTTGTGCCGGCGCTATTTTTCCTGCGAGGCGGTGGTGGTGGGCGCGCCCGGCGTCGATCTTGGCATCGAGGTGACGCTGGATAATCCCCGCGAAGTGGGCGCCGACCGCCTGGTCAACGCAGTGGCGGCGCGCGATATCTATGGTGCGCCGTTGATCGTGCTCGATTTTGGCACCGCCACCACTTTTGATGTGGTGGATGAGCAAGGCCGCTATATCGGCGGCGTCATTTCGCCGGGCATCAATCTGTCGCTGGAGGCGTTGCACATGGCGGCCGCCAAGCTGCCCCGCGTCGCCGTGGAGCGGCCGGAAAAAGTAATCGGCCGCTCCACCGTGCCGGCCATGCAGTCGGGGGTGTTCTGGGGGTACGTCGGTTTGATCGAAGGTCTTTGCAGCCGCATCATCGCCGAATACGGCAAGCCGATGAAGGTGGTGGCCACCGGCGGTTTGGCCCCCTTGTTTGCCGGCGTGGCGCCGGTGATCGAGGACGTCGATCAGGAACTGACCATCAAGGGTCTCTTTAAAATCTACCAGCGTAATCGGCCATGACAGCTTCCCAGGAACTGCTGTTCGTCCCCTTAGGCGGGGCGGGCGAGATTGGGATGAATCTCAATCTCTATGCTTATGGCGGCAAATGGCTGATGGTCGATCTGGGCGTGACTTTCGCCGATGATTATTTTCCCGGCATCGATTTGATTTTGCCCAAGACCACGTTCATTGAGGATCGGCGCAAGGACCTTCTGGGCATTGTCCTCACCCATGCCCACGAGGATCACGCTGGCGCGGTGGCGTATCTCTGGCCGCGCCTGAAGTGCCCGGTCTACGCCACGCCGTTTACCGCGGCGTTCCTGCGTACCCGCTTGAAAGAGATGGGGTTATTGGAGGTGGTGCCACTGCATGAAGTGCCGCTGGGCGGGCGGGTGAAACTCGATCCCTTTACCGTGGATTATATATCCATCACCCATTCGATCGCTGAGCCCAACTCGTTGTTGATCTCAACGCCGGCGGGCCGCATTTTTCACACCGGCGACTGGAAGCTCGATCCTGAACCGCTGGTGGGCAAGCCGACGGACGAGAACGCCTTGCAGGCGATCGGCGACGCCGGCGTCCTTGCCATGGTCTGTGATTCCACCAACGTGTTCAATGCCGAGGCTTCAGGCTCGGAAGGCGCGGTGCGGCAAAGCCTGATGACGCTGCTGGCTGACCGGCCGCAGCGCGTCGTCGTCACCACGTTTGCCTCCAACATCGCCCGGGTGGCGACATTGGCTGCCGTCGCCGTCGCCCACGGCCGTGAGCTGTGTCTGATTGGCCGGGCGCTGGAGCGTAACATCGAGATCGCCCGCGAGCTTGGCTACTTGCGCGACCTGCCGCCTTTGGTATCGGTTGAAGACTTGGGCTATCTGCCGCCCGAGCGGGTGATGATCGTCTGCACCGGTTGTCAGGGCGAGGCGCGCGCGGCGTTGGCCCGCATCGCCACTGGCCAGCACCGTGACATCGCGCTCGATCCCGGCGATCTGGTGGTGTTTTCCTCGAAGATGATTCCCGGCAACGAGGCGCCCATCGGCATCGTCATCAATCAGTTGGTCAAGGAAGGCATCGAGGTGATCACCGAAAAAGACGCCTTCGTCCATGTCTCGGGCCATCCCGGACGGGCCGAGCTGGAGCGGCTTTACCGCTTGATCCGGCCGCAGATCGCGCTGCCGGTGCATGGCGAGATACGCCACATGGCGCGGCAGGGGTGGCTCGCCCGCGAGCTTGGCGTGCCGCAGGTGGTGGGGGTGGAGAATGGTGACATCGTGCGCCTGGCCCCCGGCCCGGCGGAGATCATCGAATACGCCGAATCGGGGCGGCTGGCGCTCGACGGGCGAGTGCTGGTGGAGGCTGACGGCGACGCCATCGTCGGCCGGCGGCGGATCAGCTATAGCGGTTATCTCGGGGTCGCGGTCGCGCTCGACGAGGATGGCGAGCTGGCGGCTGACCCCAGTCTCGACCTGCAAGGCTTGCCGGACGCCGACGGAAAGCTTGCCGATCGCCTTGTCGAGGTCATCGAAGCGGCCTATGAAAAACTAAAGCCCGCCGAGCGGCGGGACGACGCCAAGGTGGCGGAGCACTTGCGGGTGGCCGCCCGCCGCGCCGCCAAGGAGGCCACCGGCAAGGAAACCGGCCCCATCACCAAAGTCCATGTTCTGCGCGTATAAGAGGAAACAATCATGATTGGACGCTTAAACCATGTAGCGATCGCGGTGCCGGATCTGGCGGCGGCGTCAAAGCTCTACCGCGATACCCTGGGCGCGAAGGTGTCCGCCCCGGTCGACCAGCCGGACCATGGGGTCATCACGGTGTTCATCAAACTGCCCAACACCAAGATTGAATTGCTGCATCCCCTGGGGGCCAATTCGCCCATCGCCAATTTCCTGGCCAAGAACCCGGCCGGCGGCATCCATCATGTTTGTTATGAGGTTAAGGATATTTACGCCGCGCGTGATAAGCTCAAGACCGACGGCCTGCGGGTGCTGGGTGACGGCGAACCGAAGATCGGCGCCCACGGCAAGCCGGTGCTATTCTTGCACCCCAAGGACTTCAATGGTGTTCTGGTAGAGATCGAACAAGCGTAGATGAGCATCACCGGACATATCGTTGTCTTCGTGGTCCTTTGGTGGCTGGTGCTGTTCACGCTTCTGCCGGTGGGGGTCAAGACGCCTGAGGAAGCCGGGGAGGAGCGCGAGCCCGGCACCCCGGCAAGCGCGCCGGTTAAACCGAGAATCGCCTTCAAGATGCTGCTGACCACGGCCATTGCCGCCGCGTTGTGGCTCTTATACTGGCTGGTGGTGACATATAAGCTGATCAGCCTGGGGGGCTAAACGACAAAAGCAAGGCGGGGAGCCTTGCTTTTGCGGATGATTCTGTTGTTTTTTTTATCGGCCGGCATTCTTGGCGATGTCTGGCCGCTTATATCCTCCCCAAACTCGGGCTCCCTCAAACAGTATGCCTCTCAACGCAAGACGATACTAAAGACCGGCTTTCCTGTCATCGGCGAACCCGTGGATTGCATGGTATTTTAGTCACATTTTCATGGTATTGTGGCAAAATCGCAACAATGGACATCCTGTAGGGGGTTGTTATGCCCACGCCCATCCTGATCTTGACCGCCGCCATGGCATTGGCCGAGGCCGATTACCACGTCAAAAGCGGCGAGCCGATGGCAGAATCGCCGGCGGCGTCGACATGGGTCGTTCGCGCCAGCGATTGCCAAACCTTGCGTCGCTACCGTCCGAAGCCGGGGGTCGAGCATAAGGGCAAGGCCGATATGACCGCTTACCCTGATTTCGGCGAGCGGGCGCGCAACCTCGCCATCGCCATCAAGGTTCAGGTTGACGACCAGTTGCCGCCCTTAGGTCCCACCGGCAAATCGGTGGGCGGCGAGGGTTTCTTAGCTTTCATCGAGGTCAAGGACGGCGAGCTTTACGTGGATGGCAAGCCCCTTGGTCCGGAGGAGGTGGCGGCAGTGAAAGACGCTTGCCGCCGCGAACAGGATAAATCCAAGGACAGCCCCCAAGATCGGTAGCGCGCGCGCCGCGGGCTCGCTATGATGCCGGCCATCCCGCGGGCCTGGCTTTTCAAAGGGCCCGTTCTTTAAAACAGAAAGCGCCGGAAGAACCCTGCCATGCGGCTTAGTCGTTATTTTCTCCCCATCATCAAGGAAAACCCCCAGGAAGCTCAGATCGTCTCGCACCGCCTGATGCTGCGGGCGGGCATGATCCGCCAGGCCAGCGCCGGCATTTACTCATGGCTGCCGCTGGGCTTGAAGGTGCTGCGCAAGATCGAGGCCATTGTCCGCGAGGAACAGGATCGCGCCGGAGCGATCGAGCTCCTGATGCCGACCATCCAGTCTGCTGATCTGTGGCGGGAAAGCGGCCGCTATAACGACTATGGCGAGGAAATGCTGCGGATCGTCGACCGCCACAAGCGCGACATGCTCTATGGCCCGACCAACGAGGAACTGATTACCGACATCTTCCGCACCACGGTGAAAAGCTATCGCGACCTGCCGAAGAACCTCTACCATATTCAGTGGAAGTTCCGTGACGAGATCCGCCCCCGCTTCGGCGTCATGCGCGGCCGCGAATTCCTGATGAAGGACGCCTACTCTTTCGATCTCGATTACGCCGGCGCGCGGCGGTCCTACAACGCCATGTACATGGCCTATCTTCGCACCTTCGCCCGTATGGGGCTGGTGGCCATTCCAGTGCGCGCCGATTCCGGCGCCATCGGCGGCGATTTGAGTCACGAGTTTCAAATTCTCGCCCAGACCGGCGAGAGCGACATTTATTATGATGCCGCGATCGAGGATATCTCGCTGGCAAAATTGATGAGCGTTGGCGATGATTTTGAAAAAACCGTCACCCACCTGCAATCGCTTTATGCGGCGGAGCAGGAAAAGCACGACGCCAAGGCGTGCCCGGTGCCGCCGGCGCGCTTGAAGCACGCCAAGGGCATCGAGGTCGGCCATATCTTCTATTTCGGCACCAAGTATTCCAAGGCGATGAACGCCAAGGTGACCGGTCCGGACGGCGCGGACATCACGGTGGAAATGGGCTCCTACGGCATCGGCGTGTCGCGCCTGGTGGGCGCCATCATTGAGGCGAGCCATGATGACGCCGGCATCATCTGGCCGGATGCGGTGGCCCCCTTCAAGGTGGGCTTGATCAACTTGCGCGCCAATGACGCCGCCTGCGTGACGGCTTGCGATGACCTCTACGCCAAGCTGCAAAACGCCGGCGTTGACGTGCTTTATGATGATACCGACGAGTCGGCGGGGGCGAAGTTTGCCACCTGCGATCTCATTGGCCTGCCGTGGCAGCTGGTCGTCGGCCCGCGGGGTATAAAAAGCGGCGTGGTGGAATTAAAGAACCGCCGTAGCGGCGAGAAACAGGAGCTATCGCCGGAGGCGGCGCTCCACAGGATCATGGGATAGCAGGCCGATGCTGCGTCGCTTTGAATGGATGATGGCGGGACGCTATTTGCGCGCCCGGCGAAGCGACAGCTTCATCTCCGTCATTGCCGGCTTTTCCCTGGTCGGTATTTCGCTGGGCGTGGCGACGCTGATCATCGTCATGGCGGTGATGAACGGCTTTCGCGAGGAATTGCTGTCCCGCGTCATCGGCTTTAACGGCCATATCCTGGTGCAAGGCTACTATGGCGAGCTGGCCGATTACGATAGCCTCGCCGAGCGCATCGCCCAGGTTGACCGGGTGGTGCGGGTGGCGCCATTGATCGAGGGCCATGTGCTGGCCTCGGCCCATAACCTGGCCGACGGCGCGGTGGTGCGCGGCATCAAGCCGGAAGACATCGTGTTGCAGCCCGCCATCGCCGACAACATCAAGGCGGGCAGCCTGAGGTATTTTGGTAGCGAAAACAGCATCGCCGTCGGCGTGCGCTTTGCCGAAGATTACGGATTGCAAATCGGCGACAGCGTGACGCTGTTATCGCCGAAAGGCGCCGCGACGCCGTTCGGCATGGTGCCGCGCGCGGTGAGCTACCGCGTTGTCGCCACCTTCGAAGTGGGCGAATACAGCTATGATTCCCGCTTCATCTTCATGCCGCTTGAGCAGGCACAGCGCTACTTCGGCTTGGGCGATCGAGTGCAGGGTCTGGAGGTGGTGATCACCGATCCCGATCTCGTTTATGACGTGCTGCCGGCGATCTCGGCGGCGGTCGACGAGCCGGCGCGGCTGGTGACCTGGCAGCAGATCAATCCGGCGCTCTTCAGCGCGCTTCAGGTGGAACGCAACGTGATGTTCCTGATCCTCACCCTGATCATCCTGGTGGCAGTATTCAATATCATCTCCAGCCTCATCATGCTGGTCAAGGACAAGGGGCATGACATCGCCATCCTGCGCACCATGGGCGCGTCGCGCGGCTCGGTGATGCGGATTTTCTTTATCGCCGGGGCCAGCATCGGCGCTTTCGGCACCTTGCTCGGCTTCCTTATCGGGGTTCTGGTGTGCAACAACATTCAGGCGTTACAGCATGGCCTGGAAAAACTCATCGGCACCGAGCTGTGGTCGCCGGAGCTGCGCTTCCTGACCGAAATTCCCGCCCGCATGGACAACATCGAAGTTGGCATGGTGGTCGGTGTGGCGCTGCTTTTGTCGTTTCTGGCGACGCTCTACCCGTCCTGGCGCGCTTCGCGCCTCGATCCGGTGGAAGCGTTGCGGTACGAGTGACGCCATGACCGCCGCCCTTGCCTTGCGTGATATTCATATGGATTTTACCCAGGGCAGCGCCGTGCTCCACGTGCTGCGCGGCGTCGATCTTGCCGTTGAGCCGGGCGAGGTGGTGGCGTTGGTCGGCGCCTCAGGCGCGGGCAAATCGACGCTGTTGCACATCGCCGGCCTGCTGGAGACGCCGACATCAGGCGAGATCGAAATTGCCGGCAAGACTGTGTCGCGCTTGAACGATGACGCGCGCACCGAGGTGCGCCGGCATCAACTTGGATTCGTTTACCAGTTTCATCATCTGCTGCCAGAGTTTACGGCGCTGGAAAATATCGTCCTGCCGCAGCTCATCGCCGGAGTGACGCCGGCGGCGGCGCGGGTCAAGGCCCTGGAGCTCCTCGATCGGGTGGGACTGACGGAGCGCGCCCGCCATCGCCCGGCGGAACTGTCCGGCGGCGAGCAGCAGCGGGTGGCCATCATGCGGGCGCTGGCCAACGGGCCGAAGATCATCCTGGCCGATGAGCCCACCGGCAATCTCGATGACGCCACCTCGGAACGTGTTATGATGGAATTCCTGCGCTTGATGCGCGAGGCCGGGGCGGCGGCGGTGATCGCCACCCACAATCGCGAGCTGGCGGCGCGGATGAGCCGCGTCGTTCTTCTCAAGGAAGGGCGGTTGCATGATGTGGCGGCGGAGGTGGGGGAATAGACATGCCTGATAATCCCAGTCCCTTGGCGATCATTGTCGCGGCCGCCGTCTACATGGCGGTGTGCGCGATATGGTACGCGCCGCGGGTTCTGGGCAACAAGTGGTTGTCGCTGATCGGCAAAACGCGGCAAGAACTCGGCTCCCTCTGGCGGCCGATGATCCTGGCCTTGCTGGCGGCGCTGGTGCTGTCCTACACTTTGTCGCTGCTCATCGTCGCCATGGAAATCGACAGTTTCGTTGAGGGCATCTTGTTCGGCTTTCTCATTGGCGCCGGCATCTTCGCCGCGGCGCTGGCGCCGATCATGGCGTATGAAGGACGGCCGCGTCAGCTTTATACGCTCTATGCCAGCAATGTCGTCGTCGGCATGATGGCGATGGGCGCGATTCTCGCCGCCTGGCGCTGAGACTGGAGCGCGGCATGGCCACCGCCGATTTCATTCACCTGCGCGTCCATTCCGCCTATTCGCTGTCGGAAGGCGCCATCCACATCAAGGCGCTGGCCAAGCTGTGCGCCAAGGCCGACATGCCGGCGGTGGCGGTCACCGACACCAATAATCTGTTCGGCGCGCTGGAAGCGTCCGCCGTTCTTGCAAGCGCCGGCGTGCAGCCCATTGTCGGCTGTGCGCTCGCCGTCGAGTTACCGAAATCGGAGACCGGACCCTCACAAACGCTGCGGGAGAAACCGGCGTTCGTCGTGTTTCTGGCGCAAAACGCGCGCGGTTATCGCAACCTGATGGCGCTCGTCAGCAAGGCGCATTTGGAAGGCGTTGCAGGTGAACCCAGCGTCAAGATTGATGATCTGGCCGGCGCGTCGGAAGGACTGATCTGTTTGACCGGCGGTGCGGAAGGCCCCCTTGGGCGCTTGCTGCGCAATGGTCAAGACGTAGCCGCATCAGCACTACTGGAATGCTTGAAAGCTATTTTCCCCGGCCGGCTTTACATCGAGTTGCAGCGTCACGACACCGACGCCGAGCACGTCACCGAGGAAAAATTCATCGACTTGGCATTCGCTCATGGTCTGCCGCTGGTGGCCACCAATGACGTGCACTTCGCCAGCCGCGACATGTTCGAGGCGCACGACGCGCTGTTGTG
>JACFMS010000037.1 GCA_019455285.1 Sphingomonadales bacterium
GTACCCGCCGATTGATAATCGACGGCCTTCGCCAGCGCCACCGCCTGCTCACCCATGGCCTTGCGGGTTTTCTCGCTAAGAAATGGGCTGGGCGCTTCCTCGATCACTTTTTGATGGCGACGTTGAATGGAGCACTCACGCTCGCCGAGATAGATCACATGGCCGTGGGCGTCGCCCAACACCTGGATTTCGATGTGGCGTGGCTCCTCGATGAATTTTTCGATGAACACGCGATCATCGGCGAAGGAGGATTTCGCCTCGTTGGTGGCCGAACGGAATCCGTCCTTGACCTCGTCGTCATTGCGGGCGATGCGCATGCCCTTGCCGCCGCCGCCAGCGGATGCCTTGATCATCACCGGAAAGCCGATGTCGCGGGCAACCTTGATCGCCTCCTCGGCGTCCTTGATGACGCCCATGTAGCCGGGTACCGTGCTGACCCCGGCCTTGGCGGCAAGCTTCTTTGATTCAATCTTGTCGCCCATGGCGGCGATCGCCTTGGGCTTAGGCCCAATAAAGGCAATGCCGGCTTTTTCCAGCGCGGCGCAAAAGGCTTCCTTCTCCGACAGGAAACCGTAGCCCGGATGCACAGCTTGCGCGCCGGTTTGCTTGCAGGCGTCAACGATCTTATCGATCAGCAGATAGCTTTGCGCGGCCGCCGGCGGGCCAATGTGCACCGCCTCATCCGCCAAACGCACATGCAGCGCATCGGCGTCGGCATCGGAATAGACAGCCACCGTCTTGATGCCCATTTTTTTCGCGGTCTTGATGACGCGGCAGGCGATCTCGCCCCGATTGGCGATGAGGATTTTTTTGAACATTTAGTTATTCTCCGCGGGCCTATCCCCTTTCTCCATGGCGGGAGAAAGGTCGGAATGGGGTGATGTCAACCTCAGGTTTTCAAGAATGGTTCCGTGAACGCCTTCAAGATTATCCATGACGTCGTTATTCCAGAACCTCAATACTCTATAGCCTTGCATGTTCAGAAACTCGGACCGCTTAGCGTCTGCGCTCGATTGAACGGCGTGTTGACCGCCATCAAGCTCAATAATCAGCTTTACTTCGTGCGAGGCGAAGTCAACGATATATGGTCCGAGAGGAACCTGCCGTCGAAATCTGACTCCAGCCAGATTCCTACGGGAAAGAAGAGCCCACAGCTTTTTCTCTGCTTCGGTCATATTTTTTCGAAGCAGGCGCGCACGACCGACTGACCCCGAGACTGAGATTTTTTTCATGCTTGCCACCGCAAATGAATGGCGCCAACTCCCTCCCCCTCGATGGGGGAGGGTTGGGGTGGGGGTGATATCAACCATGGTATCGCCACCCCCATCCAAACCTTCCCCCATCAAGGGGGAAGGCTTTACATACAGCGAGCGAAAGAATAGCAGCCATGCTCTTCACAGCGGGATGTTGTCGTGTTTCTTCCAGGGGTTTTCCAACTCCTTGTCGCGCAGCATGCGCAAGCCCCGGGCGATCCGCCGCCGGGTGGAGTGGGGCATGATGACCTCATCGATAAAACCGCGCGACGCCGCGACAAAAGGATTGGCAAACTTCTCGGTATATTCCTTGGTCTTGGCCTCGATCTTGGCCTTATCGCCAAGCTCCGAACGGAAGATGATTTCCACCGCGCCCTTCGGCCCCATGACGGCAATCTCGGCGGTGGGCCAGGCGTAGTTCAAATCGCCGCGCAGATGCTTGGAGCTCATCACGTCATAAGCCCCGCCGTAGGCCTTGCGGGTGATTACGGTGATTTTCGGGATCGTTGCTTCGCCATAGGCAAACAGAAGTTTCGCGCCATGCTTGATGATGCCGTTGTATTCCTGCGCCGTGCCCGGCAAAAATCCCGGCACGTCGACGAAGGTGATGATGGGAATATTAAAGCAATCGCAGAAACGGACGAAGCGCGCCGCCTTGCGTGAGGCGTTGATGTCCAGACAGCCGGCCAGCACCATGGGCTGATTGGCGACGATACCCACCGTCGTCCCCTCGATGCGGCCAAAACCGATGACGATGTTCTTGGCGTAATTGGGCTGAAGCTCGAAGAAATCGCCCTCATCCACCACTTTCAAGATCAGTTCGTGCATGTCGTAGGGCTTGTTGGGATTGGCCGGGACCAACGTATCCAACGACATATCAATGCGCTCGCCATCATCATAGAACGGACGCACCGGTGAATCTTCGCGGTTGGAGAGCGGCAAGAAATCAACGAAGCGGCGCACCTGCATCAAGGCTTCGATATCATTTTCAAAGGCGTTGTCAGCAACGCTCGATTTGGTGGTGTGGGTAACCGCGCCGCCCAACTCCTCCTGCGTCACTTCTTCCTGCGTCACGGTTTTGACCACATCGGGGCCAGTGACGAACATGTAAGAGGAATCTTTGACCATGAAAATGAAATCGGTCATCGCCGGCGAATAGACCGCGCCGCCGGCGCACGGCCCCATGATGACGGAAATTTGCGGCACCACGCCGGAAGCCATGATGTTGCGCTGGAAGACCTCGGCATAACCGGCGAGCGAGGCCACGCCCTCCTGAATGCGCGCGCCGCCGGAATCGTTCAAGCCGATCACCGGCGCGCCGACCTTGATCGCCATATCCATGACCTTGCAGATCTTCTCGGCATGCGCCTCGGACAGCGCGCCGCCGAACACCGTGAAGTCCTGGCTGAAGACATAAACCAGACGGCCGTTGATGGTGCCCGAGCCGGTGACCACGCCGTCGCCGGAGATGCGCTGCTCGGCCATACCGAAGTCGTTGCAGCGATGTTCGACGAACATGCCGTATTCTTCGAAGGAGTTAGGGTCGAGGAGCACCTCGATCCGCTCTCGGGCGGTAAGCTTGCCCCTGGCGTGCTGGGCCTCGACCCGCCTTGCCCCGCCCCCGGCGCGGGCTTCGGCGCGTTTTTCCTCGAGCTTTTGCAGTATCTTCTGCATCGGGACCTCATCTTGTTCTGGTTTATAAGGCCGGAACGGTATAGCCGCAATTTTGTCACAAATCTACACGGCGCTTGGGGGCCGCTCGCCGCCCAAAAGAATGAGAAACCGGGCCGCCGTCTTGACGTCGGTCCGTATCCTGGCGCGGCGCAGCGCGGCCTCCTGGTCCTCGCCCCATTGCTCGCGCTGGTAGCGCTCGTCGATTTCCGCCAGATCAAACGCCGCCTCGGCGTCGAGCCGCCGTTCGGCCACCGCCAACGCCAGCACCAACGATCCCATGGCTGTTGTCATCAGGTGAAGCGCCGCCAGATGAAAGGGGTCAAGCGCCGCCACCGCCTGGCCAAGCGCCGCCACCGCGTCCGCCGGCTGGGGCTGAGGCATGACCCCGCCAAAGGTTTGCAGGTTGGCGCCGAAGCGGCTCGCCGCCCAGTCCAACAGCGGCCGCCAGCCATGGGCCTGGCGCGCCGCCAGCTCGCGGGGATGCTCGGCCCAATAGCAAATAAGATCGGTTTCGGCATAGCCGGTCAGATCGGCGACCACTTCCAGCCGGCGCTCGCTCACCCCGTCGATGGCCGAGTTGGCGAGCCTGGTCAACGGCATGGCGTCGGGCTTGATGGTATCTTTCTGGGCTTCCCACTCGGCGGCCATGGCCTCGGCCAAGGCGGCGCACGGCGCCAGCAGCGGGCGGCGCGCCGGGGTCAGCACCGGCTTGCCATCCAGCCGCACCCCATAGCCCGCGTCGTCCGCAACGACGGCTACCTCCTTATAGAAGCGCTTCATCTACTCCTCGTCGGCGAAGGGGTCGCCCCGGTCATCAATATCAAAACCAAAGGTGGCCCAGGTCTCCGCCATGTGCGCCGGCAAGGGCGCGATGACATCGATCATGCCGCCCTTAGGATGGGGCACGATCAGCCGGCGGGCGTGCAGGTGCAGCTTGCGGCTGACCGTGCCGGTCAAGTAGGCGTCCGTGCCGCCGTACTTGCCGTCGCCGACGATGGGCGTGCCCATGTAGGCGCAGTGGGCGCGCAACTGATGAGTGCGCCCCGTCAACGGCATCAGGGCGAGCCAGCTCGCCCTGGCGCCCGCGCTGTCCACAACGTGAAAGCGGGTCACCGCCTTCTTGCCCTCCTCGCTGACTTCCATGCGCTCGCCCAGCCGGCCCGGCTCCTTGGCCAAAGGCGCGGTAATTTTGCCGTCGTCCAGCTCCGGCCGCCCGACCACCAGCGCCCAATATAGCTTCTTGGCGGCACGGCCGTAAAACGACTGGCCCAAGGCGGCGGCCGCCGCCCCGGTGCGGGCCAAAATCAACACCCCGCTGGTGTCCTTGTCCAGGCGGTGCACCAACCGCGGCCGCTGGCCATCCTTGATCAAGGCATCGAGCATGCCATCGATATGCTTGGTGGTCTTGGAGCCGCCCTGCACGGCAAGCCCCGGCGGCTTGTTGAGCACGATGACGCTGTCATCCTGATAAAGGATCATCGCCGTCAAGGCGGCGCGATCGGCCGCCGTGGGTTCGGCGCGCGACCGCTTGTCTGGCGTTTTGGGCGCTTCGCCCAGGGGCGGCACCCGCACCGTAGCGCCCGCCGCCACCCGGTCGCCGGCCTTGGCCCGCTTGCCGTCGAGCCGGATCTGGCCGGTGCGCAGCAGCTTGGCCAGACGGCTGAAGGTCAGCGCCGGGTAGTGTTTCTTGAACCAGCGGTCGAGGCGCAACCCCGCCTTATCCTGACCGACCTGGCGTTCTTGGACGCCGCTCATGAAACCGCCACCCGCACCAGCAGCAGCCCCACCAGCAGCGCTGCTATCGAGAGAATAAAGGAGGACAGCACATAGGCGGCGCAGGCGGCATAGGCCTGACGCTCGAACAAGGTCACGGCATCCAGGGAAAAGGTCGAAAAGGTGGTGAAGGCGCCAAGAAAGCCAGTGGATAGGAGCGATTGCACCTCCTTCGGTAGTTGGATCTTCAGCGCCACGCTTTCGATCAGCACCCCCATCAGAAAACAGCCCAGGACATTGACCAAGAGCGTGCCGTAAGGAAAAGCTCCGCCCATGATTTTCAACGCAGCCGCAGACACCAGATACCGCGCCGTCGCTCCCACCGCGCCGCCCAACGCCACCGCCGCCATGGTTTGCATGCGTTATTCCCCCGATCTACCCAAAAGCCTTCCCCCTTGCTGGAGACTGCTGCGAACTTATCGCAATATCGTCATTCCCGCGAAAGCGGGAATCCATATTTTTTTACAACATACTGTATTCGCAATGGATTCCCGATCGCGCCGCTGTCGCGGCTTGTCGGGAATGACGACTATTATATTCAACACATCAATTCCGTAGAGGTCTTATCAAGGGGGAGGTTTTAAATCGCACCACTCACCGCTGGTCCTTTATCCGATAACCGCCGCCCAGCCAACTTTCATGACTGCTCGCGCAGCTTTTGCCAATAGGCGAGGCGCTTGACGATTTCCCGCTCGAAGCCGCGCTCGACAGGCTGATAATAGGTCTCTCTCTGCATGCCGTCGGGAAAGTAATTCTGGCCGGAAAAGCCTTCCGCCGTATCGTGGTCGTAGGCATAACCCTTGGCGTAGCCAAGGTCTTTCATCAGGTCAGTGGGCGCGTTCAGGATATGTTTGGGCGGCATCAACGAGCCGGTTTCCTTGGCCGCCGCCTTGGCCCGGCCCTCGGCGACATAGGCCGCGTTCGACTTCGGCGCGGTGGCAAGGTAAATGGTCGCCTGGACGATCCCCAGCTCGCCTTCCGGGCTGCCGAGGAAGTCGTACATGTCCTTGGCCGCCAGCGCCTGAAGGAGGGCCTGCGGGTCGGCCATGCCCACGTCCTCGGCGGCGAAGCGCACCAGCCGCCGCACGATGTACAAAGGCTCCTCGCCGGCCACCAGCATGCGCGCCAGCCAGTAGAGCGCCGCATCCACATCCGAGCCCCGCAACGACTTATGAAGCGCACTGATCAGGTTGTAATGTCCCTCCCGGTCCTTGTCATAGACCGCCGGCCGGCGCTGCACCGCCTTGGCCAGGCTCTTGGCATCGAGCGGTTTCTTGAAGGTCTGGCCCAAGATCGCTTCGGCCATATTGAGAAGATAGCGCCCATCGCCATCGGCCATCGCCTTCAAGGCCGAGCGCGCCTCAATCTCCAGCGGCAGCTTCTTGCCTTCCGCCGCCTCGGCGCGGGTCAAGAGCTCCTCCAGCGCCGCCTCATCCAGGCGGTTCAAGACCAGCACCTGGACCCGGGACAGCAACGCGGCGTTAAGCTCGAACGAGGGGTTTTCCGTGGTCGCGCCGACGAGCACGATAGTGCCGTCTTCGACATAGGGCAGGAAGCCATCCTGCTGCGAGCGGTTGAAGCGGTGGATTTCATCGACGAAAAGCAGGGTTTCTTTGCCCTGGGTGCGGCGGGCGCGGGCCATCTCGAAGGCCTTGCGCAGATCGGCGACGCCGGAAAACACCGCCGAGATCTGCTCGAACGCCAAACCCACCCGATCAGCCAACAGCCGGGCGATGGTGGTCTTGCCGGTGCCCGGCGGCCCCCAAAATATGAGCGAGGACAGCCGCCCCGTCGCCAGCATGCGACTGAGCGCGCCATCAGGCCCCAGGAGGTGGTCCTGCCCCACCACGTCTTCCAGGCGCGTCGGCCGCAAGCGGTCCGCCAACGGCCGCCGCTGCGCTTTGGCCGCCGCCTTTTCCTCGCTGGCGAAAAGATCGCTCACCGCCGTCTCATCCCCGCTGCCGACAGGTAAAGCCGCCGAAGGCGCGGCCGCATTCGATGACCGCGCCATCGCGGTTGATGGTATAGCTGAAACTGGAAGGATCCTTGGCCAAGGCCTTTTTCAGTTCGTCCACGGTGGCGACTTTCTGGTCGTTGACCACCAGAATGATATCGCCGGGCCGCAGCAGGCGGTAGCGCCGCGCCGGGCTGTCGCCGCTCAAACTCAGCACCACGACACCCTTCATCATGGGATCAAGGCGCAATTCATCGGCAAACGCTGGGTTCAGGTTGCCAACCTTCAAGCCGTAGAAAAAGCTCTCATCGCTGAGCGTGGTGATGTTGCGCGGCGGCACTTCGGGGGCCGAGGCGACGGCCACCATAAGGGTGCGCGTTTTGCCATTGCGCACCACTGTCACCGGCACATTACCGCCGCTCTTCTTGTCACCGACGCGCATGCGGAACAACAGCGCCTGCGCTGAATCCACTTCATGGCCCGCCACCTCGGTGATGACATCGCCGACCTTGACGCCGGCTTTGGCCGCGGGGCCGCTGGCGTAAACCTCGTCGATGAGCACGCCCACCGGCCGCTCCAGCCCCAGAGACTTGGCGATGTCGGCGGTCACCGGCTGTCCCGCTGCGCCGAACCAGGGGCGAACGATCTTGCCGTCGGACAAGGCGGCGCTGACCACCACGCCCACCATGTTGGAGGGAATGGCGAAGCCGATCCCTAAGGAGCCGCCGGAACGGGAATAGATCGCGGTGTTGATGCCCACCAGGCGGCCATCCAAGGTAACAAGCGCGCCGCCGGAATTGCCGGGATTGATGGCGGCGTCGGTCTGGATGAAGAACTGATAGTCGCTGATGCTCTCGGCGGTGCGCGCCACCGCCGAGACGATGCCGCTGGTAACTGTCTGACCGACGCCGAAGGGATTGCCCATGGCGAGCACGATATCGCCGACCTCGACGCTATCGGAATCCCGCAGCTCGACGGCGGGCAATGGTTCGCCCTCGGTATCGATGCGCAAGATGGCAAGATCGGTGCTCTCATCGGTCAGCACCACCTTGGCCTCGAACTCGCGGCGGTCCGCCAACGCCACGGTGATGGTGTCGGCGTCGCCCACCACGTGGTTGTTGGTAACGATGACGCCGTCGGAGCGGATAATCACGCCCGAGCCTAAGGACTGCTGCACCCGTTCCCGCGGCACGCCGCCGAAGTTGTCGCCGAAAAAACGCCGGAAGAAGGGATCGTTTAAAAAAGGCGACAGCCCTTGGTCCCTGACCAGCTTGCTGGAATAGACATTAACCACCGCCGGGGCCACCCGCTTGACCACCGGGGCATAGGAATATTCGAGCGCTTCGCGGCTGGGCGGCGCGACCTTGGCCGCCGCCGGCTGGACTGGCTTTGAAACGGCGCTCGCCGGCGGCGAAGCCGGCTTGGGCGCCGTCTGCGCCGGGGACTGGCTCTCCCCCTCGCCGCCGCACGCCGCCACCAAGAGGGCAGCCAGCGCCATGCTGATGATCCCATTGCGGATGGACACGTCCGTAAACTCCATCAATTCTATCACCTCACCCTAACCCTCTCCTCAAGGAGAGGGAACAGATCCTTCTCCTCGAGGAGAAGGTGCCGCGCGGGCCACGCGCGGCGGATGAGGTGGTTTTCATCTTACCTACGAAAAAGGGCAGCTCGATGGCTGCCCTTGTCCGAAATTTTTAAAACCCCGGTGCGTTACGCCGCCTCCTGGGCCTCCGTATCCGTCGCCACCGGCCCGGAGTCCTTGCCCTTGGCCGAGACGTCGCGGTCGACGAATTCGATCACCGCCATATCGGCATTATCGCCATAGCGCATGCCGGCCTTGATGATCCGGGTATAGCCGCCGTTACGGCCGGAATAGCGCTCCGACAGCACGGTAAACAGCTTATTGATGATGGCGCCGTCGGTCTGCGGCAGCTTGGACTGCGCCAGGCGACGGGCATGCAGACCGCCGCGCTTGCCCAAGGTTACCAGCCGCTCGACGATGGGCCGCAGCTCCTTGGCCTTGGGCAGCGTCGTGGTGATCTGTTCGTGCTTGATCAGCGCCGAGGCCATGTTGGCGAACATGGCCTTGCGGTGCTCTGACTTCTTGTTGAGCTTACGCCCCGCCTTACGATGGCGCATGGTCCTAACTCCTTAGTGTTCCAGTTCGAGCTTTTTGGACAGCTCGTTGATGTTCTCGGGCGGCCATCCGGTCACTTCCATGCCCAGATGCAGACCCATCTGCGCCAGCACTTCCTTGATTTCATTCAATGACTTACGGCCAAAATTCGGGGTCCGCAGCATCTCCGCCTCGCTCTTTTGCACGAGGTCGCCGATGTAGACGATGTTATCGTTCTTCAGGCAATTGGCGGAGCGCACCGAGAGCTCCAACTCATCCACCTTGCGCAGCAGATTGGGATTGATGCCCAACTCGTCGGCGGAACGCTCGCGGCTTTCCTCGCGCGGCTCCTCGAAGTTGATGAAGAGCTGCAATTGGTCCTGCAGGATGCGGGCGGCCAGCGCCACCGCGTCCTCGGGCCGCACCGTACCGTCGGATTCCACCGTCATGGTCAGCTTGTCGTAGTCGAGGATCTGGCCTTCGCGGGTCGCCTCGACCTTATAGCTGA
Source organism: Sphingomonadales bacterium (assembly GCA_019455285.1). GTDB lineage: Bacteria > Pseudomonadota > Alphaproteobacteria > Sphingomonadales > Govanellaceae > PRO5. The sequence continues at coordinate 9,282 of JACFMS010000037.1, forward strand.
CCTTCCTGACCGGGCTATAGAGAGCATCGATCGGGATGAGGCCGATCGGCGCGTCCTCGGGACGGTTGCGGTCCGACGGGACATAGCCCTTGCCGGTATTGACCGTCATTTCGATGCGTAAGTGCGCCCCTTCATCAAGGGTGCAGATGACCAAATCAGGGTTCTTGATTTCGATATCCGAGGAGGTCTTGATCTTGCCGGCGGTTACTTCGCCCGGGCCATCGGCCTCCAGGATCAGCCGCTTCGGCCCATCACCCTTCATGGAGATGGCGAGCTGCTTAATGTTGAGGACGATGTCGGTGACATCCTCCCGCACGCCCGGGATCGACGAGAATTCATGAAGCACGCCATCGATCTGAATGGCGGTCACCGCAGCGCCCTGCAACGACGACAACAGGATGCGGCGCAGCGCATTGCCCAGGGTCATGCCAAAACCGCGTTCCAGCGGTTCGGCGACCAGGGTCATCGTGTTCTTGACATCCCGCTTCTCGATCTTCTCGAGACCCGAGGGCTTGATGAGTTCCTGCCAGTTTTTCTGAATCATCCAAACCTCGCGTTACGACCTAACGGGCCCTGGATTCCCATCCGGGCCCACATAAAACTCTCAAAACCAGCTGCCGGAGACGGCTGTTCCGGCAACGATCAGACGCGGCGCCGCTTGGGCGGCCGGCATCCGTTATGGGGTATCGGCGTCACATCGCGGATCGAGGTGATGGTAAAGCCGACGGCCTGCAGCGCCCGCAGCGCGGACTCGCGGCCCGAACCCGGCCCTTTTACCTCCACCTCCAGCGTCCGCACGCCATGTTCCTGCGCCTTCTTTCCGGCGTCCTCGGCAGCCACCTGGGCGGCGTACGGGGTCGATTTGCGCGAGCCCTTGAAGCCCACCGTGCCGGCGCTCGACCACGAGATCACGTTGCCCTGGGCGTCCGAGATGGTGATCATGGTATTGTTGAACGTCGCATTCACGTGGGCGACGCCGCTGGAAATATTCTTGCGTTCGCGACGCCGAACGCGGGTTTTTTCATTAGCCATGGCTCGCTGCCTTTACTTCTTCTTGCCGGCGATCGGTTTCGCCTTGCCCTTGCGGGTACGGGCGTTGGTGTGGGTGCGCTGACCGCGAACCGGCAGGCCCTTGCGGTGGCGCAAGCCCCGATAGGTGCCCAGGTCCATCAGGCGCTTGATGTTCATGGCCACGTCCCGGCGCAGATCACCTTCCACCGTATAGTCGGCGTCGATGATCTCACGGATCTTGATGACCTCGCCTTCGGTCAGGTCATTGACCCGCCGGTCAAGGGGAATGCCCGCCTTCGCGCAAATCTGCTTTGCGAAGGTGCGGCCAATGCCGTGGATATAGGTGAGGGCCACCTCCACCCGCTTCCCCGTAGGAATATTAACGCCAGCAATACGCGCCACGTCTGTTCTCCAAGTTCGCTTACTTTACCGCGCTTTGCGCCAGGCACCGCCGTGAGTCGCCGGATTATATGGACTCGCGTCCGGCAGTCAACCTGAGATACCACAAAGCTAAAAACTATCCAAAACCCTGCCAATCTGCCGGCTTACCTCGTCAATCGAGGCCATGCCGTCCACTTCCCGTAAGACCCCCCGCGCCCGGTAGTAGGGCAGCAAGGGCGCCGTTTGGGCGTGATAGGCCGCCAGACGGGTGACCACCGTTTCCCGGTTATCGTCCGCCCGGCGGGTAAATTCGGTCCCGCCGCAGTTGTCGCATACCCCCGCCACCTTCGGTTTCTGGAAGGTGTCGTGGTAGCCGGCGCCGCACTTGGCGCAGGCATAGCGGCCGGCAATCCGCTCCACCAGGGCCGTGTCATCGACTTTCATCTCGATGACGACGTTAAGCTTCAGCCCCTTCTCGGCCAGCATCCGGTCCAGCGCCTCGGCCTGGGCGGTGGTGCGGGGAAAGCCGTCGAGAATGAACCCGTTCTTACAGTCCGGGGCTTCGATGCGGTCAGCGATGATGCCGATCACCACCTCGTCCGGTACCAGTTGCCCGGCATCCATAAACGCCTTGGCCCGCCGCCCCACCTCGCTGCCCGCCTTGACCGCGGCGCGCAGCATGTCGCCGGTCGATAGCTGCACCAGGCGGCGCGTCTCCATCAGCCGCTGCGCCTGCGTCCCCTTGCCGGCGCCGGGCGGCCCCAGGAGAATGATGTTCATCGCCGGCCCCCCTTCAGCTTCGCCTTCTTGATCAACCCTTCATACTGGTGGGCCATCAGATGGCTGTGAATCTGCGCCACCGTATCCATGGTCACGTTGACGACGATGAGGAGCGAGGTGCCGCCGAAATAGAACGGCACGGCGTACTGCGAAATCAAAATTTCCGGCAACAGGCAGATCAGCGACAGATAGATCGCGCCAACGGCGGTCAGCCTGGTTAAGACGTAATCAAAATAGTCCGCCGTATTCTTGCCGGGCCGAATGCCGGGAATGAAGCCGCCGTATTTCTTCAGGTTCTCCGCCGTCTCTTCGGGATTGAACACCACCGCGGTATAGAAGAACGAGAAGAAGACGATGCCCGCCACGTAAAGAGCGATATAGAGCGGCTGGCCGTGCCCCAACAGCGTGGTCACGGTAGTCAGCCACGCCGGACCGTTGCCCTGGGCGGCAAAGCTGGCGATGGTCGCCGGCATGAGGAGCAGCGAGGAGGCGAAAATCGGCGGAATAACGCCCGAGGTATTGAGCTTTAAGGGCAGATGCGAGCTTTCGCCCTGGGTCATCTTCATCCCCACCTGGCGCTTCGGATACTGGACCAGGATGCGGCGCTGGGCGCGTTCCATGAACACGATGCAGCCGATGACAATGGTCACCAAGACGAGAAGGCCGGGAATGGCGAACACGCTCCAGTTCTGCGCCACCGACAGGTCGAAGGTGCCGGCCAGCGCCCGCGGCAAGCCGGCGATGATGCCGGCGAAGATGATCAAGGAAATACCGTTGCCGACGCCGCGCGCCGTGATCTGCTCGCCGAGCCACATCAAAAAGAGGGTGCCGCCAACCAGCGTGATCACCGTGGTGGCGCGGAAGAACATGCCTGGTTCTATGGCGGCGCTCATTCCCCCGGCCGACATGCTCTCCAGTCCCACCGCCAGGCCGTAGGCCTGAAGCGCGGTCAAGAACACGGTGCCGTAACGGGTGTATTGATTAAGCTTCTTGCGCCCCGCCTCGCCTTCCTTCTTGATGGCGCCCAAGGTCGGCGACACCGCGGTCAAAAGCTGAACGATGATCGAGGCCGAGATATAAGGCATGATGTTCAAGGCGAAGATCGTCATGCGCTCCAGCGCGCCGCCGGCGAACATGTTGAACATGCCGAGGATGCCGCCGGCGTTCTGCTCGAAGACTTGCTTGAGCACCACCGGATCGATGCCGGGAAGCGGAATATAAGTACCCAGACGATAGACGATCAGCGCGCCGAGCGTAAACCAGATGCGTTTTTTCAGTTCCGTCGCCTTGGCGATGGCGCCGAAATTGATATTCGCAGCCAGTTGTTCGGCGGCGGAGGCCATTTCCTTGCGTCTCGCGTCCGTTACGCGTCGGCGGCGGCAGGAGCCGCGGGAGCCACGATTTCCACCTTGCCGCCGGCCTTTTCTACGGCGGCGATGGCGCTCTTGCTGGCGCCGGCGACGATGAGATGCAGTTTCGTCTTCAATTCGCCATTGCCCAGGAGGCGCACGCCATCCTTGGCGCGGCGCAGCACGCCGGCCTTGACCAGGGCGTCGACGTCCACCGTTGCCTTGGCGTCAAGCTTGTTGGCGTCAACCGCTTCCTGCAGGCGGCTGAGATTGATTTCGGCATAGTCGGCGCGCATCACATTTTTAAAGCCGCGCTTGGGCAGCCGGCGATGGAGCGGCATTTGCCCGCCCTCAAAGCCCTTGATGGCGACGCCGGAGCGGGCGGTCTGGCCCTTGCCGCCGCGGCCGCAGGTCTTGCCCTTGCCGGAGCCGATGCCGCGACCGACCCGCATGCGCTCCTTGCGGGCGCCGGCCTTGTCGGTGATTTGGTTGAGTTTCATGTCGTTTACTCCTCGACGCGGACCATGTGGGCGACCTTGGCGATCATGCCGCGCACCGCCGGCGTATCTTCAAGTTCGCGGCTGCGATTGAGCTTATTGAGTCCGAGGCCGACCAGCGTCGCGCGTTGGCTCTTCTCGCGGCGGATCGGGCTGCCGACCTGCGTCACCTTGAGGGTTTTTTTCTTCGCCATGGCTTACTCTCCGGCTACTTCTTCTTCACGCACCGCCTCGACACGGCGAGCGCCTAAGTCGCTGACCTTGCGGCCGCGGCGGGACGCCACCATGCGCGGTGAGTTCTGCCGCAACAGCGCGTCGAAGGTGGCTCGCACCATGTTGTAGGCGTTGGATGAGCCCATGGATTTGGTCACTACGTCACGGATGCCAACGCTTTCAAACACCGCGCGCATCGGACCGCCGGCGATGATGCCGGTGCCTTCCGGCGCCGAACGCAGCATGACCTTGCCCGCGCCGTGGCGGCCATCAACATCGTGGTGCAAAGTGCGGCCTTCGCGCAGCGGCACGCGGACCATCGACTTCTTGGCCGCTTCCGTCGCCTTGCGAATGGCTTCCGGCACTTCCCGCGCCTTGCCATGGCCGAAGCCGACGCGGCCCTTGCCATCGCCAACCACCATCAACGCGGCAAAGCCGAAGCGCCGGCCGCCCTTGACCACCTTGGCGACGCGGTTGATGTGCACCAGCTTCTCGATGAATTCCGATTCTTCGCGCTCGAAACGTTCCGGACGGGCCATGTTCAGGCTTCCTTACCCTAGTATTCGTTAGAAGTTGAGGCCGGCTTCGCGCGCCGCCTCGGCCAGGGCCTTGACCCGGCCATGATAGAGATAACCGCCGCGATCGAACACCACCTCGCTCACCCCGGCCGCCTTCGACCGTTCGGCAATCAACTGGCCGACTGTTTTCGCGGCATCGACGTTGGCACCGGTCTTGCCGGAAAACGCCTTGTCGAGGGTCGAGGCAGAGGCCACGGTAACGCCTTTGACGTCGTCGATCACCTGGGCATAGATGTGCTTGCCGCTGCGATGCACCGACAGGCGGACGCGCCCGCTGCGCTGGGATTGAAGCTTCGTCCGCACCCGACGGCGGCGACGCTCGAAAAGACTTTCGCCCTTGCTCATCGTTCGACCCTTTACTTCTTCTTGCCTTCCTTGCGGAATACGGTTTCGCTGGCGTACTTCACGCCCTTGCCCTTATAGGGCTCCGGCTTGCGGTACTGACGGATGTTCGCTGCCACCTGACCGACCTGCTGCTTGTCGATGCCGGTGATCACGATCTTGGTTTGCTCGGGGCAGGCGATCTGGATGCCCGCCGGAATGGGAAACATCACATCGTGGCTGTAGCCCAGTTGCAGCTGCAAGTCCTTGCCCTTGATCGCGGCGCGATAGCCGACGCCGTTGATTTCCAGCTCTTCGGTGTAGCCCTTGGTGACGCCGGTGATGAGGTTGTTGATGAGCGTACGCTGCATCCCCCACATGGCGCGCGCCACCTGATCGCCGTTACGGGGCGCAACCGTTACCGAGCCATCGGCAACCGACACCTCAACTTGATCAACGAGCTTCACTTTCAGCTCGCCTTTCGGGCCTTTCACGGACACCGTATTGTCGTTCAGCGCGACAGTGACGCCTTGCGGAACTTTGATTGGCTTTTTACCGATACGAGACATCTCTCTATATCCTTAGAATACGGTGCACAGCACCTCGCCGCCGACATTGGCGTCACGGGCTTCCGCATCCGACAGCACGCCCTTCGGGGTCGAGACAATGGAAATACCAAGACCGTTCTGCACCCGCGGCAAATCGCTCACCTAAGAATAAACACGACGGCCAGGCTTGGAGACGCGGGTGATCGAGCGGATCACCGGCGTGCCATCGTGATACTTCAATTCGATGCGGAAAAACGGCTTGCCGTCGTTCTCGTCGGTTTCGTAGCCGCGAATGTAGCCTTCGCGCTGCAACACTTCGAGCACCCGCGCCCTAAGCTTCGAGGCCGGGGTTTCAATCACCGCCTTATTGGCCCGCTGGCCGTTACGGATGCGGGTCAGCAAGTCGCCGATCGGATCAGTCATCGACATCGGACGGCGCTCCTTTACCAGCTAGACTTAACAACACCCGGCAACGCGCCGGAGGAAGCGAGTTCGCGCAGCGTAATGCGGCACAGCTTGAACTTGCGGTAAACCGCCCGCGGCCGGCCGGTAAGCTGGCAGCGGTTGCGCACCCGGGTGGGGTTGGCATTGCGCGGCATTTCGGCAAGCTTGAGGCGGGCCTGGAATTGATCTTCCGGGTTCAAGCTCGGATCCTTGGCGATGGCCTTCAAGCGGGCGCGACGCGCCGCCGCCTTCTTGACCATTGCCATCCGCTTCTTGTTCCTCTCAATCGAGCTCTTTTTCGCCATCGGTCTCGCTCCTTATACGAGTTTCCCGCGAGAAACGCTTACGTTAGTTTGCAAACGGCATCCGGAAGGCCGCGAGCAGGGCTTTCGCCTCCTCGTCCGTCCGCGCCGTGGTGCAAATGATGATGTCCATTCCCCGAACCTTCTCGACCTTGTCGTAGTTGATTTCGGGAAACACGATTTGTTCCTTCAGGCCTAGTGCATAATTACCCCGGCCGTCGAACGACTTGCCCGAGACGCCGCGAAAGTCGCGCACCCGCGGCAGGGCGATGTTGATCAGGCGATCGAGGAATTCATACATGCGATCGCTTCTGAGCGTCACCTTGCAGCCGATGGGCATGTTCTCGCGCACCTTGAAGCCGGCGATCGACTTCTTGGCCTTGGTCACCACCGCCTTCTGGCCAGCGAGCAGACTAAGTTCCTCAGCCGCCGCCTTGACCTTCTTGGAATCCTGGGCCGCGTCGCCAACACCCATGTTGATGACGATCTTGTCCAGGCGCGGAATCTGCATGTCGTTCTTGTACTCAAACTTAGTCTTGAGCGACGGACGAACCTCGCGCTCGTAGACCTCTTTGAGGCGTGGACGATAATCAGCCATCGATCACCTCCCCGGAAGCTCTTGCTACGCGAACTTTCCGGCCATCTGCCAAAATCTTGTATCCAATGCGCGTCGGCTTGCCCGTCTTCGGGTCCTCGATCGCCAAGTTGGAGATATGCACCGCCGCTTCCTTGTCAACGATGCCGCCGGCGCCCTGCGGGCCGGGCCGGGTATGGCGCTTGATCATATTGACGCCGCGCACCACCGCGCGCTCGGCATCGCGCAACACCTCAATGACCTCGCCCCGCTTGCCTTTATCCTTGCCGGCAAGCACGACGACCTTGTCGCCTTTTTTAATTTTCAGCTTTGCCTGCGTCATTTAGAGGACCTCCGGGGCCAACGAAATGATTTTCATCTGGTTGCGGGCGCGCAGCTCGCGCACCACGGGACCAAAAATACGGGTGCCGATGGGCTCGCCCTGCTTGTTGACCAACACCGCCGCATTGCGGTCGAAGCGGATGCTGGAGCCGTCGGCGCGACGGATTTCGCGCTTAGTGCGCACGATCACCGCACGATGCACATCGCCCTTCTTGACGCGGCCGCGCGGGATGGCGTCCTTGACGCTGACGACGATGATATCGCCCACCGAGGCGGTCTTGCGCTTCGAGCCGCCGAGCACTTTGATGCACTGCACGCGGCGCGCACCCGAGTTATCGGCGACATCGAGGTTGGTTTGCATTTGAATCATGGGTCTGTTCCCACTGCTTCCCATCTCGGCCGGCATACCGCCGGCCTAATAAACTCTACTTACGCCGGCGCGCCGACGCTGACTTTCTCCAGCACCCGCCAGGTCTTCAGCTTCGACACCGGACGGCACTCTTCGATCCGCACCACATCGCCCACCTTGCAGTCATTGCTTTCGTCATGGGCGTGGTACTTCTTGGAGCGACGCACCACCTTGCCCACCAGCGGGTGATTGAAGCGGCGCTCGACCTTGACCACCACCGTCTTGTTGTTGCGGTCGCTGACTACCACGCCTTGTAAGATTCGCTTTGGCATTTCTCGCTCCTTGCTCCTGCCGCTTAAGCCTTGGCGGCCTTGAGCTCACGCTCCCGAATGAGCGTCCTGATCCGTGCGATGTCGCGGCGCACTTCCTGTACCCGCGCCGTGTTCTCGAGCTGGCCGGTGGCCTTCTGGAAGCGCAGATTGAACTGCTCCTTCTTCAGGCTCGCCAGCTGATCGCCGAGCTGGTCTGCGGTCTTATCGCGAAGGTCTGCGATTTTCATGGCCGTAGCTCCTTACTCTCGATCACGAAATCTGTTCGCCCAGCCGGGCGACGATCTTGGTTTTAATCGGCAACTTAGCGGCTGCGCGATCGAATGCGCCGCGCATCGTCTCAAGGTCAACGCCGTCGATCTCGAACATGATGCGGCCCGGCTTGATTCGCGCCACCCAAAACTCGGGCGCGCCCTTGCCGCTGCCCATGCGAACTTCCGCCGGCTTGGTGCTGACCGGCACGTCCGGGAATACCCGGATCCAGATGCGGCCCGAGCGCTTCATGTGACGGGTGATGGCGCGCCGCGCCGCCTCGATCTGCCGCGCCGTGATGCGCCCCGGCTCCACCGCCTTCAGGCCATAAGCGCCGAAGTTGAGCGACGTGCCGCCCTTGGCCATGCCATGGACCCGGCCCTTGAACGCCTTGCGGAACTTTGTCTTCTTAGGTTGAAGCATTTGAAATCTCTTCCCTAACGCCTAACCACGCACGCCAGCCGGCTTGTGATGCTCCTGGGCCCGCTTGTCCTGCGCCATCGGATCGTGCGCCAGGATTTCACCCTTGAACACCCACACCTTGATGCCGATGACGCCATAGGCGGTTTTCGCCACCACATAGCCGAAGTCGATATCGGCGCGCAGGGTGTGCAGCGGCACGCGGCCTTCGCGGTACCATTCCATGCGGGCGATTTCCGCGCCGCCCAACCGGCCCGAGCAATTGATGCGGATGCCGCCGGCGCCCAAACGGAGCGCGCTTTGCACCGCGCGCTTCATGGCGCGGCGGAATGCCACCCGGCGCTCCAACTGCTGCGCGATGTTCTCAGCCACCAGCGTGGCGTCGATTTCGGGTTTGCGAACTTCGACGATGTTGAGACTGACGTCGCCCGCCGAGGTCAGCTTGGCAAGATCCTTGCGCAGCTTCTCGATGTCGGCACCCTTCTTGCCGATGATCACGCCCGGCCGCGCCGAGTAGATCGTCACCCGCGCCTTCTTCGCCGGCCGCTCGATGATGACGCGGCTGATGCCGGCTTGCGGCAACGTCTTGCGCACGTAATCGCGTACCTTGATATCCTCGTGGAGAAGCTGCGCGTATTCGCCGGCATCGGCGAACCAGCGGCTGTCCCAGGTCCGATTGATGCCCAGACGCAACCCGATGGGATTAACCTTTTGACCCATTACGCGCTCTCCTCAACCTGCCGGACGATGATCCTGATCCGGCTGAACGGCTTCTCGACATTGCCGACGCGACCCCGCGCCCGCGGCCGGAAACGCTTCATCACCAGCGCCTTGCCGACGCTTGCTTCCGATACCACCAGCTGATCTACATCAAGCTGATGATTGTTCTCCGCATTGGCCACCGCCGACTGCAGCACCTTCTTCACGTCATGCGCATGACGCTGACGCGAGAAGGTCAGATCGGCAATCGCCCGCTCCACCTTCTTGCCGCGAATGAGCCCAGCCAGGAGGTTGAGCTTGCGCGGGCTGACGCGGATCATGTTGCCCACGGCAACCGCTTCGTTGTCGGCAACCCGACGGGGTGTCGCCTTCTTACCCACCGCTCTAGCTCCTCTTCGCCTTCTTGTCGGACGCATGGCCATGGAACGTCCGGGTCGGCGCGAATTCGCCGAACTTGTGACCGACCATCTCTTCCGAGACATAAACCGGGATGAACTTGTGGCCGTTGTGAACGTCGAACGTCAAACCGACGAACTGCGGCAGTATCGTCGAACGGCGCGACCACGTCTTAACCGTGGTTTTCTTGCTGCTGCCTTGCGCCGCTTCCGCCTTCTTCAGCAGATAGCCGTCAACAAACGGGCCTTTCCAAACTGAACGAGCCACGGCTTAACCCTTTCTCTTCTTCTCGTGACGCGAGCGTACGATGAACTTGGTCGTCGATTTGTTGCTGCGCGTCTTCTTGCCCTTGGTCGGCTTGCCCCACGGCGTCACCGGGTGACGGCCGCCCGAGGTGCGGCCTTCACCGCCGCCGTGCGGATGGTCGATGGGGTTCATGGCGACGCCGCGTACCGACGGCCGACGCCCCTTCCAGCGCGTGCGCCCCGCCTTGGCGATGGTGACGTTCTGGTGATCCGGGTTCGACACCGCGCCGACAGTGGCAAAGCAGGCGCCCAGCACCTTGCGCTGCTCGCCCGACGACAGGCGCAGGATGACGTAGCCTTCATCACGGCCCACCAGTTGCGCGAACGTGCCGGCAGAGCGGGCGAGCTGACCGCCCTTGCCCAGCTTCATCTCGATGTTGTGCACGATGGTACCCACCGGCATGTTCATCATCGGCATGGCGTTGCCGGGCTTCACGTCGACCCGCTCGCCGGCAATGATCTTATCGCCAACGTTAAGGCGCTGCGGCGCCAGCACATAGGCCAGCTCGCCATCGCTGTACTTGACGAGGGCGATGAACGCCGACCGGTTGGGATCGTATTCCAGCCGCTCCACCGTCGCCTCGACATCAAGCTTACGGCGCTTGAAATCAATGGTGCGATAGGCGCGCTTGTGTCCGCCGCCGCGCGACCACACGGTAACGCGGCCGTGATTGTTGCGCCCGCCGGACTTGCGTAGGCCTTCGGTCAGCGCCTTGACCGGCTTTCCCTTGTGAAGGCCGCTGCGGTCGACCAGCACCAGGCCGCGCTGCGCCGCCGTGATCGGACGATATACTTTAAGACCCATCGTCTAGACTCCCGTCGTCACATCGATGGATTGGCCCTCGGCGAGCCGCACCATGGCTTTCTTGGTGTCCGAGCGCTGGCCGGCGATGCCGCGAAAGCGCTTGCTTTTGCCCTTGGCGCGCACGGTATTGACCGACAGCACCTTGACTTTAAACAACGTCTCGACCGCCTTCTTGATCTCGGGCTTGGTGGCGTCCATCGGCACCCGGAAAATTACCTGATTGTGTTCCGACACGCGGGTCGATTTTTCGGTAATCACCGGCGTCAGGATCATATCATAATGCGCAAGATCGCTCATTTCAGCCGCTCCGTCAGGCCGTCGATGGCCGCCTTGGTCAATACCAAGGTATCGCGCCGCAAGATGTCATAGACGTTGGCGCCGATTACCGGCAGCACGTCGATCTGAGGAATATTGCGAGCCGCCAACATGAAGTTTTCGTTGACTTCATTGTCGATGAAGAGCGCTGACTTCAAGCCGAGCTTGGCGAATTTTTCCGCCAGCGCCTTGGTCTTGGCTTCCTTGACCGCCAGATCTTCAACGATGATCAGCTTGCCGCCCGCCTGCTTGGCCGACAGCGCCACTTTCAACCCCAGCGCGCGGATCTTCTTCGGCAAGCTATAGGCATACGAGCGCGGCTGCGCGCCGTGCGTCTTGCCGCCGCCAATGAAAATGCCGGACTTGCGGCTGCCGTGGCGGGCCGAGCCGCCGCCCTTCTGCTTGCCCCACTTCTTGGTGGTGCCGGACACTTGCGTGCGCTGCTTGACCGACTGCGTGCCGGCGCGGCGCTTGGCGAGCTGCCAATGCACGACGCGGCTTAGAATGTCGGCGCGCTCGGGCAGGCCAAACAGACCTTCATCGAGGTCGATGGAGCCCGCCTTCTTGGCGTCCAATGTCAAGACATCGGCTTTCATGGCTTACGCGTCCTTATTTTCTTCAGCCGCCGGGGCTTCAACCGAAGCCTCGGCCGGCGCTGCCGCCGCGACCTTCAGCGCCGCCGGCTTTGGCGCATCTTTCGGCAACGGCCGCTTGGCGGCGTCCTTCACGAACACCCAGGTTCCGTCATTTCCCGGCACCGCGCCCCTGACCAGAATGAGGCCATCCTCGGGGATGGTGCGAACGATCTGCAAATTCTGCGTGGTCACGTTCTCAACGCCCAAGTGTCCGGCCATCTTCTTGTTCTTGAAGACCTTGCCCGGATCCTGCCGCTGGCCGGTGGAGCCATGGCTGCGGTGCGAGATCGACACACCGTGGGTCGCCCGCAAGCCGCCGAAATTCCACCGCTTCATGGCGCCGGCAAAGCCCTTGCCGATGGTGACGCCGGAGACGTCGACAAACTGGCCGGGCAGGAAATGCTCCACCGACAGCTCCGCGCCGACGTCGAGCATGTTGTCTTCCGAAACGCGAAACTCGGCGACTTTTTCCTTGGGCTCGACCTCGGCCTTGGCGAAGTGGCCGCGCATGGCTTTAGTCACGCGCTTCGCCTTCTTCTTGCCGACGCCGAGCTGCACCGCCCAGTAGCCGTCCTTGTCCGCGGTGCGGCGCGCCACCACCTGGCAGCCGTCTACTTTCAGAACGGTCACCGGCACATGTTGGCCGCCCTCGGCGAACACCCGAGTCATGCCTACCTTTTTTGCAATAAGGCCCGTACGCATGGCTCCTTACCCCTGCAACTTGATCTCGACGTCAACGCCGGCGGCAAGATCGAGCTTCATCAGCGCGTCCACCGTTTGCGGCGTGGGGTCGATAATGTCGAGTAAGCGCTTATGAGTGCGCATCTCGAACTGCTCCCGCGACTTCTTATCGATGTGCGGGCTTCTCAACACCGTGAACATCTCGATATGGGTCGGCAACGGGATCGGCCCGCGAACCCGCGCACCCGTGCGCTTTGCGGTGCTTGCGATCTCACCCGTCGCCTGATCCAGGATACGGTGATCGAACGCTCGCAATCGGATACGGATATTTTGCGTTTCCATCGCTATTCACCTCGCGCCGGGCTGATGTCCCGACCAACTCGCTTCATTCACTTACTTAATAATCTTGGCGACGACGCCGGCGCCGACGGTGCGGCCGCCTTCGCGG